>NZ_JBICXW010000007.1:0-314772 GCF_043200475.1 Kitasatospora sp. NPDC048407 | reverse complement strand
GCGCGCGGCGCCCCGGCGCGCCCCCGCCGCGGCCCGCGCCCCCCCCCCCCCGGCCCCCGCGCCCCCCCGCCCCCCCCCCCCCCCCCCCCCCCCCCCCCCCCCCCCCCACCACCCGGTACCAACCATCAACTCCACGCCGTCCCATCCGGACCAGCCAGGGGCCCACCCGTCCTGGTTCGGCTGGATTCGCCATGCCTAAAACGAGGAGACACGACCGTGGCTGTCGAGATCGAGATGCGTGCTCGCTTCGACAAGGAGACCCACGACCGGCTCATGGACCGTCTGAGCCGGGACAGCGAGGACCTGGGCGACGACGCCAAGCACATCTACTTCTACGTGCTGCCCGAACAACTGCTCAAAGTCACGGACAACACCGCTGCTGGCACCGCCAAGATCACCCTTAAGGGCAGCAGGATCGGTCAGGGCGCCGCCTTCCCCGAGACCGAGTTCGCCATCGCCCGGGAGGACGTTCCGTCGGCCGTGAAGGTGTTCAACGCCCTCGGCTTCGAGAACGCGATGCACGAGGCGTTCAACTTCCGCCACAACTTCCGCTACCAGGGCGTGGAGATCGCGCTCAAGTGGAGCGAGGCATGGGGCTACCACGCCGAGTTCGAGGTGCTGCTCGACGACGGCGCCTCGGACGCTGCCCGCGACGAGGCGAGCGCCCAGATCATCGATGTCGCCGCCGAGCTCGGCGTGACGCTGATGAGCGAGCAGGAGCTGGCCGACTTCGCCGCCGCCTTCGAGGCCGCCGAGCAGGAGCGTAAGGCCCGCGAGGCACAGGCCGCGCCGATCCGGTAGGAGCACGTCACCGCGGTAGACCACCAGAAGGGGGTGGGCACAGATGAGCACGACCCCGACGACCACGAGTCTGGTCGACCTGGCTGCCCGAAGGCAGCTGCCGCACCACCAGTACATGGACCCGGCAACCGTTGAGTGGATCAAGGCCAACCGGCCCGACCTCGGCGCGGCCTGGCCGCCGCCCCTGCGGCCGGCCTCGAAGCACCTCCTGAGCCGGTCCGCTCTTCCGGCAACGTGGCTGGCGGAGCCTCGCCTCCACGACTCGCTCCACGGTCTCAGGCACAGCATGCGGACCGCCGCACTGGCCGCTCTGCTCGCTGAGATCCACGAGCTGGACGACACCGAGACCGCCACGGTCGTCCTGGCAGCAGCCGTCCACGACTGCCAGCGCCTGCACGATCAGGACGACCGTGGCCACGGTGCTCGTGCCGCCGTCTGGTTGGCCGCCAACGCCGACACCGTCTGGACCCACTTCGGCTTGGTGGCCACGCCCCGGCGGATCATCCAGGCAACAACCGCCATCCGCCTACACGACGTGCCGTACGGCGCCTTCTGCTTGGACGACCAGGCCGACTGCCACCGCGCCGGGCTCATCTGCGACTTGGTCAAGGCGGCAGACGCGCTCGACCGCTACCGCCTGCCCAAGCTCACCTGGTGGCCCGACGCGCGGCACGTTCGTGAGCCGGCATTCGACCAGCTCCGCGCCGTGGCCTTCGACCTCGTCGCCGTCTCCGAGACCGCGCACCTCGCCGGAGCCAGCAGCGCCGAAGCCGTCCTGTACGCGGTCGCCGAGAAGGGGCTGGTGTAGACGTGAGCTTCCGCGACGCCTACGACCTGTGGGCCGACGCGCACGCCTTCTTCGACTCCGCGCTGCTGCCCGACACCGGGCACGCCGACCCGCTGGCAGCCCAGACAGCCGCCTGGCACAAGCGCCTGACCGACGAGACGCCGAACGGCAGCCTGCTCCGCAAGAACGCGCTCTTCGACAGCCTGAGCAGCGACGGCAAGCTGCACCTGCTCCACGTCACCCACGCCCTGGAAGAGATCAGCGAGGAGGGGGTGCTCTACCCCTCCGGCGGATGCCTCGTCGGCAGCATCTACTGCGCGCCGCTCACAGCGACCGAGCACGGCTTCCGTATGCACAACCTGGCCGCCTACGTCCTCACCAAGGAGGCCCCCGCCTCCCTCGCCAGGGTCGGCCTGGGCGGACGCGCACCCACGCCGCTGATCTTCGAGATCACCGCGCCGCCCCAGGCGTATCGCGGATTGGCGGGCGTGGACTACCTGCGGCTGGGCTCGATCCACCTGCAGATCTACACCGACCTGGAGTACCTGCTCAGCAAGACCGAGCGTCACCACCTGCGCGAGACCGTCGTCGGCCGGATCAAGAACTCGGCCGCGTTCCTGGCCCTGGCCGCCGGCATCGTCTACCAGGGCTCGACTGTGGCCACGGAGGGCTTCCTGCAGCTGCTGGATGCAGCCATCCCCCGGCTGCCGATCCTCGGCTATCTCTGCTTCGAGGCCCTCGCCGAGTACCTGATGCTCCACTCCACCTCTGCACGGACCCGGCAGCTGGCCGACCTCGGGGAGTTCAACAACTGGCTCTACAAGGAGATGCTGTTCGCCTCCTTCCCCGACATGGCCGGCAAGTTCAACCTCGCCAGGTTCCGTCCCCGCCCGCAGCAGCTGGCGGCACTTCTGCAGCGGGTGGACCTGACCATCGACGCTGACCACGCCCGCGCGTACATGGTCGAGCGGATCAGCTACCTCGTGGCGGCCCGGCTCTTCACCAGCGGGCAGGTGCCCGAAGCCTGGCACCGCACGCGCTGGGAGTTCGACAGCCTCGCCACCCAACTCGGCCCACTGCTCGGCCACCTCATCCACCGCGAACTCCGCAGCTTCGGCCGCTACCCCGACTTCTACTTCTACTTCGACCAGCACAAGGCCCTGCAAGCCTGGAACTACTGGAACCACATGGACATCGTCGCGCCGTTCAACGGCACGATGCCCAAGGGCGAGATCGGCATCAACCCCGCTTACCCGAACCTGGACTACCGCGTCTGGCGTGCCGAGCCGGACAACGCCGGGCACCTCCACCCGACCGAGCAGCTGGCGCTCAGCATCGCGCCGCGCCTGGTCGACATCAAGTACACGCTCATGCGCAACAGCAGCCGCTGACCGCTGCCCCACGCCCCTCGACGACGATCGCAGAGGAGACGCATGCCCACCCACGGCCCCGCCACCCTGTCCACCGCTGCCTGGCCGGCACCCACCCAGCCCGCCGAGACGCTCTTCACCGAGATCTACCGCACCAACCACTGGGGATCCCCCGAGTCGGTCTCCGGTCCCGGCTCCGAGATCCGTCAGACCGAGGCCGTCCGGGCCGCCCTCGCCTCGGTTCTCGCGCGCTACCCGATCCGCACCATCACGGACGCCGGATGCGGCGACGTCAACTGGATCCGCCAGGTCGACGGGTTCGACCAGTTGGACGGTTACGTCGGCCTCGACATCGTCCCCGACCTCGTCCAGCTCAACCAGGAACGGCACGGCAGCGAGCGCATCTCCTTCCGGCAGGCCGACCTGAGCAGGGACGACATCCCGGCAGCGGGCCTCGTCATCGCACGAGACTGCCTCGTCCACCTCACCCACCACGAGGTGCTCACGTTCCTCGACCGCGTCTCCGCCAGCGGCTCGACCTACCTGCTCGCCACCACCTACGTCGGCGAAGCCGAGAACCGCGACACCACGGACACCCACTGGCGCCCGCTCAACCTTCAGGCGGCGCCGTTCCACCTGCCCGAGCCCGTCGAGCACTTCGACACCGACTTCACGGACGGCGGTCGGCACCACCCCGGCAACGGGCTGGGCCTGTGGAAGATCGAACAGCTCAGCTCCCGAACCACCTGACCACCACCCAGGCGCCCCAGGAAGCGAGACCCCCGATGAGCCCGCACGACCAGCAGATAACCGCCCTCCTCGCCCAACTCGACCAGGCCCTCGACTCACCCGCGACCACGCACGGCCTCGCCCGCGCCCTCCGGGCGGCGGTCAAGGAAGTCGAACTGCACCGCCACCACCGGACCAGCGTCGCCGCCCTGCCCGATGGCGTCCTCAAGCCCGACCCCGCCAATGTCCAGATCGGCGGTGGCGGCCACCGCATCGATGGCTTCTTCAACATCGACATCGTCCCGCCGGCCGACCTCCTGTGGGACGTACGCGAGGGCATCCCACTCGCCGATGCCAGCACCGAGACGATCTTCTCCGAGCACTTCCTGGAGCACATCGACTACCCGCGCTCCGCCAAGTACTACGCCCGCGAGGCCCACCGCGCCCTCACGCCCGGCGGCCAACTCATCACCGGCGTCCCCGACGCCGCCTTCGTCCTGAACCCGTACCCGGCACCGCCGGACCAGGCCGCCGAGATGATCGACCGGTGGTACGCCAAGCGGCAGTGCCGAGACGACATCAACACCTACCTCGACCTCATCAACTACGTCTTCCGCGACCAGGACGACGACCCGACCTACAACCCCCACTACTGGGCGTACGACCACGAGAAGCTCGCCCAGCTCTTCACCGAGGCGGGCTTCCGCACCATCGCGCCGTGGACCTTCGACCCCACGATGGCCAACCCGAAGCGTCAGTGGGCCAGCGTCTACGTGGTCGCCACGAAGTAGCCGCGTAGCCCGCGAGCGATCCGCACGGGAGCGCACAGGGCCTCTGACCGTGGTGGCCGGCAACCCGGCCACCACGGGACGCGGGACCACTGATCAACGCCAACAGCAGGCACCTGCACGCCTACGCAGCCCCGAGCGGGAGGCACCTCATGTCTCAAGGCCATCCGTACATCAGCCACTTGACCTTGGCCGATACCCCGAACGCGGTGCCCTGGGCCCGTCGGCACTCCGCCGACATCCTGCGCCGCTGGCAGATCCCGGGCCCTGTCATCGAGACGGCCAACCTCATCGTCTCCGAGCTCACCACCAACGCGGTCCGCCATCCGGCCGGCAATGAGTCGCAGAGCACCGGATACTCGAGCCTGTCCGCCGTCAGCACGTTCACCCTCACCCTCCAGCTGACAGGAACGGCCCTGCTCGTCCAAGTCGCAGACCGCGATCCCCAGCCACCAGTAAGGCGAGAGGTAGGCGTGGAAGCCACTGGCGGACGCGGGCTGTTCTTGGTGAGCGAGATGTCCAACCGTTGGGGCCACTACCCGGCATCGCCTGGGAAGGTTGTCTGGGCCGAACTCCTGCTCCAGGGCCCGGGACGGTCCGGATTGGTACACGTCGAGCAGCCCGTGGAACGCGCCGAGTCAGCCAGCGCCACCGGCCCGATTTCCGATCCATTTCTGATCGGACGAGTTCTAGTCGGATTGCGCGAGCTATAGGTGCAGGGCGAGGGACAGGTCGGTGTGGATCAAACCTGTGCTGCCGCGATCTTGTTCGTGAGATTGATCGTGGCGACGTACCAGTAGAAGATCCACTCGAGGTAGAGCTCAGAGTCGTATTCCGTTTGCTGTTTGGCATCCTGATGGCGGATGCCAAACTGGTTGGCAATCTGGAACAGCGCCCCTTCGTCCTTGCTGAGCAGGTGTGTCTTGATCAGTGCTCGTCGCCGCTCCAGAATCCCAGCGAGTGCGATGACTGACTGCCGCCGGTCCATCGGGCTTGCTCCGCGAACTCGGAACTGGCTCAGTGCGTGCTCCAGCTCCATGTCGTCAGCATCGTGCACATTCTCAGCGGCGCGTACGGCTGTCACCAGCTCCTCCACAACGCCTGGGGCGACCATCTCGAGGCGACCACTCTCGGCAAGCATCAGCCCGATCTCGCTCTCAGCGAGCAGCACGTTGACCTCTGACCGGTAAAGCTGCTGGCCACGCTCGGAGTCGAACTCGTCGTAGTGCCAACCGCAGTTGCTGTATGAGTGGTAGTGCCTTCGGGTAGGCCGCCGCACGTGATCCGCCAGGAACTCGATCACGTCACAGAGATCGTCCAGGTCGTAATGCTCGCCAAACCGCTGAACCGGCCAAAGGCCGCCCTCTCGGCCCAATTGGCGATGCAGTTCCTCGATGGGGAAAGTGCCAAGCGATCCGATCGTGCTGTCATCGACACAGGGCTGGCCCATGGCTGAGGCGAAATAGCCGGCGTCATCGAGCCGAGCGACCAGCGATGCGAAGCGGCGGCAAGTGGCCGGCAGGTCGGTCTTCGAGGTCTGACGGGAGGCTCCTCGACGCGCGGACCAGTACGGCATGCGCTCGCCCTTGGTAGGGCAGTCGTCAAGGTTGGTACGCAGGTCATCCAACCAGGAGGCTTGGCTCTGCTTCTCGGGCTCCCACGGTGTCCAGCCGCTCATGCCCTCGAACTTGTCGGCAATCTCCGCTGATGTGAACGCCTCCGTCAGGAACAACGTGCACTGCTCGGCCCAATCGTGGGTGCGGCCCGTCGCGTTAAGCGCCATCAGGCGATCAATCTCGGCAGCCGCGATCCATCGAGGCCAGACAAGCTCGAAGGCGCGCGAGTTAAAGGCAGGAGTGGTCACTGCCCTAGTCTCTCAGCGGACGGTTCACGAGAGAGGTGAATTTCGGGACCGGGTCGGTTCTGCCTGGATCGTCCTAGGCACGTTTCAGCTGAGAGGGGCAACAGCGATCAGCGTGATGGGCATCTGAAGGCGCTTGGCGTGACGGCGGCTCCCGAGCAGTGCGAGAACACCTGTATCGGCTGTCCCCTCGACGGCCAGGCGACGATCAACGACGGGGCTGACGGCCCCCTTCGTCCAGCCCGCCGACCTCGACCAGTACGACATCCTCCCCACCACGCGCCAGCAGAGGGGCGACTACCGTGCGGGCATGCACCTCTTCCTTGACTGAGCCGCCAGCGCTGCGACCTCAAGAGGCAGCTCCCTGGGTAGCAGGGCGACCCTCGGTGCTCTCAGTAGCAGCCGTTCACGGTCCGAAGCCCTGATCTAGCCGAGTCGCTGGCGGCGAGGTCGAGCTGCGGCAGAATGGCTACGTCCGAGCTGATCGTCGAGAACGCCGGCAGCGCCTTGGAGCACGAGAAGGAAGGGGGAGGTTTCGGCCTCGCCAGTTCACTGGCAGGGTGCGCGAGACCGAGGGACCCAGATGACGACGGCACCGCAAACCAGTCTCGAAAAGCTCCTCGCTCGTTTGATCGACCGCAAGCCCGGTCGTTCTGAGGCGACCCTTCAAGCGGATGTGCGCACGCTTCTTCTAGAGGGGGCTCTGAACCTCGGCGACGAGGATCTGGAAGAGGTCGAGGTTGACCTTGAGACTCAGGTGGGCGACGGTCGCCGGATCGACATCGAGATCGGCTACACGGCCATCGAGACCAAGAAGGATCTCCGAGGCGCGACGATCCTCAAGAAGGCTGAAGATCAGCTCGAAGGCTACGTGCGTACCAGGACCCAGCAGGTTGGGCAGCGGTATGTGGGAGTGCTCACGGACGGAGCTGACTGGAGGGCGTACAGCCTCTCCGGGGACACATTCACACAGGTAAGCCGCTTCGAGGTCAAGGCGCGAACGGCCGCGTCTGACCTGCTGACCTGGCTGGAGGGGGTGCTGGCGACTGCTGTCAGCATCAAGCCGACGCCGGCGGTCATCGAAGCCAAGCTCGGTGCGGCCAGCGTCTCGCACCAGCTGGACCGCGCGAGTCTCGCGGCCCTCTATGAAGACAACGCGGCTCTTCCCACGGTGAAGCTCAAACGAGAGCTCTGGGCGAGACTCCTCCGAAGTGCGCTCGGCGCGCAGTTCGAGGACAGCGACGAGCTGTTCATCGAACATACCCTCCTGGTAGCGACTGCTGACGTGATTGCTCACCTGGTTCTCGGCGAGGACGTGAAGGAGGTCCAGCCAGCGACGCTCATTAACGGCGAGCTCTTCCGCGTAGCCAACCTCTACGGCGTGGTCGAGTCCGACTTCTTCGGTTGGATCATGGAGGTCCCCGGCGGCGAGAGCTTCGTGCGCACGCTGGCTCGTCGTCTGGCGCGCTTCGACTGGGCTCAGGTTGAGCATGACGTGCTCAAGGTCCTCTACGAGTCGGTCATTGGCGCCGAGACTCGGAAGAAGCAGGGTGAGTACTACACGCCCGACTGGCTGGCCGAGAAGATCGTCTCGGACACCGTCACCGCGCCACTTGAGCAGCGTGTGCTGGACCCATCGTGTGGCTCGGGTACGTTCCTCTTTCATGCGGCCCGCCGGTATCTGGAGGCTGCCGAGCAGGCCGACATTCCGCTCAAGGCTGCTCTGGTTGGCCTCGCCGACCATGTGGCAGGAATCGATCTCCACCCTGTTGCTGTAGCGCTGGCGCGCGTTACCTATCTACTGGCTGTCGGCAGCGAGCGGCTGCTAAGCGAAGAACGGGGCGCCATAAGGGTCCCCGTATACCTGGGTGACAGCGTCCAGTGGCAGCAGCGAGCCGATCTTCTGGACCATGGCCATCTCATTATACGAACGGGTGCTGGTGGTCAGCTCTTCGAAAATGAACTTCGGTTCTCTGAACACTTGCTGGCCGATGCAACGCGCTTCGACAACATTGTCAACGAGCTGGCTGATCGGGCAGCCAGCAGCAGTAGGCCACACGGCACAAAGCCCTCCCTTAATTCCCTTTTCAATTACCTGGGAATCACTGGGGCGGATGACCGGGATGAGTTGACGGCAAACTTCAGCGTTCTGTGCGACCTGGTCGATGAGGGGCGTAACCACATCTGGGCCTACTACGTGCGAAACCTGGCTCGGCCTATGTGGCTGTCGCGAGCAGAGAACCGGGTCGATGTGCTTGTCGGCAACCCGCCATGGCTGTCGTACCGCCACATGCCGCAGGACATGCAGGTTCTCTTCAAGGACATGTCCATGACGCGGAACCTGTGGCGCGGCGATGAAGTGGCCACGCACCAGGATCTTTCGGGCCTGTTCATCGCGCGTGCCATCCAGCAATACCTCCGCGAAGACGGAAGGTTCGCTTTTGTAGTCCCGAACTCCGTTCTCGACCGCCCCTACTGGTCGGGATTCCGTGCAGGTGACTACCCCGATCCGGACGGCCAGGTCCGTGTTGGCTTCGATGGCTCTTGGGATCTTCGGCGCCTGCGGCCGCACTTCTTTCCCCGAGGCAGTGCAGTGATCTTCGGTCGTAGGCTGCAGGGCTCCTTCTCCGCTTCGTCCTCTGTGTCCATTCCGCTTCCCAAAGCAACCGAGCGCTGGACCGGGAAGCTGGCAAAGGCGGCCTCCACTTGGCAGAAGGCAGAAGCCTGGATCAAGCGGGAACCGGCAGAGCTCAAGTACGTCAAGGAAGATCTCGTTGGGTCGCCCTATGCGTCTCGATTCATGAACGGGGCGACGATCTTCCCCAAGGTCCTCTTCTTTGTTAAGGAGGAGGAAAGTAAGAACCTGATGGGCCTGGGAGGCGGCCGACGTAAGGTGCGCTCCGACAGGAGCACGCTGGAGAAGGCGCCTTGGAAGAAGCTCCCGGATGCCGAAGGTGTGGTGGAGAAGGAGTTCATCCGCCCCGTCCTCCTGGGAGAGAGCATCCTCCCCTACCGCGTTCTTGCACCCAAACGCGCGATCCTGCCGATCGAGGGTGGAACTACCGTCCTCCATAGCGATCATGATCACCTGGATCGCTATCCGGACCTCGCGGCCTGGTGGCGGCGGGCGGAGGACACCTGGGCTGCGCATCGGACAAGTGATCGACTCTCTCTTGCCGAGCGCCTTGACTTCCACCGCGGCTTGTCGAAGCAGCTCCCTGGCACGCCGCTGAGGGTCGTGTACGGCGCCTCGGGCATGCATGTGACAGCGGCGTTGGTGGAAGATTCGAGCGCGGTGATGGAGCACAAGCTCTACTGGGGAACGGTGGCCACCAGGGAGGAAGGCATGTACCTGTGTGCCATCCTCAACACGCCTGTGCTCACCGAGCTGGTCAGGCCCCTCATGTCCTACGGAAAGGACGAGCGGGACATCGACAAGGCTGTGTGGCAGCTGCCGATACCGATCTTCGATTCGAGTAATCCAACTCACGCACGTGTGGCCGAGCTGGGCGAGCTGGAAGCGAAGCGCATTGCTGAGCTGACCTTCGACGAGGGCAAGGGATTCGTCAGGCTCCGGCAGGTGGTGCGCGAGTTCCTTGCAACGTCGCAAGATGCCGAGGAGCTGGATGACCTTGTTCGGCAGCTCTTGGACTAGGTAGATGCCGCGGGCGCGGCGGAGTAGGCCGGCGAGCCCTGCGGAAGGGGCGGTGTCCGCGGTCGATCGTCAGGGTCAGTGAGGTTGGACCGGATGCAGATCCGCTTCCACTCGGGAGCGGATCTGCGTGAGCGATGCGTGAGCGGACAGTGCAACACGTGCCGGTCCGAGCAAGATCGTGGATCACGGTGCGGCGCTCTGACCTGCTACTTCATCACCAAGTGGCCGATGCTGACAGCAGCCAACATGATCACTCTCGGGCTCGTAATGCGTAGGTCATGGGTTCGAATCCCATAGGCGGCTCAGAGAGAGGCCCAGGTCATTCAGTGATGACCTGGGCCTTTTGGCGTTCCCCGGCCTGTGGGAAGGCGGCGGTGGTGTGTCGTAGGGGGCGCTGTGAGGTGCGGCTGAGGTGGGGAGGCGCGGCGTGGAGCCGAGGGTGCGGGTGGTCGGACTGGTGCAGGGGTACCGGGGGCGGCGGGTGATCGAGGGGCTGGATCTGGCGGTCGGGGAAGGCGTGTTGGGGCTGCTCGGGCCGAACGGGGCGGGGAAGAGCACCCTGTTACGGACGCTTGCCACGGTGGCGCCGCCGCTCGGCGGGACGCTGGAGGTGTGCGGGGGACCGGTCGATTCGGAGCGGGCGGCGCGGGTGGCCCGGCGGCGGATCGGCTTTCTGCCGCAGGACTTCGGGTACTTCCCGGGGTACACGGTGGAGGAGTTCGTCCGCTACTGCGCCTGGTTGCGCGAGGTGCCCGACGCGCGGGCCACGGAGGCTGCCCGGAAGGCGGTCGAGGCGGTCGGGCTCGGTGACCGGGCGCGGGTCCGGATGAAGTCGCTGTCCGGCGGGATGCTCCGCCGGGCCGGGATCGCTGCCGCGCTGGTGGGTGAGCCCGAGGTGCTGCTGCTGGACGAGCCCACGGTCGGTCTGGATCCGGCGCAGCGGCTGGAGTTCCGCGCCCTGATCCGTTCGTTGGCCGGGGCGGGCGTGGTGCTCAGCACCCACCTGGTGGAGGACGTCGCGGCGGTGTGCGACCAGGTCGCGGTGATGGACGGTGGACGTCTCGTCTTCCGGGGCACGCCAGGGGAGTTGGCGGCGTTGGCGCGTCCGGGCGATCCGGGTGACAGCCCGCTGGAGCGCGGCTACATGCGCGCCCTCGACGGGCGGCAGGCGGTGGGCCGATGAGCCGGGCGTACCGGACGGAGCTGCGCCGCTCGCCGCTGCGGTGGGTGTTTCCCGTGCTGGTGGCGGTGGTGCTGCTGGTGCTGTTCGGGCGGGACAGGTCGTGGATCGGGGTGTGGTCGCAGGCCAGTGCGGCCGCGCAGATCCCGGCGTTCTACCTCGGGCCGGCGATGGCGGGTGCGGCGGCCTGGGCGGCGGCCGCCCGGCGCCGTGCCGGTGTGGTGGTCGGCTTCGCCGCGGCCCGGCCGTCATGGCGGATCGAGGCCGTGCAGGTGGCGGCAGCCCTGACGTACGGTCTGGCGGCGTACGCGGTCGGCATGTTGACCGCGGTCGCGGTGACGGTGCGCGACGGCGGGCCGAGTTTCTGGTGGCCCGGCTACGTGCTGCTGGGGGCGGTGCTGATCACCGGGTGCACGGCGTTGGGGCACCTGGCGGGGCGCGGGGGCCGGTCGCTCTTCGCCGTTCCGGTGGTGTGCACGCTGGGGTGCCTGGTGTTTCTCGGGCTGGTCGGGTTCGTGCCGCAGGGCGCGTCACCGGGTGTCGGTCTCGTCGCGCTGTCCGGGTATCCGGCCCGGACGGTCGCGGCCTGGCCGCTGCTCGCCCGGGCTGCCGCCGCGCTGGCGCTGGTCGGGCTCGCCGTGGGTGCCGGACGGCAGGTGCGCACCGAGGGGCACGGGCCGAAGTGGCGCGCCAGGTCGTTCGGCACGGCGGGAGGGGTGCTGGCCCTGGCCGGTTCGCTGGTGCTGTGGGCGCTTGCCGGACCGCTGGTGGTGCAGCGGTCTGCGCCCTCCCGTCCGCTGTGCACCGACGGGGTGCCGAAGATCTGCGTGTGGCCGGAGAACCGGCGTTACCTGCCCGAGCTGCGGGAGCTGGCCGAGCGGGCGGCGGCGCTTTCCGCCGGGCGGTTCCGGGTGCCGGCGCAGTTCGCGGAGGAGGGGCTGGACGGGCGGGAGCTCGATCGCGGGAACAGGTTCGTCCTGCGGGAGGGCGAGGTCTGGGAGGTGGCGACGGCGATGGCGATCGGGACTGCCGCGGAGACGGTCCCGCTGTCGTGCGGGCGGGAGGGGGCCGGCCAGTGGGAGCTGATCGCCTGGCTGACCGCCCGGTTCGCGGGTCACGGCGTTCCGGCGAGTGTCCACGGCGGGCCGCCCGGCGTCGACCAGGAGGCGGTCGGGCGGCTGGTCGCCCAGCCCGAGGAGGTGCAGCTCGCCTGGGTGGACCAGCGGCTGCCGCGCGGCGGCGACTGTGGCTGAGAACGGGTTGATGCTGTTCGCGCGCCCGCGTCGGGCCGGCTGGGCGGCGCTCGCCGCCGCGGGGTTGACGGGTGCCCAGCTGTGGTTCGGCTCGGTCGCGATGGCGCTTCCCGGGGCGTACGGCGACAGCACCATGCAGCTGCGGATGGTGCTGGCCGCCGTCTGGGCGGCACTGGTGGCGGGATCACCGCACAGCGGGATGGACAGCTGGGAAGCGGTGGGCGGGTTCCGGATGCGGCGGGCCGAACGGGTCCAGCTGCTGGCCGCCGGGGCGGTGGCGCTGGGCCTGGCGGGCGGCGTGGAGGCGATCGTCTCCGGTCCGGCGAGCGCGGTCATGGTGGGGCGGGCCGTGCTGATCTGGTGTGGGCTCGCGGTGCTCTCGGGGCGACTGTTCGGGCGTCGGCAGGTCTGGGTCCTGCCGCTTGCCACCTTCTTCCCACTGACGTACCTGGGCTGGGACGCGTCCGGAGCGGTGCGCTGGTGGAACTGGCCGTGGGCGGACCCGCGGAGTGCGGCCTGCTGGGTACTGGCGGCGGGTTCGCTCGCGGTGGGCGCGGCGGCCTGGTGGCTGACGCCGTGGCGGTGGCGGGCGCTGGCGCGCCGTCGGTGAGCGGCGGTGGAACCCTGCTGAAGGCGCTGCGCGGTCGGCCGCATCAGGAGTGTTCCTGGACCGCTGATCGGGGCCGCACGGGCGGGTGGGTGCGGCCCCGGGGAGGTCAGGCGCGGCGGGTGGCGAGGTAGTCGGACCAGGTGGTGGTGCCGTCGGGGTGGGCGGGGGTGGTGAGGTGGCCCTGGCGGAGGGCGGTGCCGAGGCGGCCGGGGAGGTGGACGGGGAGGACGCGGCGGCGGCGGGGGTGGGTGGCGCGGAGCCAACTGGCGGCGAGCTCGGTGGAGGGGTGGATCTCGGGGCCGCCGAAGTCCGGTGCGTGGCCGGCGGGTTGGCCGAGGGCGAGGGTCACCAGGCGGTCGGCGACCTCGGCGGGGTGGACGGGCTGGCAGGGGGTGCCGGCGAGCATCGGGAGGACGGGCAGCCGGGCGAGGGTGGTGAGCATGCCGTCGAGGAGCTGGGGGAACTGGGTGGCGCGCAGGTTGGTCCAGCCGAGGCCGGACTCGGCGAGCAGGCGCTCGACCTCCAGTTTGACGCGGTAGTACTTCAGCGGGACCTGGTCGATTCCGACGATCGAGACGTTGACGATGTGTCGGATGCCGGCCCGGCGGGCCGCGTCGAGCAGGTGGCGGAAGGCCGGCAGGTCGTCCTTGGGGCGGCGCGGGTCGCTGGCGCAGTGGATCACCGTGTCGACGCCGATCAGGGCGGCGTCCAGGCCGACGTTGGTGACGAGGTCGCCGGTGCGCCAGTCGGTGCCGGTCGCGCCCGGGAGGTCCGGCGGGGTGGTGCGGCGGGTCAGGGCGCGGACCGGGCAGCCGGTTTCGTGCGCCCGGCGCAGGATTTCGCGGCCGAGTACGCCGGTCGCGCCGGTCACCAGCAGGGTGCGGTCGTCCATGGTGGTGGTTCCTTCCAGGAGGGTCGGTACAGGAAGGAACCGGGCGGTCAGGCGTTCTGTGACAGCGGGCGGTGGTGGGCCGCGAAGTGGGCGAGTTTGTCGGGGTTGCGCAGGATCCGGACGGTGGTGACGCCGTCCGGGCCGACATCGATGGCGCCCAGCGAGGTGAGCCGGTTGCCCTCCCAACCGAGTATCGCCGGAAGCCCGTTGGCCTCGGCGGCCTCGAACCGGACGCCGGTGGTGAAGCGGGCGAACAGCCCGGCGAGGAAGCGGGTGGCGTTGTCGCGGCCGGTCACCGGGCGCAGCGCGGCCCGGACCTTGCCGCCGCCGTCCGCCCACACCACGACCTGTTCGGCGAGGAGTTGTTCGAGCCGGTCGAGTGCGCCGTCGGCCGCGGCGGAGAGGAAGCGTTGCAGCAGGGCGGCGTTCTGGGCCGGGTCGGGTGCGGGCTGCGGGGCGTCGTCGGTCAGGTGCCGGTGGCCGCGGTGGTAGAGCTGGCGGGCGGCGGGCTCGGAGCAGTCCAGGACGCCGGCGATCTCGCGGTGGCTGTAGCCGAACGCGTCGCGCAGCACCACCGAGGCCCGCTCGGGCGGGGTGAGCCGCTCCATCAGGGTGAGGACCGCGAAGGACACCGCCTCGCGCTGCTCGGCGTGCTCCATCGGCCCGAGGGCGCCGGCGCCGGTGGCGACCGGTTCGGGCAGCCAGGTGCCCGGGTACTCCTCGCGCCGGGCCCGGGCGGAGGTGAGGCGGTTCAGGCACAGGTTGGTGAGCACCTTGTTCAGCCACGGCCCGGGCGCGGCGATCTGCTCCCGCAGCGCCCCGTGCCAGCGCAGGTAGGCGTCCTGCACGGCGTCCTCGGCCTCCGCGGCGGATCCGAGCATCCGGTACGCGAGCGAGAACAGCCGCGGCCGGTGGGTCTCGAACTCCTGTGCCGCGTTCATGCCGCCCACGGTAGCGGGGCCGCGCGCACGGCCGAGCCGGGGCCTGCCGCGGTGGCGGGCCCCGGCGGAGGTGCGGCCGTCAGGCGGAAGTGGCGGCGGTGAAACGGGTGGTGACGTCCTGCCAGTTGACGACGTCCCAGAGGCGGGTGACGTAGTCGGGGCGGACGTTCTTGTACTGCAGGTAGTAGGCGTGCTCCCAGGCGTCGAAGGCGAGCAGCGGGACGGTGCCCTGGCCGACGTTGCCGTGGTGGTCGTAGACCTGCTCGACGATCAGGCGCTTGCCGAGCGGCTCCCAGGAGAGGATGCCCCAGCCGGAGCCCTGGACGCCGACGGTGGCGGTGGTCAGCTGCTGCTTGAACGCCTCGAAGCTGCCGAAGTGCTCGGCGATGGCGTCGGCGAGCGCGCCGTCCGGGCGGTCGCCGCCCTCGGGGGAGAGGTTCTGCCAGAACAGCGAGTGCAGGACGTGGCCGGACAGGTTGAAGGCGAGGGTCTTCTGCAGGCCGACCAGCGAGCCGAACTGCTCCTTGTCGCGGGCCTCGGCGAGCTGTTCCAGCGTCAGGTTGGCGCCGTTGACGTACGCCTGGTGGTGCTTGGAGTGGTGGAGCTCCAGGATTTCGGCGGACATCGCCCGCTCCAGGGCGGAGTAGTCGTAGGGCAGGTCAGGCAGCGTGTAGGCACCCATGGGTGAGCAGCCCCTCTCGGTCGACGGATGATCCGTTGCGAGGGCCACCCTATTGCAACTTGTTTGCAAGAGCGATGATGGGGCATTAAGGGCGGGTTTCGTTGGGGGTCCTCCGATGTCATGGGCCGTCAAGGAAGCAGCGCCGCCACCGACTCCACCGTGTCCGCCTCGGCCGCGCGCTTGTCCTCCCGGTAGCGCAGCACCCGGGCGAAGCGCAGCGTCACCCCCTCCGGGTAGCGGCTGGAACGCTGGACGCCGTCGAAGGCGATCTCCACCACCAGCTCGGGCCGCACCACCACACCCCAGCGTTCCTCGCGGACCGCCAACTCCCGCAGCCGCGCCGTCTGCCACTCCAGCAGACTGTCGGTGAGGCCCTTGAACGTCTTGCCGAGCATCGCGAACGTGCCGTCCGGCCGCCGCGCCCCGAGGTGCAGGTTGGACAGCCGGCCGGTGCGCCGCCCGTGCCCCCACTCGGCGGCCAGCACCACCAGGTCGAGGGTGTGGACGGGCTTCACCTTCAGCCAGGACGAACCGCGCCGCCCCGCGCTGTACGGCGCGTCCAGCGACTTCACCACCACCCCCTCGTGCCGGTGCTCGGCGGTCGCCGCGCGGGTGAACTCGCGGGCCAGCTGCCGCTGTTCGGGATCGGACGGGTCGTCCACCCGGAGGTGCCGGACCCGGGCGGATTCCGGGACCAGCGCGGCGAGTTCGGCGCGGCGTTCGGCGGCGGGGGCGTCCAGCAGGTCCCGGTCGCCGGTCAGCAGCAGGTCGAAGAAGACGGCGGACAGCGGGAGTTCGGTGTGCTCGCCGTGCGAGCCGACCCGGCCGGACGTCTGCTGGAACGGCCGCGGCAGCCCCTCCTCGTCCAACGCCAGCACCTCGCCGTCGAGGATGAGCCGCTCCTGCGGCAACTCCCGTACCAGCGCAGCCACTTCGGGCAGCCGGGCGGTGATCTCGGCGAGCGTCCGGGTGTAGAGGCGCACCGTGTCGCCGTGCCGGTGCGCCTGGATCCGGATGCCGTCCAGTTTCTCCTCCACCGCGCACGGGCCGAGCCGGTCCAGGGCCTCGTCGATGTCCTTCGCGCTCTGCGCCAGCATCGGCTGCACCGGGCGGCCGACGGCCAGCCGGAAGGCGTCCAGCGCGGCCGGGCCCTGCTCGACCAACCGGCCCGCCAGCGGCCCGAGTTCGCCCGACAGCATGAGTGCCCGCCGAACCGCCTCCGCCGGTGCGCCGACGGCTGCCGCCAGGCCCTCCACCGCCACCGCGTCCAGCGCGCCCTGGCGCAGCTCGCCGGAGAGCAGGCCGAGCAGGAAGTGCTGCTCCTGCCCGGTGGCCAGCGCCATCAACTCGCCCACCTGGCGCCGGCGTTCGCGCTGCGAGCCGGGACCGGCGAGGGCCGCGAGGGCGGACAGCCGGCGGTCCAGCTCCAGCACCCCGAGAGTCGCCCCGGCGGCGGGCTCCGGCCGCTCCCGCAAGGTCTGCCACCCCACCCCGACCTTCCGCTGCGGCAACCGCCCCGCCAGGTACGCCACCACCAGCGGCGCCTCCTCGGCCGACACCCGCCCGAACAGCTCCGCCAGCACCCGTACCTTCTCCGACCGCGCCGCCGTCCCCGCCAACCGCGCCGACGCCCCGGCCACCTCCGCCACCAGCATCCCGACCACCCTCCACCACACGGGCCCCACCGACCACCGTACGAGCGCACCCGGGGCGCACGCGCTCCGCGCGGGTGCGAGACCCGCCGCTCCAAAGGTGACCGTTATACGGGGTTGCGCCGGATACTGGTGGTATGCGCCTGAATGCGGAGAACCCCGAATACCCCGAGGACGTCGACGAGCCGACCCCGACCGTGCTGGATGCGGGGGACGCGGAGCGGGAGGCGGTGGAGCCGGAGGTGGATGACCTGGAGGTGTTGCGGCGGCAGCGTGAGCTGGGGGCGGCACCGGCGGCCGAGGGGGACGCGGTGGAGCAGGTCCGGGAGGTCGCGGTGGGGGACGAGGACCACCGGGGCGAGTGACCGGAGCGGGTCAGATCGCCCGGCGGCGCTTCAGCCAGGTGAACGCCGCCCAGCCCGGCAGGACCGGCAGGATGAAAGTGAGCAGCCGGTACAGCATCACCGCGGCGAGCGCGGTGCCGTAATCGAGGCCCGCGGTCGCCTTGAGCATGCCTGCGGTCAGACCCTCCACGCCGCCCACGCCGCCCGGCGTCGGCACCACGTTGCCGGCCGCGTTGCCGGCCAGGAAGCTCACCGCGACGGCGTTGAACCCGGGGTGCTGGCCGACCGCGCGGGTGCAGCAGTACAGGCAGGCCACGAAGCACATCGACACCAGCAGCTGGCCGGCCACGCCGGTGGCGAGCCTGCCGGGCCGCTGGGCCAGGTCGAGCAGGCGCGGCAGCACCTCGGCGCGCAGCGGCCGCAGCAGGGTCTGGGCGCGCCGCCGCAGCGACGGCACTGCGGCGATCGACACCGCGACGACCGCGGCGGCCAACCCGGCCAGCCACACCACCCAGCCGCCGGTCAGGGCCGAGGAGTCGTCGCCGGACGTGGTGTCCACGCCGACCAGGGCGCTGAACACGGCGAGCTGCATCATGTGCAGCACCAGGCCGAACAGCTGGCTGACGCCGATGCTGGACATCGCCTGCGCGGTGGGGATGTTCGCGCACTGCAGGTAGCGGGTGTTCAGGGCGAGGCCGCCCACACCGCCCGGGGCGGCCACCTTGACGAAGGCGCCGGCGACCTGGGCGGCCAGCGTGGAGCGGAACGACAGTTTCTCGGGGACGAAACCGCTGAACGCGAAGGTCGCGACGGGGTAGCTGGCCGCGGCCCAGAGCACCGCGCCGGCCAGCCACAGCGGGTCGGAGTCGGCGACCAGCGTGACCGGGTTGACGTTGGTGTTGAACAGGAAGTTCAGCAGCGCGTACCCGACCGCGACCCCGGCGACGATGCTGAGCAGCGTGCGCGGGCGCACCCGCTCCAGCCGGACGGGTTCGGTGGCGGCCTGCGGCATCTGCCGCTGCACCTCGGCGCGCAGTTCGCCGGCCAGCTGCTTGTGCTGGGCGAGCGCGGCGCGGGTGTCGCGGGCCAGCGCGATCGGCTGCAACAGCGGCAGCGCGGCGCCGACCGGGCCCCGGCCGAGCACGTCGATCGCGGCCCGCACCGCCCGTTCCGGCCCCGCGTGCACGGCGAGGACGGCGAGCATGCCGGCCACGTCCAGGCGCAGCAGCAGGTCACTGGCCGCGATCTCGCCGCGGGCCAGGCCGACCAGGTGGACCCGGCCCTCGGCGTCCAGCAGGACGGTCTGCGGGGAGATCGAACGGTGCGCGATCCGGCGGCGTTGCAGCAGCGCCAACTGCTGCCAGGCGTCGCGCAGTTCCGCGTCGGTGGGGGTGATGCCGGGGTCGGCGGCGGCCGGTTCTTCCCCGGCAGCGGCCGGGGTGCACTCGGTGAACAGTTCGGCGAACGGGCTGGCGTCGATCCGCCGGTAGGCGACCAGCGCGGCGTCCGGGCCCAGCTCGACGGCGGCGACGGGCGTGCGGGTGCGCACGCCCGCGGCGGCCGCGGCGTGACCGAGCAGGGTCTGGTGCTCGAGCCCGGCGCGCAGCGGGCGCAGGCCGAGTGGGCGGGGCGCGGTGCGCAGGCGCAGCGCCAGCCACAGGTGGCCGAGCAGTCCGCTGGCCTGGACGTGCCGGTCGAGCAGGTGGACGTCCAGGTCGGGGCGGCCGTCGTGCTGGGTGACCAGGTAGCGGCTCGGGCCGAGCGCGAGCACCGCGTCGGGGCGAACGCCGCAGGCGGTCAGCGCGGCGGCGATCTGGTCCTCGGTGGGCGTGCCGACCGGCTCGCCGACGGCGTACCGGGTGGCGTGCGCGGTGGTCCAGCCGAGCAGCAGCGACAGCACCAGCGACAGCGGGGTGGCGTACCCGGTGATCAGCCCGGACAGGCCGGACAGCGTCAGGGTGACGGCCAGCGCGCTGCGCCAGCGGCGCATGCCGGTGGTGCCGATCGCGGTCATGAACGCCAGCACCGGCGCGAGGTGCCCGTACACCGGGTCGGTGCGGCCGTCGCCGCCGGACAGCGGGTGGGTGAGCGTGGTGAGGTCGCCGGCCAGCAGGTCCAGGAGAAGCGAGAGGCCGTACGCGCCGACGGCGGCGAGGACACCGTCCGCGACCCGGCGGCCGTCGGCGTGCAGCAGCCGGTCGACGGCGTAGCCCAGCGGCACCAGCAGCAGGGCGCCGCCGCACAGCGCGGCCGCGAGCTTGACCGGCGGCCAGGGCATCTGGTCGGTGACGCGCGAGACGTCGGTGTCCAGACCGAGCGCGGAAGAGCGGGCGTAGCCCGCCAGCAGCAACACCAGGGCGATCCAGCACAACCCGGAGACCAGGCGGATCAGGGCGGCCGGGTGCCGGACCCGGTCCGTCTGGCCGCCGCGCGGGGCGGATTGTGCGGTGCGCTGTTCCTGGGATTCGTCGGCTTGTATCACCGTGGCCACGGGGCATGGTCCCATATCGCGGGGGGCCTGAGCTGGCCTTTCGGTAAAGGGAGTTCAAGGCGTCGCGAGGGATACGGGCCGATAATGGGCATATCGGGCTGACGAAGCCGATGAAGGGAGGCCGGCGATGACCAAGCAACCGACCGACGGGATGATCAGGCTCCGCGAGGGCAGCCATCAGGTGCTGCAGGACCGCACGATGGAGGCCGACCCGGCACCTCTCGCGCCGCAACTGCACACCGACACCACGCGCGCCGCCGAGACGGCTGGTTACCCGGGCGACGCCGTGTTCAGCCACGGCGGACGCCGGACACCCGCCACGGCGGGCCCGGCCGACGGGCCCGCCGCACACACCGAACTGCCCGGACACCGGCACCGCGGCGCGGAACGGCACTCCGAACACTGAGCCGTCCGGCACGGGAACCCTCGGTGCACGCGCCTCGGAGGGGGTGGGAGAGTGGGGCCGCACGCCCCCACCCCCGCCGAAGGAGTGACATGGCCGACGCCCCCGAGTTCGCCTCCCGTGAGGACTGGCTCGCCTCCCTGCCCCGCGTGTACGCCGCCGCGGGCTGCCTGATCACCGACCCCGACGGACGGGTCCTGATCGTCAAGGCCGGCTACCGGGACGCCTGGCAGTTCGTCGGTGGCACCGTCGACCTCGGAGAGAACGCGCAGCAGTGCGCCACCCGCGAACTCCACGAGGAGACCGGGCTGCACCGCGAGGCGGGCGACCTGCTGGCCGTCGCCTGGACCCACCCCAGCGGCGAACTCGGCCACCCCGCCTGCCACTTCCTCTTCGACCTGGGCGTCTTCCCGGCGGACACCCCCATCGCGCTGCCGACGGGGGAGCTCGACGCGTACCGGTGGGCGACCGTTCCCGAGGCGATGGCCCTGCTCGGGCCGGCGCGAGCGCTCCGCTTGGAGGCGGGGCTGGCTGCGAGGGCGGATGGGCGGACGCGGGTGGTGACGGCGCCGAACTCGGGGTTCTGAGCGGGTCTGGACGGTCGCGAGCGCGTGCAAGTCATTGTTCGGCGTCGCGATCTTGCGGTTGGGTCCTTCCGCTTCGCGCAGTTCTCCCCCAGCCCTAGGGGGCTGGGAGGTGCCCCCACGCGCCCCTGGGTTCACGCTTGCCAGACGTAGGCCGCGGAGACCGGTTGGCCGCGGTGGGTGGACCACTTGGGCTTGAGGGCGATCCAGTCGTCGCCGACGGTCTGTTCGCGCATTTCGGCGAGGCGCCAGCCGGCGGCGAGGCCGGCGGTGAGGTGGTCGCTGACCAGGTGGACGTGGGTGGTGATGGCGACGGGGCCGTCGGGGCCGTCGTAGTGGGTGGGCATGCCGGCGGACATGATGAAGGCGGGGTGGAGACCGACCAGGACGAACAGGCCGCCGGGCCGGACCAGGCGGTGGGCCTCGCGGTAGAGGGGGGTGAGGTCGGCGAGGTGTTCGTCGACCAGGGAGCAGGCCGCCAGGTCGTACGCGGCGGTGGGCAGTCCGGTGGCGGCGAGGTCGGCCTCGGTGAGGGTGCGGTGGGCGCCGCGTTCGCGGGCGCGGGCGAGCATCTCGGGGGTGAGGTCGACGCCGTCGATCGCGCCGACGCCGCGGTCGCGCAGCCAGGCGCCGGTGCGGCCGGTGCCGCAGCCGAGGTCGACGGCGGTGCGGGCGTCGGACCAGGCGGGGACGGCGAGTCGGGCCAGGACGTCGAGGTCCATCGCGTCCTGCACGGTCTGTTCGTAGCTGTCGACCCAGCCGGCGTAGCCGGTGCGGACGTCGACGGTCGGGTAGCCGCGGGTGTCGAAAACGGAGAAGTCCACCATGCGGCGCAGTATGGTTCGCGCCCGCCGTGGGGCGCGAACCATTTGATGGCGCGTCAGTTGGTGGAGAGCAGGCGGGTTCGGAGCGCGGCGACGTCGGCGGCGGGCAGCCACTGCGCGGCGTCGAATTCGGTGAGCACCGCGTGCAGGGCGCCTTCGGCGGTGGTGCCGGCGTCGGCGAGGACGCGGGCGATGTCGGCCTCTTCGCCGGGGCGGTCGAGGAGGGTCCACAGCGGCCGCAGGTTCGCGGCGGACAGCAGGTAGTCCTCGGCGATCGCGGCGGGTTCGACGCCGGCGAGGGCGAGCAGGACGAGCGCGGCCAGACCGGTGCGGTCGCGGCCGGCGCCGCAGTGCACGACGATGCCGCCCTCCCGGGCGTGGGCGACGGCGGTGACGAGTTGGGCGACGGCGTCCCGGCAGTGGTCGAGGTAGGGGCGGAAGGACAGCGGGGTGCCGTCGAGGGCGCCGAAGCGGGCCCACCAGTCGGGGCCGGCCAATGCGTCGAGCGGGACGCGGACCAGGTCGACGGTGTCGGGGGTGGGCAGCAGCGGCCGGTACTCGACGGGGTTGCGCAGGTCGATGACGGTGCGCACGCCGTAGTCGAGCAGGGCGCTGCGGCCCTCGGCGGTGAGCCGGTCGAGGTTGTCCGCGCGGACGATCGCGCCGGTGCGGGTGAGCCGGCCGTCGCGGGTGGGCAGGCCGCCCAGGTCGCGGACGTTCAGGCAGCCGTCCCAGTCGAGTCGGCGCTGCTCGTGCGACAGTGTCGGCGCGGACGTCGTGGCGGTCCCCGTCATGTGCTTCCCCCCGGAGGTGTTTCTGTGCCGGCGCGTGCCGGTACTGAGAAGGACTCAGTCCGCTTCGCCGTGGTTCCCGGCCGGGAACTCCCACAGCGGGCGGCCGAGGGTGTCGAGCGCCCGGACCAGCCGGAACCGCCGGTCGCGGGCGGACAGGAAGCCGCGGGCGGCGCCGGCCAGGACCTGCCGGGCGGCCGGGTCGTGGCGGCTCCACGCGCCGTGCAACTCGAGGACGTGGTCGGTGAGTTCGGCGCGCTGGATGCGGGCGACGCCGGCGATCGCGAGGGCGTTGTTGACGCCGTCGAGGGCGGCCGGCAGCAGGTAGGGCCCGCGGTCGTCGGGGCGCAGCCGGCGGCGCAGTTCGGGCAGCGCGTAGCCGCGGACGGCGGCCACCGAGTCCTCGACGGCGACCAGCCAGCGCGGGCCGGGCGCGACCTCCCACCAGACCTCGCCGCCGACCGGCATCACCTCGCCGATCGGGGCGCGCCAACGCTCAAGCCCCGTAGGGGTGTTGGCGCAGGGGCGGATGCTCCGCCGGTCCCAGGCGGCCTTGTCGGTGACGGAGAGGTTGACGGTGTAGCGCACCCGCCCGTCCGCGTGCACCGCCTGCACGCCGAGCACCGCCCACCGGTCGCGGTCCGGCAGCGAGAACGAGTGGCGCCAGCCCTGGAGGCCCAGGGCGCGCAGGGCGGGCGCGAAGTGCTCGCGGATTCCCGTCGTGTACAGCTCCTGGGCGGTGCTCATGGCGTCTCCCGGTTCGATGGCTCGTGCAGCGGAGCGGGCGGGCGGCCGCCGGGCTCCGGATCGGGACGGAATGTCCCTGTTTGCACCGTATGGCGGGGGAGTGGGGCGAATCCGCGGGCGAACGACAGCAGCCGGCGGGACGAAGGTCGGCCCGGGCCGGGTCCTTGGTCCCGAAGCTGACGGCCCGTCGGCCTGCACCGCGCGCACACCCGGCGGCACCCGGCCCCACACCGGGCAGCCACCGCTCCGTCACCGCCCGTGCCACGCCCCGCGGCTGGGCCGGGGCACCCGGATGGCGCATCATGTGGCGGGTGCACAGTGCTGAACACCACGGGGCGGGCGACGGCGACCGGCGCGGCCGTCCGGACGCGCCGGACCGCCCGGCCGGCCGGCGGGCGGATCTCGCCGCCGCCGTCCTGGCCGCCCAGGACGGCGACGAGGAGGCGTTCCGGGTCCTGTTCCGGGCCGTCCAGCCCGGGCTGCTGCGCTACCTGCGGGTACTGGTCGGCGGCAGGGCCGAGGACGCCGAGGACATCGCCTCCGAGGCGTGGCTGCAGATCGCCCGTGACCTGCCGGGTTTCCGGGGCGACGCGGACGGCTTCCGCGGCTGGGCCGCGACCATCGCCCGCAACCGCGCCATGGACCACCTGCGCCGGGTGCGCCGCCGGCCGGTCGCCGACCTGCCGGTGGAGTACCTGGCCGAACTGGCCGCCGTCGAGGACACCGCGGGCCAGGCGATGACCACCGTCGCCACCTCCGACGCGCTCGCGCTGATCGCCTCGCTGCCGCCCGACCAGGCCGAGGCGGTGCTGCTGCGGGTGGTGCTCGGGCTGGACGCGGAGAGCGCCGCGAAGGTGCTGGGCAAACGGGCCGGCAGCGTCCGGATGGCCGCGCACCGGGGGCTGCGGCGGCTCGCCAAGACGCTTGACCAGACCGGGGGAGCGGTCGCCGGGCTCCCCCGCCGGGGGGCCGGGAAAAAAATCTCCGCGCAGGGTGTGACACCGGCGCAGGTGCCGACGCTGAGGGATATGAGATGAGCACCAACCGATCCCGCCGGATCGATCGCGCCGCCGCGGAGCAGCTGCTCCGCGGCACGACGGTCGACCCGGAGGCCGGTCAGGACCCCTCCGCCGGGCAGCAGCCCGCGCCAGGACGGCCCGAGCTCGCCGCACTGCTCGCCGCCGCCGCGGCGACCGGGCCGGCGGACGACGGTCCGCTGCCCGGCGAAGAGGGGGCCGTGGCCGCGTTCCGGCAGGCTCGTCGCCAGCCGGCCCCCAGTCAGCACCGGAGACGAAAGATGGCGGACACCGCGCTCGCGCGGGCCCTCAGCGCGAAGGCCATGGCCGTCGCGCTGGGCGTGACCGCCGTCGGCGGAGTCGCCGTCGCCGCCGGGACGGGCCGGCTGCCCGAGGTCCTGGGCGGTCCCGCCCCGGCCCCGCCGGCCGCCGCCGCGCCCGCGTCGTCCCCGAACGCGCCGGACGGATCGCCGACCGGTACCCCGAGCCGCACCGCCAAGCCGTCCAACGCCGCCACCCGCCCGGGCGGCGCGTCCGACCGGCCGTCCGGCCCGGCGTCCGCCGACCCCGGGCAGGCGCCCGACCTGGCCACCCTGTGCCGGGGCTTCACGACGCGGGTCTCGTCCGGCGCCAAGCCGAAGGAGGCCGCCGCCGACCCGGCGCTGGCCGAGCTGCTGCGCGCGGCCGGCGCCGCGGAGAAGGTGACCGGGTACTGCGCGCAGCTCGCCGCCCACGGCGGCGACCGGAACGACAGTGACCGGAACGACAGCGGCCAGACCGGCAACGGGCAGAACGGGCAGAACGGCAACGGGCAGAACGGCCACGGCCGTCCGTCGGCCGGCCCGTCCGCGTCCGCGTCGGCCGCCACGTCGGCCGCTGCGTCGGGGCGGCCCGGTCGCGGCGGCAACCAGCAGTCCAGGGGCGGGGGCGACGACCAGGACTGACACCGACTCCGGACGGCCGGCGGATTCCCCTGTGTCCGCCGGCCGCCCGGACCGCACTCCGGACGGGCGACATGGCTCCCCCGGGCCCCGCCCGTCCGGAAACCCCTCCGGTCGGCCCATGGACTCCCCCGGGTCCGCGGCCGTCCGGAACCGCTCCGGACGGACGGCTGAACTCCCCCGGGTCCACCGTCCGTCCGGGGCTCACCCCGGCGTCCCGCCCGAAACCTCTGGAGTCCCCGGTGACCGACCTGACGCACCGCCAGGCGAGCTGGCGATGAGCTTCCCGCGTACCTCGCCCCGCGCCGAGCGCGCGGCCCGGCTGGCCGTGCACGGCTCGCCGCGGACCGCCCGCGCCCTGCTCACCGCCGCGCTGGCCGCCCTGATCGCCGCCCTGCTGGTCCAGCGCCCGTAGCCGGACCGGTACAGCGCCCGCGGCACGACGCGGGCGGGTGCCCGCTATGGTTCACGGGAGCCCGACCGAGGTGAGGGGAGTATCCGATGATCGGACGCGCGCTGAACGGGCGCTACGAGCTCGGCGAGATACTCGGCGTCGGCGGGATGGCCACCGTCTACCGGGCCCTGGACCACCAGTTGGGCCGCCCGGTCGCGGTGAAGGTGCTCAACGGCGGGCTCGCCGACGACCCCCGGTTCGCCGAGCGGTTCGCCCGCGAGGCCCGGCTGGCCGCGCTGCTGTCGCACCCGCGGATCGTCACGGTCTTCGACTCCGGCCTCGACCAGGGCTCCCCGTACCTGGTGATGGAGCTGGTGCATGGAGACACCTTGGGCAAGCTGATCGCCGACCTGGGCACCCTGCCGGTGGAGCGCGCCGTCGGCATCGCCGCCGCCGTGCTGGACGGGCTGGCTGCCGCGCACGCCCAGGGCCTGGTGCACCGCGACATCAAGCCCGGCAACATCATGATCACCCACGACGGCGGGGTGAAGGTGGTGGACTTCGGCATCGCCCGGGTCGGCTCCTCCTCCGGCCAGCAGCTCACCCAGGCCGCCTCGGTGGTGGGCACCGCCGCCTACCTCTCGCCGGAGCAGGCCACCGCCGGTGAGGTCGACGCCCGTGCCGACCTGTACGCCGTCGGCTGCGTGCTGTTCGAAATGCTCACCGGCGCACCGCCGTTCACCGCCGACACCCCCGTCGCGATCGCCTTCAAGCACGTCACCGAGTACCCGGTGCCGGTCACCGCCGTCCGCCCCCACGTGCCGCCCGCGCTGGACGCCGCGATCCTGCGGCTGCTCGCCAAGCACGCCGCCGAACGCCCCGCCGACGCGAACGCGGCCGCCGCCGAGCTGCTCGCCGCCGTCCCGGCCGCCCCCACCGACCGCACCGCCGAACTGCTCGGCGCCGCCACCCAGGTGCTGCCGCCCGTCCCCGGGGCCGTGCCGCCGCCCCCGCAGCACCGGCCGTGGACCGAGCAGCACCGCACCTCGGTGCTCCCGCCGATGCCGATGCCGATGTCCGCCCGCCGGGAGGAGGAGCCGCCGCCGCCCCGGCGCGGCCGCAACCCACTGGTGTACGCGGGCGTCGGCGCCGCCGTGTTCGCCTGCGTGGCCGGCATCGCCGCGTTCTCGCTCGGCGGCGGCGACTCCACCCCGGCGGCCCAGCCCGCCACTTCCGCTTCGCCGCCCGCCGCGAACAGCAGCGCCCCCGTGGCCTCCCCGTCCACGAGCGCCTCGGCCAAGCCGTCCGCGAGCGCCAAGCCGTCCACCAGTGCCAAGCCCACCGTGGCCGCCCAGATCGCCCAGCTGCGCGCCGACATCGCCCAGGCCGCCTTCGCCCACGAACGCGACCGCCAGGACACCCTGACGAACCTCCTCGACCAGGCCGCCCAGGCCGTGGGCGACCACCGCGCCGACGACGCGGAGAGCACCCTCAAGGACGCCCAGCGGGTGCTGCGCGACCTCGCGAAGCGCAAGGCCGTCGACAACGCCACGCTGGGCGGCTGGAACAACCGCCTGAACGCGCTGCTCTCCGCCGTGCACACCCAGGCGAAGGCGGACGAGCAGTAGTCCTACTGGCCGCCGCGGGCCCGGCTGATGGCCCGGGTCCGCACCTGGCGGGACAGCGCCGTCACACCCGTCGTCAGGAACACCACGGTGTACAGCACTTGGATCATCACCACGACCCGGGCCACCTGTCCGGACGGGTGGATGTCGCCGTAGCCGACGGTCGCCATGGTGATCACCGTGAAGTACAGCGCGTCGACCTTGGTGGTCAGGCCCACCAGCTCACCCGGCTGCTTGGACATTCCCAGGTACGCCGCGGAGAACACCACCAGCGCCCCGGACAGCAGCGTCAGGATCACCGGGACGGGCCGCCCCGACAGGCCCAGGAACTGCCGCCGGGCCTCGCGCAGCAGGCCCACCCCGACCAGTGCGAGCAGGACGATGAAGGTCACCCAGCTGAGCAGTGGGTGGTGCGGCCCGAACCAGTCCAGCGGGATCGTGAAGAAGGCCGTCAGCAGCAGGACCGGCCCGCCCAGCAGGGCGAGGTACGTCCGGGCCATCTCCTTCATACCGGCCCGGCCTTCCCGTCGCCGCCACCGGTTCCGTCCGACGGCGCCACAGGCTCTTCGGGGGGCGTGTCGAGGAACTCCAGCACCGCCAGCACGGCCAGCAGCACCACCGCGATCCAGAGCACCACCACCGCCGTCGGATAGCCCCAGGTGAGCAGCACGATCGCGGCCACCAGGACGGCGCCCCAGCCCAGCCAGGCCTTCCGCCGGTGCACGAACCGGCCGACCGGGCCGAGCCGCATCCCGATGCCCTCGGCGGCCCGCCGGACGGCGCCCAGTCCGGCCTGCCACAGCTGCCGCACCCAGCCGGCCCGCCGGCCGGAGCCGGTCAGCCAGGCCGCGAGCGCGATCACGATGCCCAGCGCCAGCAGCATCCGGACGGCGGCCCGCAGGTAGCGGACCAGGGTGTCGTAGACCGCCATCGCGGCGGCCTGGTCGACGTCGGCGGGCAGCTTGTCGAGGTACAGCGCCCGGAACACGGTCAGCCCGATGCCGAGCAGCACCGCCGCGAACGCCATGCCGAGCGCCGCCCCGACGGTGGCCCGGCGGTGGTGCACCGCCAGCAGGATGCCGCCGACGGCGCACAGCACCGCCAGCACCGGCACCCAGAGCCCGGCCACGTCGAGCAGCCGCAGCCCGGTCTGGGCCTTCTTCACGGCGTCCGACTGCACCAGGACGAAGTCGGTGTGCGTCTCGGGGATCTTCGCCGCCAGCCCCACCCCGTTCGCCACCAGCCGGTCCTTGACCTGGGTGATCACCGGCGCCAGGTCGAGGGTGACGGTGTCGCCCTTGACCTGTACGGCGCCGCCGCCCTGCCCGGTCAGCACCTTGGTGAACGTGGCGTGCGCGTTGCGCAGGATGTTCTCCCAGATGCCGGCGAACGCGTCCGACTGGACGACGTTCAGCACCTGGTCGTGGACGAACCCGGTCAGCCCGTCGGTCAGTGCCGGCCCGATCCTGCCCAGTGCGGCGTTCAGGGCCGGCCGGTCGGGGGGCGCCACCTCGTTCAGCAGGTCGGAGATCGGCAGCTGCTCCATGATCGCGTTCGTCGCCCGGTTGGCGACCGCGCCCTGCACGGCCGGGTCGGACGACAGCGGGGCCAGCGTGGCCACGAACCGGTTGGTGTCGGTGACCTGCGCCCGGCTCCAGGAGGCGACCACCGCCAATGGGGTGAGCAGCGCGGCCAGCACGATCAGCACGACGGCGAAGAACGACCGGACCCGGTGCCGGCGGGGCTTCTCCTGCGACTCCAGGGAGGCGACCCTGGCGCGCAGGGCGGCGACTTCGCTCTCGTCCGGGGACTCGGCCGTCATCAGTCCTCCCAGGTGATCCGCCGTCAGGTGAATACCAGGAGATACCGGAACAATTCAGCCAGCCACTCGGAGTGCGCCGACATGCCGGAACCCCCGGACCGCCGAGGGGCGGTGCGGGGGCTCCGGAAGACCTTGTGGCGTCGGCCCGGGGGGCCGGCGGGTGTCAGGCCGTGGTCGACTTGGGCGTCTCGGTGGCCTTGGTGATGACGGTCGGCTCGACGGCCTGGCGGGGCGCTTCGGCCTGCGAGGCGGCGGTGCCGTTCTGCGCCTCGGCGGCGGGGGCGTCGTCCTCGCGCAGGGCCTTCGTCTCGGCCTTCAGGATGCGCATCGACTTGCCGAGGCCGCGGGCCATCTCGGGCAGCTTCTTCGAGCCGAACAGCAGGACCAGCACCACCACCATGATGGCGATGTGCCAGGGCTCAAGACCGTTACGGAACATCCCTGACCACCGGTCCTTTCGTGGAAGTTCTCGCTGTGACGTCTGGGCCGGACGGAACGCCCGACTCGGCCAGTATGCCTGGCGTTATCGGCGAACGTATACACCCGCTGGCAAACAGCGGCCGAAATGCAGGTGATACGGGTCATGTGGTCTGTACCACCTGGGAGTTCCTCGCGGCGGGCTGCCCGACGGGGCGCAGGTGGCGCATCAGCAGGTGGGCGGCGAGCGCGGCGCCGAGCATCACCAGGACTCCGACCACCGCGGCGACGTGCATTCCGGCGGTGAAGGCGTCGCGGGCGGTGGCGAGAAGTCGGTCGGCGGCGTCGGCGGGCAGCCGGGCGGCGGTGGTGACGGCCCCGCCGAGGGTGTCGCGGGCGGCGTCGGGGGCGGAGCCGTCCATCCGGGCCCGGTAGATCGCGGCGCCGGCCGCGCCGAGCACCGCGATGCCGAGCGAGCTGCCGAGTTCCTGGGCGGTCTCGGAGGTGGCCCCGGCGGCGCCGGCCCGTTCGGCGGGGGCGGCGGAGAGCACCATTTCCCCGGTGATGCTGACGGTGCCGACCGCGCCGGCGGCGATGATCCCGGCGGCGAGCAGCGGCAGGGCCAGCGAGGAGCCGGGGACGACGAAGGCCATCGCGGCGAAGCCGACGGCGCTGGCCAGGAAGCCGCTGGTGAGCAGGATCGCGGGCCGCACCTTGCCGGCCAGGGCGCCGAAGCCGCCGACCGCCGCGCCGACCCCGACGCTGGGCAGCAGCGCCCACAGCGAGGCGGCGAGCGGGCCGTAGCCCTTGACCAGCTGCAGGTACTGGGAGGTGAAGAGGCAGAAGCCCATCATGGCGAACATCGCGATGGTATTGACGGTGATCGCCCCGCTGTAGGTGCGGATCCGGAACAGCGAGACGTCGAGCAGCGGGTTCGCGGCGGTGCGCAGCCGCACGGCGAGGCCGGCGCCGATCAGCAGGCCGGCGACGAGGACGAGCACCGGGAGCGGGCTCCAGCCGTCCACCGCGAGGGTCTTGATGCCGTAGACGACCGGCAGCACCGTGCCGATGGACAGGGCGGCGCCGAGCAGGTCGAAGCGGCCCTCCTGCGGGGCGCGGTACTCGGGGAGCAGGAACGGCGCGGCGGCCATCACCAGCAGCATCACGGGGACGGCGATCAGGAAGGCCGAGCCCCACCAGTAGTGCTCCAGCAGCAGCCCGCCGACCACCGGCCCGAGGGTGGCGCCGGCCATCATCACGCCGCTCCAGGCGCCGATCGCGGCCTGCCGCTGCTTGGCGTCCGGGAACATGTTGCGCACCAGGGCCAGGGTGGAGGGCCCGAAGACCGCTCCGGCGATGCCCAGCAGGGCCCGGGCGGCGATCAGCTGGTTCGCCCCGTCCGCCCAGGCGGCCACCAGTGAGGCGGCGGCGAAGGCGGCGGTGCCGCCGATCAGCAGTTTGCGCCGGCCGATCCGGTCGCCCAGGGCGCCCATCGGGATCAGCAGCCCGGCCAGCAGGAACGAGTACATGTCCATGATCCACAGCTGCTGGGTGCCGCTGGGCCGCAGGTCGGTGGCGATGAACGGGACGGCGAAGAACAGCACGCCCATGTCCATGGCGAGGACGAGGGTCGGCAGCAGGAGGAGGGCGAGGCCCAGCCATTCGCGTCGGCCGGCGCGGCCGTGGTCGGAGGTCATGCCGAGGACTGTACGGACGTCTTGCACGGCTGTCTAGTACAAGCGTCTAAATCGAATGTGCCAGACGTTCGAGCAAGACAAGCGTCTTGGACTGCCGTAGCATCGGCGCATGGGAAATCGCGAGGACCTGCTGGCCAGCGCCAAGCACTGCCTGTACGAGAAGGGCTACGGGCGCACCACCGCCCGGGACATCGCCACCGGGGCGGGCGTCAGCCTCGCCGCGATCGGCTACCACTACGGCTCCAAGGACGCGCTGCTGATCCAGGCGCTGGTGGAGGCGATGGGGGAGTGGGGCAGCGCCATCGGCTCCGCACTGGCCTCCTCGGCGGACATCGCCGACCCGAAGGAGCGGTTCGTCCGCTCCTGGGACGCGATGCGGGACAGCTTCGCCACCCACCGGGGCCTGTGGACGGTGCAGTTCGAGATCCTCGGGCAGCTGGAGAACCTGCCGAAGCTGCGCGAGCAGCTGGCCGAGGCCCAGAAGCTGGGCCGGCTCGGCCTGGCCGCGCTGTTCCAGGGGAAGGCCGAGCACGAGGACACCCCGGACGAGCTCGCCAAGGGCGTGTTCTACCAGTCGCTGCTGCTCGGCCAGGCCGCGCACTGGCTGATCGACCCGGACGGGGTGCCCGGCGGCGAGGACTACCTGCGGGCGATGGCGCTGGTGAGTGGCGAGGTCCTCGGCCGGTCCTGAGCGGGCGTCAGGCGGTGACGGCGGTGAGCAGCACCACCGCGTCGGTGTGGGCGAGCAGGCCGTGCCGCTCCTGCGGGACGGAGTGCAGCTCGCCCGCCGACGCGTCCTGCTGCCGGCCGGCCACGGTCAGCGCGACCCGGCCGCGCAGCACCTGGAGGCTGGCGGCGACCGGGGCGTTGTGCTCGTCCAGCGAGGCCCCGGCACGCAGCGCGATCACCGTCTGCCGCAGGACGCCGTCGTGCAGCAGCAGGTGGGCGCTGCGGCCGTGCGGGCTGGTGGCGGCCTTGGCGGCGTGCTCCTCGGCCAGCGCGTTCAGGTCGATCCGGGCCGGCTGCTCGGTCATCGCGTTCTCCTCCTTCGGCCCCCGGGGCCGACCCTAGGCAGGGTTGGCGGGCGGCGCGCGCTGGGCCACGCGCAGGGGGCAACGCGGGGCCCGTTCGGCGTGCGGGGCCCGGGAGGCGGCCCGATGGTGGTGCTATGGCGACCAATCAGAAATTCATCGACGGTTTTCAGGTGAACCGCGGCATGCTCACTGTCGGCGTGGCCCTCACGGGCATCGGCGCCCTCGTAGGACTGACCGGCACGGTCCTGGTCTGCGTGACCCTGGCGAACGCGGGCCGGGGCTGGATCCAGCAGCTGGAGACCCATCCGGCCGCGCTCGCGCAGCGCACCCTGCACCAGGCGAAGGCCGCGTCGGCGGCCGGACTGGAGGCCTGGCGCGCCAGTGCGAACTGACCGCGGACACGGCGGAGGCGGGCACCCGGCCGGGTGCCCGCCTCCGCCGCGCCCCCCGATTACAGGCCGAGCGACTTGGCGATGATGGTGCGCATGACCTCGCTGGTGCCGCCGTAGATCCGGAACACCCGGTTGTCGGTGTAGAGGCGGGCGATCGGGTACTCCAGGATGTAGCCGTAACCGCCGTGCAGCTGGAGGCACTTGTCGATCACCTCGGAGGCCGACTCGGTGCAGAACAGCTTGGCCGCCGCCGCGTCCGCGACCGTCAACTCGCCGTTCTGGTACAGCTCCAGCGCCTGGTCGACCATGGCCTGCTGGGCGAGCACCTGGGCCTGGCAGTCGGCCAGCGAGAACTTGGTGTTCTGGAACTCGGCGACGGCCTTGCCGAACACCTTGCGCTCCTTGACGTACTTCACCGCGAACTGCACCGCGGCGGCGGCCGAGGCGTACGCGCCGACCGCGATCGCCAGGCGCTCCTGCACCAGGTTGTGGGTCAGGTAGGAGAACGCCCGGCCCTCCTCGCCGAGCAGGTTCTCCACCGGGACCTTGACGTCGGTGAAGGCCAGTTCGGCGGTGTCCGAGGTGCGCAGGCCGATCTTCTGCAGCTTGCGGCCGACCGAGTAGCCCTCGGAGGTGGTGTCCACGCACAGGATGGACAGGCCCGCGCGGCGGTCCGCCGGGTCGTACGGCGCGGTGCGGCAGACCACCAGGACCAGGTCGGCCAGCACGCCGCCGGTGATGAAGGTCTTGGCGCCGTTGAGCACGTAGTGGGTGCCGTCGGCGGACAGCTTCGCGGTGGTGGCGATGCCCGCCAGGTCGGAGCCCGCGCCCGGCTCGGTCATCGCGATCGCGGTCATGATGTCGCCCGAGACGAAGCCCGGCAGCCAGCGCTGCTTCTGCTCCTCGGACGCGTACTCCATCAGGTACGGCAGCACCAGGCCGGTGTGCACGCCGGAGGAGCCGAAGGTGACGCCCGCGCGGGCGGTCTCCTCGTAGATCACCGCCTGGTACTTGAAGCCGGTCTCGCCGGCGCCGCCGTACTCCTCCGGGACCTCGATGCCGTAGACGCCGAGCTCGCCCAGCTTGCGGTAGAAGTCGCGCGGCGGGTGGCCGGCCTCCTCCCAGCTCTCGTAGACCGGGACGACCTCGTTCGCGATGAAGTCCCGGATGGTCTCCCGGAACGCCTCGTGGTCCTCGTTGTACACGGTGCGGCGCACGGTGCGCTCCCTTCGGCGGCCGGCCGGCTGGTGCCCGGCTGGTTGGTCGGCGCAGTCAAGTTAATCGCCGGTAGCTTGCGGTGTCCAGGGTCGGCGGCGACCCGTCGGGCGGCGCATCGGCCGAGGTCAGCCGAACTCGACGGACCTCCGGGCGCAGGCGTCGGAAGGGTCTGCTGGGATGGGCTCCGGGGCACGCGTGCCTTGGCCGATCGCGACGGGAGCCGCATGAACAACGAGAACACCGCGAAGCTGGCGGTGCTGATCGACGCCGACAACGCCCAGGCGTCGATCGTCGAGCACCTGCTGGCGGAGGTCGCCAAGTACGGGACGGCGCACGTCAAGCGGGCCTACGGGGACTGGACCGGCACCGCACTGAAGGGCTGGAAAGCGCAGCTGCTGGAGCACTCGATCCAGCCGATGCAGCAGTTCGCGTACACCACCGGCAAGAACGCGACCGACGCCGCGATGGTGATCGACGCGATGGACCTGCTGTACACCGGCCGGTTCGACGGCTTCTGCCTGGTCTCCAGCGACAGCGACTTCACCAGGCTGGCCTCCCGGATCCGCGAATCCGGGCTGACGGTGTACGGGTTCGGGGAGCGAAAGACGCCCCGGGCCTTCGTCGCCGCCTGCGACAAGTTCATCTACGCCGAGAACCTGACCCCGATCGCGCATGCCGTCGCGCTGGCCGAGCCGATCGAGCCCGGGCAGTTGGACGGGGCGATGGCCGCCCTGCTGCACAGCGTGCTGGAGTCGGCGTCCGGGGACGACGGCTGGGCGCACCTCGGTGAGGTCGGCAACCAGATCCGCAAGCGCAAGCCGGACTTCGACCCGCGCACCTACGGGTTCCCCAAGCTGATGCCGCTGCTGGAGGCGAACGGCCAGTTCGAGGTGGTCAAGCGCAACCACGGCGAAGGCAACCCGCCGGTGGCCTACGCGCGGACCCGCCGCCAGAGCTGAAATTCGGGGCCGTGGTGGTCTCTCTGCAAACTGGTGCGAAAGTCGTACCGGGGGCGGCCGCACGTTTCCCCGGTCGCCCGTAAATGGCTTGTGATTTCGGCCGGTTGGCGGGATCCGGGGTGATCATCCGTATGGTGGCCGGGAGTTGACCGAGTATCGACAGAAATCGAGGAAATCCGAAAACAGTGGTCGCCTGATTGTCGTACTGGCACACTGGGGCCTCATGTCTGATGGCCTTCCCCCCGTTTCCGGCGCCGACGGAAGTGGCGTCGAATTCCCCGCGTCCGAGAACTCCGAGAATCTCCGCACCACGGAGGTCGACCTCGGCGGCCTGGTCGGCGTGCTCGCCACGCACCTCTACTCGACACCACTGGTGGCGCTGCGTGAACTGGTGCAGAACGCCCACGACTCGCACACCCGGCGCAGGCTGGAGGACCCGGAGAGCACCTACCGGCCACTGATCCGGGTCACCGGCGACCCGGCGGCCCGGACGGTGGCGATCGAGGACAACGGGGCCGGGCTCACCGAACCGGAGATCCACGCCTACCTGGCCACCGTCGGCACCGGCTACACCCGGATGCTGCGCGACCTGACGGGCAACCAGGAACTCATCGGCGCTTTCGGACTGGGCTTCCTGTCGGCGTTCTCGGTCGCCGAGGAAGTGACCGTCACCACCGCCTCGCACCGCGAACCGCACGCCGCGCACACCTACCGCAGCCGCGGCGGCGAGCAGTACAGCGTCGAGCCCGCCGCACCCCGCCCCGCGGCCGGCACCGTGGTGACCCTGCGGCTCAAGCCCGAGCACGCCCACCTCGCCGACCAGGAGGCGCTGCGCGAAGTCCTCGCCCGGTACTGCGTGCTGCTGCCCATCGACGTGTTCGTCGGCGACGACGACGAGGCCGTCAACAACGTCGCGGTGCCGTGGCGGCAGGACCTGCCAGGCTCGCCCTACCTGCACCGGATGCGCTTCGCCACCGCCTTCGCCCGCAGCTTCGAACCGCTGACGGCGTTCCCCGTCCAGCCCGCCGACGACCGCACCGACGCCGTCGGCCTGCTCTGGGTCCAGGACGGCGGCACCTACGGCTCCAGCGACAACCGCGACCTCGCGGTCTACCTGCGCGGCATGCTGCTCGCCGACGACGCCCGCGACCTGCTGCCCAGCTGGGCCGGCTTCATCGGCGGCGTGGTCGAATCCAGCCGGCTCACCCCCACCGCCAGCCGCGAGGACCTCCAGCGCGACGAGCACTACCGGGCCCTCCAGCAGGCCCTCACCGACGCCATCGTCGACGGCCTGTACGAGACCGCCCGGCTGCACCCCGCCGCCTGGCGGCGGATCCTCGCCCGGCACGGCCAGGAACTGCTCGGCGCCGCCCTCTGCGACGACCGGCTGTTCACCCTGCTCGCCGACGACGTCCCCGTCCCCACCTCGCAGGGCGAACTCACCGCCGGCGCCCTGCGCGCCGCCGGCTCCGGCGCCGTGCACGTCGCCCTCGGCAGCGGCGGCGGCTTCGAGGAGATGCTGTACCGCGCCATGCAGGTACCGATCGCCCGCGGCGACCGGTACGCCGTCCTGCCGTTCCTGCGCCGCTACGCGCAGCTGCGGGACTGCCGGATCGTCGAACTCGGCAGCGAGAGCGGCAACCGCGAACTGTTCCGCGCCCCCGACCTGCCGCTGCCCGCCGAACAGCACGCCTGGCTGAGCGCCGCACTCACCGACGACGGCGAACAGCTCGTCCCGGCCCGCTTCGACCCGCCCGGGCTGCCACTGGTGCTGGTGCCCGACCGCGAGGCCGAACTCAAGGCCCGGATCGAGGACGACCAGGCGGACGCCCGCATCCCGTCCGCCGCGCTGCGCCTCGCCCGGGCGTTCACCGCGCGCACCGACGGCACCGTCAAGGCCCGGCTCTACCTCAACCTGGCCTCGCCCGCCGTGCACGACCTGCTGGCCGCCTACCGCGCCGGACACACCGGGGCGGCCACCGCCGCCGCGCTGCTGCGCTCGCTGAAGGTGATCATGGCGGCGGCCTCCGGCTCGACGGGCGGCTCGGGCGGCTCGGGCGGTGACCTGACCGCCGCCCTCGGCGGCATCTCCACGGCGGTCGCCGCGCTCACCGCCGACGTCCCCGCCGACGGCCTGTCGGCGGTGCCCGACACCATCTCCGCAGACACTCCGCAGGGGGACGAGGAACGATGACCACCGACATCTGGTCCTGGGTGCACGACACCCACCGCCAACTCGCCGAATCCGGCCAGCACCGGCTCGCCGACGCGCTCGCCGAGATCGCCGGCCACGCCGTCGAGGGCCGCAACGAGCAGCTCGACGCGATGTACCCCGAGGCGCTCGCCTCGGCCCGGGCCCTCGGCCTGCCCTGGGTGGAGGTCTTCCTGCGGCACTGGCGGCTGCAGAACCTGCTCAACAAGCGCTACCAGGGCGAGGCCGCGATGTCCGAGGCGGTTTCGCTGCTGGAGTTCGCGCACCGCGAGGAGACCGCCTCCTGCCCGCAATCGGTGTGCGCCGTCCAGGACTTCACCATCTGCCACGCCAACATCGACGGCCCCGGCTACGTGCCCGAGCGGCTCGCCGTGCTCGAGGAGACCCTGGAACGGGTCGAACCCGCCCGGGCCTGCTTCGACTGCCTCTCCCGCGAATACGCCGACACCCTGGAGGACGACGGCCGCCCCGCCGACGCCCTCGGCTACCTCGACCGCGCGCAGACCAGGATCCAGGCCGCCGGCGAGAACGTCTCGCTGTCCTTCGCGCACAGCCGGGTATCCGCCCTGCACCGCCTCGGCCGGCACCAGGACGCCCTGGACGCCTACGACACCGCCGAACACGCCTACGTCGCCGCCGGGAACCGCCTCGACGACGACGACCGCCGCAAGCTCGCCGTCGGCCGCGCCCTCCAGCACGCCGCCCTCGGCCGCACCGCGACCGCCCTCGAACTGCTGCCCGACGCCGAAGAGGCCGACCGCTACCCCGACATCCGGCACCGCTGGACCGCCGCCGTCGAACTGCTCACCGCCGCGGGCGAGTTCCCCAACGACGCCGCCCTCGGCGCCCGGCTGGCCGGCTGGGCCGGCGAACTCGACGCCGCCGGCTCCCACCGCCCCTGCCTCGACCTGGTGCTGACGGCCGGCCGGCTCGCCCTCGCCCGCGGCGCCCGCGAGGTCGCCCTCACGCTGGCCCGCACCGGCACCCGCAAGCTCGGCCGGCTGCGCCTCACCGACGGCGTCGTCGAACAGGTGGCCGAGCTGAAGGCCGCAGCCGAAGCCCTGCCGCACCCCGAACTGCCCGTCCCCGTGGACGAGTTGCCGCAGTGGCTGGCCGAGAACCGCCCCGAGCCGGAGACCGGCGCCGACCTGCTGGCCGCCGCCCTCGCCGGCGACGACGCACCCGACACCGTCCTGGTGCTCAACCTGGCCGGCGCGCTCGGCGCCCTCGGCCACGCCCGCGCCGTCACCGAACTGCTCTGGGCCCAGCTCGAACTCGATCCCGACAGCGACTACCTCACCGGCATGCTCGGCCAGCTGCTGATCGACGCCGAGGACGGCGACGGCATCGACCGGCTCGCCGACCGGCTGTCCGCCGCCCCCGCCGACGCGCACTGGCTGCGCGCCCGCTGGGCCGCCGCCCAGGGCCGCTGGGCGGAGGTCGGCGAGCAGTGCGCCGCCGTCCTCGTGCACGAACCGGACGCCCTCAACACCCGCCGGCTGGCCGCCTCCGCCGCCACCCGCCGCGGCGACCACGCCGAGGCCCAGCGGCTCTACGAGGAGCTGCTGGAGCACGCCCTCGACCCCGCCGAGGCCGGCGAGGACGAGGAACACCGCACCGTTCAGCCCCCCGACCTCTGGCACCTCGCCACCGCCGCCACCGCCAACCGCGACTGGCCCGCCGTCCGCGCCGCCGGCGCCCGCCTCGGCATCGAGTTCGACACCGACAGCGGCCCGATCGACGAGGAGTGGCAGCTGATCGAACTCCGCGCCCCGCGCCTCGGCGGCACCACCGTCGACCTGCCCGCCCTGCGCACCGGCCCCGCCACCGCCCGGGTGCTGCCGGTCCTCGGCGACGACCACGACCTCAACCACGGCGATGTCGTGGTGTTCTCCCCCGCCGTCCTCAACGACCGCCCCGAACCCGGCGAGGAGGACGACTGGCGCCCGGCCTTCGAGTTCCTCACCCTGCTCGACCCGGCCGGCTACACCACCTACTGGATCGACGGCGCCCTGCCCGACGAGGACACCTGGTACGCCCTGCGCGGCGCCCTCCAGGAAGCCGGCTACGCGGTCTGGGCCTACAGCGGCGACCAGTACCGCATCACCGACCCGCACCACGACGGCGAAACCCTCCCCGGCATCTACGCCGCCCTCGGCGTCCCGCCCACCGCCTCCGCCAAGGAAGCCGACATCCTCCTCACCGACCTCACCGCCTCCTGGCCCCACCCCCTCGCCTGGCCCGCCCTCGCCGAAGCCGCCGGCGCCGACCTGGCCCGGCACCAGAAGATCGTCGACGACTACGACCTGTAGGCCCTCCCGCCGCCGCCCGCGGTCCGGTCATCCCCGGACCGCGGGCCGTCGGCGGCCGGTACGGTGAGTAATGCAGGCGTTGGGCCGGACACCGCACGCGAGCGCGAGGGAGCCGGGCATGAGTGCACAGCCGATCGCGTACGGCGACGTGGACCACGAGGCCGCGCTGAAGTACGCCGTGCAGCTCGTCGACCACCGCCGGGCCCAGGTTGTCGAGGGACGGATCGTTCTGGCGTCACCGACCTGGGATCACGAACGCCTCGTCGCCCGGATCCGCCGGCAGCTCGACGCCCGGATCGACGAACTCGGCTGCGTCAGCGGGTCCGGCAACCTCGACCTGCCCGGGTCCCCGAACTGGTACCTGGCCGACATCGCCGTGGTCCCGGACGACCTCGCCGACGGGGCCGGCGCGCTCACCCCCGACCAGACCCTGCTGGTCGTCGAGGTCACCTCCGAGTCCAACGGCGACACCGACCGCGTCACCAAGCGCAAGCGCTACGCCCAGTACGGCGCGCCGCTCTACCTGCTCGCCGACCGGCAGAGCCGCGAGTGCACCCTGTTCTCCGAGCCGCACGACCTGGGCTACGCGGTGGTGGACGGCCCGCATCCGTTCGGCACGCCGATCCGCCTGCCGAAGCCGTTCGACCTGGTCCTGGACACCACGCGTTTCTGAGTGCGCTGTCGCGAGTCCGACGGCAGTGGCCACCCCTTGTTCGCACCGGCGAGGCCGATCGGGCAAGGTGGAGCCAGTAGGCAGCCCGACCGGGCGGCTGCCGGGGTGGCGGAGGAAGTGTCGTGTCCGAACGCAAGCCGGAGGGCGCACCGGCGCAGGAGGCGCCGCCCACCGAAGGGCTGCTCGGGCCGGATGTGCCGCCCATCGAACGGACCGTCAGCGTTCCGCACGCGCCGGAGCCCGCGCAGACCGAGGGACTGCTCGGGCACACCGAGACGGCGGAGGCCGCCGTCCGGGCGCGGAACCCGCTCGCGCAGGACACCCTCACGCCCGAGGAGTGGAACGCGGCCGGGTACACCCCGGCGTACGGGCTGGACCTGACCGAGCTGCACAAGGGCGCGCCCGGCGACGCCCCCTGGCCGGACCGGATGCGTACCCTGCTGCGCACCCCCATGGCCGAGCGGCCCGCGTTCGAGCGGACCCCGCGCGAGCTGCACCCGGCCGCCGGGGCGCAGGCCCAGCGCAACGTGCCCCGGGTGCTGGACCTGTCGCTGCGGATCGGCGAGCTGCTGCTGGCCAGCGGCGAGGCCGCCGAGGACGTGGAGGCCGCGATGCTCGGCATCGCGCACGCCTACCGGCTCGACCACTGCGAACCGCAGGTCACCTTCACGCTGATCTCGATCTCCCACCAGCCTTCGCTGATCGACCCGCCGGTCACCGCGGACCGGGTGGTGCGCCGCCGCACCTCGGACTACACCCGGCTGGCCGCCGTGTACGAGCTGGTCGCGGACATCACGGCGGAGAAGGTCACCGTCAACGACGCCTACCGGCGCCTCGCCGGGATCCGCCGCAACCGGCACCCGTACCCGGCGTGGCTGCTGTCGCTGGCCACCGGGCTGCTGGCCGGCGCGGCGTCCTTCCTGGTCGGCGGGAAGCTCGACGGCAAGGCCTGGCTGGTGTTCGCGGCGGCCTTCGTCGCCGCCGTGGTCGGCGACCGGCTGGCCTCGTTCATCGCCCGCCGCGGGCTGCCGGAGTTCTACCAGTTCGTGATCGCCGCGATGCCCGCCGCGCTCTGCGGCATCCTGCTGTCCTTCAACGAGCTGCACCTGCGCGGCTCGGTGGTGATCACCGGTGGACTGTTCGCGCTGCTGCCCGGACGGGCCATGGTCGCCGCCGTGCAGGACGGCCTGACCGGGTTCTACATCACCGCCGCCGCCCGGCTGCTGGAAGTCGTGTACCTGGTCGCGGGCATCGTCATCGGCGTGATGCTGGTGCTGTACGTCGGCGTCAACTACAACGCCAAACTGCGGCCCGACGAGTCGATCGGCGGCACCAGCGCCTCCCCGCCGGTCCAGCTGATCGCCGCGATGGTGCTGGCGCTGGCCTTCGCGATGCTGCTGCAGACCGACCGGCGCTCGCTGCCGATGGTGGTGCTGAACGCCGGCATCGGCTGGTCCACGTACGGCGTGCTGGTCTACAACGCCGGGATCTCGGCGATCGTCGCGACCGGCCTGGCCGCCGGTCTGGTCGGCCTGTTCGGCCAGCTGCTGGCCCGCTTCGAGGCGTCCTCCGCGCTGCCGTACGTGACGGCCGCGATGGGCCCGCTGATGCCCGGTTCGGCGCTGTACCTGGGCATGCTGGCGTTCGCCCAGGGCCACCCGTCGAACGGGCTGGTGTCGGCGAGCCGGGCCGTGGCGCTCGCGATGGCGCTGGCCATCGGCGTCAACCTCGGTGGCGAGGTGGCCCGGCTGTTCCTGAAGAACCCGGGCGCCAGCGACCGCGAAGCCCCGCACCTGCTGATCCCGCGCCGGGCCGCGAAGCGCACCCGCGGCTTCTGACCCGGCCCGGCCGACCGTACCGAACCGAAGGCACCACCCGATGCTCAGTGCACTGCTCGACGGCTACCACCAGCACATCGTGGAGGCCCACAAGCAGCCGCTGTTCCTGCTGCTGGTCGGGTTCATCACCTCCTTCGTGTGCATCCGCTTCAGCACCCGGATGATCCGCGCCCAGGTCCGCTGGTGGCCCGGCAACATCACCCCCGGCGGGCTGCACATCCACCACATGGTGTTCGGCCTGGGCTTCCTGCTGCTCGGCGGCATCGGCGTGTTCGCCACCGGCGGCGGCCACCCGTGGATCGACTGGTTCGGCCTGTCCTTCGGCATCGGCTGCGGCCTGGTGCTGGACGAGTTCGCGCTGATCCTGCACCTGGACGACGTGTACTGGAGCGAACAGGGCCGCAAGTCCGTGGACGCGGTGATCCTCGGCATCCTGCTCACCGCGCTGCTGCTCACCGGGTACGTGCCGCTCGGCCTGGTGCCCGGGCAGAGCACCCGGTGGGGGGTGGTCGCGGTGATCGCGGGCAACGCGCTGATGAGCGTGGTCGCGCTGCTCAAGGGCAAGGTGTGGACGGGGCTGCTGGGCATCATGGTGCCCGGCCTGTCCTGGATCGGCGCGGTCCGGCTGGCCCGCCCGTCCAGCCCGTGGGCGCGCTGGCGGTACGTCGGCCGCCCCCGGCGGATGGCCCGGGCGAACCGGCGCGAACGGCGGCTGCACGCCCGTACGGACCGGGCGCGTACCTGGCTGTTCGACCTGATCGCCGGGGCGCCCGACAAGGTGCCGGCCGGGCACCCCAAGGCGCACGCGGTGGCCGAGCGGATGGCCGCCAAGGCGCTGGCCCACCGCGGCCAGCCGCGGCCGACGGGCGGGCGGCGGGCCGTTGCCGCGGCCACCGACCCGGCCCGCCGGGCCCGCGCCCAGCGCCGCCGACGCACCGTCCGGGCCGGGCGGCCGCGCACCACCGCGACCGGCAAGCCGCCGCAGCGGGCACGCTGACGGATTGCCGGATACCGGGCCCCGGGGACGCCGGCCGGTAGGGTTCGTGGGCGACCCACCCCCTTCGCGCAGGCACCGGTTCCGACAATCGGACATCTCACCCGGGTGGCTGCATTGCGGTGGCGTCGACGCTCCGTCAGGTCTGAGAATCTGGCGGTGCGTGACCGAATTGTCACGTGATGGGACAGTCGGTCGATTCCTTTGGCCGACCACCAGAACGCGCCGAGGAAGGACCCTCATGCCCCGCAGGCTCCTCCCCGCCCTCCTCCTCGCCACCGCCGCACTGCTCACCCTGCTGCCCGCCGCGAGCGCCCCCGCCGCCCCCGTCCCCGCCGTCCGGCCCGCCGACGACCCCGACGACGAGGCGTACCCGTCCGCCGAGGACGTCGCCCGGGCCAAGGCCGAGGCCGACGGCAAGGCCGCCGACGCCACCGGCCTCGAAGCCCGGCTCGCCGCCGCCCGCTCCGAACTCGACCGGATCGGGCAGGCCGCCGAACAGGCCGTCGAGGCGTACAACGGCGCCCTCGCCCGGCTCGCCAAGGCCCAGCAGGCGGCAACGGCCGCCGCCGCCCGCGCCGCCATCGCGGAGGCCGCCCGGGCCCGGGCCGCCGACCGGGCCGCCGGGCTCGCCGCCGAGATGTACCGGCAGGGCGCCTCCCCCCAACTCGCCGCGCTGGACGCCTTGCTGGGCTCCCACGGCCCGAGCGAACTGTCCGTCCAGGCCGCCGCGGTCGGCGTCGCCGGCGCCCAGACCCGGCAGATCCTCGACGACGCCACCAGCACCGCGAAGGCCGCCGCCCGCGCCGCCGCCGACACCCGCCGCGCCGAGACCGCCGCCCGCACCGCCGCCGACACCGTCCGCACTGCCAAGGACGCCGCCCAGCAGCGGCTCGCCGACCAGCAGCGCCAGGTCACCGAGATCGGCCAACGCCAGGACACCCTGCTCGCCGAACTCGCCGCCGCCCGCGACACCAGCGTCGACCTCGAACGTCAACGCCAGGACGCGCTGGACGAGATCGCCCAGCGCGAGGCCGAGGAGGCCGCCCGCCAGGCCGAGACCGACCACGCCGGCGCCGGCCGGCTCCACCCCGCCCCCGAACGCGAACAGCCCTGGTCCGCCGAGGGCGCCGCGTCCGCCCTCGCCTTCGCCCGCTCCGTCATCGGCCTGCCCTACATCTGGGGCGGCGAAGGCCCCCAGGGCTACGACTGCTCCGGCCTGACCATGATGGCCTGGCGCCAGGGCGGCAAGAACCTCACCCACTTCGCCGCCGACCAGTACGCCGAATCCACCCCCGTCACCTACGACCGGCTCCGCCCCGGCGACCTGATCTTCTGGACCAAGACCGGCCGCGCCGCCGACATCTACCACGTCGCCATCTACCTCGGCGACGACCAGATGATCGAAGCCCCCCGCCCCGGCACCGCCATCAAGCAGGCCAGCCTCTGGATCATGGGACGCCCCGACTTCTACGCCCGTCCCTGACGCCCAGTCGGCATGCGGGCAGGGCGGGGCGGATGAGTCCGAACACCCCCCGCCCCCGGTGGGAACGGCGCACACTGAAGCCCTTCCACAGCCGACATGGAGATCCGGTGACTCTCGACATACAGGCGCTCGATCCGAACCACGCCAGTGAGCAGCAGCTGGCCGACTACCACGCGATGCGGGCCGCAGCCGTGGCAGTGGACTTCCCCGAGGACCCGCCGCTGACGTACGCGGCCGCGATCGGCCGCCTGCGCACACCGCCGGTCGAGGACGGACCGTGCCGCTTCTGGGTCGGCGACCTGGACGGGCGCCTGGCCGGTTCGGTCCGGGTCTCGCTGCCCGAGTCCTCGAACACCGGGATTGCCCAGGTCGAGGTCCACGTGCACCCCGCACTGCGGCGCCGCGGCGTCGGCACCGCACTGCTCCTGGCCGCGATGCCCGCGGTGCTGGAATCCCGGCGGGCCACCGTCCTCGGACAGCCCATGAAGCCCGACTCCGCCGGGGCCCCGTGGGCGGCCGGCCTCGGGTTCGAGGTGACGCACAGCATGGTGATGCAGGTCCTGCGCCTCGCCACGACCCCCGCGCAGCTGTGGGAGGTGCCTGTCCCGACCGGCTACCGCCTGGCCCAATGGACGGGAACGACCCCCGAGCCGCTCATCGACTCCTACGCCGTGGCGCGGCAGGCCATCGAGGACGCCCCGACCGGCGAATCGAGCTACCGGGCGACCCGCTGGACCCCGGCCCGGATCCGCGAGACCGACCGCGAACTGGCGGACGCCGGTGCGGAGCAGCGGGTCGTCATCGCCATCGACGACACCACGGACCAGGTCGCCGGAGTCCACGTCGTCCACAACTACCCGCACCGCCGCGAGATCGGCTACATCCACGACACTTCCGTGCTGGCCGCGCACCGCGGCCACCGGCTCGGCGCGGCGATGAAGGCCGCCATGGCGCGTCGACTCGCCGACGAGCGACCGGACCTGGACATCGTCTGTACCACCACCGCGACCACCAACACCCACATGATCGGCATCAATCACGCACTCGGCTACCACACCGCCAGGACGATGAACTGGGTCGAGACCACTACGGCGAAGCTCGCCGAGCGACTCGCCGCCATCGCCTGAAGCCGCCGCGCTCAGAGGTGATGCACGGGGGCCGCCTCGTCCGCCCGGAGTCAATTGACCGGCGCGTACTGCCGCTTGAGCGCGTTGCGGGCGCGGGTGAGACCGGCCTCCAGTTCCCCGTTGTGCGTCTCGGGGGCGAGGCCGTGGAGCCGGATCGGCCAGGCGGGCGCGGTGACGGGCAGCAGAGTCATGGCGGCATTGTTCCGGGCGTCACGGACAGGTGCTGACGCGCCGTCGGCGACTGGCCGGAAAACCGGATGACGCGGTTCGGGGCCCGTCATACCGTGGCCGGATGGGCAACGACACGCAGCAGCCTCGCGCCGACCAGGGCGTCGAGATCCGGCCGATCACCCGTGACGAACTCGCCGTGTGGGACCGGGCGGTAGCCCGCGGCTTCCTGCGGCCGCACGTCGCCCCGGCGAAGGAGTGGCGGGAGGTGCTGTTCGAGCCGGGGCGGATGCAGGGCGCGTTCGACCACACCGACCCGACGCCGGACGGGCCGCGCTGCGTGGCCACCTTCCGCAGCTTCGACACCGAACTGACCGTCCCCGGCGGGGCCCGGCTGACGGTGGACGCGATCACCGCCGTCACCGTCAACTCCACCCACCGCCGGCGCGGGCTGCTCAGCGGCATGATGCGCCACGACCTGGCCGCCGCCCGCGAGCGCGGCCTGTCCGCGGCGATCCTGATCGCCGCCGAGTACAACATCTACGGCCGCTTCGGCTTCGGCCCGGCCACCTACGCCAGCGGCTGGCGGGTGGACGTGCTGCGGGCCGGCGGCCTGCGGGCCGGGCTGCCCGTGCACGAGGGGCACCGGATCGACTTCGTCACGCTGGAGGAGGTCCGCAAGCTCGGCCCGGAGCTCTACGAGCGCTGGCGGCTCACCCAGCCCGGCGCGATCGGCCGCCCGGAGCACTGGTGGCGGCTGCGCACCGGCGACATCGAACTGCCCGGCTTCGACTGGAAGGAGGGTTTCACCGCCCTCCACCGCACCGCCGACGGCACCGTCACCGGCCTGATCAATTACACCGTGGACGAGAAGTTCGACGGCGCCTACCCCAATTGCCCGCTGAACGTCCGGGACTTCCTGGCGCTCGACCAGCAGACCGCCAACGCGCTCTGGGAGTTCGCGTTCTCCGTCGACTGGGTGCGCCACGTGATCGTTGACGGCCTGCGGCCCGACGATCCGCTGCCGCTGCTGCTGAACGACCCGCGCGCCGCCGTCCCGCACGAGGAGGACTCCGACTTCACCTGGCTGCGCCTGCTCGACCTGCCCGCCGCGTTCGCCGCCCGCCAGTACATCGCCCCGGGCCGCCTGGTGCTGGACGTCACCGACCCCGAGGGCTGGACGGCCGGCCGCTGGGCGCTGGAGACGGCCGCCGACGGCACCGGCCGGATCGTCCCCACCGAGGACGCGGCGGACCTCGCCCTCGGCGTCGGCGCGCTCGGCACCCTCTACCTGGGCGCCGACACCGCCACCCGCCTGGCCGCGGCCGCCGTGGTCTCCGAACTCACCCCCGGGGCCGCCACGTTGGCCGACACCCTGCTCCGTCCCGCCCGCACCCCCTGGAATCCCGACAGTTTCTGACGGCGCCTCAGAAAGTGTTGGGTAATCGGGTGATCACTCGTTCTTGAGGTCGTCGGCGAGGCGGCGGGCTGCTTCGGTCTCGATGGGGCCGTGCGGTTCGATCTCCTCGCCGGCGAGGCGGGCGGCCATGAGACGGATCATGGCGACCTTGATCATCGCTTCGGCGTGCGCGGTCTTGCGCTCGTAGTCCCGTGCCAACCGTCTGCACCGTCCCAGCCAGGAGAATGTCCGCTCGACCACCCACCTGCGGGGCAGCACCTGGAAGCCTTTCACATCCGCGTTCCGCGGCACCGCGACGATCTCCACGCTTTCACGTTCGGCCGCCCAGCCGACCAGGCCGGCATCGACGACGTTCACATAGCCGCCGTCGACCCAGACCATCCCGACCTGCGGAAACAGCTCCCGGATACCGGTGAGGACCAGCTTCGCGCCCGCCCGGTCCTGGACGGAGGCCGAGTGCACGACCGCCCGCAGCACGAGGCCGCAGGTGTCCACCAGCAGATGTCGCTTACGGCCCCGAACGCGTTTGCCCGCGTCGTAGCCGATCGCCTCGCCGCCCTGGTGGCTGCGGGCCGACTGCGAGTCCAGCACCGCCGCCGAGGGCTGCGGATCCCGGCCGTCTGCCACCCGGACCCGCTCGCGCAGCGCGTCGTGGACCCGGTCCCACGTGCCATCCGCCGTCCAGGCGCGGAACCACCGGTAGGCCACGTCCCACGGGACGAGGTCGTGGGGCACGAGCCGCCAGGCACAGCCGCTGACGAGTACGTACAGCACGGTGTCCACGACCGTCCGGCGGGGGAACTTCAGCGGACGGCCGGCCCGACGCGGATCCCGCTCCGGTAGCAGCGGCTCGATCACCGCCCACTGAGCATCCGTCAACGACGAGGCGTAGGAGGGCTTGCACGAACAGACACACATGGCGGCGATCTTCGCGAACACCTCGATGGCGAAGATCACCGCCAGCCCATCACAACACGCAGTTGATCAATTACCCAACACTTTCTCAGGCCACGGGTGGCTTGACGGCGGTCTTTCCTATGGTGGGCAGGATGAAGTCCTGAATGAGCCCCTTGGCGTCCCGGACAATCGGTCGGAATATCCGATAGCGCGACAGGTTGATCAACCGGGCCGCCATGGGGGTGGACCGCCGGACGAACTCGCGGGTGCGCTCGGTGTCCTCGGTGCGGTCGAAGACCCAGTAGAGGACGACGACCATCAGGTGCAACCACAGGACGTCGGGCAGGAGTTCGACCAGCTCGGCGTCCAGCTTGGGGGCCAGCTCGGAACCCTGAAGGGCATCGCGGAACAGCTCCACCGCGGTGGCCCGGGCCGGGTGCGACTCGTTGGAGAACGGGCTCAGCGAACTGGTCGGGTCGGCGGCCGTGCGGAAGAACTGCGCGGCGAACTCGTGGTACGGGGCGGCGGTGTCGAGCCAGGACTCAAGCGCGATCTGCAGCCGCTCGGCGAAATCCCGCGTATTGGCCATGCGATTCCTGGCGTCCGCCGCATGGTCATAGGTCATCCGGTCGTAGAACCCTTGAATCAGGAATTCCTTCGCCGAAAAATAATAGTAAGCATTCCCGACGGAGACGCCTGCCTCAGTGGCAATGGCGCGCATGGTGGTCTTCTCGTAGCCGCGCTCCTGGAAGAGCCGCATCGCGGTCTCCAGGATCAGGGCCCGGGTGGCCTCGCTCTTGTCCGTCTTCGGCTGGGCCCGGCCGCCCGGAAGTTCACCGCCGGACACAGTGGTGCCCGGCTCGTTCCGGTCGCTCGCGTTTTCCGGCTCCACAGGGCCCCGCTGGGGCCGTTCCCGGTCGTTCTCTGGCACCTTCGCCCCGCCTGCCGTTCGCTTCGCCCCAGTCGCCTGCGGACCAGTCACCTGTGGAACCGAGCCTAGCCCGGACCCGGACAACTCCGGACCGGGAGGGCGAAACGCCGCCCGGCGGGCAGCCCCGGTGCCCCCCGGCACCGGGCGCGTCATCTCCCCGCTCCGGCCATCCCCTCCTCGGCCGGGGCGCGCAGTTTCGAACGCGTTCAAAACTGTTCGGGACGACTCTAGGGCACCGGCTGAACGCGTTCAACCCTCGGTGTGTGGAAGGCTGGCGACATGCCCGCCACCCTGCGCGAAGGCGGCGCACCCGACGCCGCCGCCGTCGCCGCCCTGCTCACCGCCAGCCGCCGCAGCGCCTATGCCGGACTCGTCCCGGACGCGGCGCTCGCCGCCGACAGCTCGCAGCAAGTCCTGTGGGAACTGCGGCTGAGCGCGGACTACGGCCCGCCCGCCGACACCCCCACCCTGCTGCTCGCCGAAGACCCCGACGGCACCCTGGCCGGCTTCGCCTACCTGGTGCCCGACGGCGCCGTCGTCCGCCTGGAACAGCTGCACGTCCGCCCCGACCGCACCGGCACCGGCCTCGGCACCCGCCTGCTGCACGCCGCACTCGCCCGCCACCCGGACCGGCCCGTCCGCCTCGAGGTGCTGGCCGCGAACCGCCGCGCGATCCGCTTCTACGAGCGCCACGGCGCGAGCCGCGTCGGGCGCGGTGTCGCGCATTTCCCGGACGGGACGGTGCTGCCCGAGTACGAGTACGGCTGGCGGTAGGCGGGGCGCGAAAGCAGGGGCGCTGGGGGTACCCCCAGGCGAAGCCGAGGGGGCGGAACTGCGCGACAAGCGCACACCCGTCCGCAAGGTCGCGATCAAGTGCAAGTGATTGTCCTGCGTCGCGATCTTGCGGTTGGGTGCCTTCCGCTGCGCGCAGTTCTCCCCCAGCCCCAGCGGGCCGGGAGGTACCCCCACGCGCCCCTGGTGGTGCTCTCACCGGGTTCGCACCCGCTCGCGAATCGCGGCCGGAAGCGCGGCGAGCAGCGCCAGTGTCGCCGCGGCGAGGGGCAGGAGGTACCCGGTGCCGGGGGAGGTGTGCTGGGCGACGGCGCCGCCGAGTGTCGCGCCGGTGGAGATGCCGATCAGGATCGCGGAGACGGCCAGGGCCATGGCCTCGTTCAGACGGTGTGCGGGGAGAAGCTCCTGAACCATCGTCATGCCGGTGATCATGGTCGGTGCGGTGCCCGAGCCGGCGGCCAGTAGCGCCGCGCCCAGGAGTGTCACGCCCGCCCCGGCCCGGCCGGCCGTGAGCGGGAGCAGCATCAGGGCGGCCATCGCGCCCGCGCCGAAGGCGAGTCGCACTGCGGCCGGGCGTCGCGGGCGGATCGCGCCGAACGCCAGCCCGGAGGCGCAGGATCCGGCCGCGACCAGCGCCAGCAGCACGCCGCCGGCCGACTGCCGGCCGAGCGCGTCGGTGTAGGCGAGGGTGGTGACCTCCAGCGAGCCGAACAGCACGCCGGCCGCCAGGAAGCCGGCCAGCAGCGGGAGGAATCCCCGGGTTCGGATCAACCCCCTTGGGGTGGAGGTGGGTTGGGCGACTTCGGGCAGTGGCGGTTCGGTGCCGCGCTGGGCGGCGAACAGCAGGGTGCCGACGGTGCCCAGGGCCCAGGCGGCGAGCAGCCCGGCTTCGGGGGCGAGCGCCGTGCACAGGGCCATGCCGAGGACCGGTCCGGCCATGAAGCACAGCTCGTCCAGCGACTGTTCGAGCGCGTTGGCCCGGTGCAGCACGGCGGCGTCGGCGCGGTGCAGGTGCGCCCAGCGGGCCCGGGCCATGCCGCCCAGGTTGGGGCTGGTGCCGGACAGCGCCCAGCACAGGAAGAGCGTCCAGTCGGGTGCGCCGGAGCGGACGCAGAGCAGCAGCGCGCCCGTCGGAAGTGCGGTGGCGAGGACGGCGGGGACGGCGACCCGGGCCTGTCCGAGCCGGTCGACCAGCCGCCCGAGCGGCGGCAGCAGCGCTGCCCCGGCCAGCACCCCGACCGCCGAGACCGCGCCGGCCAGCGCGTACGAGCCGCGACGGTCGGCGATCAGCACCACGACGGAGACGCCGTACATCGCCAGGGCGAGCCGGCCGAGCAGACCGGCCAGGGTGAACGTGAGACTGCCCGGCACGGCGAACACCGGGCGGTAGCGGGCGAGTGGCAGGGACAACGCACAACTCCGGGGGAGAAGAGGGGGATTGCTCCACCCTCGGGCCGGGCCCGGGGCGCCGTCCAACACTTAATCCGTCCGATCCACCGGATCCTGTTGTTAATCTCCCGCCGTGCCCCGTGACGTCCACCCCCGCCTGTTGCGCAGCTTCGCCGCCGTCGCCGAGACCCTCCACTTCGGCCGCGCCGCCGAACGCCTGCACCTGGCCCAGCAGGCCGTCAGCCGGGACGTGCAGGCGCTGGAGCGGGAGCTCGGCTGTGCGCTGTTCCAACGCTCCACCCGCAGCGTCGAGTTGACCGAAACGGGGGCGGCGCTGCTGCCGAAGGCCCGCCAACTGCTGGAACTCCAGGGCGAGATCACCGCGCTCGGCGACACCCGGACGCTGCTGGTGGACGTCAACAGCCCCGGCGGCGACCGCGAACTCACCGCCGAGCGGGTTCTCGCCGCCGCCCGCCGGCGCCGTCCGGAGGCCGAGCTGCTGGCCCGCTACTGCGGTGGACTCACCGCTGCCGCACGGGAGTTGGCGGCGCACCGGCTGGACGCCTCGTTCGGGCGGTACGCCGGACTGCCGGCCGCCGTGCGGTCCCGGCTGGCGCACCTGCCGGTGCGGCTGGAGCCGATGGCGGTGTTCCTGCCGCTCGGCCATCCGCTGGCCGCGCTGCCCGCCGTGCCGCTGGCCGCGCTGGCCGGGCATCCGGTGGACGTGTTCGCGGGGCAGCCGGACACCGCCGAGTGGACCGACCTGGGCCTGCGGCTGCTCGCCGAGCACGGCCTGGCTGCCGCACCCGGCCGTACTCCGCCGGTCGGTGCCGCCGAGTTCGCCCGCTACCTGACCCGGCACGGCAGCCCGATCCTCACCACTACGGACGGGCCGGACATCCCTGGCGGGGTGGCGCGGCCGCTGGTCGATCCGGTGCCGCTCAGCCTGGTCGGCCTGGTGCACCGGCCCGAACCGCGCCACCCCGGGCTGGCCGCACTGCGCGAATCGGCGGCCGAACTCGCCGCCGCGGAAGGCTGGTTGGCGAGGCCGCCGGGGAGCTGGCTGCCGGCCGAGGACGCCGCGCTGCTGCGGTAGCGCAGGCCGCGGAAACGGCTGCGGAAAGCGCTGCGGAAACGGCGGCGCCCCCGCCGTGGGGGGACGGCAGGGGCGGTACCGGGGGCCGCGGGGCGGCCGGGACAGGCGGTCTCAGGAGGCTCGCACGGCGGAGATGTCCAGCGTCAGCTTGACCTTCTCGCCGATCAGCACGCCGCCGGTCTCCAGCGCGGCGTTGTAGGTCAGGCCCCAGTCGGTGCGGTCCACGGAGGTGCCGCCCTCGAAGCCGACCCGGTTGGCGCCGTAGATGTCGGTGGCCGCGCCGGTGAACTCCAGGTCGAGGATGACCGGGCGGCTGGTGCCCTTGATGGTCAGGTCGCCGTGCATCCGGTAGGTGTCGCCGTGGATGCGCTCGGCGGAGGTCGACTTGAAGGTGATCTCCGGGAAGGTGGCGGCGTCGAAGAAGTCGCCGGTGCGCAGGTGCTCGTCGCGCTGGGCCTGGTTGGTGTGGATCGAGGCGACCTTGATCACCAGGTCGGCGCGGGAGTTGGCCGGGTGGGCGCCGTCCAGGTGCAGCTTGCCCTCGTACTCGGTGAACTCGCCGCGGACGTTGGTGACCATCGCGTGGCGGACCGCGAAGCCGATCTTCGAGTGGGTGGAGTCGATCGTGTAGTCGCCGGTGAGGTGCGCCAGGTCCGGGCCCTGGACGGCGGCCGGGGCGATGGTGGCGGTGTTCTTGTTGCGGTTGAAGATGCCCATGGCTTCTCTCCTTCGGGAGGGTCGAAGCCGTTTGTTGAGGCTTCAACTTGTTGATGGCTCCACCATAGCCCGATCTGGTTCAACGTTCAACCATGAAGTCCAAATTTGAACCATCCGGGTGGAACCCTTGGTTTTCCCCAGCCTGTGGAGGGCGGTGGAAAACCGGATGCGCCGGGCGGATCCGGCGGTTCACACTGGCCGCCGACCCCCCGTTACTCCCCGAGGAGACTCGTGCAGTCAGCCGTCACCGTGTCGCCGTCCCAGGTCCCCGAGCTGCTGCTCGGACTCGCCACCGTGCGGCCGGTGTTCCTGTGGGGAGCACCCGGTATCGGCAAGTCCTCGCTGGTCAACCAGTTCGCCGAGTCGCTCGGCCTGGAGTGCGTCTCGCTGCTCGGCACCCAGCTCGCCCCCGAGGACCTGATCGGCGTCCCGCAGATCACCCCCGAGGGCCGGTCCCGGTTCTGCCCGCCCGAGATCATCGCCCGCGACCAGCCCTACTGCCTGTTCCTGGACGAGCTCAACGCCGCCACACCGGACGTGCAGAAAGCCTTCTACTCGCTGATCCTGGACCGCCGGATCGGGAACTACGAGCTCCCGGCCGGCTCCATCGTGATCGGCGCCGGCAACCGCGCCACCGACGGCGCCCTCGCCCGCCCGATGCCGTCCGCGCTGCTCAACCGCCTGGTCCACGTCCACCTGCGGGCCAGCTCCGACGACTGGCTCGGCTGGGCCGGCGCGCACGGCATCCACCCGTGGATCACCGACCACCTCACCGACAGGCCCGACCACCTGTGGTCCAACCCGCCCAAGACCGAGGAACCGTTCTCCACCCCGCGCGCCTGGCACATGCTCTCCGACGCGCTGCACTCCTTCGGCGCCGGCCTGGACGAGGAGACCCTCAAGGTCCTCGCACACGGACTGCTCACCCCCGCGCACGCCGTCGCCTTCTGCGGCTACGTGAAGATCGTCCGCAACGCGTACGGGCTGGAGGCCATCCTCAAGGGCGACGCCTCCTGGCCGAAGCGGGTCGAGGACCGCGACCTGCTCTACTACCTCGCCGACAGCTTCCGTGGCCGACTGGTCAAGGAACTGCCCGCCCGCAAGGAACACGCCTCGCCGACCGTCCGCCAGCACGCCTACCGCTCCAAGTCACTGCTGGTGCAACTCGCCGAGATCTCCGTCGAAGTCGCCCAGACCGTCATCGCCGACGGCCCCGACGGCAACCCCGTGCTGCCGTCCTGGTTCCTCATCGAAGCCGCCCGCGACCTGCCCCGCCTGGTCGAGGCCCGCCGGTGAGCACCCGCCGCCCCGCCGACAAACCCGAACAGGACCCGGCCAAGGCCGCGTTCGCCGCCGGACTCGCCACGGTCAAGGCCAACCCGGCACTCCGCGCTGTCCCCGCCACCCTCTGCACCCTCGAGCCGGAATACTGCGACCTGCACCCCGCCACCGGCTGGGCCGTCGTCACCTCCAACGGCACCGTGCACGCCCACCGCACCCGCCGCGCCGAACCCGAGGAATGGGCCTGGGCCCTCGCCCACGCCCTGCTCCACCTCGGCTTCGGCCACCTCCCCGCCGCCCGCGGCCCCCGCACCCAGCCCGACGCGCCCGAACTTGCCGCCCGTTGCACCGTCGTCAACCGCTACCTCGCCAACTTCCACATCGGCCGCGCCCCCGACGACCTGCCCGCCGCCTGGCCCGGCGGCGACGAAGAGACACTCGCCGCCCGCTGGCGCCGCGACGGCATCCCCGCCGAATACCGGGCCTGCGGCACCGGCGGCGACCGGCCCGACCAACTCCTGCGCGCCTGGTACTCGACCGACGACCCCGAGGACTGGACGCTCGCCTTCGCCCACGCCCTCACCCGCACCGTCTCCGCCGCGATGGACCTCGCCGCCGGCCGCCGCGAACACCTCGGCGGGCCCCGCCTCCCGCAGGGACCGTGGGAACGGGCGCTCAGCTGGTTCGTGGCCAACTACCCGCTGCTCGGCGGCCTCGCCGCCGGTCTCACCCTGGTCGCCGACGCCGAACTCGCCCGCGCCCACGGCATCTCGATCGCCGCCGTCAACGCCGACGCCGGCGAGATCTACCTCAACCCGCTGCGCCGCCAGACCGACGAGGAATGGCGCTTCATCCTCGCCCACGAAATGCTGCACGCCGCCCTCCGCCACGGCGACCGGGCCGGCGGCCGCGACCCCTACCTCTTCAACGTCGCCGCCGACTACGTCATCAACGGCTGGCTGCTCGAAATGGGCGTCGGCGACATGCCCGAAGGACTGCTCCACGACCCCGAGTTGAAGGGCCTCTCGGCAGAAGAGGTCTACGACCGGATCGTCCGAGACCAGCGCCGCATGCGCCGCCTCGCCACCCTGCGCGGCAAGGGCCTCGGCGACATCCTCGGCGAACCCCTGCCCCGGCCCGGCCACGGCGGCTACGTCGACCTGGACGAGTTCTACCGGCGCGGCCTGCTCCAGGGCTTCGACCTGCACACCCGCGAACGCGGCCTGCTCCCCGCCGGACTGGTCGAGGAAATCCGCGCCCTCGCCCACCCGCCACTGCCCTGGGACGCGCAACTCGCCCGCTGGTTCGACGAGTTCGTCCCCCGACCAGAACCCCTCCGCTCCTACGCGAGACCCTCCCGGCGACAGTCCGCCAGCCCCGACATCCCCCGGGCCGGCCGCTACCACCCGCCCGAGGAGACCCCGCGCTGCACCTTCGGCGTCCTCCTCGACACCTCCGGCTCAATGAGCCGCACCCTCCTCGGCAAGGCCCTCGGCGCGATTGCCTCCTATGCCGCCGCCCGCGACGTCCCCGCCGCCCGCCTCATCTGCTGCGACGCCGCCCCGCACGACTCCGGCTACCTCCCCGTCGCCGAACTCGCCTCCCGCGTACGGCTCCACGGCCGCGGCGGGACGGTACTCCAGCCCGGCATCGACCTGCTCACCCGAGCCCAGGACTTCCCGCCGACGGCGCCGGTACTGATCATCACGGACGCGGAGTGCGACGTGCTGCGCGTGCCCCGACGGGAGCACGCGTACCTGATCCCGCGCGGTGCGACGTTGCCGTTCACGCCACGGGGGCCGGTGTTCCACATGAGCTGAGCAACCAGTGAGAGCACAAGCAACCAGGGAGAGCACAACCAGGGGCGCGGGGAACTGCGCGAAGGGGAACGCACCCGCCGGCAAGATCGCGACGCAGGACAGTGACCTGCACTTGATCGCGACCTTGCGGACGGGCCTTGCGCTTGTCGCGCAGCTCTCCCCGCGCCCCTGGTTGGTCACTCACCAGCTTTATGGTGGAAGCCCAGCCACTCACGTTCTCGGAGGCCCCGTTGTACGTCCTGCACGCGCTCTGGCGGGCCGACGGCCGCCTCGCGGTGTGGGCGGAGGATGCGGCGGCGTTCACGGGGCGCGCCGTACAAGGGTCGCGGCACCCGTACGCGTGCTCGGCAGGCGAGGTCGCGGGGCTGCTCGCGGCTACCGGTGGGGGGCCCGCGTGGCTCGCGGAGCGGGGGGCCGAGCGGTGGGTGAGTCTGCGGTTGCCGACGCTGGGCTCGCGGCCGACGCCGTCGCCGGATCTGCCGGTGGGGTCGACCGCGAAGGGGCTGGTGCTGCAGGCGTGGCGGGTGCCGGCGTTGGTGTTCGAGCGGGCCGAGGCGGCGCAGCTGCTGGGTGAACTGTTCGATCCGTACTGGCCGGGGACGACCGTCGAGCTGCCCGGTGGGCGGGCGGCGGAGCTTGCGTACGGGGCGTCGTTGCGGTGGTTGACGGCGGTGCACGACCTGGCGTGGCGGCTGGTCGGACGGGGGCGGGTGCTGCCCGCGCTGGTGGAGGAGGCGGACGGGTGGGCGGCGCGCTGGCGTCCCGCGCTCGATGGTCCGGCCCGCCGCGAGAGCAGCGGCCTGGCGGCGGGTTGCCCGCCGATCGCCCGCGCGGAGGACGGCGCCGAGCGCACCGGTGCGGCCCTGTTCACCGCCGTCCTGGACGCCCTCACCGACCACGAGACCCGCACCGCGCTCGAGGCGCCGCCGGCAGCCGCGGCGCCGCAGGACTGGCTGGAAGCCCTCCGCAGCGCCGACCCCCGCCTCCCTGCCGCGCCCGACTCCGACGTCGCGGAGCGCCTCGCGGCGTGGAGCGCGGGGACGGAGCCCGCCGGTGAAGTCCGGCTCGCGTTCCGGCTGGCGGAGCCGCTGGGCAGTGCGCCGGACAACCCGGATGCGGAAGTCCCGGACGAGAACTGGCGGCTGGACGTGCTGGCCGGCCCGGCGGACCGGCCTTCGCTGCTGCTGCCCGCGGCCGAACTCTGGTCGGACGGGCCGGGGTTGGCGGCGTTGGGCCGCACTCTCGGCGACCCGGTGGAGGCGTACCTCGCCGAACTGGACCGCGCCGCCCGACTCTGCCCGGACCTGCGCGCGGCCCTGCACCGCACCCGGCCCACCGGCGTCGATCTGGACCGGGCCGGCGCGCTCGCGTTCCTGCGCGACACCGCTCCGTTGCTGACCGCCGCCGGGTACGGCGTGCTGCTGCCCGCGTGGTGGCGCCGGCGGCCGCGTCTCGGCCTGGCGGCAAGCGCGCACAGCGGTCCTGCGTCCGGTGCGGTGAAGCGTGCGGCGCAGGCCGACCGCGACGCCGTGGTGGACTTCCGCTGGCAGCTCGCGGTGGGCGAACAGCCGCTCACCCAGGAGGAGTTGGACGAGCTGGCCGGCGCCCAGCAGGGCCTGGTCCGGCTGCGCGGCCAGTGGGTGGAGGTGGACGCGGCCCAACTCGCCGCCGCCCTGCGGTTCCTGGCCGCCCGCCGGGACGATCCGCAGCTGGACGCCGCGACGCTGCTGCGGCTCGCCCTGGACGACGGCGCGGTGGTCGACGGCCTGCCGGTCACCGTGGTGCACGCCGACGGCCCGCTCGGCGACCTGCTCGCGGGCCGCCTCGGCCGGCTCCCCGGCGCTCACCGCACCCCGCCCCCGCCCGGCTTCGCCGGTGCTCTGCGCCCGTACCAGGAACGGGGGTTGGCCTGGCTGGACGCCCTCGGCCGGCTCGGGCTGGGCGCGGTGCTGGCCGACGACATGGGCCTCGGCAAGACCGTCCAGACGCTCGCCCTGCTGGCCCTGGAGCACGCCCGCGGCGCCCGCGGCCCCGTCCTGCTGGTCTGCCCGACCTCGCTGGTCGGCAACTGGCAGCGCGAGGCGGCCCGGTTCGCTCCCGCCCTGCGCGTCCAGCTGCACCACGGCCCCGACCGCACCGCCCCCGATCCGGCCGCCGACCTGGTGATCACCACCTACGGGGTGCTCCAGCGCGACGCCGCGGCACTGCGCGCGATCCGCTGGCGGCGGGTGGTCGCGGACGAGGCCCAGCACATCAAGAACCGCTCCGCCCGGCAGTCCCGGGCGATCCGCTCGCTGCGCTCCGGCCCGCGGATCGCGCTCACCGGCACGCCGGTGGAGAACCGCCTCGCCGAACTGCACACCGTCCTGGACTTCGCCAACCCCGGCCTGTTCGGCACGGCCGAGTCGTTCAAGGAGCGCTACGCCGTCCCGGTCGAGCAGTCCGGCAACCGGGAGGTCGCCGCCCAGCTCCAGCGGCTCACCGGCCCGTTCCTGCTGCGCCGCCTGAAGAGTGACCCCGAGATCGGCGAACAGCTGCCCGCCAAGCAGGAGTTCACCGTCCGCTGCAACCTGACGCCGGAGCAGGCCGGGCTCTACCAGGCGGTGGTCGCCGAACTGCTGCGCCGCCTGAGCGGGGTGCGTGGGGTGGAGCGCAAGGGCGCGGTGCTGGCGGCCCTCGGCCGGCTCAAGCAGGTCTGCAACCATCCGGCCCAACTCCTGCACGACCACTCGCCGTTGGGCGGACGCTCGGGCAAGGTCGAGCGGCTGGTCGCGCTGCTCCGGGAGGCCCTGGCGGAGGGCGACCGGACGCTGGTGTTCACCCAGTACGCCGAGTTCGGCGCGCTGCTCCAGCCGCACCTGCGCCACCGGCTCGGCACCCAGGTGCTCCACCTGCACGGCGGGCTGTCCGCGCCGCGCCGCCAGGAACTCGTCGACCGTTTTCAATCCCCGGACGGGCCAGGGGTGTTCGTGCTGTCGCTGAAGGCGGGCGGGACGGGGCTCAACCTGACCGCCGCCAACCAGGTGATCCACCTCGACCGCTGGTGGAACCCCGCCGTCGAGGACCAGGCCACCGACCGCGCCCACCGGATCGGCCAGCACCGCGAGGTCCAGGTCCGCCGCCTGGTCTGCGTCGGCACCGTGGAGGAGCGGATCGCCGAACTCCTCCAGGCCAAGCGCGAGTTGGCGGACGCCGTGGTCGGCGCCGGCGAACAGTGGCTGACCGAACTGCCCACCGAGCAGCTGCGCGAACTGCTCACCCTGTCCGCCGACGCCGTGGGGGAGTGACCGCCATGACCAAACGCCCCGACTCCGACCGCCCCCTCGACCAGTGTCTGGACGCCTTCTGGCAGGGCGAGTTCACCCTCCGCCCGCCCGACGCGCCGCCCGAACGCCCCGACCCGGCCCTAGACCACCTCGGCCCGAGCGGCCTGACCGTCCGCGGCCGCGACCTCGCCGAACTGCTGGCCCCCGACTACCGCCGCCTGGTGGACGACAGTTGAGGTGCTATCCCAGGAACTCTCCCACCAGTCGGGAGAATTCGGCCGGCTTCTCGACCCAGGGCCGGTGCCCCACGCCCTCCAGCACCTCCAGCCGGGCCCCCGGATGGAGCGCGGCCGCCAGCCGGGCCGGAGCGGTGCCGATCATCCCGTCCAACTGCCCCGCCACCACCAGCACCGGCACGGCGACGGGTGCGGCCTCGCCCGCGCCCGCGTAGAACGCCGCCCGCATCCACAGCGCGATCGGCACCAGCTCCGGATCGAAGGACGCGGCGCGCGCCCGGTCGTCCCAACTGCCCCAGAAGAACGGGGTGATGCGTGCGGTCAGCTCCGCCGGATCGCCCTGCCCGGCGGCCAGCAGCGCCGCCGCCCGCGCCGCGTCCGGGTACCAGGGCTGGTCGGCGCGGGCGGCCCGGAGCGCCGCCAGCTCCGCCTCGTCCGGCTCGCGCGAGCCCCGCCCGACCGGCGTCACCAGCACCAACGACCGCACCCGGTGCGGGAATTCGGCGGCGTAGCGCTGGGCGGTGAGGGCGCCTGCGGAGTGGCCGAGCAGGTCGAAGGAGTCGAGCCCGAGGTGCTCGCGCAGCGCCTCCAGGTCCTTCACCTGCTCGGTGAACGAGCAACTCGCCCGGTCGGCGGGCTCGGTGGAGCGGCCACTGCCGCGCGGGTCGAGCCGGATCAGCCGCCGGTGCGCGTCCAGGCCGCCGAGGTCGCCCAGGTAGCGGGCGTCCGCGCCCGGGCCGCCCGGGATCGCCAACAGTGGGGCGCCGTCGCCGAGTTGCTCGTAGTGCAGGGCCGTTCCGTCGTGGGCCTGAAAGGTCGTCATGCGGCGGATGGTGCCACGCGTCGGACCGGGCCCGCCCGGAATTCCGCGCCTCGGTCAGATCAGCCCGTGACCGCGTAGCGCCGCCCGCAGCCCTGCCGCACCCAGATAGTGGTGGCCGTGCATCCCGAGCGCCTCGGCGGCGGCCACATTCCCGGCGCTGTCGTCCACGAACAAGCAGGCTGTGACCGGCATTTGGGCCCACTCGGCCGCTGCCAGGTAGACCCGCTCGGCAGGCTTGGCGACCCCCAGGCGCGCGGTATTGACCACCGCGTCGAAGACGGCGTCCAACCCGAGCGCAGCCAGGTCGGCTTCCAGCCGGGTGGTCCCGTTGGAGACCAGCACCACCGGCACGCTCCGGCGGACCTCGCCGAGCAACCCCAACACCTCCGCATCCACCCAGGACGCCTGCCGCCCCCAACCCGCAACCACCTCGCGCGCCCGCGCCGCCGACCCGCACACCACACCAAGATCCTCCGCCACGGCGGCCCCGCCACTGCTCATCGGTGACCAGCCCGGTGACAGCAGGCACCAGCCGCTCCGCCCGGAACGCCGCCCCCGCGACGGTGCCCGGCGGCAGCCCGTGCGCCGCGTCCACCTCGGCCAGGTCGGCCCAGATCCGCAGCACCCCGTCCAGATCGCACAGCACCGCGCCGATCCGCCGCTCCGCCATCACGCCACCCCTCAACCCTCGCTCCGCGCACGGACGTTACCCGACCGGCCGGACCACCGTGGCGCGTGCGCCCGCTAGCAATGTGCTTGCAATAGCAAGCAGGCGGGTGCAGACTGCCGGTATGGCATCACTGAACGTGGGCTCGCTCGGCGAGTACATCCGGGAGCAGCGGCGGAACGCGCAGTACTCACTGCGGCAGTTGGCCGAGGTCGCCGGGGTGTCCAACCCGTACCTGAGCCAGATCGAGCGCGGGCTGCGCAAGCCCAGCGCGGAGATCCTTCAGCAGATCGCCAAGGCATTGCGGATCTCGGCGGAGACGCTGTACGTACAGGCCGGGATTCTGGAGGAGCGGGACGAGCAGGGGCCGGGGCTGCGGGCCGCGATCCTCGCCGACCCGCAGATCAACGAGCGGCAGAAGCAGGCCCTGCTGGCGGTGTACGAGGCCTTCCTCAAGGAGAACCAGGCCGCCCGCCCGGCCGCCGCCCACCCGACCGACCCCGCGTGACCCGACCCCGCGTGACCCGACCGCACGGGCGCACCCGACCTGAAGGACTCGACATGCCGATCAGCGACGAACTCAAGAAGACCCTCACCGACCCCACCCCGCTGTACGCCCTGGCCGGCGCCGGCGACCTGGCCTACGAGAAGCTGCGCGAGGTCCCCGGCCAGCTGGAGGCGCTCGCCGCCGACCGCAAGGGCACCCAGGACAAGGCCACCGCCGCCCTGCAGGACGCCGGCACCAAGCTGGTCGAGGCGCAGGCGAAGGTCACCGAGGCGGTCAACGCGCTGCCTACCGACGTGAAGGAACTCCAGGCCAAGGCACAGGAGTTCGCGATGCAGCAGGTCGGCCGGGCGCTGGAGTTCGCGGTCAAGGCCAAGGAGGTCTACGACGAGCTCGCGGTCCGCGGCCGCACCGTGGTGGACGCCGCCAACACCCGCGGGCAGGACGACGCCCCGGTCGTCGAGGCCGACGTCGAGGAGGTCGTGCTGGCCGAGGTCGTGGTGGACGAGCCCGCCGTCGAGTCGAAGCCCGAGGCGAAGAAGCCCGCCCGCGCCCGGAAGACCACCGCCGCCAACGGCTCCGAGTGACCGGCGCCGCGTGACAGGTGCGGGGAACGGCACACCGCCGAGGGCCGTTGATCCGGGCAGTGTCCGTGCCAGGATGGAAGAGAGAGAGTGAGGAGCACCAGGTGCAGATCCTGCATTACAACCTCCTGAACCCGTTCTGGTGGCTGGCCACGGCGATCATCGGCTACAAGATCTTCGCGTTCGTGGACGCCGCGATCCGCCGCGACGACGCGTACCGCGCCGCCGACAAGAAGACCAAGGGGTTCTGGCTGGTCGTGCTCGGCCTGGCCCTGGGCGCGGACCTGCTGTTCGGCGCCAACCCGGTGTCCGGCCTGCTGACGCTGGCCGGCCTGGTCGCGGCGATCGTCTACGTGGTGGACGTCCGCCCCGCGATCAAGCTGCTCACCGACGGCCGCGGCCGCGGCCGCAACGCAGGGCCCTACGGCCCCTGGTGAGACACCCGCACGAACGGAAGGGGCGGCCCCGCACGGGGCCGCCCCTTCTGCGTGTCCGGCGGGCCGTCAGCCCATGATCACCGGGACGGGGTTGCGCTCCAGCAGCAGCACCGCGACATCGTCGGTCAGCGCCCCGCCGTTCAGCTCCTCGACCTCGGCGATCGCCGAGTCCACCAGCCGGCCCCGGGTCAGCCCGGCGGCCTGGTGGTCGGCGATCAGCTCGATCAGGCCCTCCTGGCCCAGCCGCGGCGAACCCGCCCCGACCTTCCCCTCGACCAGCCCGTCGGTGTACAGCAGCAGCCGCCAGCCCGGGCCCAACTCCAGCCGCAGGGCCGGCCAGCTGGACAGGGTGGCGTCGCACGGCAGCAGGCCCAGCGCCGGGCCGGCCTGCTCGGACGGCAGCAGCACGGGGACGGCGTCCGGCCCGAGCAGCAGCGGCGCGGGGTGCCCGGCCAGGAACAGCTCGGCGGACTCCGGCGCGCCGTCCGCGCGGGGCGCGTCCAGCACCACCATGCAGAGCGTCGCGAAGATCTCGTCGCTGCGCCGCTCGTGCTCCAGCACGTGCTGCAGCGTGGTCAGCAGGTGCTGGCCGCTGAGCCCGGCGAACACCAGGGTCCGCCACGCTATCCGCAGCGCCACGCCGAGGGCGGCCTCGTCGGGACCATGGCCGCAGACGTCGCCGATGACCACGTGCACCCGGCCGTCCTTGGTGCGGACGGCGTCGTAGAAGTCGCCGCCGAGCAGGGCGCGGCGGCGGCCCGGCCGGTAGCGGCGGGTGAAGGCCAGCCCGGCGCCGTCGAGCAGCGGGGTGGGCAGCAGGTGGCGCTGCAGGCGGGCGTTCTCCTGGCCGCGGATCTCGGCCTCCACCAGGCGGCGCTGCGACTCGTCGGCGCGCTTGCGTTCCACCGCGTAGCGCAGCGCGCGGGCCAGCAGCGGTCCGGCGGTGTCCTGCCGGAGCAGGAAGTCCTGGGCGCCGGCGGCCACCGCGGCCGCGCCGAGTTCGGCGCCGGCGGTGTCGGTGAGCACCACCACGGCGGTGTGCGGGGCGCGCTGCAGCAGTTCGCGCAGTGCGTCCAGGCCGTCGCCGTCGGACGGCCGTTCGGTGGGCGCGCCGAGGTCGAGCAGCACGCACTGGAAGTCGGGGTACCGGGCGCCGCGCCGGCCGTTGCCGGGCAGTGGCGGCAGCAGGGCCAGTGCCTCGTGGATGCCGTCCACCCGGTGCAGTTCGGCGTGCGCGCCGAGTTCCTCGGCCAGCGACTCGAACAGCCGGTGCTCCGGCCCGTCGCCCTCGATCACCAGCACCCGGAAGTCCGCGGCCGCGGCCCGGGCCGGCTCGCCGCCGCCCTGCGCGGTGCCACGCGGATGCGGTATCGGCGCGGACCCGGTGGCCCGGGTGCGGCGCTGCTGCGTGCCGCGCCGGCTCTGACTGCGCTCGGCGGCCCCCGCGTCGTTGGTCGCGTCGGGTGCCCGCCCGTCTCCCGTAGCGGGCATCGGTCGGTCCTTCCTTTCCCCGACAGGCCAACGGCCGGTGTCCGTCCACGGTGCCCGTGTGGCACCGGGCATCGGGGAGCTTCCCGCGACCATAACGTGATCTCCGAGGATTTCTTTGCCTGAGCGGCGCCGATGTGGTTATTGCCACGCTTCCGGTGGCCTTGTTCCGTAGGGTTTCCGCCACCACAGAACCGGAGTTGACGGGAGTTGAGCAGCGGTGACGCGGATCACGCTGGTGCAGGGTGACATCACGGATCAGCGGGTGGACGCGGTGGTGAACGCCGCCAACAGTTCACTGCTGGGCGGCGGCGGGGTGGACGGGGCGATCCACCGCAGGGGCGGGCCGGAGATCCTCGCCGAGTGCCGGAAGCTGCGCGCCTCGCACTACGGAAAGGGCCTGGCGACCGGACGGGCGGTGGCGACCACGGCGGGCCGGCTCCCGGCGCGCTGGGTGGTGCACACGGTGGGGCCGGTGTTCCGGGCGGAGGACCGCAAGCAGCGCACCGAGCTGCTGGCCTCGTGCTATCGGGAATCCCTTCGGGTGGCGACGGAACTGGGGGCGCGGACGGTGGCCTTCCCGGCGATCTCCGCCGGGATCTTCGGCTGGCCGCTCGACGATGCCGCTCGGATCGCCCTGACGACCGTGGCCGAGCAGGAGCCCGACCTGGACGAGGTGCGTTTCGTGCTGTTCGGGGCCGAGACGTACGAGGTGTTCGCGCGAGTGCGGGACGAAATGGCGGGGTAGTTCAAAGGCAGGGGGCGCTGACGGGCGCTCAGGGGGCGCACGACGGCGCATTCGGGCGCTCCCATGGTGACCCGCCCGGCCGTCAACACGCCAGGGGTAATCGATAACTCGTTCGAGTGAACTGCTGAACTGATGATCGGGCCGGGCCGGTCGAGCGGGTGGAACCGGGCTCAGCGCGGCGCCAGCGCCGCCCAGTCCACCGTCAGCTCGCCCTGCCGCCGCCGGGCCGGCGCGTCCCGCAGCGGCCAGTCCGCGGCCAGCGCCGCGCAGGTCGCCGCCCAGCGCTGCCGCGCCCCGAACGCCCCCAGCGGCGCGGCCGCCGCCCACGCCCGGTCGAAGTCCCGCAGGAAGGCGTGCACCGGCCGCCCCGGCACGTTGTGGTGGATCAGCGCCTTCGGCAGCCGCTCCGCCAGGTCCGACGGCCGCTCCAGGCTCCCCAGCCGGGCCGCGAAGGTCACCGTCCGCGGCCCCTCCGGGCCCAGCGCCACCCACACGTGCCGCCGCCCGATCTCGTCGCAGGTGCCCTCCACCAGCAGCCCGTCCGGCGCCAGCCGCCCGCACAGCCGCGACCACACCTCGGCGACCTGGTCCTCGTCGTACTGCCGCAGCACGTTCGCCGCCCGGATCAGCTGGGCCCGCGCCCCGCCGGGCAGCGGCACCTCGAAGCCGCCGCGCCGGAACTCCAGCAGCGGCGGGTCGGCCATCGGCAGCGCCGCCGCCACCCGCGCCGGGTCGATCTCGATGCCCACCACCCGGACGTCCGCCCGCACCGCCCGCAGCCGGGCCGCCAGCTCCACCGCCGTCCACGGCGCCGCCCCGTACCCGAGGTCCACGGCGACCGGCGGGTGCACGGCCGCGCGCAGCGCCCGGCCCATCGAGTACGCGATCCAGCGGTCCATCCGCCGCAGCCGGTTGGTGTTCGTCGTCCCCCGAGTGATCGTCCCCACCGGCCGGCTCGACCGGCCCCGGGACAACGGCATGTCGCTTGCGGCCATGGTCACCAAGCGTACGCAGCGCCCGCGCGCGCCGGGAAAGCACGTCCGAAGCGATCGTCCGCCACCGGGAATACGGGGGCACGACGACGCGGTTGGCACCCTTGACGTCCTACCGCCCGCAGCTTCCGGCCGCGGGCGGCGGCGCGTGAACAGACCGAAACCGGTACAGACGCAGCGACGGGCAGTGCCCCAGGGAGGCTTCCGCAGGTGACCCACCACCTCGTCCGCATGCCCCGCGGGGAGTCGCGGTCGGCCGCAGTCCCTCCGCGCCAGCGCCGTCCCCGCCGGATCGCGATGCTGAGCGTCCACACCTCGCCGCTGCACCAGCCGGGCACCGGCGACGCCGGCGGGATGAACGTGTACATCGTCGAGCTGGCCAAGCGCCTCGCCGACCTCGACATCGAGGTCGAGGTGTTCACCCGGGCGATCAGCTCGGACGACGCGCCGACCGTGCAGCTCGCCCCCGGCGTGCTGGTGCGGCACGTCACGGCCGGCCCGTTCGAGGGCCTGCTCAAGGAAGACCTGCCGGCCCAGCTGTGCGCGTTCACCCACGGCGTGCTGCGCACCGAGGCCGGCCACCGCCCCGGCTACTACGACCTGGTGCACTCGCACTACTGGCTGTCCGGCCAGGTCGGCTGGCTGGCCGCCGAGCGCTGGGGCGTGCCGCTGGTGCACACCATGCACACCATGGCGAAGGTGAAGAACGCGGCGCTCGCCCAGGGCGACACCCCGGAGCCGGCCGCGCGGGTGATCGGCGAGACCCAGGTGGTCGGCGCGGCCGACCGGCTGATCGCCAACACCGCGGAGGAGGCCGCCGAGCTCGCCCACCACTACGCGGCGCGCCCCGAGCAGCTGGCCGTGGTGCACCCGGGCGTGAACCTGGAGGTGTTCCGGCCCGGCGACCGCGAGGCGGCCCGCCACCGGCTCGGCCTGCCGCAGGACGCCGCGGTCCTGCTGTTCGCCGGCCGGATACAGCCGCTGAAGGCGCCGGACGTGCTGCTCAAGGCGGTCGCCCGGCTGCTGGAGCGCCGCCCGGACCTGCGCGAGCGGCTGGTGGTGCCGGTGGTCGGCGGCCCGTCCGGCACCGGCCTGGCCCGCCCCGAGAGCCTGCACAAGCTGGCCGCCCAGCTCGGCATCAACGACGTGGTGCGGTTCTGCCCGCCGGTCGGCCAGCGGCAGCTCGCCGACTGGTACCGCGCGGCGACCGCCCTGGTGATGCCCTCGTACAGCGAGTCGTTCGGCCTGGTCGCGCTGGAGGCGCAGGCCTGCGGCACCCCCGTGGTGGCGGCCGCGGTCGGCGGCCTGCCGGTCGCCGTCCGCGACGGCCTGACGGGCACCCTGGTGCCCGGCCACGACCCGGACGCCTGGGCGCAGGCCCTGCTGCCCTACGTCACCGACCCGGTGCTCGCCCGCATCCGCGGCGCGGAGGCCGCCCGGCACGCGGCGGCGTTCGGCTGGCTGACGGCGGCCGGCTCCACCGCCGAGGTGTACGCGGGCGCGATGGCCGCAGCCCGCCAGGTGCACCGCCCCTGACGGAAGCTCACCCCGGAGCACACCGTGACCGGCGCGACACCCCACGGCGGCCGACGGCCGGTTAGCGTGGGGGCATGGCCGCCAAGGACGACGCACTCCCCCTCCTCCGTGCCGCGCTCGACGAGGCCGGTGTGGCCTGGGAGCCGGCCGCCACCGACCCGTACACGCTGGTCGCCTCGCTGCCCGGCACCCGCAAGCTGTCCACCGCCTGCGCGCTGCGGATCGGCGACCACACGCTGTCGGTGAACGCCTTCGTGATCCGCCGCCCGGACGAGAACCACGAGGGCGTGTACCGCTGGCTGCTGGAGCGCAACACCCGGCTGTACGGGGTGGCGTACGCGATCGACCGGCTCGGCGACGTCTACCTGGTGGGCCGGCTGCCGCTGGAGGCGCTGACCGCCGATTCCGTGGACCGGCTGCTGGGCACCGTGTTGGAGAACGCCGACGAGCCGTTCAACACCCTGCTGGAGCTCGGCTTCGCCACCGCGATCCGCCGCGAGTGGGAGTGGCGCACCAAGCGCGGCGAGTCCACCCGCAACCTCACCGCCTTCGCGCACCTGGCGAGCGAGAACCCGCCCGCCGACAGCTGAGCCCGGTATCCTCCCGCCCGGGGAGGAAACGATGGATGCTGAACATGCCGCCGCACAACGGAAGTTGGAGTGGCTGGGGGCCGAACTCGACAACGAACTGGTGGAGCGCCGACGCCGCCGGGACTGGGACCGACGGCGGGCGCTGACCCTTCAACTGGCCACCGTCAGCCTGTCCGCGCTGGTCACCGTGCTGCTCGGCCTCAAGGTCGGCGAACCGCTGGCCAGCGAACTGGCCGACGTGGCACTGGCGTGCGGCGCGGTGGTGACGGTGCTGGCCGCCTGGGCGGCCTTCTTCGGCTACCGGACGCTGTGGATCCAGCGCTCCGACACCGTCCACCGGCTGACCTCGCTGCGCCGCCGCCTCGCCCTGATGAAGGCCGAGTACGGCGACGCCGTCCCCGTGCCGGAGCAGGTGGCGCTGCTGGTGGACGAGTACCAGCGGATCCTCGAGGACGACCACGACTCCTGGGTGCGGCTGCGGCGGAACAGCGGCGGCGACCTGGCGAACTGACCGGCCGCCGAGCCGGTCAGGCCTCCGCGCCGACCGGCTCGACGGCGGGCGCCGCCGGCTCGGCGGCGGACTGCGGCCGTTGCCGGCCGATCGGCACGAACGCCACGGCCGCCAGCGTCCCCGCCGCCGCACACGCGCCCCACAGTGCCGCGCTGCCCGCGTACTGCAGCAGCAGGCCGCCCGCCATCGGGCCGACGAAGGACGCCAGCGACCAGGACAGCGAGTACACGCCCTGGTAGCGGCCGCGGGCCCGGGCCGGCGAGTGCTCGGCGACCAGCGCCATCATGGTCGGCGCGTTCACGATCTCGCCGATCGTCCAGATCGCCACCGTCAGCGCGTACAGCCCGGCGGACGAGCCGGCCACCGCCGTCAGGCCGAAGCCCCAGCCGATCAGCAGCGTGCTCACCATCAGCAGCGCGGTGCGGTTGCGGCCCTCCATCAGCCTGGTCAGCGGCAGTTGGAGCACCACGATCAGCACCCCGTTGAGGCTGGCCACCAGGCCGTACTGGGCGGTCGTGATGCCGTGCTCGCCCATGTCCATCGCCAGCGTGGTGGAGCCCTGCTGGAAGACCATCGCCAGCAGCAGGTTCACCCCGACCACCGCCATGAACGGCCCGTCCCGGAACACCGCGCCCAGGCCGATCGCCGGGCCCGACGGCTCGTCGGCCGCCTCCGCCATCGCCTGCGACAGCGTCTCGGGGACCTTCACGAACACCACCACCGCGCACAGCAGGGTGGTCAGCGCGTCCAGCAGGAACAGCGGCAGGTAGCCGTACACCGCGATCAGACCGGCCACCGCGGCGGAGGCGCCGAAACCGATGTTGATCGCCCAGTAGTTCAGCGCGTACGCCCGCACCCGGTCGGCGGGCGGCACCAGGTCGGCGATCATCGCGGACACCGCCGGGCGGGAGGCGTTGTTCGCCAGACCCACCAGGAACGCCACCGCGGCGATCGCCACCGGCCCGTCCATGAAGCCCAGTACCGCCGTGAACACCGCCGTCGACACCTGCGCCACCAGCAGCGTGGGCCGCCGCCCGAGCCGGTCGGTCAGCACCCCCGCGCCGATCGCCGCGACCGCCGAACCCATCCCGAACAGGCCCGCCACCAGGCCCGCGTAGGCCGCCGAATACCCCCGGTCGACCGTCAGATAGAGCGCCAGGAACGTGATGACGAAGCCGCCGAGCCGGTTCACCAGCGTGGACGTCCACAACCACCAGAACTGCCGCGGCAGCCCGCCCGCGGCCCTGCGTGCTTCGGAGACCAGACGGGCTGAGAGGGGCATGGGGGCTCCCGGGAGCGGCGAAAACGGTAAGCGGCAAAACTGCTGATGGCACATTACGTCCGACGTGGACAGCCCGGCCACCGAATTTCCCCCTCTATTAAGCTGGCCCCATGGCTGACACGACCTACCGCTTGATCCTGCTCCGCCACGGCGAGAGCCAGTGGAACCAGAAGAACCTGTTCACGGGATGGGTCGACGTCGACCTCAACGAGAAGGGCGAGAAGGAGGCGGCCCGTGGCGGCGAGCTGATGCTCGCCGAGGACCTGCTGCCGGACGTGCTGCACACCTCGCTGCTGCGCCGCGCCATCCGCACCTCGCAGATCGCCCTCGACAAGGCCGACCGCCACTGGATCCCGGTCCGCCGCAGCTGGCGCCTGAACGAGCGCCACTACGGCGCCCTGCAGGGCAAGGACAAGGCCCAGACCCTCGCCGAGTTCGGCGAGGAGCAGTTCCAGCTCTGGCGCCGCTCCTACGACACCCCGCCGCCGGCCCTGTCCGACGACTCCGAGTACTCCCAGGCCGGCGACGCGCGCTACGCGGAGATCCCGTCCGAGCTGCGCCCGCGCACCGAGTGCCTGCAGGACGTCGTCCGCCGCATGCTCCCCTACTGGTACGACGCCATCGTGCCGGACCTCGCCGCCGGCAACACCGTCCTGGTCACCGCCCACGGCAACAGCCTGCGCGCCCTGGTCAAGCACCTCGACGGCATCTCCGACGAGGCCATCGCCGGCCTCAACATCCCCACCGGCATCCCGCTCGTCTACGAGCTCGACGCCGACTTCAAGCCGGTCACCCCCGGTGGCCGCTACCTCGACCCCGAGGCTGCCGCCGCCGCGATCGAGGCCGTCAAGAACCAGGGCAAGAAGTAAGACCTCCTTTCCCGCTCAGCCCCCTGCCCGGTGCGACGAAGCTCCGGCCCAGGGGGCTGTTCCGTGTCCGGGTGCCGGGGCGTCAGCCGGTGGGTGGCGGCGGGTGGTTCAGACCACTCGGGGTGGTTCAGACCATTGACGGCGGTCGGTCGGGCTTCTAGCGTGGGGGCCAATGTCGGCGCGGGCATGCCAATGCTGGCCGCACCCCCACGCGGCCCCGCGCGTGCCCGCGTTCATGTACTCCATCCACCCCCACGGAGGAGCACCATGCGCAAGCGCAACATCCTGGCGGTCGGCTTCGCGGCCGCCGCGGCAGTCCTGGCGACGGCGATCCCCGCCAGCTCGCACGGATACGTCACCACCCCGCCGAGCCGGGCCGGCCTGTGCGGGGCGGGCGTGGTGAAGAAGTGCGGCCAGATCCAGTGGGAGCCGCAGAGCGTCGAGGGCCCGAAGGGCTTCCCGGCGGCCGGGCCGGCCGACGGCACGCTGTGCGCGGGCGCGGACCCGCGCTGGGCGCCGCTCGACGACCCGCGGGCCGGCGCCTGGCCGACCACCAAGGTCACGGCCGGCCAGCAGCTGACGCTGACCTGGAGCATCGAGGCGCGGCACGCCACCACGTCGTTCCGGTACTTCATCACCAAGCCGGGCTACGACGCCACCACGAAGATCACCCGGGCGAACCTCAACCCGACCCCGTTCCTGACCGTGCCGATGGGCGGCAAGCAGCCCCCGGCGACGCTCAGCCACACCGCGACGCTGCCCTCCGGCCTGACCGGCCACCAGGTGATCCTGGCGGTCTGGGACATCGCGGACACCGGCAACGCGTTCTACCAGTGCATGGACGTCACCTTCTGAACCATCTGAGGCGCCGTACGACGAGGGCCGGGCACCATCGGTGCCCGGCCCTCGCTCATGCTGTCAGTGGCCGCCCCCGCAGCAGCCGCCGGTCGCGCCGCCGCACTGGCACGGCGCGCCGGACTGGCAGCCGCAACCGCAGCCCGGGCCGCAGCCGCAGCCCGCGGCGAGGACCGGCAGCAGCTTCGCCGCGGCCGGGGCGAGTGGGCTCGGCGGGGGAGTGGTCGGGTTGCCGGTCGTCTTCATCGCGCTGAAGCCTCCTCGTCCGGGCGGAGCCGGGCAGCCCGGTGGACGCCCGTCCCTTCGAGTGAAACGCCGTCCTGACGCGCCGTCAACGGGCGTGCGGAGGTGGGAGGTTCGCGCGGCGTGCGCCCCCGGAGGGGCGCACTGCGAAAACGTTTACTCGGCCGAGTCCGCGGTGGCCATGAACTCGTCCACGTGCTCGCCGGTGACCAGGAACACCACGCGCTTGGCGACCGAGACCGCATGGTCGGCGAAGCGCTCGTAGTAGCGGCCGACCAGGGTGACGTCCACCGCGGTCTCGATGCCGTGGTGCCAGCGGTCGTCCAGCAGGTGCGAGAACAGTTCGCGGTGCAGCGCGTCGATCGCGTCGTCGTCCGCCTCCAGCTCCAGCGCCTTGTCCACGTCCTTGGTGGCGATCACCAGGCCGGCCTTGGCCACCAGGCGCTGCGCGAGCTGCCCCATCTCCAGCACGATCGGGTGCAGGTCGTTCGGGACGGCGGTCTCCGGGTAGCGCAGCCGTGCCACCTTGGCGACGTGCCGGGCCAGGTCGCCGCAGCGCTCAAGGTCGGAGCTCATCCGCAGCGAGGTGACCACGATCCGCAGGTCGGTGGCGACCGGCTGCTGGCGGGCCAGCAGGTCGATGGCCCGGTTCTCCAGGTCGTGGTGCAGGTTGTTGACCTTCTCGTCGGCGGCGATCACGCTCTCCGCCAGCTCCAGATCCGCGTCCAGCAGTGCGGTGGTGGCCCGTCCCATCGCCGAGCCGACCAGGCGGGCCATCTCGACCAGACCGTCGCTGATCGAGTCGAGTTCCTCGTGGTACGCGTCGCGCATTGCTGTTCTCCTCCAGTACCGGTGTCGGTGGCGGTGCCGACCGGACGCCCCGTACCGGGCGGCCCGGTGCGGGGCCGACCGAACGGACGGCCGCTGCTGGTGGCGCGAATGGTAGCCGCGTCACCGCCCACACGGGCTTGCACGGCCCACACTGATCCGTTCGGGCGACCCCCCGCGGCATCAGCGGTGAATCGGCAGCATCGTGAAGGTGAATTCTCGGCAACGCCCGGCCGATGCCTTGATCGCACCCTTACGGAGCGCGCCCGGCCACCATTTACGCTGGCAAGCATGGACGTGAACGTGGCCGCCGCCGCTGCCAGCGCCATAGCCGGGCTCGGCGTCGGTCTCACCGCATCCATCGCCTTCCGCTGGAGCGAGCGCGAGCAGGGCCGGAGCAAGGGCAGCAGCAGTAGCGGCGGCAAGAAACCGGGGCCGGAACCCCTCCAGGAACCGGCCCTGCCGCCCGGCGTGGACACCGTGCTCTCGGTGCTGCGCTCCTGCGCGATCGTGCTCGGCGACGGCGACGAGGTGGTCAAGGCCTCCTCCGCCGCCTACTCGATGGGCCTGGTCCGCGGCGGCCGGGTGGCGGTGGACCCGATGCTCGCGCTGGCCCGCTCCACCCGCCGGGACGGCGAGATCCGGCAGATCGAACTGGAACTCACCCGCCCCGGGGCCGTCGCCCGGGCCGCCGAACCGCTGGCGGTCTCGGTCCGGGTCGCCCCGCTGGGCTCCCGGCTGGTGCTGGTGCTGGTCGAGGACCGCACCGAGCGCCGCCGGATCGAGGCGATCCGCCGCGACTTCGTGGCCAACGTCTCGCACGAGCTGAAGACCCCGGTCGGCGCGCTCTCGCTGCTCTCCGAGGCGGTCGCGGACGCCTCCGACGACCCGGAGGCGGTGCAGCGCTTCGCCGGCCGGATGCAGGTCGAGGCCACCCGGCTGGCCAGCCTGGTCCAGGAGATCATCGACCTCTCCCGGGTCCAGGACGACCAGCTGAAGGTCGACCCGGAGCCGGTCGCGGTGGACGAACTGATCGCCGAGGCGATCGACCGCTGCCGGCAGACCGCCGCCGCCAAGCAGATCGTCATCGCGGCGGGCGGCACCACCGGCCTGTACCTGGTCGGCAACCGCGGCCAACTGGCCGCCGCACTCGGCAACCTGGTGGAGAACGCGGTGAACTACAGCCCACCGCGCACCAGGGTGGCGATCGCCACCCGCCGGATCTCCAGCGCCGCGGCGCTGGGCGAGGCGGACGGCGAACTGATCGAGATCTCGGTGACCGACCAGGGCATCGGCATCTCGGAGAAGGACCGCGAGCGGATCTTCGAACGCTTCTACCGGGTGGACCCCGCCCGCTCCCGCCTCACCGGTGGCACCGGCCTCGGCCTGTCCATCGTCAAGCACGTCGCCGCCTCGCACCGCGGAACCGTGTCGGTGTGGAGCGTCGAGGGCCAGGGTTCCACCTTCACACTGCGACTCCCCGCCGGGCAGGCCCCGGTCGAGGACCGCGCATCCTCAGCAGCACCCACACTTCCTGCCCCGGAGGCCCGATCGTGACCCGTGTACTGGTGGTCGAGGACGAGGAGTCGTTCAGCGACGCCCTGTCGTACATGCTCCGCAAGGAAGGCTTCGAGGTGGCGGTCGCCGCCACCGGGCCCGACGCGCTGGAGCAGTTCGAGCGCAACGGAGCCGACCTCGTCCTGCTCGACCTGATGTTGCCCGGCCTGCCCGGAACCGAGGTCTGCCGCCAGCTGCGCGTCCGCTCCAACGTTCCGGTGATCATGGTCACCGCCAAGGACAGCGAGATCGACAAGGTCGTCGGGCTGGAGATAGGAGCCGACGACTACGTCACCAAGCCCTACTCCACCCGCGAGCTGGTCGCCCGGATCCGCGCGGTGCTCCGCCGCCGCGGCGAGGACGCGAACGGCGACGGCGCCGCCGCCCCCGGCGCGCTGGAGGCCGGCCCGGTCCGGATGGACGTCGACCGGCACGTGGTGACGGTGGACGGCGCCAAGGTCGACCTGCCGCTCAAGGAGTTCGACCTGCTGGAGATGCTGCTGCGCAACGCCGGCCGGGTGCTCACCCGGATGCAGCTGATCGACCGGGTGTGGGGCGCGGACTACGTCGGCGACACCAAGACCCTGGACGTCCACGTCAAGCGCCTGCGGGCGAAGATCGAGCCCGACCCGGGCGCGCCGCGCTACCTGGTCACCGTGCGTGGCCTGGGCTACAAGTTCGAGCCGTAAACCGCAGGTACGACAGACCGACGAAGGGGCCCCGCCGCGGCGGGGCCCCTTCGTGTGTGCCTGGTGTCAGTGCGTGGCGGGAGCCGACGGGCTGCCGGCCGGGGCGCTCGGCGAACCGCTCGCGCCGGCGCCGGCGGCCGGCGAGGAGGCCGCACCCGGGGAGGCGGTGACGCCCGTCGACGGCGTGGCCTTGGCCGCCGGGCCGAAGCCCTGGTAGTAGCCGACGGCCGGCTGCACGTTGGCGTTGGCGGAGACGTCGCCGGCGCTCTTGAACGTGAAGGTGGTGTCGTTGTAGCCGCCGACCGTGACCTTGGCGTTCGGCACCTGGGCCAGCGCGGCGCCGCCCTTGCCGCCGATCAGCACCGACTCACCGGCGTGGATGACGATCTGCGAGACCTGCGCGCCGTTCTCGTCGGTCAGCGTCGCGGCGGAGCCACCGACCTTGACCCCGGTCAGCACCAGGTCGTCCTTCGGCGCGGTGTTGGCGATGTTCGCGGTGACGGCGACCGGGCCCGTGTACTCGCCGGCCGAACCCGCGGGGGCGACCACGACGATGTTGTTGAGCTTGACCGAGTTGTCGATCGAGGTCGCCGCGTTGTCCGGCTTGATCTGCAGCGTGTCGGCGTCGTTGCCTGCCGCGCAGGCGGACAGCGGGACGATCGCGGCGAGGACGAGGGCGGCGGCAGCGCCGCGTCGAAGGCTCCGGCTCACGGCGGCGACTTCTCCTTGGAGGGGACGATCCCACGGAAAAGGGATCACGGTCGGTGGTCGAGGGCCACACTACCGACCACACATATCCGGGAATCACGGGGTGGCCCCGTGTCGCAGTCCGATCACGATCCCGGCCGCTCGGCGAGTCGGAGGCAAAAACTCAAGATCCAATCATGGTTTCGGGAGCGTGACCAGAGGTTTCGCAGCCCAGGTCAGACCGCCTCCGACCTGCGAGAAGCCCCCGTCGAACACCGGTCGCAGCATGCGACGGGGGTGGTTGTCAAGCCCTGGAACCCGCCCTGACCTGCGAAAACGCCCTTCGGGTCAGCCGAAAAGCGTGTTATTCTGGAAAGCCACGGAAGGGGTCCTGTCACATGACGTTCAAGGTTGGCGACACGGTGGTCTACCCCCATCACGGGGCTGCGCTGATCGAGGCCATCGAAACTCGCCAGATCAAGGGTGTGGACAAGACCTACCTGGTGCTGAAGGTGCAGCAGGGAGATCTGACCCTCCGCGTTCCGGCGGAGAACGCCGAGTTCGTCGGTGTCCGCGATGTGGTGGGCCAGGAAGGCCTGGACCGCGTCTTCGAGGTGCTTCGCGCGCCCTACACCGAAGAACCCACCAACTGGTCGCGCCGTTACAAGGCAAACCTGGAGAAGCTCGCCTCCGGCGACGTGATCAAGGTCGCCGAGGTGGTCCGCGACCTGTGGCGCCGCGAGCGTGAGCGCGGCCTGTCGGCCGGCGAGAAGCGCATGCTCGCAAAGGCCCGCCAGATCCTGGTGAGCGAGCTCGCGCTCGCCGAGAACACCAACGAGGACAAGGCCGAGACGCTGCTCGACGAGGTCCTCGCCTCCTGAGGCAGGACAGCGCCCGGCTTGGCTTGACGTAGCGCCCGATGGTGCCCGAAAGGGCGCCTCGGGCGCTTCGCCATGCCCGGACGCAGGGCGGTACAGCGTGCCGTGAACGTGCCTGGAAGGGGGAGGCACGGCGGAACGATGGCGGAAGGGGCGGCGCGGTTCCACTAACGTGCAGTCAGGAAGGGGGCCTGCCCGCTCGCGAATCCGCGTTCGGCACGGCCATACCCATCGCGACCAAGGAGCCAAACCTGAACGCCTCAGCACAGCTCGCGGCAGCGGTCGTCCCGGCTGCCGGCCGCGGCGAGCGACTCGGCCCCGGCGCGCCCAAGGCGCTGCGCGAACTCGGCGGCGTCCCGCTGCTGGTGCACGCGGTCCGGGCGCTGGCCCGCAGCCGGGCGGTCGGCCTGGTGGTGGTGTGCGCGCCGCCGGACGGCGTGGCGGAGGTCGTCGCGCTGCTGGACAGCCACGGCCTGGACGGCAAGGACGTCCGGGTGGTGCCCGGCGGCGCCAGCCGGCAGGAGTCGGTGCGGCTCGGCCTGGCCGCGATCCCGGCCGGCACCCCGGTGGTGCTGGTGCACGACGCGGCCCGCCCGCTGGTGCCCGTCGAGGTGGTGGACGCGGTGGCCGCCGCCGTCCGGGCCGGCGCCGAGGCGGTGGTGCCGGCGGTGCCGCTGGCCGACACCGTCAAGCGGGTCGAGCCGCAGCCGTCCGGCCCCGAGCCGGTGCTGGACACCCCCGACCGCTCCACGCTGCGCGCCGTGCAGACCCCGCAGGGCTTCGACCTGGCGGGCCTGGCCGCGGCGCACGAGAAGGCCGTCGCCGAGGGCATCGAGGTGACCGACGACGCCGGGCTGATCGAGCGCTTCGGCGGCCGGGTCGTCGTGGTGCCCGGCCACGAGGAGGCGTTCAAGGTCACCCGCCCGCTGGACCTCGTACTCGCCGAGGCCGTACTCGCCCGCCGGAGGGCCACCGATGCCTACTGAGACCACCAACAGCCCGGTCCTGCCGCGGATCGGCATCGGCACCGACGTGCACGCCTTCGAGGACGGCCGGCCGCTGCGGGTGGCCGGGCTGGACTGGCCGGGCGAGACCGGCCTGGCCGGGCACTCGGACGCCGACGTGGCCGCGCACGCCGCCTGCGACGCGCTGTTCTCCGCCGCCGGGATCGGCGACCTGGGCGCGCACTTCGGCACCGACCGCCCCGAGTGGGCGGGCGCGGCCGGCGTGGCACTGCTCGGCGAGGCCGCCCGGCTGGTGCGGGAGGCCGGGTTCGAGATCGGCAACGTGGCGATCCAGGTGATCGGCGTCCGCCCGAAGATCGGCAAGCGCCGCACCGAGGCGCAGGCCGCGCTGTCCGCGGCGGTCGGCGCGCCGGTGTCGGTCTCCGGCACCACCACCGACGGCCTGGGCCTGACCGGCCGGGCCGAGGGACTCGCCGCGATCGCCACGGCGCTGGTCTGGGAACGGCCCGCCCCCTAGCCTGGCATGACAGGCAGTCAATTCTCTGGTGCGGGAGGAAACATGGGCGTCGAACTCGACGACAACGTGCGGAAGCTGCTGGACGAGAAGAGCTTCGCGGTGGTGTCCACCGTGCAGCCCGACGGCAGCCCGCAGTCCTCGGTGGTGTGGATCAAGCGGGACGGCGACGACATCCTGTTCTCCACCGTGCAGGGGCGGCGCAAGCACCTGAACCTGGTGCGGGATCCGCGGATCAGCGTGCTGATCAACCCGGCGGAGAGCCCGTACCAGTACTTCGAGGCGCGCGGCGAGGTCACCATGACCACCGAGGGCGGCCGGGAGCTGATCGACGAGCTGTCCCGCAAGTACCGCGGCCAGGACTACGCGTGGGACGGTCCGGACGCGGTGCGGGTGGTGGTGCGGCTCAGCCCGCGCAAGGTGGTCGCCAACTTCTGAGTGGGGCGCGCCAAGTGGCCGGAAGGTGGCGGGGCACCCCCCGCCGCCCACTACTCTGGACGCTGTGAGCCTTCGCCTGTACGACACCATGACCCGCCAGGTACGCGACTTCGTCCCGCTGGTGCCGGGCTGTGTCTCGATCTACCTGTGTGGTGCCACCGTTCAGGCGCCCCCGCACATCGGGCACATCCGGTCGGGACTCAACTTCGACGTGATGCAGCGGTGGTTCCGCTACCGCGGCTACGAGGTCACCTTCGTCCGCAATGTCACCGACATCGACGACAAGGTGATCGCCAAGGGGCGCGAGCAGTCCATCGAGTGGTGGAAGATCGCGCACGCCAACGAGCGTGCGTTCAACGAGGGTTACGACGCCCTCGGCTGCCTGCCGCCGAGCGCGGAGCCGCGGGCCACCGGCCACGTGCCGGAGATGATCGAGATGATGCAGGGGCTGATCGAGCGCGGCCACGCGTACGAGGCCGACGGCAACGTCTACTTCGCGGTCACCACCTACCCCGACTACCTGGCGCTCTCCAACCAGGAGTTGGAGAACCTGCGGCAGCCCTCGGGCGACAACGAGACCGGCAAGCGCGACGCACGCGACTTCGCGATGTGGAAGGCCGCCAAGCCGGGCGAGCCGAGCTGGGACACCCCGTGGGGCCGCGGCCGCCCGGGCTGGCACCTGGAGTGCTCGGCGATGGTGCACAAGTACCTGGGCAGCTCGTTCGACATCCACGGTGGCGGGCTGGACCTGATCTTCCCGCACCACGAGAACGAGATCGCCCAGTCCAAGGCGTACGGCGACGACTTCGCCAACTTCTGGGTGCACAACGCCTGGGTCACCATGAGCGGCGAGAAGATGTCCAAGTCGCTGGGCAACTCGGTGCTGGTCTCCGAGATGGTGCAGCGCTGGCGGCCGATCGTGCTGCGCTACTACCTGGCCGGCCCGCACTACCGCTCGATGATCGAGTACAGCGAGGAGTCGCTGCGCGACGCCGAGACGGCGTTCGCCCGGATCGAGGGCTTCATCGAGCGCGCCGTCGAGCGCTGCGGCATGGTCGACGCGGCGCCCGAGGTGCCGCTGGCCTTCGCCGAGGCGATGGACGACGACCTGGGCGTGCCGCAGGCGCTGGCCGTGGTGCACACCGCCGTCCGGCAGGGCAACAGCGCGCTCGGCGCGGACGACAAGGAGTCCACCGCGGCCCGCCTCGCCGAGGTCCGGGCGATGCTCGGCGTGCTCGGCCTGGACCCGCTGGACGACTTCTGGGCCGGCGGCCGCAGCCAGGGCGAGGAACTCACCGGCGTCGTCGACTCGCTGGTCAAGCTGGTGCTGGAGCAGCGCCAGGCGGCCCGCACCCGCAAGGACTTCGCCACCGCGGACGCCATCCGCGACCAGCTCGGCCAGGCCGGGCTGGCGATCGAGGACACCCCGTCCGGCCCGCGCTGGACGATCAACCAGTAGCCCTTCGGGGCGCATGGGGGCCGTACCTTTGTATGGGTGCGGCCCCCACGCACGAAGCAGACGCAGAGACAGGAAGTACAGCCATGGCCGGCAACAGCCAGCGCAGGAACCGCCGCAACCCCGGGTCGAAGAAGGGCGCGAGTGTCGGTACCGGCGGCCACAGCCGGAAGGCGCTCCAGGGCAAGGGCCCGACGCCGCGCGGCGAGGAGCGCAAGGGACACCCCAAGCAGCGCGCCGCCAACGCGGCGCTGAAGCGTGAGCGCGACGCCAAGTCCCGGGCCGGCATGCGCCGGTCCGGCGGCCCGCGCAGCGGCCGCGGTGGCGCGGGCGCGGCCGAGCTGGTGGTGGGCCGCAACTCGGTGGTCGAGGCGCTGCAGGGCGGTGTGCCGGCGAACACGCTGTACGTTCAGCAGTTCATCGACACCGACGACCGCGTCCGCGAGGCCTTCCAGGCCGCCAACGAGCGCGGCGTCCCGCTGATGGAGGCTCCGCGCGCCCAGCTGGACCAGATGACCGGCGGCCTGAACCACCAGGGCCTGGTGCTCCAGGTCCCGCCGTACGAGTACGCGCACCCCGACGACCTGCTGGAGGAGGCCGCCAACAGCGGCCAGGACGCGCTGATCATGGCGCTGGACGGCGTCACCGACTCCCGCAACCTGGGTGCCGTGGTCCGTTCCGCCGCCGCGTTCGGCGCGCACGGCGTGGTGATCCCCGAGCGCCGCGCGGCCGGCATGACCGCCGGTGCCTGGAAGACCTCCTCCGGTGCGGCCGCCCGGCTGCCCGTGGCCCGCGCCACCAACCTGACCCGCGCGCTGGAGGCCTACCAGAAGGCCGGCCTGATGGTGGTCGGCCTGGCCGCCGACGGCGAGGCCGAGATCGGCGACCTCGACGCGCTGAACGGTCCCGTGGTGATCGTGGCCGGCTCCGAGGGCAAGGGCCTGTCCCGCCTGGTGTCGGAGACCTGCGACCTGCGGGTGCGGATCCCGATGCCCGGCCACACCGAGTCGCTGAACGCCGGTGTCGCCGCCGGCATTGTGCTGTACGAAGCGGCCCGCATGCGCGCCAAGCGCTGACCGCGTGGGCGTAAGGCGCCCGCGGCGCTGACGCACCGTCACGGCACGTGACGGTGCGTCGTTTTTGTGCGTCAACCGGTCGGGTCCGGTCGGGCCCGATCGGATTTCTCATGATCACTTCAAAGCCCCGCCCGGAATCCACCCGGGAGAGTGTCCTCCGGGGCCGTCACCCGGTTAGAGGGGTGTGGACACCAGAACACCTCGGCGTTTCGGGCAGCGCTCCGCGGGGATAGACGACGGCCCGGGCCTCAACACGGTCCGGGTTCCGTCCGACCCGGCGAAGCTCAGCAGCACCCAGGCCAGTTTCCGGGTCAGGCTCTCCGGCCCGGTGACCGCATTGATCGACCGCCCCACCGGTGCCGCCTTCGGCGACCCCTACAACCTGCAGCACGGCAGCCGTCCGCTGGTCACCCCGCAGGTCGTGGTGCCCGCAGCGACGGTGCCCACGCTCGCCGGGATCACCGCCGCCTCCGTCACCGGCACCACGCCACGCCGCAAGCCCCGGGTGGTCACCTGGAGCGGCCAGGCCGCGCCCGGCGACACCGCCGCCACCCAACTGCTCGAAGCCGTCCGGCTGAACACCGTGCCCGCCCCGGCGAAGGCCTTCTCCGAGCAGGACACCCAGCAACTGCAGGCCGTTCCCCGGCAGTATGGGGCGGGCTCCGGCGCGGGCCCGGGCGCGGGCTCGGCTTCGGGTTCGGCTTCGGGTTCGGACGAATCGTCGCGGGTCGGCGTCGCCGAACTGCTGGACGAGTCGGTGCGGGTCGGCGGGCACAGCTGGCACCCCGAGGGCGAGCTGCCCGAGACGCCGTCGCTCGGCGAGGGCTCCAGGCACGCCTGGTACCCCGGCCGCCGGGTCGACCTCGGCCTGGTGCTGCTGCCGCTGCGGGTGCTGCTCGGCTCGCTGTCCGTCTACGCCGGGTTCAGCAAACTCTGCGACCCGGTGTACTTCGACGGTGGCGAGCGCGGCTCGATGATGCGCTGGCTGTCCTCGCTGCACCCCTGGAGGGTCGCCCAGCCGCTGCTGGACTTCGCGATGGCCCACCCGGTCGGCGCGGGCCTCGCGGTCTCCTTCGCGGAGATCGTGATCGGCGTGCTGTCCATCCTGGGCCTGTGGCAGCGGCTCGCCGCCGGCGGCGCGATGGCGCTGTCCGCCGCGCTGCTGTTCACCGTCAGCTGGAAGGCGGTGCCGGCCTACGACACCCCCGACCTGATCTTCCTCGCGGCCTGGAGCCCGCTGCTGATGGCCGGCGCCCCGTTCGCCTCGCTGGACGGCCGGATCGCCCTCGAGGCGTTCCGCCGCTACGGGCCCGCCGAACCCGGCGCGGTCCGGCGACGGATGCTGCGCCGCCGCTCGGTCGTCACCGCCGTGGTCGTCGGTCTGACCCTGCTCACCGGCTCGCTGCTCGGCGCCGCCGTCCGCACCGGCCGCACACAGACACCGGTGCACCCGCCGGCGGAGTACGGCACCCCGGTCTGGCCGAGCAGCGGCCCGTCGCCCTCCCCGTCCGCACCGACCACCCCGCCGTCCCAGGGCCCCACCAAGGTCGCGCCCTCCCCCTCACCCAGCCGCAGTGGCAGCGGCAAGCCCAAGCCCAGCACCGGCCCGTCCGGCGGCTCCAGCCCCGCGCCGCACGCCGGGGGTGGCAGCAGCGCCGGTACGGGCGGCTCCGCAGGCGGCACGGGCACCGGCGGTGCCGGGACGGGCGGTGCACCCAGCAGCCCGCGCTCCCAGCCTTCGCACGGGGTGATCGGCGGGCTGCTGGGCAGCGGGCCGCCGCTGCTGGAGCTCGGCATGCGGCCGGCGGCCGTGAGCGAGACGGCCTGACGGCTGGTCGACGTACGGCAGGGCCCCTTCCGGGAGATCTCCTCCTGGAAGGGGCCCTTCGGTTCGGTCGGGCAGGTGGGCGAGAAACCGGGGGCGTGGGGAGCTGCGCGAAACGGAAGGCACCCGTCAGCAAGATCGCGAGCACGTGCAGGTCATTGCCCTGCGTCGCGATCTTGCTGACGGGTGCCTGGTTTCTCGCGCGGTTCCCGGTGGGGGCTGCTGTCTAGCCGACCACTCCAGCGGCGAAGGAGCCGTCGCAGACCGGGCGGGCGAAGGAGCGGGCGCGCTGGACGTCGCCCTGGTACTTCTTCACCGCGGCGCGGCCGAGGTCGCCGGCCAGGCCGCTGCAGTAGGGGGTGAGGGAGGGCTTCTCGCGCATGGTGCGTTCCAGCAGGTCGAGCGCGGTGCCCGGGTTGTGGTTCTTCAGCTCCTCCATCAGGTCGACCCGGAGCGCGTCCTGCGCGGCCAGGCCCTGGGTGTTGGGGGAGGTGGAGGTCCGGCCGATGGTGCCGTCCCCGCTGGAGGCCGCGACCACCTGCTGGTCCAGGGCCGTTGGCGGGGCCCATGGGACGCGGGTGACGGCGAGGGTGCCGGTGGTCACCAGGATCACCGGCAGGGTGAGGGCAACGGTCTGGCCGATTCGGCGAACGAGCTGTTTCACGCACAGGAGAGTAGCGGTGCGTGGCGGAATGGGCGCGCCGCGTTACCCCAACGAGTGATCGCTGTCCTGTTTTGTTCCGCCATCAGGTTGACGCGAGGGGCTGAAACGGCGGAACCCCCTGCCGACGGCCGTCGGCAGGGGGTTCCGGTGCGTTGGTCAGCGCGCCGCGTCAGCGGCCGGCGGTCAGCGGCTGAGGCGCTCGCCGGTGGTGGCGAAGACGTGGGTCTCGTTGCCGACCGGGACGACGTGGATGGTCTCGCCGCGCTGCGGGATCTCCCGGCTGTGCACGCGGACCACGATGTCCTTGTCCTGGCCCGACACCTGGGTGGTGCCGTACACGAAGCCGTCCGCGCCGAGCTCCTCGACCACGTTGACGGTGACCGCGACGCCCTCGACACCGCCGGCCGGGACGATCTGGAAGTGCTCGGGGCGGATGCCCACCACGACGTTCTTCGCGGAGCCGGCCTTCGACAGGTCCTCACGGTCGATGTTGATCACCGAGCCGCCGAACTTCACGCCGCCGTCCACCAGCGGAACCTCGACCAGGTTCATCGCCGGGGAGCCGATGAAGCCGGCCACGAACAGGTTGGCGGGCTTGTCGTACATGGCGCGCGGGGCGTCGACCTGCTGGAGCACGCCCTTGTCGAGCACCGCGACGCGGTCGCCCATGGTCATGGCCTCGGTCTGGTCGTGGGTGACGTAGACCGTGGTGATGCCCAGGCGGCGCTGCAGGCCGGCGATCTGGGTACGGGTGGAGACGCGGAGCTTGGCGTCCAGGTTCGACAGCGGCTCGTCCATCAGGAAGACCTGCGGCTGGCGGACGATCGCGCGGCCCATCGCGACACGCTGACGCTGACCACCGGAGAGCGCCTTCGGCTTGCGGTCCAGGTACTCGGTCAGGTCGAGGATCTTGGCGGCCTCTTCGACCTTGGTGCGGATGTCCGCCTTGTTGACGCCGGCGATCTTCAGGGCGAAGCCCATGTTCTCGGCGACGGTCATGTGCGGGTACAGCGCGTAGTTCTGGAACACCATCGCGATGTCCCGGTCCTTCGGCGGCAGGTGGGTCACGTCGCGGTCGCCGATGCGGATGGCGCCGCCGTTCACGTCCTCCAGGCCGGCCAGCATGCGCAGGGAGGTGGACTTGCCACAGCCGGAGGGGCCGACCAGGACGAGGAACTCGCCGTCGCCGATCTCCAGGTCGAGCGCGTCGACCGACGGCTTGTCGGCACCCGGGTAGACGCGGGTGGCCTTGTCGTACGTCACAGAAGCCATGCTGCTTCGCTCCTTCACCGGCAGGAACGTGCCGGACGATCCGAGTAAAGGTTGGGTGGTCTCCACCGCCCCGAGTGGTCTGGACCACCGACCCCGGCGCGGCTCCTCGTGACGCTACCCGCCGACCCGTTCGTTTGTCAGCCCTCGCCCGCCCCCGACTTCCGCATCGATCCGATCACGGCCCACCCCCCGCCCGTCCCCTCAACCGCCCGCATCGCCCCGCCCCCGCCCGGTACACTGCCCACTGGTGCCGACGCGGATCCCGCGGACGGCTACCGCGCCTCCTTAGCTCAGCTGGCCAGAGCACCGCTCTTGTAAAGCGGGGGTCGTCGGTTCGAACCCGACAGGGGGCTCCAGGTACGGAGGTTGACGGAGGGCCGGTCGCCGGGAGGGATCCCGGGGCCGGTCCTTCGGCGTTGGTGGGGTCAGGCGCTTTCGGTGGCGGCGATGAGGGCGTGGATTTCGGCGATCTGTTGGACGTCGGCGTTGGCGAGGCTGGTCAGGGCGGTGTGCCAGGCGGCGACGGCTTCGCGGTGGCGGCCGAGGTCGCGGAGGACGAGGCCGCGGAGGTGTTCGGTGAGGCCGGTGCCGTAGCCCTCGGCGACGGAGGTGGTCCAGGCGAGGAGTTCGTGGCAGGCCGTCAGGGCTTCGGCGAGGCGGTCTTGTCGGCGGAGGGCCTCGATCCGGCCCTTGTGGGCTTCGAGTCGGAAGTCCCAGGGGGCGGTGCCGGGCGGGAAGGCGAGGGCGGCGTCGAATTGGCGGATGGCGTCGTCGGGGGCGTCGAGTCGGAGGTAGGCGTAGCCGATGTTGCAGAGGCCGGAGACTTCGGCCGCGGTCATGCCGACGCTGCGGCCGGCCTCGATGCTGCGGCGGTGGTGGGCGATGGCGAGGTGCGGGTCGGTGGCTTCGACCAGGTTGCCGAGGTTGCAATGGACGGTGGCCGCGCTGAACGCGTCGCCGTACTCCTCGGCGAGTTCGGCGGCTCGTTCCAGGACGGCCCGGGCCTCCTCGGTGCGGCCCAGGGAGGACAGCAGCATGCCGCGGTTGCCGGCGGCGTAGCGTTCCCGCTGCTGGTCGCCGAGCTGTCGCCACAGTGCCTCGCTCTGCTCGATCAGGTCGAGCGCGGGCAGGTAGCGGCCGACATCGAAGTGCGCGGCGGCCAGGTCGCCGAGTGCGTACGCCTCGGCGGTGGAGTCGGCCGCCTGCCGGGCCACTCGCAGGGCGGTCTGGTTGAGCTGGGTGAGTTCCGGGTGGCGGCCGCGGGCGCGGAGATAGGGGAAGAGTCCCCGCACCAGCGGGAGCAGATGTCCCGCGGCCCACGGTTCGGCGGCGAGCCGGTCCACCAGGACCAGCAGGTTGCCGTACTCGGCGTCTCCGAAGGCCAGCGCGGCGTCCCGGTCGAGTTCGCGGCCGGGGGCGATGGCGGGCAAGTGCCGGTCCGGGTGCTTGGCCGCGTCCAGGGCCAGTGCCACGGCGGACACGGCGCCCAGGTACCACTCGAGCGCCGCGCGGGTGAGCCGGACGCGCTGCTCCGCGTCGGCGGTGAGTTCGCGGGCGTAGTCGCGGACCAGGTCGTGCGGGACGTAGCGGTCGAGTCGCGGTTCGTCGAGGAGGGCGACCTCGGTGAGGCGGTCGAGGGCGGCGGCGGCCTGGGTGGGGGTGAGGTCGAGGACGCCGGCCAGCAGGGGGGCGGTGTATTCGGGGAGGTCGAGGGCGCCGACGGCGAGGAGGGCGTCGGCGGCGCGTCGGTCGGGGCGGCGGGTGGAGTCGCGGAGTGAGTCGTAGGTGAGGGCGAGCGACTGGCGGATGCTCAGGTCGTCGAGTTCGAGTTCGTCGAGGCGGTCGGTGCCTTCTTCCAGCCGGCCGACCAGGCCGCGGACCGGCAGGGTGTGGCGGGCGGCCAGGCGGGCGCCGACGATGCGCAGGGCGAGCGGGAGGCGGCCGCAGAGGTGGACGAGCCGCGTGAGGTCGGCCTGTTCGATGGCGACGACGGTGCGGTCGGCGGTGGCGCGGCCCGCGGTGCGTTCGACCAGGGCGATGCTTTCGCGTTCGGAGAGGGTGTCGAGGCGCAGGTGGAGTGCGCCGTCGAGGGCGAGCATCGGGGTGCGGCCGGTGATCAGTACGGCGCAGCCCGGTCCGGCGGGCAGCAGGGGGCGGACCTGGGCGAGGTCGGCGGCGTCGTCGAGGAGCAGCAGGGTGCGGGTGCCGGAGAGGGTGGTGCGCAGCAGGGCGGCGGCGGTGTCGGGGTCGTCGGGCAGTGCGGACGATTCGATGCCGAGGCCGCGGAGCAGGGCGGTGAGTGCGGGCAGGGTGCCGAGTGGGGTGAGGCCGGGGGTGGCGCCACGCAGGTTCAGGAACAGTTGTCCGTCGGGGAACTCTTCGCGCAGCGCGTTGGCGCAGGTCAGGGCGAGGGCGGATTTGCCGACGCCGGCCATGCCGCTCAGTACGGCCGTGGCGGGCCGGTCGGTGCGGGTCAGCAGGGCGGTGCGCAGGGTGTCGAGCTGGTCCTCGCGGCCGAGGAAGTGGGCGGGAGGGGAGGGGAGTTGGGCCGGTCTGGGGCGGGTGTTGGAGGTTTCGGCGGCGGGGGTCTGCGGGTCGGCGAGGATGCGCCGGTGCACTTCCTGGACGGCGGGGCCGGGTTCGATGCCGAGTTCGTCGACCAGGGTGCGGCGCAGTCGCTGGTACACGGCGAGGGCCTGGGCGCGGCGCCCGGTCAGGTCGAGGGCCTGCATGAGCTGGCCGTGGAAGGCCTCGCGCAGGGGGAGTTCGCCGACCAGGCCGGTGAGTTCGGCGATCAGGCCGTGCGGGCGGCCCTGGCGCAGTTCGGCGTCGAAGCGCCATTCCAGGGCCTGCAGCCGCTTCTCGCGCCACTGTTCGAGTTGGGCGGCGTGGTCGGCGGCCGGTTCGGGGACGTCGGCGAGCGGTTCGCCGCGCCAGAGTTCGAGAGCGGCGGCGGTTTCGGCCAGTACCTGCGGGAGGTCCCCGGCCTGGTGGGCGGCGTGGGCCCGGTGCACGGCCTGTTCGAAGCGGAGGGTGTCCAGCTCGTCGTCGGCGACGTCCAGCCGGTAGCCGCCGGGGACGGCCCGCAGGCGCTGGCCGGGTTCGTCGCGGAGTGCGCGGCGCAGCCGGGCGACCAGGTTGCGCAGTGAGGCTTCGGCGGTGGCGGGGGCGTGGGCGCCCCACAGGGTGTCGATCAGGCGGTCGAGCGAGACCGGCCGGTTGGCGTGCAGCAGCAGGACAGCGAGCAGGGCGCGGGCCTTCGGGCCGCGGACCGGGCAGTCCTGCCCGCCGTCCTGCGCCAGCAGACTGCCGAGCAATCCGAACCGCACCCGTGTGCTCCCCGTGCCGCGTGCAGGTCTCCGCCGGCTCCCACCGGTGCACGTGAGGGAGATGTTAGCTGCCGGTTATCGGCCCACCGCAGGCTGTGCTCATCGGAACGCGACCGGGTCGAGGTACTCGGACCGACGACCGAGTCGTGGACCGTCCACCCGCCGGCGGCCGGCCCACGGGCCCGCCGTTTCCCCGGTTGTACCGAGCTGCTCCGGTACCGCAGGGGGTCGACGGAGGGGGGTAGCGCACGGCGGCGACGGGGGGATCGCCGTGCTGGGGGGCGCTGGAGTGGTACCCGCGGGGGGCGGGTACCACTCCGAAGCGCGTTGCCGGTGCTCAGCTTTGCCGGCGTTCAGCGTTGGTCGGCGCTCAGCTTTGCCGGCGTTCAGCGTTGGCCGGCGCTCAGCCTTGCCGGCGTTCAGGAGAGCAGCAGCGGCATGTCCCAGTCGTGCGGGGTGCCGCCGGACGCGTAGGAGTCCAGGGCGAGCGCGACGCCGGCGGCGCCGTCCAGGTAGCCGGAGACGTCGGACGCGAACGGCTTGGCGGTCATGCTGAAGCGCAGGCCGAACGGGGCGTCCGGGTCGAACGAGTCGATCAGCCGGGCGGCGATCAGGTCGCGCCGCTGCTCGATCCGCGGATCGGCGAAGTGTTCGTTCAGGCGGCCCAGTTGGTGCAGGGCACCGGCCCAGCCGTGGCAGAGCGCGTGGTCGGTCATGCCCCAGTCGTCGAGCGGCCGGGTGAGCAGCCGCTCGACCGAGTCGCGGGCGGTCGCGGTCCAGTCGGGGCGGTCGAGGACCGCGCCGGCGACCTGCAGGGCGCGGGAGACGCCGGGCGCCCCGTAGCACCAGGACGGCCAGCTGGGGGGCTTCCGGTAGGCGTCGGGGCCGGCCAGGTACTCGGTGAGGTCCAGGAAGCCGGGCCAGTACGGGCCGTGTTCGTCGCGCACCGCCCAGCGGACCATCAGCTCGGCGGCGCTCTCCAGCGCCTCCTGGTGGCCGGGCAGCCGGATGCCGTCACGCCAGGCCAGCGCGAGCAGCATCAGCGGGCCCGGGACGCCGTGCGACAGGCCGAGGTTGAGGTGGCCGTCGGGCAGCAGGTGTTCGGAGCCGATCCGCGGCGCGTCCAGTGCCCACCAGCGCGGGACGCATACGCCGCGGTGCTCGGTCTCGCCGCGGGCCAGTTCGATCAGGTAGCCGAGGACGGTCTCCAGTTCCTCGCCGCAGGTCTCGGCGCGGGCCAGCAGGTACCGGCCGACGCCGGTCATGCCGCGCACCACCTCGTAGTGGCCGATGGTGGCGAGCGGCCCGTCCGGTACGGCGGGCATCGCGGTGTGCACCAACTGCCGCTGGTAGGCGTCGAGTCGGTGCAGGGCGGTGGTGTAGCCGCCGGTGGCCCGGTTGGCGATCAGTACGGCGAACGCCAGCGCCCCGGGGCCCTTGAAGATCCCGCTGGGGGTGGTCTTCCCGTCGGCGGCGGCCCGGGTGGCGACGGCGAGCCAGCCGTGCGCCCGCGCCGTCCGGTCGGTGCCGGGCCGGGCGCCGCCGCTGAACGCCAGCGACAGGCCCGGGCTGCCGCTGCCGAGCGTCAGTTCCGCCCACACGCCCTCCGCGACCCCGTCGTCGGCGGCCTCGGCGGGGATCCCGGTGGCGGCCATGGTGGCGGCGGGGTCGGCGAGCCTGTCGAGGATCCGGTCGGACATCACCCCGGCCGCTTCGCGCAGTTCGGCCCGGTGCGAGGGCGCGGCGGTGGGTTCGGTGACGGTCATGAGGAGCTCCGGGTGGTGAAGAGAACGGTGGCAGAGCAGAGGCGGCGTGCCGTCATGAGCGGCTCCGGGGACGTCCGGGCGAGGCAGGCCGAAGGCGCGTCGCCGGGCGGCGCAACGGGCCGGCGCCGCTTCTGGCCCCGCGCAACTCCGCCGGCTCCGGGTACAACGCCGCCGAATCCCGGTGGCTGACGCCATGTCACTGCGCGCCGCCCGCGTGGGCCCGGCGGCCGAGCAGGGAGCGCGCCGCGCCGCGCAGGACGGCGTAGCCGCGGGCCTCGGCGGCCGGGTCGCTGCCGAACAGCCGGTTGTGACGCATGTGCAGCAGCGACATCAGCGCCTCGTCGCGGTCGGCCTCGGGCGCGGCCAGCAGCAGCCGGCCGAAGGCGCGCGGCGCGGGGGAGTCCGTCCAGAGGGTGGCCAGGGCGGGGACGCCGAGCAGTTCGGCGGCGTGCCGGGCGGCGTCGCCGGGGCGGATCAGCCGGTCGGTGAGGGCGCGGTGGCGCTGGTAGACCTGGTGGTCGGGGCCCTTGCTGAACAGGTGGTCGGCCCAGCCGCACCAGTCCCAGTCGCCGAGCGAGTCCAGCAGCACGGCGTGGCCGACGGCGGCCAGCACCTCGTCCGGCACGGCGGCCGCCCCGGCGCGGCGGGCCTGCAACTGGAGGACCGCGGACTGGCTGTCCGTCAGGAACAGTTCCTCGGCGGCCTGCTGGGCGTCCGGACCGAGGTAGCGGTCGGTCTCCGGCCGGTACACGTCGAGCGCCATGGTGCGCAGCGCGCCGGTGCCGATCAGCTGCCGGACGCGCGCGCCGAGCGCGGGCAGCACCCGGGCGTTCAGGACGGCGGGGTCGCCGTGCAGGCGCAGCCGCAGGTGCGGTTCGGGGTCGCGGTAGCGGAGGAAGAACCAGCGGTCGATGTCGTCGCCGAGGTCGGTGAGCAGCGCGGGCAGGTGGTCGGCGAGCAGCGTCTCGTGCGCGGACGGGTCGGCGTACAGCTTGACGAACAGCCAGTCCTCGCCGGGCAGATGGACGGCGGTCGGGGCGATGCGCAGCGCCGACCTGGCGAGCGGTGGGCGGCCGTCGGCGGCGGGTTCCGGCGCGGGGGCGCGGAACAGCGGGACGACGATCTCGGTGCTGTGGCCGTGGTTCCAGCCGAGGCCGGCGCCGTCCGCGGTGAGGTCCTGGTAGAGCTGGAACCGCGGTTCGGGGGCGGTGAGTTCGGCGCGCAGCAGGTCGGTGTCCCAGGTCTCGCGCAGGTCGATCGGGAACATCCGGTCGTTGCTGGCGATCTGCAGCCGGTCGGGCACCCGGAAGCGTTCGCGCCACTCGCGCAGGCCCTCCGCCCAGGCGGCCGGCCCGGCGGTGCGGGCGGCGTCGCGCAGGCGGCGGCCGGGCAGCCAGCGGCGCGGGGTGGTGAGGACCCGGCCGTAGCGGACGGCGGGCAGGTAGGGCAGCGTGTCCAGGCCCGCCCAGTCCCAGCCGGACCACACCCGGGGGCGGGCGGCGGCCAGCTCGGACAGGAAGCGGGCGACCGGCGGGGCCTGCGCGTCCAGGGCGAGCATGTGCGGGAAGACGGGGACGATCGGGCGGCCGGTCTCCGGGTGCAGCAGGCGCAGCCCGTCCTCGCCTGCGGCGACCAGCAGGGTGCGCCAGTCCAGGCAGTGCGGGTCGCCGCGGTCGGCGGGCACCCCGATCGGCAGGCGGTGCGGCAGCAGCTGCGGCACCTGGACGATGTTCAGCGAGCGCGGGTCGCGCGGGGCCAGCTCGACCTGGACGGGCAGTACTGCGTTCCCGGGGGACCCGGCGGACTCGTCGGGCCCGGCGGCGAGCGCGGCGAGGCCGTCGGTCAGGCCGGCCAGGTCGGCGAACCGGCCGGCGGTGGCGCCGGCCGTCCAGGAGCCGATGTGCGGGCTGCCGAGCAGCAGGAACTCGCCGCGGTCGAGGGCGGCGGTGGAGTCGGCGAGCAGCTGGAAGCAGAGTTCCAGGGTGCGCGGCGGGCGGCTGCTGCCCGGGGTGTGGCCGGCGGCGGCGGCGAGCCGGGCGATGTCGGCGTCGTCCAGTTCCAGGTCGCGGCCGGACATGACGGCCTGCTGGACGAGCTCGGCGACGGCGTTGCGACGGGAGCGGTCGGCGTCGTCGCCGGGCCCGGAGCGCGCGTGCGTGGGCAGTGCGCCGCCGTACTCGGCGGGCAGGCCGAGGCCGCGGTGCGGGTCGGCGAGGTCGCCCAGCGGGACGGCGCTCGCGGTGCCGTAGCGCTCGACGAACCGTTCCCGGTAGTCGCGCAGGTGCTCGAGCGTGGTCCATTCGGGCGTGATCGCCCAGATCGCGGCGGCGTACCGGCGCACCTCCTCGCCGATCGCCTCGGGCAGCACCAGGTCGGCGGGCATCCGCAGGTCGACCTGGACGGGCGGCCGCTCCCCGGCCCGGTCGGCCGGGTCGAGCGCCCGGACCTCGTCCAGCAGGGCCCGCCAGGACTCCAGCCCCTCGCCGGGCCGGTCGCGTTCGTGGGCGGCCGCGGCGGCGCGGACGGCGCGCAGCCCCTCGGCCGCGCCCGGCACCACGCCGTCGACGGCGGACTCGATCCTGGTCAGCAGCGCGTCGTCGATCCGGTGCGGGGTCAGCGAGGTGAGCAGGAAACCGTGCTGGACGAGGCCGGCCAGCAGCGCGTCGATCCGCTCGGCGGGCAGCTGCGGGAAGCGCCCGGCCAGGTCGTCCAGCAGCGCCGCGTACCCGACCGGCCGGGCCGCCAGCTCGCGCACCCGGGCCACCAGCGCGTTGTCGCGCACCGAGAGTTCGCGCTCGCCGGTGTGCCGCAGCAGGCGGCCGTCGCGCAGCACGGAGAGGTCGTCCAGCACCACCTCGACCCGGCGGCGGACCTCCGGAACGGCCAGCCAGGCCAGCACCCGGCGGTGCAGCCAGCCGCCGTCCAGGCGCACCCGGACCTGGCCGGCCCCGGCGGGCGAGGACTTCGCGGCGGCCCCGAAGCTCGCCCGGCCGACGCCCGCGAACAGGCCGAACGGGGTGGGCCGGCCGCCCGAACGGCGGGCGTAGCGGGTCAGTGTGCGGGCGGCGCTGACGGTCCGCTTCCGGCCGAGCGCGGCCGCGCCGTCGGGCTCGCCGAGACGCTGCAGGCTGAGCGCGAGGCTGCCGCTGGCGACCTCGACGGCCTGCCGCAGCAGCGGGTTCGCGGCCAGCCGGCGCACCCCCGGGACAGGGTCGTCCGGGTCGATCCGGGCCTCGGCACCGGTCCGGGGCGTGCTGGCCATCCGCACCAGCACCGGCTCGCGGATCTCGAACAGGTCCTGCTCAGGTCGCACGTTCGTGGTGTCCCTCACGGTCGGAAACGGCGGGCAACTGCGGCTGCGGGAGACTGCGGAGAACGAAGAACGCGGGGCGGGCCGCAGCCCGCCCCGCGCACGTGGTCTACCGACGTGACGTCAGCAGCACTTCGGGCAGCGGGTGCCGATCGCGTAGCTGCTCGGAGAGGTGAAGGTGCCCTGGCCGAACGCCTGGGTCTCGTCCGAGACCTCCGCGATGCGAAGGTCGAGGTCGAGGTCGCTGTCCTGCTGCACGAGGATCTCGGTACGCATGTTCCCCTCCAGAGGGCTCGTCGGTTCGGCCGCAACGGTGTCCCGGCCGGAGTGCCTGCTGCGAACGGGGGTTCGCTTTCGGCGCCGAGGCCAACCTTTTCCCGGCTTCCCACCATGTGGTGAGTGCCGGACTGGCCAACCTGCCGGCAGACGACCGCCGGGCGCCCGCCGAACGCCGCCGCGACCCCCGCCACCTGCGGTTCGTCGCTGACCGGCCGGTCGGTCGGGCCTGACCGGGCGGGTACGCACGCTGTCCATTTCCGACGTGTGTGCGGGTGGAGGGGTTTCAGTAGTGAAAACGATGAACACTCCTGCTCCCGGGTGGTGGGAGGGGGAGCGGTGTGGCCGGTGCGACAGGAGTCCATGACCGGTTCGACGAACCTTCACCGTTTTGACTCAAACTTTGCCGCCCGGGGGTGGTATTCGGTCAACCGGCCGTGGACGACGAGTCCGACCGCCCGTGCGACGCGTCCGCCGCCACCCGGTGCACGAACGTCGCGGTGAGGAACGACACCACCACGCAGACGATCACCAACGGCAGCGAATCCGCCGCCTGATCACCCAGCAGCGCCGCCGCCAGCACCGTGCTCGTCACCGGCAACCGGGTCACCGCCGCAGTGCTCGCCGCCAACCCCGCCGCCAGGCCCGCCGCCACCCCCAGCCCCGGCAACCCGCCCACCGCCACCCCGAGCGCCGCACCCAGCAGCACCGCCGGAAAGATCGGGCCACCCCGCAGCGACCCCAGCGCCACCCCCCAGCCCAACCCCTTGAACACCACCAGCGCCAGCAACGCCCCCACCGACCACGCCTGCGGATCCGCCGCCAACTGCCCCAGCGTCGCCTGCCCCGACAGCGCCGCCTCCTCCGGCGACCGGCCCGTCGTCACCGCGTACCCCGTCACACACAGACCCACCAGCACCGCACAGATCACCGTCCGCACCGCCGTGCGCTGCGCCGTGAACGCCGCGAACCGCTGGCCCAGCGTCTGCCCCGCGACCATCAGCACCGCGATCACCATCGCCAGCGGCACCCCCCACAGGAAGTCCGCCGCATCCGGCAGCGCCGCCTTCGGTACCTCCGGCAGCCGCAACGCCCCGATCGTCAGCCCCGTCCAGTGCCCGAATCCGGTGAACACCAGCGCGCCCACCCCCGACGACAGCAGACACGGCAACAGCAGCAAGGTCAGTTGCGGCCCGCCCAGACCCGCCGCCTCGATCATCAGCACCGCCGCCACCAGCGGACTTCCGAAGATCGTCGAGATCGCCGCGGTCGATCCGGCCGCACCCAGCATCGGCACCAGCAACGGACTGGCCTCCGGCCGCGCCCGGCCCACCGCCAGCAGCGCCAGGCCACTGCCCAGCGCCATCAACGGCGCCTCCGGACCCAGCACCGCGCCCAGCGGCAGCGCCGCCAGCGCCGCCAGCACCACCGAGGGCACCTCCACCGGCAGCGTCGGCGGCCCGCCCAGCCCGTGCACCGGCACGTGCCCGCCCCGCCCCGGCATCCGGGTCACGATCGGTGCCAGCAACAGACCCGCCAACGCCAACGCCGGCAACGGCCACCACCACGGCGCCCGCCCGTACCCCAAGGCCTCCGGCGCCGACTCCCACACCCAGTGCTGCAACTCGTGCTCCAGGCTCACGAACCCGAAGGCCGCCAGCGAGACCGGCACACCCACCAGCGCGGACACCAGCAGCAACCGCAGGTAACCGGGACTGCGGAGCAGCTCACGAATCCCGGGTGTCGCCCGCTCTGCCATCTGCGCTCCCCTGCCTCACCCGCACACACCTCCTCCGACCGTCCTGCCGACCGCCACCCCCGGCCATCCGGGCGCGCCGAACGGGCGAGCGGCGCTCGCGCGGGCCCACCGCACCGGTCGTACCGTGGACAAAAGGGGGCCCAGCCACCCGGGGGGACCGACCCGAGGAGAACCCGATGCCCGGCTCCATGACCATCGGCCACACCGACGCACTCGTGATGCTCAGCCACACCGACGCCGAACGGCTCGCCGGCGTCCTCTCCGGCCTCTCCCGCCTCGCCGCGACCGGCCAGCTCCCCGCCGCCGCGACCGCCGCCCTCTCCGGCGGCGACCCCCCGGACCGCGCCGAACTCGCCACCTGGTGCCACCACCTGGCGGACTACCTCCGCGACCACCTCTGAGCGACAGCAGGCGGGCGCGAAACCGGGGGCGCTGGGGGTACCCCCAGCGAAGCGAGGGGGCGGAACTGCGCGAAGCGGAAAGCACTCGCCGGGAAGATCGCGACGCAGGACAATGACTTGCACGTGCTCGCGACCTCACGGACCGGTGTGCGCTTGTCGCGCAGTTCCCCGCACCCGCCCTCCTCCGAAGCCGCTAGGTTGAAGGCATGGAGCTGTCGTGGGTGACCGTGGCCACGCCGCTGCCCAGTGGCCCGATGAAGTTCGGCGTGACGGCGGACGGGGTGGCGGCGGCGACGTACGCGGGGGAGACGTTCGCGGGACGGCCGGTGGGCGTGCCGGAGTGCGGGGACGCGCGCAAGCGGTCGCTGGTGGAGGCCCGGGTCGGCGAGTACTTCGCCGGGCGGCGAACGGAGTTGGAGCTGCCGATCGACTGGCGCTTCACGACCGGACCCCAACTGGCGGTGCTGCGCTGCCTGTTGACCGAGGTGCCGTACGGCCGCACCACCACCTACGGCGAACTCGCCACCCGCAGCGGAGTGTTCGACGACCTGCCCGAGCCGGGGCTGCCGGCCCGGACGGTCGGGCAGATGATGGGGGCCAATCCGCTGCCGTTGCTGGTGCCGTGCCATCGGGTGGTGGCGGCCGACGGGCTGGGCGGGTTCGGTGGCGCCTGGCACGGGGTGGAGGTCAAGCGCTGGCTGCTCACCCTGGAAGGCGTACTGCCGCCGACCCTGGACTGGTCCGGGCCGACGGGCTGACCGCAAGGGGGAGCTACAGCAGCGCCCCGTCCAGCCGTTCCAGCGCGGGGGCCGCGGCCTGGCGCGGCAGGACTGCCTGGACGCCGGACACCAAGGTGTACTCGCCGAGCGCGAGTTCGTCCACCTCGGGCAGCAACGGCCGTGCGCCGAGCGCCAGTTCAAGAGCCGCGACTGGCAAGTTGAGTCCGCAGAGCCGGAGTTGGTGCAGTCCGCCGGACGGCCGGGTGTTGATGTCGAGCACGACGGGACGGCCGTCCGCCTCGTGCCGGAACTGGACGTTGGAGAGGTGCCCGACGCCGAACTGCTCGACCAGCCGGCGGGCCGGCTCCAGGTAGCGGGGGTCGACGGTGAAGCTGCGGCGGCGGCCCTGCTTGGTGCGGCCGACGGCGGCGAGCAGGCGCCCGTCCTGGTCGGCGAGGCAGTCCACCGATACCTCGGGGCCGTTCAGGTAGGGCATCACCAGCAGGTCGGCGGGCGTGGTGGATGACCTCAACGCGCCCATCACCTGGTCGAGTTGGACCCGCGCGTCGACGTACCCGGCGAGCCGCCGGAGGCTGAACGGTTCGCGGGTGAGGATCCGGAAGCCCTCGCCGCCGGCGCCGCTCGCGGGCTTCAGGCAGGCGGGGGCGCCGGTGGCCTCGATCTCCTCGACGGCGACCAGCAGTTGGGCCGCGGTGTCGGCGTGCCGCCACAGCGGGGTGGGCAGGCCGGCGGCGTCGAGGGCGCGGTAGCCCTCCGCCTTACTGGTGAACAGCGCGATCGCGGGCGCGGGCGGGCAGATCAGCGCGGTGCCGAGTACCTCGAATTCGCGGCGGCGCAGCGATATCGCCAACTGGTGCAGGCGGGGCAGGAATACGTCGATCCGGTGGCGGGCGCAGAATTCCAGCGCGAATTCCACGTAACTCTCGGCGGAGAGCCGGTCCGGTTCCAGAAACCCGAGGTCGGCGGCGGCGAGCACCGGCGAGTCCGGGTCGACGTGGGTAGCCAGGACGTGCACCGGGCGCGGCGCGGACCGCAGCAGCTCGATGAAGAAGACGTTCTCGGCGTAGGTGCGGTTCAGCCAGACGCGGACGGGCGCGGTCACGGAAGTCTCCCCGGAGGAGGGCGTGCCAATGGGAGGTCATCACCGACCGGTTCGCCTGCGCTGTGGCGGCGGTCACCATGCGGTGTGGGGGCCACCTTAGCGCTGTTCCGGAGCGATTCGAACAACGGGCCGGTGAGCTGTGCGGACGCTTCGAAATCCGCTGTCCGGCAGGGCCTTTCGGGGCGTGCGGGAAGGCGCCGGGGGGCTCGCGCGGATCGAACGATGATCGATCCAGTGCGCTGGTCGCACCATTCGCCTCGCACACCTGATTCACTCGCACGAGTGATTGCCGCGCTACCTGACCGGGCGTCAGCATGGTTGCCGAAAACCGCCGTCGACGCGATCACGAGGCCCTCGGACATGACGACCGAAACCACCGCCGGAACCGCCCAGTCGAGGCCGCAGAGCAGCCTCTCGGTGGCGGCGGCCAAGAACCTCGCGTCGACCACCAAGTCGGCCCCGCAGATGCAGGAGATCAGCAACCGCTGGCTGCTGCGCGCGCTGCCCTGGGTGGAGGTCTCCGGCGGCACCTACCGGGTGAACCGGCGGCTGTCGTACGCGGTGGGCCGGGGCCGGGTCGGCTTCGCGCAGACCGGCCGACAGGTCTCCGTCGTGCCGCCCACGCTCCGCGAGGTGCCGGTGCTGCGCGGCTTCGAGGACGACGAGCTGCTCGTCGAGCTGGCCGGCCGGTTCGTCCAACGGGACTTCGCGGCAGGCGAGTTGCTGATCGAGCAGGGCCACGAGATCGACGAGGTCTACCTGGTCGCGCACGGCAAGGTCGACAAGATCGGCACCGGCCGGTACGGCGACGCCACCGTGCTCGGCACCTTCGCCGACGGCGACCACATCGGCGACGAGGCACTCACCGTCGCCGACCGCCGCTGGCCCTACAGCGTCAAGGCGAGCACCGCCGGAACGGTGATGGTGCTGTCCTGGCCGGCCTTCCAGGAGCTCGCGGACCGCTCCGAGGCGCTGCGCGACCAGATCCTCGCCTTCGTCGCGGACTCCCAGCTGCCGCAGAACCGCAAGGGCGAGGCGGAGATCGGCATGTCGGCCGGCCACGAGGGCGAGTACGGCCTGCCCACCGCCTTCGTCGACTACGAACTCACGCCCCGCGAGTACGAGTTGAGCGTCGCCCAGACGGTCCTGCGGGTGCACAGCCGGGTCGCCGACCTCTACAACAAGCCGATGGACCAGACCGAGCACCAGCTGCGGCTGACCATCGAGGCGCTGCGCGAACGCCAGGAGCACGAGCTGGTCAACAACCCGGAGTTCGGCCTGCTGGCCAACGCCGAGTACAGCCAGCGGATCCAGACCCACTCCGGCCCGCCCACCCCCGACGACATGGACGAACTGCTCTGCCGCCGCCGCAGCACCAAGTTCTACCTCGCCCACCCGAAGGCCATCGCCGCCTTCGGCCGGGAGTGCAACCGCCGCGGCCTGTACCCGGAGACCGTGCAGGTGGACGGCAAGACGGTCCCCACCTGGCGCGGCGTCCCGATCTACACCTGCAACAAGATCCCGGTGGTGAACGGCTCCACCTCGATCCTGGCGATGCGCGTCGGCGCCGACAACCAGGGCGTGGTCGGCCTGCACCCCGGCAAGCTGCCCGACGAGGTCGAGCCCGGGCTGAACGTCCGCTTCATGGGGATCGACGAGAAGGCGGTCATCTCCTACCTGGTCAGCGCCTACTACTCCGCCGCGATCCTCGTCCCGGACGCCATCGGCGTGCTGGAGAACGTGGACGTCGCCAACTGGCACGGCTGACCGGCACGACCGACCGCGCGGCGGGCCCGCCGTCCCGGGCCCGCCCGCCGACCGCGCCGGCACTCGGCCGACGCGGAGATCCGCCGCGCCCCGCACCCGGGGCGGGCCCAGGGGGAGGACTCACCATGGCCATCACCGTGTCCGAACGCGGACAGCACAGCGAGAACACCACCCCCGTCGAGGGCGCCCGCGACACCGCCGAGGCGCTCGCCCTGCTCGGCCGGGCCCGCACCGTGGTCGACCCGGCGCTGCGCGCCGCCGTGGACACCCTCCCGGACTCGATGCGGCAGATCGCCGGCTACCACTTCGGCTGGCTGGAGTCCGACGGCACCCCGAGCGCGGCCGGCGCCGGCAAGGCGATCCGCCCCGCCCTGGTGCTCGCCGCGACCCAGGCCGTCGGCGGCCGCCCGCAGGACGCCGTCCGGGCCGCCGCCGCCGTCGAACTCGTCCACAACTTCACCCTGCTGCACGACGACGTCCTCGACCGCGACCACACCCGCCGCCACCGCCCCACCGCCTGGCGGGTGTTCGGCACCACCGGCGCGATCCTGGCCGGCGACGCCATGCACTCCCTCGCCCTCCGGGTACTCGCCGAGGACCCCCACCCCGCCGCCGCGGCCGCCGTCCGCCGCCTCGCCGACTGCGTGGTCGAACTCTGCGCCGGCCAGCAGGCCGACTGCTCCTTCGAACAGCGCTCCGACGTCACCCTCGCCGAGTGCCTCGCCATGGCGGAGAGCAAGACCGGCGCCCTCCTCGGCTGCGCGTGCGCCCTCGGCGCGCTGTACGCCGGCGCGGACGCCGCCACCGCCGACGCGATGGACGCCTTCGGCCGCGAGATCGGCCTCGCCTTCCAGCTGATCGACGACCTGATCGGCATCTGGGGCGACCCCGCGGTCACCGGCAAGCCGGTCGGCGCGGACCTCGCCGCCCGCAAGAAGTCCCTCCCGGTCGTCCACGCGCTCTCCTCCACCACCCCCGCCGGCGCGGACCTCGCCACGCTCTACGCCTCCGGCCGCCCCCTCAGCCCCGCAGACCTCGCCGCCGCCGCCACCGCAGTCGACCGCGCCGGCGGCCGCGCCTGGGCCCAGGGCGAGAGCTGCGAACGCATGGCCACCGCCATCAGCCACCTCGCGGTGGCAGTCCCGGACCCGACCCGCACCGACGAACTGCTCGCCCTGGCGGAGCTGGTCACCCGCCGCAGCTACTGATCGGGGAAGCACAAACGGGGGCGCGGGGAACTGCGCCGCGCCCCCGGTTTCGCACCCGCCTGCCGTCACCCCCCGAGCAGCGCCTCTTCCTTCTCCCGCTCGATCCCCAACGGAGTGTCCAGCTGCCGGTAGCTGACCTCCGCACGCCCACCCGACTCCAGCCACTCCCACGTGTCCCGGACGGTCTCCGCGAGCGGCCGGATCCGCAGCCCGGCCGCCAGCGCAGGCGCACTGTCCGCGTGCCAGGTCCCGTGCCACCCGTCCACGACCGGTGCCCAGAGCGGGAGTTCGACCCAGGGCGCGACCTCGGCGGCGAGCAGCGTCGCGTCGGGGGTCCAGACGAACTCCGCGTCGGACCCGGTCGCGGAGCGACACGCCTCCAGGAACTCGCCCATCGTCGCCGACCGGATCGGCGAGGTGGTGACGAACCGCCCGGTCGCGCGCTGTTCGGCGAGGTCGAGGCCGAACGCGGCGAAGTCCCGGGCGTCGATCAGACTGAGCGGGTTCTCGGGGGCGCCGGGTGCGAGCACGCGGCCGCCGCGGGCGATCCGGTCGAGCCACCAGGGGAGGCGGCCGATCGGTTCATGGGGGCCGATCAGCAGGCCGCAGTTGAGGATTGTCGCGGGGCCGAAGTTGTCGAGCAGGGCGCGTTCGCAGCCGGCCTTGAGGGCGTTGGCGAACGGCTGGTCCGGCCCGACGTCGCCGGCGCATTCGAGGGTGGGGGAGTCGGCGTCGACCGGGAGGGCGGGCCAGTCGGCGAAGGCGTGGACGGAGGAGACGAAGCCGTAGTGGCCGGCCCGGTCGCGGAGCAGCCGGGCGGTGGTGGCGACGTCGTGCGGCTGCTGTCCGGAGGTGTCGATCACGGCGTCCCACTGCCGGCCGTCGACGAGCCGGTGCAGGTCGTCGAGCGAGGTGCGGTCGCCGTGGACGGCCTCCACGCCGGGCAGGTCGGTGCGGCTGACACCGCGGTTGAAGGTGGTGACGCGGTGGCCGCGGGCGAGTGCCTCGGCGGCGTAGGCGCGCCCGAGGAACTTGGAGCCGCCGAGCAGAAGGATGTCCATGGCCTCAGGGTGTCCGCTCCGGCGGCCGGTCATCCGCACTCTTAGCTACGGGCAGAGCCGGAAGGTCCGCCGACGGGGGAGGTCCCCTGACGGCCGGTCGGAGGGTCGGGGCGCCGGACGGGCGGTGGGCGGCATAGCATCCCCGGTGTACCGGTATGTCTGAATGATCCCTTTCGTGGGGAGATGGGTGGACGGCATGGGCGGCCCGGCCAGGGTGGATCCGGCGGCGGTCCGGCGGACGGCGGCGCAGGCGTGGATCTGGGGCTACCCGATGCTGGCGAACTACGGGACGCTGCACCCGCAGGCGATCGACGACGCGGACCCCCGGTACATCGGGGGTTTCGGGGTGTTCCGGCACTTCTCGCGCCCGTTCACCCCCGCCGACACGGACGTGGTGACGCCGAACAACGACACGCCGTACTCGTGGGCGTGGCTCGACCTGCGGGCCGAACCCTGGGTGCTGGAGGTGCCCGCCACCGACCGGTACCACGTGCTGCCGGTGCACGATCTGGACACCGCGTACGCGGGCTTCGTCGGCACCCGGGCCACCGGCAACGGCGGCGGCCGCTACCTGATCGCCGGCCCCGGCCACCGGGCCGATCCGCCGGCCGGCTTCGACGGCGTGGTGCGGACGGACACCAACCTGGCGGGCATCGTCGGCCGGACGTACCTGGCCGGGCCGGCCGACGAGCCGGAGCTGCGACGGGTGCAGGCCGGGTACCGGCTGATGCCGCTCAGCGAGCACCTGGGCACCCCGCGGCCGGTGGCGTCCGAGCCGGTGTGGCCGGTGTGGCGCGGCGAAGAGGTGCTCGGAACGCTGGAGTTCTTCACCTTCCTGGACTTCCTGCTGAGCTTCGTTCCGGTGCTGCCCGCCGACGCCGAACTGCGCGAGCAGCTGGCCGAACTCGGCGTGGGATCAGGGGACTTCGAGCCCGCCGCGCTGTCCGCCGAGGCCCGGGCGGCGATGCTGGAGGGAGTGGCGGACGGCCGCGGGCAACTGGCCGGGGCGGCGCGGGGCGCGGCCGACGGCACCGCGCTGTTCGGCACCCGTGAGCAGCTCGGCACCCGGTACCTGGACCGTGCGTGCGGCGCGCTCACCGGCCTGTACGGGCTACCCGCCGAGGAGGCCTGGTACGGGGGTTGGGAGTCCGAGGCGGGCGGCCGGCTGCCGACCGTGCTGCGCTTCGGGCCCGGGCAGCTCCCGCCGGCCCGGTACTTCTGGTCGGCGACCATGTACCGCTTCCCGGAACGGCAGTTGGCGCCCAACGAGATCGACCGGTACTCGATCGGCGACCGCACCCCCGGCCTGGTGTACGGCCCCGACGGCTCGCTGACGCTCTACCTCCAGCACGAACGCCCCACCGACCCCGCCGAGTTGGCGAACTGGCTGCCCGCCCCGGCCGGCCCGTACCAGGTCGTGGTGCGCGCGTACGGGCCGGAACCCGCGCTGCTGAACGGCAGTTGGCAGCTGCCGACGCCCACCCCCCGCTGAACCCGCCGAGCAGAAAAGGACGTTCGCCATGGTTGACGCCACGCCCGAGATGCTGGCCGCCGAGGCCTTCGTGTACGGCTACCCGCTGGTCGCCGACCTGACCATGGTGGACACCATCCACCGGCGGGGCATGGGTTCGATCCCCCCGACCGCCTGGAACACCTTCGGGCACGGCACCGAACTGGCCACCCCCGACTCGCACTTCGTGTCGGTCAACAACGACACGGTGTACTCGGTGGCCCCGCTCGACCTGTCCGGCGGCCCGCTGCTGCTGCACGTCCCGGACTCCGCCGGGGCCTACTACGTGCTCCAGTTCATCGACGCCTGGACCAACAACTTCGCCTACCTGGGCCGCCGTTCGTCCGGCACCGCCGAGCAGACCTGGCTGATCACCCCGCCGCACTGGCGCGGCACCCCGCCCGAAGGCGTACCGGTGATCACCGCACCGACCACCGTCGCGGCCATCGCGGCGCGCCACGCCTGCGCCGGACCCGAGGATCTGCCCCGAGTGCGGGCGCTGCAACGGGAGTTGACGCTCACCCCGCTCGAAACGGGCGCGGAACTCGCCGGGCTCCCCGAGCCGACCGCCGGCATCCCCGAGGAACTGGGGTTCCTGGAACGGCTGCGGGTGTGGGCGGCGGCGTTCCCGCCCGCCCCCGCCGACGTCGAGTTCCAGCACCGCTTCGCCCCGATCGGAATTCTCGACCGGGGCCGCTCCCCGTACCTCGACGGCCCCGCCGAGTGGGCGCAGGCGCTCGCCAAGGGCCTGGCCGCAGGCCGCGAACGAGTGGAGGCGGCGAGCACCGGCACCGTCGAACCCACCGGCGAATGGACCGTCAACCTCCACCTGTTCGACTACAACCTCGACCACCTCGGCCCCGGCACCCGCGACGAGCCACAGTGGAAGGTCGCCGACCGCCGCGCCACCTACCTCACCCGCGCCGTCGCAGCCCGCACCGCCCTGTGGGGCAACCACGCCTACGAAGCCGCCTACGCCACCACCTACCACGACTCCGACGGCCACCCACTGGACGGCGCCCGCTCCTACACCCTGCGCTTCGAACAGCCGCCGCCGGTGGGCGCGTTCTGGTCGGTCACCATGTACGACACCCCCGAATACCTGCTGGTCCCCAACGACATCGACCGCTTCTCCATCGGCGACCGCACCCCCGGCCTGGTCCGCGCCCCCGACGGCTCACTCACCCTCTACCTCCAGCACCGCCAGCCCACCGACCCCGACGAGTTCGCCAACTGGCTGCCCACCCCGTCCTCCGGCTTCCGCCCGATGGTGCGGATGTACCAGCCACAGGACGCCATCCTCGACGGCACCTACCGCCTCCCGCCGATCCACCCACGCTGACGGGCGCGAGCAGGTGGCAAGCCAGGGGCGCGAGCGGGTGCGAAAACAGGGGCGCTGGGGGTACCCCCAGCGAAGCGAGGGGGCGGAACTGCGCGAAGGGGAACGCGTTCGTCGGCAAGATCGCGGCGCAGGACAGTGACTTGCACGTGATTGCGACCTGGCGGACAGGGCTTGCGCTTGTCGCGCAGTCCCCCGCGCCCACCCGCTACGTCAGGACGGCGACGCGCTGGGCGTTGCCGACGGACTCGGGCTCTCCGTGGGAGACGGCGTGGCGTCGGGCGAAGGCGTCGGCGTCGGCACCCCACGATGCTCGGTGCCGCCGCCTTCCAGGGTGACCACGGCAGTGGACGGCGGCAACGCCAGTCGCGCCGTCCACCGGGTCTGCGGGGCGCGCGTCTCGTCCACCGTCACGGTGACGGTGATCCGCTGGCCCGGCGCGAGGGTGCCGTCGTCCCGGCTGAGCCGCAGCCAGTCGACGTCCAGCACCGCGTGCCAGGTCAGCGCGGTGTCGCCGGAGTTGGTCAGCGTGAGCACCGTGCGGCTGCCGTACGCGCGGGCCTCGACGGTCAGCTGCTCCCGGGTGGCGTCCGGCGTGGGCGCAGGTGTCGGCGTCGGGCCGGACAGCCGGGACGCGCCGTGCGCGGGCATCGTCACCGCCGGACTTGGAGCCGTAGGCAGGGACGTTTCTGCGGCCACCGCGCCGGCCAACTGCAGGGAACTCATCGCGGGCGGCAGCACCACGGTCGGCTGCGCCTCCTGAACCGGCGCGTCCACCCGCACCGAGGACACCGCCGCCGCCCGTCCCTCCCGGTCGCCGCCCTGGTGCGCGCTCCACAGCGCCACCACCGGCGCGGCCAGCACCGCCGCCAGCACGCTCGTGGTCACCACCCGCTGGCGCACCGCCGAGCCGCGCGAAGGCACCACCACCCGGTGCCGGGGGAAGCCGCGCCGGTCGAACTGCGGCTCGCCGCCGGCCAGCCCCCGCACGGCCCGCCGACCGGCCGCCGCGCCGGACAGGAACGCGGTGCCGCCCGTCGCCGGAGCGGGGCGCAGTCGGGCCGGCGCCGTCAGCAGCGGCAGGCCGGGCAGCCCGGCCACGCCCTGCCCGAGCTGCCCGGCCACCCGCTCGGCGGTGCCGCGGCAGGTCGGGCACTCCTCCAGGTGCAGCACCAGCTCCCGGCGCAGCGCCGCGCCGAGCACCCGGCCCGGCCCGGACTCCGCACCGACCCCGCCGACCCCGCCGAGCTGCGCCAGTTGCGGGCAGGAGCCCACGCCGAGCACCAGCAGTGCCGTCCTGGTCCGGCCGATCTCGGCGCCCGCGGCGTCCAGCAGCGCGGCCGCGGCCTCGGGGGTGAGGCCGAGCACCGCCGCGACCTCCCCGGCGTCCAGCCGGTGCCGGACCGCCAGTTCCAGTGCCTCGCGCTGCTCCGGGTCGGTGCCGGCTGCCTCCGGCCAGGCCAGCGAGGCGAGTTCGCGGCGTTGCTCGCGGAGGACGTCGGGTGCGGGCGCCGCCTCCGCGGCGGGGGTGCCGGTGCCGTTCAGCCGGGTCAGGCAGCGGTTCCGGGCCAGCGCGTACAGCCAGGCGCGCAGCAGCGCCGGTTCGGTGAGCCGGTCGCCGTGGCGGCGGGCCAGGTCGCGGACCTCCAGCACGGCCGCGGTGGCGGCGTCGTGGTCGCAGAGTACGGACAGGCAGTAGGTGAACAGCCCGTCGACGCAGGCGCCGTACGCCCGCAGGGCCGGGGACGGGTCGACGGGGTGGAGCTGGCCGGTGGTCACGTCATCGACCGTAGGCAGGCCAAACCCTCCGCCCGGTGGGTTTGGACCGCTTGTCCTTCTTTCGGGTAACACCACCGCTCCCGTGTTCGCACGGTTGACGCCGGCCGTTGACACCCCACGTTGACACCCCGCGTTGACGCCCGGCCCGCCGTCCACCCGCCGTCCGACCGCCGTCCACCCGCCGTCCGACCGCCGCCGCCCGCCGGGCACTGTCGGTGCGAGGCGCTACCGTGGCGCGCATGGCTGCCCGTACCAAGACCTCCGCCAAGCCGCGCCCGGCGTACCGCTGCACCGAGTGCGGCCACCAGCTGCCCAAGTGGGTCGGCCGCTGCCCCGAGTGCAACGCGTGGGGGACGGTCGAGGAGTACGGCGCGGTGCCGATCCGCACCACGGCGGCGGGGCCGGTCTCCGCGCCCGCCAAGCCGATCGCGCAGGTCGACGGCCAGGTGGCCACCGCCCGCTCCACCGGCGTCCCGGAGCTGGACCGGGTGCTCGGCGGCGGCCTGGTGCCGGGCGCGGTGGTGCTGCTCGCGGGCGAGCCGGGCGTCGGCAAGTCCACCCTGCTGCTGGACGTCGCGGCGAAGGCCGCCACCGACCGGCACCGCACCCTGTACGTCACCGGCGAGGAGTCCGCCGGGCAGGTCCGGCTGCGCGCCGACCGGATCAACGCGCTCTCCGAGCACCTGTACCTGGCCGCCGAGCAGGATCTCGGCGCGGTGCTGGGCCACATCGAGGCGGTCAACCCGGGCCTGCTGATCCTGGACTCGGTGCAGACCATCGCCTCCGCCGAACTCGACGGCGCTCCAGGCGGCCCCGCCCAGGTCCGCGAGGTGGCGGGCGCGCTGATCCGGGAGTCCAAGCAGCGAGGCATGGCGACCCTGCTGGTCGGCCACGTCACCAAGGACGGCCAGATCGCCGGCCCCCGCCTGCTGGAGCACCTGGTGGACGTGGTGCTGTCCTTCGAGGGCGACCGGCACGCCCGGCTGCGGCTGATCCGCGGTGTGAAGAACCGCTACGGGGCGACCGACGAGGTCGGCTGCTTCGAGCTGCACGACGAGGGCATCGTCGGCCTCGCCGACCCGTCCGGCCTGTTCCTGACACGCCGTGACAAGCCGGTGGCCGGCACTTGCCTGACCGTCACCCTGGAGGGCAAGCGCCCGCTGGTGGCGGAGGTGCAGGCGCTGATGGTCGACTCGCAGATCCCGTCGCCGCGGCGCACCACCTCGGGCCTGGAGTCGCCGCGGATCGCGATGATCCTGGCGGTGGTGGAGCGGCACGGTGGTGTGAAGCTCGGCAAGCAGGACATCTACACCGCCACCGTCGGCGGCGTGAAGCTCACCGAGCCGTCGGCGGACCTGGCGATCGCCCTCGCGGTGGCGTCCTCCTCGACCGACACGCCGCTGCCGAACAACCTGGTGGCGATCGGCGAGGTCGGCCTGGCCGGCGAGGTGCGCCGGGTGACGGGCGTTCAGCGTCGGCTCGCCGAGGCGCACCGGCTCGGCTTCACCCACGCCCTGGTGCCGCCGGACCCGGGCAAGGTGCCGCCGGGCATGAAGGTGGTGGAGGTCTCCGACATCGGCGAGGCACTGCGCGCGATCCCCGGCCGCCGCTCCCGTTCGAAGCCCCGTCAGGATGCCGCGCCGCAGGGCGTTCCGGCCGGCCGGGCCCCCGCCCGGGAGCGCGCCGCCGCACCGGTTCCGGCGTACGCGGACGAGATGATGGCGGGCTGGGAGCCGCTCGACTCGGACGAACTGGCCTGACCCTCGTCCCGCCGCTGCCGCACGCAGTTAGACTGCACCTGCTAATTGCCGTCAAGTGCAGTAATAACAGACAGACCGTCGGGCATCGTGGCCACACGGTCCGGGTCGGCCCAAGGAGTCACGTGGCAGCCATCGACCGGGCGGACAAGTCCCCCCGCGAGGAGGCCCTGCTGCGGGCTTCCCTGAGTGCGGTCGCGCCGGGCACGGCGCTGCGGGACGGGTTGGAGCGGGTGCTCCGGGCCAACACCGGAGGCCTGATCGTCCTCGGCTTCGACAAGAGCGTCGACGCGCTGTGCACCGGCGGTTTCGTGCTGGACGTCGAGTTCACCGCCACCCGGCTGCGCGAACTGTGCAAGCTGGACGGCGCGGTGATCCTCGACAAGGACATCACCAAGATCCTCCGGGCCGGCGTGCACCTGATGCCGGACGCCAACATCCCCACCGACGAGACCGGCACCCGCCACCGCACCGCCGAGCGGGTCAACCGGCAGACCGGCTTCCCGGTGGTCGCGGTCTCGCACTCGATGCGGCTGATCGCGATGTACGTGAACGGCACCCGCCGGGTGCTGGAGGACTCCACCACCGTGCTGTCCCGCGCCAACCAGGCGCTGGCCACCCTGGAGCGCTACAAGCTGCGCCTCGACGAGGTGGCCGGCACGCTGTCCGCGCTGGAGATCGAGGACCTGGTCACCGTCCGGGACGTCTCCGCCGTGGTGCAGCGCCTGGAGATGGTCCGGCTGATCGCCGGCGAGATCGCCGGCTACGTGCTGGAGCTCGGCACCGACGGCCGCCTGCTGTCGCTCCAGCTGGACGAGCTGATCGCCGGCGTCGAGCCGGAGCGCGAACTCGTGGTCCGCGACTACTTCCCGGACCGCGCCGCCAAGAAGGGCCGCACCGTCGCCGAGGTGCTGGACGACCTGGAGGCGCTCACCCACGCCGAGCTGCTGGACCTGCAGACCGTCGCCAAGGCGCTGGGCTACACCGGCACCCCCGAGTCGCTGGACTCCGCGGTCTCCCCGCGCGGCTACCGGCTGCTCGCCAAGGTTCCGCGGCTGCCGAACACCGTCATCGAGCGGTTGGTCGACCACTTCGGCGGCCTGCAGAAGCTGCTGGCCGCGTCCATCGACGACCTGCAGACCGTGGAGGGCGTCGGCGAGACCCGGGCCCGCTCGGTGCGCGAGGGGCTGTCCCGGCTCGCCGAGTCCTCCATCCTGGAACGCTACGTCTGAGCGGCCGTCAGCCCTCGTCGGGCGGCTGCACCGCGTACATCAGCGCGAACAGGGTCACCTCGACGGCGTCCGGCCCGGTGGACTCCGGCTCCGAGAACAGCTCGTCCAGCACCTCGTCCAGCCGGCCGCGCAGCTTCCGCAGCCGCTCCGGGGTGAGCCGGGTCGTGGTGTGCGCGAACTTGCTCGGCAGCTGGTTGCCCTGCGCCGCCGGGGTCAGGTCGATCCGGCCGGCCAGGAAGTTGCGCCGGAAGTCGGTCCGCACCAGGTCCATCGCTGCCAGCATCGCGTCCAGCGCGGCCGGCGGCTGGCCGCCCTCCGCGTAGACCTGCGGCGACAGTCGCAGTGACTGCTGGGCGGAGCGGTAGCGGCTCTCCACGATCCCGGACACCAGCCGGGTCTCCGCGACGAACACCAGCCCGGTCTGCTCCAGCTGCTTGACGTGCCGGTACAGCTTGGTCGGCGCCTCGTCGAGCTCGGCCGCGATCTCCTTCACCGACATCGGCTCCGGATCCCGCTTCATCAGCGCGCCGAGCACCGCCAGCCGGAGCGGATCGGCCAGTGCCTTAAGCGTCGCGACGTCCGTGACCTCGCGCTCCTTCATCTGATCAACCACGTTCACATTCAGCCACAGCGTTCAGCCCTTGTGCAATCATTCGCGGCCGTGCAACCATTCACGCAAGCGTGAATGGTTGCACGATGCGTGAACGGGGTGGAGAGATGACGGTGGCCGAGAGCCCGACGAAGACCGTGTCCGAGGCGGTGCCGCTGCGCCGCAACCGGCGGTTCCAGACGCTGTGGGCCGGATCCGCGGCCGCGATGCTCGGCACCTGCGTCGCCGACACCGCGTACCCGCTGCTGCTGCTCGCCATGACCGGATCGCCCACCCTCGCCGGGGCGTTCGGCGCCGTCCAGTTCGGCGCGTCCGTGGTGTTCGGCCTGCACGGCGGCGCGGTCGCCGACCGGCACGACAAGCGGCGGGTGCTGATCGTCGCCGACATCGTCCGCCTGCTCACCGCGCTCAGCGTGGCCGTCGCCCTGTTCGCCCACCGGCTGACCATCCCGCACACCCTGCTGGCCGCCGCCGCCATCGGCGCCACCATGGCCTACGGCGGCCCCGCCCGGATGCTCGCGCTGCGCGCCGTCGTTCCGCCCGAGCAGCTGCGCCAGGCGCTGCCCCAGGACGAACTCCGGGTCAACGGCGCCGCGCTGGCCGGACCGCCGCTGGCGGGCTTCCTGCTCGGCCTCGGCCGGGCCGTCCCGTTCCTCGCCACCGTGCTGGCCTCCGCGGCCGCGCTCGGCGCTTCCCTCGCCGTCCGTTTCGACACCGAACCCGCCGAGGACCCGGCGGGCGCCACGAAGGAGAAGGGCGCGGTCTTCGCCGGGCTGCGGTACCTGTTCGCCGACCCGACGCTGCGCGCCACCGTGCTGGTCACCGTCGCGCTCAACCTGGCCGGGTCCGCGATGCTGCTGGCCGTCATGGTGCTGCTGCGCGACCACGGCACCTCCGAGGCCGGCACCGGCCTCGCCCTCACCGGCGAAGCCGTCGGCGGCCTGCTCGGCGCCCCGCTGGTCACCCGCCTGCACCGCACCCTCGCCCCCGGCACGCTGCTGCTCGCCGTCGCCTGGATCGCCGCGCTGCTGTTCCTCGTCCCCGCCTTCGCCGCCGGCCCCGCGGTGGTGTTCGCCGCCCTCGCCGCGATGTCGCTGGGCGTGCCCGCCCTGCGCGTCATGCTCGACGTCCTGGTCTTCCAGCAGGTCCCCGAGGCGATGCGCGGCCGCGCGGTGGCCGCCACCATGACCCTGCTGATGGCCGGCCTGCCCGTCGGCACCATGACGGCGGGCCTGCTGCTCGACCACCTCCCCGCCACCACCGTCCTGCCCCTGCTGGCCGCCCTGCTCGCCGCCGGCCTGCTCCCGCTCACCCTCGGCCGCTCGCTGCGCGGCACGAGCTGGCCGAAGGCCTAGCCGGCACCGGCCCCGGGCGTTCACGACGCCCGGGGCCCTTGGCCGTTCAGTACCCGGCGGTGAAGCGGCGCTGCACGTGACGGGGCAGCTCGGCCTCGTCGACCAGGGCGATCGCGGCGTCCTCGGCGGAGATCCGGCTGCGGCCCTCCGCGTCCAGCACGGGCTGGTCGCCGCCGAGGCGGAAGCGGCCGGTGCGCTCGCCGGGTCCGATCTGCTCGGCGGGGCTGAAGTACGTCCACAGCCGGTTGGAGGTGCGCAGCACGTCGAGCGCGTCCCGGTGGCCGCGGACGGCGGCGGCGTACTCGCGCGGCAGGCCGAGCTCGTCGAGGGCGGCGTGCAGGAGCTCGTCGTGGTCGGCGCGCACCACGCCCGGCGCGAGTTCCAGGCTGCCGGCCCCGCCGATCACGATCAGCCGGATCCGCGGGCGGCCGTCCAGGGCGGTGAGCAGCGACCGAGCGGCCTGCGCGTAGACGCCCGGGTCGGCGATCGAGCGCCGGACGGTGTCGTGGAAGTCGAGCGACGCGTTCCCGGGCTGGAAGCCGCTGATCAGCACGTCCAGGCCGGGCGGCAGGGCGGCGGCGACGCTCGCCGGGTCCAGGACGTCGATGCTCGCCCAGTCGAGGTTCTCCCGCCGGTCGGTGATCGCGGACGCGTCCCGGCTGAACGCCGTGACCCGGTGGCCCCGGCCGAGGGCCTCGGTGACGATCCGGCTGCCGATGGTGCCGGTGGCTCCGATGACGCCGATGTGCATGGTTCTCCCCTGATGTCATGCGTGCGGTCGGAGGCGGGCAGCCACGTTCGCTGCACGCCGTGCAGTGACTATACGGCGTGAAGTTTTCGCACGGCAATCAGGACGGTGACGCTGTAGATTCGACCCGTGGCAGCCACCTCCAGCACCGGACGACGCGAACGACTGCGCGCCGAGACCACCGCCGAGATCAAGCGCACCGCCCTGGAGCTGATGCGCTCCGGCGGCCCCGACGCGATCACCCTGCGCGCGATCGCCCGCGAAATGGGCATGACCGCCAACGCCATCTACGGCTACTTCGCGACCCGCGACGACCTGGTCACCGCCCTGATCGCCGACGTCTACACGGCGCTGGCCGATGCCGTGGACGCTGCCTGGGCCGACTCCGCGGCGGACACCCCGGCGGCCCGGATCCGGGCCTGGGCATGCGCGTTCCGGGCCTGGGCGCTCGCCAACCCCGAAGGCTTCCGGCTGATCTACGGCGACCCCGTCCCCGGCTACCGGGCCCCCGACGGCGGCGCCGCGCCGGACGCCGCCCGGCGGGTCTGCGTCGGCATCGCGGCACTCGCGGACGCCGCCGGTCCGGGCGCCGAACCGGCCGAGGAGGGTGCGGACTTCGACTGGGACGACTTCGACCCCGGCCTGCTCGCCAAGGTCCGCCCGGCCTTCCCCGCGCTGACCCCGGCCGGCGTCGCCCTGGCGCTGCGGATCTGGGGCCACCTGCACGGCCTGGTCGCATTGGAGGTCTACGGCCACCTGGGCGCCCAGACCGCCTCGCCCGACAAGCTGTTCCGCCTCGAACTCGCCCAGCTGGTCAGGTCGCTGGGCCTGGCCGGCTGAGCGGTCAGCCCTCCAGGCGGACCGAGGTGCGGGCCGACAGCGGGCCGCCGGCCGGGCCGGTCAGGTCGGCCTGGACCAGGTAGTTGCCGGGCTGGGCCGGCGTCGGGTCGGCGCTGGCGCACTGCGGCTTGGAGCGGCTGCGGTCCCAGCCGAAGGTCTCGGTGACGCCGCTGTTCCCGGCGATCTGCGCCCAGGCGTCGACCTTCTCCGGGATGCAGTCGGCGGACGACCAGATCCGCTCGTTGGTGCTCGAGGTGATGGTGAGCGCCGAGTTCTCGTGCGAGAGGTTGACCCGGCAGCCGGAGCCCGAGGAGTTGCGGATGGTCAGCGCGAGACGCGGCTTGTCCTTGGCGGCGAACGGGTTCTGCGCGGGAGCCAGCTCCAGCGACAGCTGCGAGGTGGCGCAGACCGGGAGGGCCATCACCTCGGGCGTGTTGACGGCCGGCGAGGGGCCGGGCGAGGCGGCGTGCCCGCCGCTGCCGCCGTTCGAACCGTTGCCGCCGCCGCTGCCGTTGCCCGAACCGCCACTGCCGCCGTTACCCGAACCGCCGCTGCCGCCGCCCGTCACGTTCAGCTCGCCGGCCGCGCCGCCGCCCGAGCCGCCGCCGTTGCCGCCGGGGCGGGTGGTGATGGCGGGCCCGCTGGGCGAGGCGCCGGGGGTGATGGACTGCGCGGGGGCGGGCTGCGGGCCGGTGGTCTCGGCGGCCTTCTGCTGCTTTCCGCCATCCCCGCCGGTGCCGAACGCGAGCCAGCCGACCAGCAGCAGAACGACGGCGAGGGCAACGAGGACCGCGACGCGGCGCCGCCAGTAGATCGAGGCGGGCAGCGGTCCGACGGGCTGGCGCAGAGAAGGCACGGGCAAACTCTACGAGACCTTGTGCGTCCGTTGACGCATCAACACCTCAGCGGGGGCACTTCTTTCACATGATCCGCCATTTGCTCCGGTAGAGGGACTCGACACGACGGTGCGCCGCCCTATAGTCGCCCTCATGGCCTCCCTGCACGACTCCGCTCCCGGCACCGCGACCCTCGACCCCGCGCAGCTGATCGCCGAGGCGCGCAGGGCGTTCTTCACCATGTTCGGCTTCCTCTGCCTGATCTGGGTCGTGCAGGTGGCGAACTGGCTCATGGACGAGCAGATCGCTCTCCAGCACGGCATCCGCGCGCACCAGCTGGACAGCCTGCCGAACCTGCTGACCGCACCGTTCCTGCACCTGAACTGGCAGCACCTGGAAGGCAATTCGGGCCCGCTGTTCGTATTCGGCTTCCTCGCCGCCTACCGCGGCGTGCGCAAGTTCCTCGCCCTGACGGCGCTGCTGGTGGTGACCAGCGGCATGGCGGTCTGGCTGTTCGAGCGCGGCGACGTGGTGACGGTCGGCGCCAGCGGCGTGATCTTCGGGTACTTCGGTTACGTGGTCCTGCGCGGCCTGTTCGACCGCAACCTGATCGACTCGCTGATCGGCCTGGTGATGGGCGCGTCCTTCGCGTACCTGCTGACCACGGCGATCCCGGGCACCCCCGGGGTGTCCTGGCTGGGACACCTCGGCGGCCTGGTCGGCGGCCTGGCCGGCGCCTGGATATTCCGCACCCGCGACCCGAAGCCGACGGCGGCCCCTGCTGCCGATCTGGTTTCGTCCGCCGGCCCTTCCACCGCCCCGGCCGGTTCCCGGGCGGACCTGCTGAAGGAGCTCGACGACCTGGGGCTTTAAGCCCGCGCGGCACCTCGTGGCAGGATCGAGGGGCCATGGTTGCCACTGCTTCGACTCTCGCCCCCGCCGCCGTACAGGCGCTGCACTCCACCGTCATCGGCTGGTACGAGGCCCACGCCCGCGACCTGCCCTGGCGGACTCCGGACGCCTCGCCCTGGGCGGTGATGGTCAGCGAGTTCATGCTCCAGCAGACGCCCGTGAAGCGGGTGCTGCCCGCGTACGCGGCCTGGCTGGAGCGCTGGCCCACCCCCGCCGATCTGGCCGCGGACGCGCCGGGCGAGGCGGTGCGGATGTGGGGCCGGCTCGGCTACCCGCGCCGCGCGCTGCGGCTGCACGCGGCGGCCACCGCGATCACCGAGCAGCACGGTGGCGTGGTGCCGGACGACCACGCGGCGCTGCTGGCCCTGCCCGGGGTGGGGGAGTACACGGCGGCCGCGGTCGCCTCGTTCGCGTTCCGGCAGCGCCACGCGGTGCTGGACACCAACGTGCGCCGGGTGTTCGCCCGCGCCGTCACCGGCGTCGAGTACCCGGCGAACGCCACCACCGCCGCCGAGCGCCGCACCGCGCACGAGCTGCTGCCGGCCACCGACGAGCGGGCCGCGACCTGGGCGGTCGCGGTGATGGAGCTGGGCGCCCTGGTATGCACCGCGCGCGGCCCCGAGTGCGGGTCCTGCCCGCTGCTGGCCGAGTGCGCCTGGCAGCGGGCCGGCCGCCCGCCGTACCAGGGCCCGGCCCGGCGCGGCCAGACCTACGAGGGCACCGACCGGCAGGTGCGCGGCAAGCTGCTGGCGGTGCTGCGGGACGCCCACGGCCTGGTCACCCAGGGCCAGCTGGACGTGGTGTGGCCGGACGCGATCCAGCGCGCCCGGGCCCTGGACGGCCTGGTCGCCGACGGCCTGGTGGAACCCGTCGGGCCCGGCACCTACCGACTGCCGCAGTAACGGACGAGAACGGCCCGGGACCAGTCGGTCCCGGGCCGTCGTCATGCCTGGACGGGCGTCACATCGCGCCTTCCAGCGCGGCGTCGGCCTTCGCCTCGGCGGCGTCCGCGCCACCGCGCAGCTTGACCTCGCGGAGGAACAGCGAGGCGACGACGGCGACCAGGCTGATCACCGCGCCCCACAGGAAGACGGTGTGCATGCCGTTGGAGATGCCGTGCTGGTAGGCGTCCAGCACGTTGGCCGGGAGCTTGCTCAGGGTGGCCGGGTTCATCGCCGACATGCCCTCGCCGCCACCACCCTGCTGCATGTGCTGCAGGACCTCCGGCGGGAGCTTCTTGATGGCGTCGTTGACCTGGTTGATGTACAGGGTGCCGAACAGGGCCACACCGAAGGAGCCGCCGATGGTGCGGAACAGGGTGGCGGAGGACGAGGCGACGCCCATGTCCTTCATCTCCACGCTGTTCTGCGCGACCAGCATGGTGACCTGCATCAGGAAGCCCATGCCGGCGCCGAGCACCACCATGTAGCAGGACGAGGCGAAGCTGGAGGTGTCCACGGACAGCGTGGACAGCAGCAGCGAGCCGCCACCCATCACCACGGTGCCGATGATCGGGTAGATCCGGTACTTGCCGGTCTTGGTGATGGCCTGGCCGACCACCAGCGAGATCACCAGCATGCCGAACATCATCGGCATCAGCAGCAGGCCGGAGTTGGTCGCCGAGGCGCCCTGGACGATCTGCTGGTAGGTGGGCAGGAAGGTGACCGCGCCGAACATCGCGAAACCGACGATGAAGCCGATGATCGAGACCATGGTGAAGTTGCGGTTGCGGAACAGCGCCAGCGGGATGATCGGTTCGGCGACCCGCTGCTCGACGTAGCAGAAGCCGATGATCGAGGCGACGGACAGCGCGCCCAGGCCGAGGATCTGCTTGGAGCTCCAGGCGTACTCGTGGCCGCCCCAGGTGGTGATCAGCACCATCGAGACGATGCCGATGGTGAGCAGCGCCGCGCCGAGGTAGTCGATCTTGGCGTTGGAGCGGACCTTGGGCAGCTTCAGCACCACGACGATGAAGACCAGCGCGATCGCGCCCAGCGGCAGGTTGACGTAGAACGTCCAGCGCCAGTTCAGGTGGTCGGTGATGAAGCCGCCGATCAGCGGGCCGCCGATGGTGGCCAGCGCCATGACGGCGGCGAACATGCCCTGGTACTTGCCGCGGTCGCGGGGGAGCACCAGCGCGCCCATGATCGACATCACGCCGACCATCAGACCGCCGGCGCCCAGGCCCTGGACGGCGCGGAAGGCGATCAGCTGGGTCATGGTCTGCGACATGCCGGACAGCGCCGAGCCGAGCAGGAAGATCGCGATCGAGACCAGGAACGAACCCTTGCGGCCGTACAGATCGCCGACCTTGCCCCAGATCGGGGTGGAGGCGGCGGTCGCCAGGGTGTAGGCCGTGACCACCCAGGACATGTGCTCCGCGCCGTTCAGCTCACCGACGATGGTGGGCATCGCGGTGCCGACGATCAGGTTGTCGAGCATGGCGAGCAGCATGGTGATCACCAGGCCGATCATCACCAGGCGCACCTCACGGTGCGGCCGCTGCTCGAATCCGTCGTCCTTGCCGAGGGCGACGGCAGGCTCCTCCGGAGCCGCCTCGGACTGCTGCGTTGTCATGGTGCGTCTCTCCCGGGGCGCAGTGCCGCGGTGCTGTCCGCGACGGTACTTACTTGACGACCGGCTAGTTAATTGCCGTTCGGCACGGTAAGTTGTTCCCTAGCCGGTCGTCAAGCCAGTTTCGATGCATCCCCCCTGGGCAGGGAGAATGCGAACAAGAAACGGACTTTGACACCCGTCCGCACCGCTTCATGAGGCAGGCCGCCAGCGATGACCACACCCCAGAGCCCCCGCAGCGACACCAGAGCGCGGATCATCGACGTGGCGCTGGAGCTGTTCGCCGAGCACGGCTACGAGAAGACCTCGCTGCGCGAGATCGCCGACCGCCTCGGCGTCACCAAGGCCGCCCTGTACTACCACTTCAAGACGAAGGACGACATCGTCCGCGGCATCGTCGAGAAGATGGCTGCTCCGCTGGACGACGCCATCGCGTTCGGCGAGGACAAGGACTGGTCGCCAGAGCTGCGCGACGAACTGATCCGCCGGTTCGCCGCCGGCATGGGCGAGCGGGCGCCGCTGCTGCGCTTCTTCCACGAGAACCAGCCCGCACTGCGGGAGTCCGAGGCCGGGCTGGCGTTCAAGGAGCGGATGATCAAGATGATCACCCTGCTGCACGGGCCGGAGCCGAGCTTCCGCGACAAGCTGCGCGCCACCGTCGCGCTGACCGCCATGCACTCGGCGATGTTCCTGCTCAGAACCGACCTGTGCGAGCGCGGCCAGGAGCCGGCCGAGCCGACCAACAGCCTGGAGGAGGCGACGGAGGCGGCCCTGGAGGTCGCCCTGGAGGTCGCCGCACACATCGAGCCGCCCGCGCACTGACGCGGACGGCTCGAGGGGCCCCGGCGACGGGGCGGGGGTGCGGCGGATCAGAAGTTGTTCGCGCCGTGGCCCTTCAGGTAACCGATCGGGTCGGTCACCTTCGCGTACTGGTTGACGGTACGGATCTCGAAGTGCAGGTGCGGGCCGGTCGAGTTGCCGGTGTTGCCGGACTTGCCGATCTGGTCACCGGCATTCACGTGCTGCCCGGCCTTCACCTCGAGCTGCGACAGGTGCGCGTACTGGGCGAAGCGGCCGTCGGACAGCTTCAGCACGACCTGGTTGCCGTATGCGCCGGCCCAGCCGGACGACACCACGGTCGAGTTGCCGACCGCCACCAGCGGGGTGCCCACGGACACCGCGAAGTCGGTGCCGGTGTGGTAGCCGGCCGCGTACGACGGGTTGGTCTTGTGGTACGGGTTGCTGATCGGCGCGCCCGGGGCCGGGGAGGACCAGTCGACCTTGGCCGGCGCGGGGGCCGGGGCGGGCTCGGGCGCGGGAGCGGGCTCCGGCGCGGGCTGCTCGGCCGGGGCGGCGGGCTGTTCGGCCGGGGCGGCGGGCTGCTCGGCCTGCGGCGCCTGGTCCTGGTGCCCGTCGGCGGGGTGCGCGTCGGCCGGGTGCTCGTCCGCGGGGTGCGCGTCGGCCGGGTGCTCGTTCGCGGCGTGCTCGTCGGCGGGGTGCTCGTCGGTCGGGATCGCGAGGTGTTCCAGGTTGTTGGCCACCACGGCCAGCGGGCTGGCGTCGTCCTGGTGGGCCACCGGCGCGGACAGATCGAGGGCGCCGCCCTCCAGGTGGGTGTCCGCCGCGAACGGGGAGCTGGCGAGGGTGTCCGGCACGGTCTGCGCGGAGGCGTGTCCGGCGGGGATCAGCATGGCGCCGAACGCGACCACGGCGATGCCGGCGGCGGCCTTGGCGGGGGTCCGGCGGGCCGGGGCCGCAGCGGCGGTGGAGTCGGAAGCGGTGACGGCGTGGACGTGGCGGGTGCTGATCGCCTGGAGAATCCGGCGGCCGGTGGCGGGGAAAGAACGCATCGGGAGTCGGTACCTCACGGACGGGGCCAGAGCGGGGCCGAGCCGGTGTGGCTCGCCGAACTGGTGGAACGACTCCAGGTGTAAACGAGCCCCGGGGGCAGGCCCAAAGGTGTGACGTACGACGGTGGGTAGTGGATGAAGCTCACGAAATAGCGACCTCGGGTGTCGGACAAACAGGCAGATAAGCCCGTAAACCTCCTACTGTCGGTCGTAGGTCGTCGAAGCCCTGTGAGCATCGCCACCGGCAAGCGGCCGGTTTGATCCCGAACCGCCCCGGGTAGAACCGGCTTTCGAACCAGCTGCACCATCCGATCCACCCAGCCGTCGGAGATGATCAGCTGATGAACGACACCCCGGTGCAGGATCGCCGCTTCGCCGCCCGCCGCCAGGCCCACCGCCTGCTGTCCGGCGGCCGCCCGCAGACCGTCCGCGAGTCGCTCGCCGAACTCGCCGCACTGGCCGACGGCCCCTACCCGCTGGACGAGCCCACCGACCTGTACGGCGACGGCATCGTCCGCACCCTGGAGCGCCGCACCGCAGACCTGCTCGGCAAGCCCGACGCCGCCTACTTCCCCACCGGCACGATGGCCCAGCAGGCCGCCCTGAAGACCTGGGCCGACACCCACGGACCGGTGGTCGCGATGCACCCGCTCGCCCACCCCGAAGTGCACGAACGCCGCGCCCACCAGGTGCTCAGCGGTCTGCGCTCCGTCCCGCAGGCCACCGGCCCGCGCCAGCCCACCGCTGCGGGCCTGGCCGCCCTGGACGAGCCGTTCGACGTGCTGATGCTGGAACTCCCGCTGCGCGACGCCGGCTTCCTGCTGCCCAGCTGGGAGGAGCTGTCCGCGCTCTACGACTTCGCCGCCGACCGCGGCCTGCCCGTCCACCTGGACGGCGCCCGGATATGGGAGTCCGCCCCACACCTGGGCCGGAGCCTGCCGGAGATCTGCGCCCGCGCCGGGTCGGTGTACGTCTCCTGCTACAAGTCGCTGGGCGGACACAGCGGCGCCCTGGTCGCCGGCGAGGAGGAGTTCGTCCGCCGGATCAAGGTCTGGCGGCACCGCTTCGGCGGCAAGCTGTGGCAGCAGTGGCCCGCGGTGCTGTCCGCCCTGGCCGGCCTGGACCGCGAGCTGCCCCGACTGCCCGACTACGTGGCGCACGCCAAGGTGGTCGCCGCCGCGCTCGCCGAGACCCCCGGCGCCCGGATCAACCCGGAGCCGCCGCACACCCACCAGTTCCAGCTCTGGCTGCCGCACCCGGCCGAACAGCTGATCGAGGCCGGCCACCGGCAGGCCGAGGAGCAGGGCGTGTCGCTGTTCGGCGGCTGGTTCGAGCCCGGCCCGCAGCCCGGCGCGGCGATGACCGAGGTGACGGTGGCCGCCGCCGCCCTGGAGTGGAGCGCCGAGGAGATCACCGAGGCGATGACGGATTTCCTCGCCCTGCTCCGATAACGCCCTCCGCCAACGCCCTCCGCCAACGCCCTCCGACAACGACGAAGAGCCCCGGCGGTCCGAAAACCGCCGGGGCTCTTCGTTCAGTCCTGCTGTTCAGCCGTCCTCAGGCAAGCGTCACTTGGAGCGCTTGACCTGGATCAGGGCCTCCAGCTCGTTGTGCGACTGCCACAGCACCTCGATCTGGGTACCGGTGTTCGGCACCTGGACGGAGCTGTACTTGTTGCTCTCGTCCCAGTACTTGTTGGTGCGGTCGTTGAAGACCGTCACGCCGCGCTCGCTGGGGATCTTGGTGAGCGCGTCGGCCCGGTGCAGCTGCAGACCGGTGGTGCGGTCGAAGCGGAAGGTGGAGTCGTAGCCCTGGAAGCGCGGGCGCATCAGGGTGCCGTCGTTCCACTTCAGCGGGGCCGGGTGGGCGTCGATCGGGAGGATCAGGCCCTGGCCGGGGTGGTTGGCGACGTTGTTGTCGGACTGCGAGGAGTCCCACAGCCAGATCAGGATGCCGTTCTGGTTGGCGTAGTGCTCGACCCAGTCGGGGCGGGCGGCCGAACCGAAGTTGTACGGGCCGGTCTTCAGCGTGCTGTCGAAGGACACGTACTGACGGTTCTCGACCAGGTAGTGCTGGTCGTAGTCCTTGTTGAACTTGCCGGAGATCCGGGAGAAGCCCGACGCGGTCCAGCCGTTGTCACCGTTCTCGGCACCGTCGGTGAAGATCGTCGCACCGTTCGCGGTGATCGCGATCTCGTCCAGGGCCAGGCCCTTCATGTGGACGCCCGGGTCGGTGGTGTTGTGGAAGCGCAGCTTGATCGCCTTGCCGGCGTACGCGTCCAGCGAGAACGCCAGGTCGCCCCAGCCGGCCGAGTTGCCGGTGATGGAGTTCTCCGGCAGCGCCTTGCCGTTGAAGGTGCCGGCCAGCGAGGACCAGTTCTTGCCGCCGTCGGTGGAGACCTCGGCGTACGCGAAGTCGTAGTCCTGCTCCAGGTCGTACCAGGCCTTCGCGGTGAGCGAGGCCGAGGTCTTCCCGGTGAGGTCGACGTCACGGGTCAGGGAGACGTTCAGGTTGTCGGCGCTGCCGCTCCACCACTCGTTGCCACCCGCGAACGGGGTGTTGATCTCGGTGGTGACGGTCTTCGCCGGCAGGTCGACGACCAGACCCTGCTTGCGCTTGTTGTTGTACTCGGCCGGGCCGAGCAGGCTGACAGCGTTCTTGCCGGCCTTGGCGGTGTCGTAGTCCAGCCAGCCGAGCTTCAGCTTCGACCAGATGTCCAGGTCGTTCGGCATGTCGCCGATCTCGTTGCGGCCCTCGCCCAGCCAGGAGCCCGAGGACATCAGGGACCAGAAGCCGACCGAGTTGTCGATGCCGGTGCCGGAGGTGTCGTACAGGTCCGGCAGGCCCAGGTCGTGGCCGTACTCGTGGGCGAACACGCCCAGGCCGCCGTTCTCCGGCTGCATGGTGTAGTCGCCGACCCACAGGCCGGTGTCGCCGATCGGGGTGCCGCCGAGCTTGTTGTTCGCCGGACCGGTCTTGCCGGCCTGGTTGGCGTACACGTACGAGCGGTGCGCCCACAGCGCGTCCGTGCCCTGGGCGCCGCCGCCGGCCGACTGGTCCTCACCGGCGTGGACGATCTGGAAGTGGTCCAGGTAGCCGTCGGGCTCGTTGAAGTTGCCGTTGCCGTTGTAGTCGTAACGGTCCCACTGGTCGTACTGCGCCAGGTCGGCCTTGATGTCCGCGTCGGTGCGGCCCTTGGCCTTCTGGTCGGCGACCCAGGCGTTGATGCCGTCGCGGATCAGGTCCTGCGCGTTGGCGCAGATGTGCTGGCCGCAGTAGTCCGAGCCGTAACGGGCCTCGTTCCACGGGACCCGCACCCAGTCGGTGACCAGGCCGTCGACCGAGTAGCGGCCCGAGGACTGCTTCTCGTAGTAGGTCTTCAGCGACGGCTTGTTCGCCGCGAAGTACAGGTCCTGGTAGTGGGCCTGGTTGTAATCCGCCTGCCAGGCAGTGGAGTTGTCCTTGGCGCGGTCCGGGGATTCGATCTTGTTGTGCGCCGGGCCGGGGGTACCGCCGTACTTCACCTTGCCGTCGGCGGTCTTGGTGGTGTTGTCCACCTGGTCGCCGAAGTCGACCAGAATGGTGAAGATCCGGTCGGTGCGCTCACGGGAGAGTTCGACGTACTTGTCGCGGCCGAGCTTCACCGCGCTGCTGTTGCCGTGCTTCTCGATCTTGGCGGTGCCGTTGATCAGCTGCTCTATCGCAGCCTTCTGCTCGCCCTCGACCTTGTCGATCAGCGGGCTCTGCAGTTCGCGCGGCACCGTGTCGTTCTGAATGGCGTCGGCCGGGTCCTTCAGGACCGGCGTCGCCGGCGCGGCGGTAGCCGTGCCCGGCAGCATGCCGACACCAAGCGCGGCGGTCACCGCGATGGCGGCGGAGGCCGCGGCGACCTTCTTGGTCATCTTCAACGTGGGACGTCCTCCCCTTACCGGGTGCGGCGGATGGCCGATCCGGTGAACCAATGCAAGACAGGTGGACGACATTTGACCCAAGGTCGGGTAAAAAAGAAAGACCTTGACCTTGCCATGGCCACGCCGCTATGCTCCGGCAACTCAAATGATCTGACGATCCGTCAATCTACCTACGGCGCTGGCAGGAGGCGGGTCGGTCGCACTCGCACCGCGCCGGAACCCACCCGTTCGGCCTTCCAAACGCCCGCATTCACAGCGCACGGAAACCTAAACAGTTTTTCAACTGAAAACCCGAACGCAGAAAAGCCTCCGCCCCCGACCTGATCAGGTCGGGGGCGGAGGCTTGGATCGCGCTTTGTGGCGCTATTACTTCGTCAGATCCGGACCGGTCGCCGAGACCGCCGCCGGAGTGTCCGCCACCGGGGACTTCTCCTCGCCGCGGAAGGTGAACTTGGCAGCCTTGCCCTCACCCTCCACACCGACCACCACGATGTGGCCGGCCCGCAGCTCACCGAACAGGATCTTCTCGGACAGGTGGTCCTCGATCTCCCGCTGGATCGTGCGACGCAGCGGACGGGCGCCCAGGATCGGGTCGTAACCGCGCTTCGCCAGCAGGCTCTTCGCCTCGGCGCTGAGCTCGATGGCCATGTCGCGGTCCTTCATCCGCTGGTCCACCTTCGCGATCATCAGGTCGACGATCTCGATGATGTTCGCCTCGGACAGCTGGTGGAACACCACGATGTCGTCGACACGGTTCAGGAACTCGGGACGGAAGTGCTGCTTGAGCTCCTCGCCGACCTTCGCCTTCATCCGCTCGTAGCCGGTCTGGACGTCACCCGTGGCCGCGAAGCCCAGGTTGAAGCCCTTGGAGATGTCCCGGGTGCCGAGGTTGGTGGTCATGATGATGACCGTGTTCTTGAAGTCCACGACCCGGCCCTGGGAGTCGGTCAGGCGACCGTCCTCCAGGATCTGCAGCAGCGAGTTGAAGATGTCCGGGTGGGCCTTCTCGACCTCGTCGAACAGCACGACCGAGAACGGCTTGCGGCGCACCTTCTCGGTGAGCTGGCCGCCCTCTTCGTAACCCACGTATCCGGGCGGGGAGCCGAACAGCCGCGACACGGTGTGCTTCTCCGAGAACTCGGACATGTCGAGCGCGATCAGCGCGTCCTCGTCCCCGAACAGGAACTCCGCCAGGGTCTTGGACAGCTCGGTCTTACCGACACCCGAGGGGCCGGCGAAGATGAACGAACCGCCGGGGCGCTTCGGGTCCTTCAGGCCGGCACGGGTACGGCGGATCGCCTGGGAGAGCGCCTTGATGGCGTCCTCCTGGCCGATGACCCGCTTGTGCAGCTCGTCCTCCATGCGCAGCAGACGCGAGGACTCCTCCTCGGTCAGCTTGAAGACCGGGATGCCGGTGGCGGTGGCCAGGACCTCGGCGATGAGCTCCTCGTCCACCTCGGCCACGACATCCATGTCGCCGGCCTTCCACTCCTTCTCCCGCTTGGCCTTCGCCTGGAGCAGCTGCTTCTCGTTGTCACGAAGCGACGCGGCCTTCTCGAAGTCCTGCGCGTCGATCGCGGACTCCTTCTCCCGGCGAACCTCGGCGATCTTCTCGTCGAACTCGCGCAGGTCCGGCGGCGCGGTCATCCGGCGGATGCGCATCCGGGAACCGGCCTCGTCGATCAGGTCGATCGCCTTGTCCGGCAGGAAGCGGTCCGAGATGTACCGGTCGGCCAGGGTGGCGGCGGCGACCAGGGCGGCGTCGGTGATCGAGACGCGGTGGTGCGCCTCGTACCGGTCGCGCAGGCCCTTGAGGATCTCGATGGTGTGCGGGAGCGAGGGCTCGGCGACCTGGATCGGCTGGAAGCGGCGCTCCAGCGCGGCGTCCTTCTCCAGGTGCTTGCGGTACTCGTCCAGCGTGGTGGCACCGATGGTCTGCAGCTCACCGCGGGCCAGCATCGGCTTCAGGATGGAGGCGGCGTCGATCGCGCCCTCGGCGGCGCCCGCACCGACCAGGGTGTGCAGCTCGTCGATGAACAGGATGATGTCGCCGCGGGTGCGGATCTCCTTGAGCACCTTCTTCAGGCGCTCCTCGAAGTCACCGCGGTAGCGCGAGCCGGCCACCAGGGCGCCGAGGTCCAGCGTGTAGAGCTGCTTGTCCTTCAGCGTCTCCGGGACCTCGCCCTTGACGATCGCCTGGGCCAGGCCCTCGACGACGGCGGTCTTGCCGACGCCGGGCTCGCCGATCAGCACCGGGTTGTTCTTGGTGCGGCGGGACAGCACCTGCATGACCCGCTCGATCTCCTTCTCGCGCCCGATCACCGGGTCGAGCTTGGCCTCGCGGGCAGCCTGCGTCAGGTTGCGGCCGAACTGGTCGAGCACCAGGGAGGTGGACGGGGTGCCCTCGGCGGGGCCACCGGCGGTGGCGGACTCCTTGCCGCCGCTGGTGGAGTAGCCGGACAGCAGCTGGATCACCTGCTGGCGCACCCGGTTCAGGTCGGCGCCGAGCTTCACCAGGACCTGGGCGGCGACGCCCTCGCCCTCGCGGATCAGGCCGAGCAGGATGTGCTCGGTGCCGATGTAGTTGTGGCCGAGCTGAAGGGCCTCGCGGAGCGACAGCTCCAGCACCTTCTTCGCCCGGGGAGTGAAGGGGATGTGGCCGGACGGGGCCTGCTGGCCCTGGCCGATAATCTCCTCGACCTGCTGGCGGACCGCCTCGAGCGAGATGCCGAGGCTCTCCAGCGCCTTGGCGGCGACACCCTCGCCCTCGTGGATCAGGCCCAGGAGGATGTGCTCGGTGCCGATGTAGTTGTGGTTGAGCATCCGGGCTTCTTCCTGTGCCAGGACGACAACCCGCCGCGCGCGGTCGGTGAACCTCTCGAACATCGTTAATCGCTCCTCAGAGCGGTCGGTCAGTTCGGGGGCCGTCCCCGCCCTGTCCTTCCGCATGCTAGTCCCGCTCAGCGGCGCGGCTACGGAACTCCCACCGGAGCGGGAGAAACATGCTGCGCGACCAGCCGACACCTTTCCCAACCTGATGCTGGGAGACGGTGTTCCCAGCGGCGGGCCCGATGCACCGGATACCGCTACGCCAACGGCGAACACAGTCCGGTGGAACCGGTGGACCGGCCCCGCGCAGTGCTGCGGCCGGGCTCCTGCGACCCCGTCCACCTGCATTCATACCCGGTTGGGCGGCGGGTTTCGCGCGGTTTACGGGGGGTGCTTGTTCGCCTGGCGAGAAGTCGGCCGACCGGGCACCCGGAGTGACGGCCGGTCAGGTCGGCCGCGCGTGACGTACTGCCACACCGGTGGCGGTCGTGACCGGGTCGCTCACTCCAGCGTTGCACAGGTCGTGACCAGTCCGCCGCCGGCCGCCGCCTGCACCTCGAAGGCACCTCGGACGACCGTCCCCGGCCGGGCCGGAACGGACCTGGTGATCGCACCGCTGCGGCCCGCACTGGCCGCCCTCGGCCGCCTCGACCGGCTCGGCCGCACCACCGGACCGGTGCTGCGGCGCGGCGGCCGGGCCGCCTTCCTGCTCGCCCCCGGAGCCGCCGAGCCGGTGCCCGACCTGTTGGGCTGGCTCGGCTGGGGCCCCGAACTGCGGCTGCCGATCGACGCCGTCACGGCGCACCCGGGAGAGCCCCGGGTGCCCGAACCGCGGACCGCCGACTGGCTGCGGGTCGGCTCCGAGCGGCCCGCACTGGACCTGCGCTCGCCCGACCTGCTCTGCCTGCTGGACGCCCTGGCGGACGCCTGTGCGCGGGAGCGGCTGGGGTTGCCGCCCGCGCGGTGGTGAGCCGGACGCCTCAGGAGGCGTTGGCCTTCTCGTACGCCTCGCGCACGTTGCTCGGGACACGGCCGCGGTCGTTGACCGGGTAGCCGTTCTCCTTCGCCCAGTTGCGGATCTTGGCGGTGTCGGCCTGTCCGGTCGAGGCGGCGGAGCGACCGGCGCCCCGGGTGCTGCCGCCGCGACGCGGGGCGGTCAGCCGACCGCTCTGCTTGCGGCCCTTCTCGACGTACGGGGCAAGCAGACCGCGGAGCTTGTCCGCGTTGTCGCTCTTCAGGTCGATCTCGTAGGCCACGCCGTCCAGGGCGAACGTCACCGTCTCGTCCGCGGAGCCACCGTCGAGATCGTCTTCCAGAATGACCTGAACCCTCTGTGCCACGGGCTTCCCTTTCCGCGATAACGGTCCATTGCCTAGTGAAAGGAAAGCGCCTTTTCCCGGAAAACACAAACCCCTGTGCCGCTCGCCGTGCCCGCAGAGCCGGATCAGAGGTGCAGCAGCATGCGCGAGTTGCCCAGCGTGTTCGGCTTCACCCGCTCCAGGTCGAGGAACTCGGCGACACCTTCGTCGTACGAGCGCAGAAGTTCTTCATAGACTTCTGTGGCCACGACCGCCGGGTCTGCCGTACGATCGTCGTTTTCGCCGATCTCGACGAAGCCGTGTTTCGAGAAGAACGGCACCTCGAACGTCAGGCAGAAAATCCGACGGACGCCGAGCCAGCGCGCCGTCTCCAGCAGCTTGTCCAGTAGCTGGTGGCCGATGCCGAGGCCTTTGCAGATCGGATCGACCGCGAGGGTGCGCACCTCGGCCAGGTCCTCCCACATCACGTGCAGCGCGCCGCAGGCCACCACGCGGCCGTCCTCGTCGCGTTCGGCGACCCAGAACTCCTGGACGGATTCGAACAGCGTGACGGTCGGCTTGTCGAGCAGAATGCCGTTGCGGGCGTACGTGTCGATGAGCCGACGAACGGCGCGTACGTCGGTGGTCCGCGCACGGCGGATGGTGACCTCCATGCCTGGGAACGTTATCGTGCCTCGGGCGGGCGGGTCTCCTCGGTATCGGCCCCGGCCACTCGGAGAGCGTCCCGCAGCCACTCGCGCTGTTCCGGCGACATCATCCCGAAGAAGTGCACCAGGGCCGCGGCCGGATTGTCACTCGTCGCCCAGGCGTCGTTCATCAGCGCGGCGGTGTAAGCCTCGCGTGAGGACACCGGCTCATATCGGTATGCGCGCCCGGCGCGCTCCCGGCGCACCCAGCCCTTTCGATAGAGCTTGTCGAGCACCGTCATCACTGTTGTGTACGCGATTTCACGTTCCGAACGCAGATCCTGCAGAACCTCCCGAACGGTGACCGGGCGGTTCCACTGCCACACCCGGGTCATGATGTCGTTCTCGAGTTCTCCGAGTTGCCGCACCATAGTGCGGCCCAGGATAGGACCGAATCGGACAAAGGGCGGCAAATGGCAAACAGACCGGCGCGCCGCTCCCCGAAAGAGGGAACGGCGCGCCGGTCTGCGGTCGGACTATTCGGCGGAGGAACGCGACACCATCGCCTCGGCGGCGGCGTCCTCCTTGGCCTTCTGGGCGCCGCCCTGGCTGCGGATGATGGCCCGCACCAGGAAGGCGAAACCGATCGCCATGACCAGTGGCGGCACGATCGCGCTGACGTACTCCATGGTTTTACTCCTCGGTGTCCTCGTCGGCTTCGGCGGCCTTGTCACTCTTACCGGCCTTCTCCGGCTTCACCAGCGGGAACAGCACCGTCTCGCGGATGTTCTTGCCGGTCAGCAGCATGATCAGGCGGTCCACACCCAGGCCGAGGCCGCCGGTGGGCGGCATCGCGTACTCCAGGGCGCGCAGGAAGTCCTCGTCCAGCTGCATCGCCTCGACGTCGCCACCGGCCGCCAGCAGCGACTGCGCGGTCAGGCGGGCGCGCTGCTCGACCGGGTCGATCAGCTCGGAGTAGGCGGTGCCGATCTCGGTACCGAAGATCACCAGGTCCCACTTCTCCGCGACACCCTCGATCGAGCGGTGCTGGCGGGTCAGCGGGGACACCTCGGTCGGGTAGTCCTTGATGAAGGTCGGCTTGATCGCGTGGTGCTCCAGCAGGCGCTCGACCATCTCCAGGACGATCTGGCCGTGGCCCCATTCCTTCTCGTACGGGATGCCGGCTTCGTCGGCGAGCTTGCGCAGCTCGTCCACCGTGGTGGCCGGGGTGACCTCGGTGCCCAGGTGGGCGGAGATGCCCGGGTAGACCGAGACCTCCTGCCAGGGCTCGGCGAGGTCGATCTCGTGCTCGACGCCGTCCGGGCCGAGACCCTTGACCACGGTGGTGCCCAGCGCGTCCTGCGCGGCGTTCACGATGATCGCCCGGATCAGCTCGGCCTGGGTGTCGTAGTCGCCGTACGCCTCGTACGACTCCAGGGCGGTGAACTCCGGGTTGTGGGTGGCGTCCGCGCCCTCGTTGCGGAAGTTCCGGTTGATCTCGAAGACCTTCTCGGCGCCGCCGACCACCAGCCGCTTCAGGTACAGCTCGGTCGCGATCCGCAGGTACAGCTCGATGTCGTACGCGTTGATGTGCGTCCTGAACGGACGGGCGTTGGCGCCGCCGTGGATCGGCTGCAGCATCGGGGTCTCGACCTCGAGGTAGCCGCGGTCCTCGTAGGTGCGGCGGATCGAGCGGATCACCCGGGTGCGCAGGTGCAGCATCTCGCGCGCCTCGGGGTTCACGATCAGGTCCACGTAGCGCTGGCGGACCCGGGCCTCCGGGTCGGTCAGGCCCTTGTGCTTGTCCGGCAGCGGGCGCAGGCACTTGGCGGTGAGCTCCCAGCGGTCCACCATCACGCTCAGCTCGCCGCGGCGGGAGGTGATCACCTCGCCCTCGACGCCGACCTGGTCGCCGAGGTCGATGTCGGCCTTCCAGGCGGCCAGCCGCTCCTCGCCCAGCTTGTCCAGGGACAGCATCACCTGGAGGTCGCCGGAGCCGTCGCGCAGGGTGGCGAAGCAGAGCTTGCCGCCGGTGCGGGCCAGGATGACCCGGCCGGTGATGCCCGCCCGCTCGCCGGTCGCGGTGTCCGGCGCCAGGTCCGGGTGCTTGTCGCGCAGCTCGGCGATGGTCGAGGTGCGGGGGAAACCGACCGGGTACGGGTCGATGCCGGCGGCCCGCAGCCGGTCCAGCTTCTCGCGCCGGACGCGCATCTGCTCGGGAAGGTCGTCGGTCGCGGGGAGAGTGCTCTGATCGCTCACCCCACCAGGGTAGCCAGGCTCACGGGCTGTTCCGCCACGGGATATCGCCCCACGCACCCGACAACGCCGGAACCCCGGACCGCGATGGGCGGCCCGGGGCGTCCTGGCGTCCGGTCAGCTCTGGGTGGCGCTAAGGCCGAGCGCCAGCGAGGTGGTGTTGTTGGCGTCCACGTCGTCGTACGGCAGCGGCTGGACGGCGTTCTCGTACAGGCCCTGCTCGGTGGTCACCCCGATGGTGACGGCCGGGGCGGCGGCCGGGTCGGCGACCGCGAGCGGCAAGTCGAAGGTCCGGTCCGCGCCGTTCAGCAGGAAGGTCGGCAGGTAACAGTGGACGAGGCCCGGGTTGACCTTCCCGCAATCGGCGGGCAGCTTGCCGGAGATCGTGACACCTGCCGGCAGCGTCACCAGGACACCGCCGATGGGGTTGCCGCTGCGCAGGTACTCGACCGAGGCGGGGCCGCCGTTGTGCACCTTGACGGACAGGGTGCCCTTGGTGCCGCCGTCGGTCGGGGCCCAGGCGCCGTGGGCTGAGAAGTCCGCGTGGTTGTCGACCCGGTACTGGACGACCGCGTAGTCCCGCGCCTGGCCGAGGGTCGGCGGCCCCGACTGGGCGTTGTCGTCCTCCGGGAGACCGGCGGTGAGCCGAGGGCCGGTCTGGGAGGCGGGCGGGAAGGCGTAGCTGCCGCGGACGAACCTGAGGGCGTAGTCGTCGTCGGAGGAGAGGGTGTACGAGATGTCCGAGTACAGCGCGTCGGAGCCGACGAGGGCCTGGATCGGGTCGACGGTGACGGTCTGGCCGGGCTGGACCGAGGTGTTGACGGTGCAGATGGCCGCCTCGGCCGACTTGAACGGCTCGGTGGTGCCCGTGTAGGTGCCGTATGAGCAGTTCGCGAAGTGCTGAGTGAAGCTCAGGCCTGGCGAGAGCTGAGCCGCGACCACCTGCCGGCCGCTCGCCACGGTGCCGTTGTTGGTCACCTGGAGCGGCTGGCCGATGACCGCGCCGGGCTGGGTGTCGTACGGCTGGCTGTCCAGGTTCGGGTCGAGTTCCAGCTTCGGGCCGCCCGCGTACACCGCGACGTCGGTGGCTGGGCCGACAGGGCTGCCCGCCCAGCCCTGGCTGATCTTCAGGTGTCCGGCCTGGCCCTGGGGAGCGCCGACGATCGCGGTCAGCGTCGGGTTGAAGTTCTGGGTGAAGGTGGTCTCGCCCGGCCAGGGGCGCACGTTGAAGGTGCAGGTGGACACCTGACCGGTGGTGGTGCAGCTGGAACCCCAGCCGGCACCCCAGTTGGGGTTGAGCGCGAAGCCGGCGATGCCGTCCAGGCCGGTCGCGTCGAACCTCACGACGAGGTCGCGCGAGGTGTTCGCGGCGATCGGGCCGGACGAACTGACCATCAGCTCCACCGGAGCAGCGCCGCCGGCGGGTGCCGCCGGGATCGAGAAGGTTGGCGCGACGTTGAGCCGGAGCTCGTCCGCGGCGTGTGCGGGCGCAGAGATGAGGGGCAGGAGGGGCCTCAACACAAGAACCCCCTCCGGGGAGGGGGTTCACGTGTGTTGACGGGCAATCAGGCGCTGGGCGCGCGGGTCACTGGTGGGTGCCGGCCCTGCGGCGCCGTGCGGTCAGCGCCAGGACGCCGCCGCCCACCACGATGGCGCCCGCACCCAGCCAGAGCATGGTGTCGGTGCCCTCGCTGCCGGTGGACGCCAGCCCGCCGCCGGTGCCGGCGCTCGAGGAGGCGCTGCCACTGGTGGCCGGGGTCGCCCCGTCGGCCGAGGCCGAGGCCGAGGCCGAACCGGTCGAGCCGCCGCCGGCGGGCGGGGTGGACTGGCCGCCGCCGGTGCTCGGGGGGCTCGGCTCGGCGGTGGTGGCGGTGCTGCCGAGCGCCAGCGTGATCGAGTTGTTGGTGTTGTCGGGGTCGTACGGCAGCGGCTCGACCTTGTTCTCCCACCCGCCCTGTTCGGTGGTCAGCGCGATGGCGGCCGTCGGGCCGGCGGCCGGATCGGAGACCGCGAGCGGCAGGTCGAAGGACTTGTCCTCGCCGCTGGCCAGCCACATCGGGAGGTTGCAGGCGACGACGTTCGGATGCTGGTCGCGCACGAAGCAGCCGTCGGGCAGCTTGCCGGCGACGGTGACCCCGGAAGGCAGCGTCACGAGGAACTCGGCGATGGTGTTGCCACTGCGCAGGTAGTCGACCGAGGCGGGGCCGTTGCTGTGCGCGGTGACCTTCAGGGTGCCCTTCTTGCCGCCGTCGGTCGGGGCCCAGACAGCCCAGGAGGAGAGGTCCGCGTGGCTGTCGACCCGGTACTGGACGATCGCCCTGTTGTGCGCGCGGTCCAGGTTCGGCGGCCCGGGCTTGGCGGCGGGGTCCTCCGGCAGCCCGCCGGCGGTGAGCCGCGGGCCGCTGCCGGAGGCGGGCGTGAAGCGGTGGGCGCCGCGCAGGTACTCCAGGCCGACGTCCGCGCGGGGCAGGACGTCGAACTCGATGTCCGGGTAGAGCGCGTCGGCGTCGACGGTGGCCTCGAACGGGTCGATGGTGACCGTCTGACCGGGCTTGACCGAGGTGTTGATGGTGCAGATCGCCGCGCTGCGCCGGGAGGCCGGCGGGGAGCTGTCCACCGGGGTGCCGTACGAGCAGTTCGCGAACTTCTGCTTGAAGCTCAGACCCGGTCCCAGTTCGGCGGACACCACCAGCTGGCCGCTCTCCAGCGTCCCGTTGTTGGTGACCTTGAGGGACTGCTTGACGGTCGAGCCGGGCTTGCCGACGTTGGCCGGGTCGCGGTCCAGGGCGGCGTCGAGCTCCAGCTTCGGGCCGCCCGCGTACACCGCGACGTCGACGCTGTTGGGCTGGCCGTCGACCCAGCCCTGACTGATCTTCAGGTGGCCGGCCGTGCCCTGCGGCGCGCCCTTGAGAGCCTTCAGCACGGGGTGGAACTGGCTGTTGAAGTCGGGGTGCTGCGGCGTGGGGTACTGACGGTAGGTGCAGGTGTACACCTGCCCGGCCGTGGTGCACTTGGCGTCCCACGCGGTGTCCGGCGCGAAGGTCGCGATGCCGGCCAGCCCGGTTGCGTCGAAGGTGAGGACGATGTCCCGCGGGCTGGAACCGGTGAGCGTGCCGCGCGAGTTGAGGCTCAGCTGGTACGCGGTGGCGTCGCCGCTGTCGGGAGCGGCCGGGATGGAGACGGCCGACTGAACGTCGAGCCGGAGATCGTCCGCGGCCTGCGCGGGCGTCGAGACGAGAGCCAGGATTGCGGCGGCGGCCACTGGTGCGGCGAGGGCGGCCGGACGCGTGATGCGCGAATTCCCCACGGTGATCCTTCGATCTTTCGGATGCGATCGACCCAGACGATAGGGGGATTCTCAGCCATCGGAGCGGTGCTATTCCGGACAGTTCGGGACGCGGCCGCCGCTATCGCCCGCACCTGTTATCGAATCTTGACCGTCACTCCTTCGCCGGGGCCTCACCGAATCGACACATCTCCATGGGGCCACGCGAAAAGCCCCCTCCGGGGAGGGGGCTCGGGCGAGTTGACGGTGGATCAGCCGTCGGTGCCGGTGGCGAGTTCCGGGTGGTCGGTGTCGGTGGGGGGTTCGGGGGCGGGGCGGGTGCGGCGGCCGAAGAGTTCGGCGGGGGTGGGCATCCGGCGCGGCCGGGGGCGATCGGCGGGGGGCTGCGGGTGCTGGTCGCTCATCGGGAACCGTCCTCCAACTGGGATGGCGGGCTGGGGTTCGGGCGCGGGGCTCGGTACGGCGGCGAGGTGCCGCTGTCCGGAGCCGAGGGAGAGGCGCTCGCGGACCTCCGCCTCGGCGAGTGCGTGGCAGCGTCCGGCGAGCCGGGAGCGGCGGGCGTGTTCGGGCGGGCCGCACGGCTGACGGGACAGGGCGCGAAGGGCGGAGAGGTCTTCGGCGGTGGGCAGGTAGCCGTCGGTGACGGCTTCCTCCAGGCGTTCCAGGTAGCCGCCCGCGCTGCCGGGCAGGGCGGCGCGGTAGCGGCCCAGGTCGGCCAGCAGGAAGGTGCGCAGCCGGCCGCCCTCCTGGACCGCTTCGTCGATGGCCTCGGTGAGTCGAAGCGCGTCCTGGACGTCCTCGGCCCACAGTTCGCCGGTGGCGGTGGGCAGCGGGAGCCGGTCGGGCGCGGCCGGATAAAGGGCTTGGGCGAGGGCACGGCGCAGCACCCGGACTTCGTCGGCGCTGAAGGCCATACCGCCGCGCGATCCGTGAGGCGTTGGCATGGCTCGACAGTACGTGCCGTACGTCCGACTTATGGCGATTGAGGACGTGTTTGTCCCGATTGGCCTATGAGATGGTGCATCTGACGCCCGGTCGGCCGTCCAATAGCGGCCGGCCGGGCGTCAGGGGCCGTCAGGCGGTGGCGGGGCGGTTGCGTTCGAAGATCAGGCGGAGGCCGATCAGGGTCAGCCACGGCTCGTGCACGTCGATCGAGTCGGCCTCGCCGAGGACCAGCGGGGCCAGGCCGCCGGTGGCGATCACCTGGACGTCGTTCGGGTCCTTGGCCAGTTCCTTGGCCATCCGGTTGACCAGGCCGTCGACCTGTCCGGCGAAGCCGTACAGGATGCCCGACTGCATGCCCTCGACGGTGTTCTTGCCGATCACGTTACGCGGGCGGGCCAGCTCGATCTTGCGGAGCATCGCGGTGCGGCCGCCCAGGGCGTCGACCGAGATCTCGATGCCCGGGGCGATCGCGCCGCCCACGTAGTCGCCGCGCGCGTTGATCGCGTCGAAGGTGGTGGCGGTGCCGAAGTCGACCACGATGCACGGCCCGCCGTAGAGGTGGTTGGCGGCCAGCGCGTTGACGATCCGGTCCGCGCCGACCTCCTTCGGGTTGTCCATCAGCACGTGCACGCCGGTCTTCACACCCGGCTCCACGATCACCGCCGGCACGTCCCCGTAGTACCGGCGGGTCACCTCGCGCAGTTCGTGCAGCACCGCCGGCACCGAGGAGCAGATCGCCAGGCCGGCCACCCGGTCGTCCGCCGAGACGATCGGGTGGGCGCCCATCAACCCCTGGAGCAGCACCGCCATTTCGTCGGCGGTGCGGCGCGGGTCGGTGGAGATCCGCCAGTGCTCGACGATCTCCTCGCCGTCGAACAGGCCGAGCGTGGTCTGGGTGTTGCCGACGTCGATGGTGAGGAGCATGGGGCGCTTTCTGCTTGGAAGGGTCAGGAACTGCGGAGGTCCAGGCCGATGTCCAGGATCGGCGAGGAGTGCGTCAGGGCGCCGACGGCCAGGAAGTCGACACCAGTCTCCGCGACCTCGCGCGCCGTGGCCAGGGTCAGGCCACCGGAAGCCTCCAGCTTCGCCCGGCCCGCGACCAGGGCGACCGCCTCGCGCAGCTGCTCGGTGCTGAAGTTGTCCAGCAGGATCAGGTCCGCGCCGGCCTCCAGCACGGGGGTGATCTGGTCGATGGTGTCCACCTCGACCTCGATCGGCAGCTCCGGGAACGCGGCCCGGACGGCGGTGAACGCCTCGGCGACGCCGCCGGCCGCGACCACGTGGTTGTCCTTCACCAGGGCCGCGTCCGAGAGCGCCATCCGGTGGTTGGCGCCGCCGCCCGCGCGGACCGCGAACTTCTCCAGCGCGCGCAGGCCCGGGGTGGTCTTGCGGGTGTCGCGGACGACCGCCTTGGTGCCCTCCAGGGCGTCCGCCCAGGCGCGGGTCGCGGTGGCGATGCCGGACAGGTGGCAGAGCAGGTTCAGCGCCGAACGCTCGGCGGTGAGCAGGTCGCGGGTGCGGCTGCGCACCGAGAGCAGCACCTGGCCGGCCTCGACCGCCGCGCCGTCCTCGACGTGCCGCTCGACCTCGAACTCGTCCTCGCACACCAGCGAGACGACCGCCTCGGCGACCCGCAGGCCCGCGACGACGCCCGCCTGACGGGCCGTGAAGTCCGCGGTCGCGACGGCTTCGGCGGGGACGGTCGCCACCGAGGTGACGTCCTCGCCGCCGGCCAGGTCCTCGGACAGGGCCATCATCGCCACGTCCTCGACCTCGACCGGGTCCAGGCCGGCCTCCTCCAGCAGCTCGGCCAGCGCCGGGTCGAGCCCGGTCTCGTACACCTCGCCGTCACCGCACGCGCAGCCGTCACCACAGCCGCCTTCGGCGGATTCGGCGGAGAGCAGGGGGAGTTCGTCGTGGGACATGAAGAGGGCTCCAAAGGGGATGCGGGGCGCGAAGAGCGGGATGCGGGAGACGTCAGCTGCTGAGCGGGTGGGTCACGTGGCGGTGCCAGGTGGTGTCGTCGCGGTCGGGGAAGTCCTCGCGCCAGTGGCAGCCGCGGGTCTCCTCGCGGAGGGTGGCGGCGGCGGTGAGGGCGGTGGCGACCTGGTGGAGGTTGGTGGCTTCCCAGGTCTCGACGGACGGGGAGGCGGGGTGGGCCGGTTCGGGCAGGGCCTCCAGGCCCTTCGCGGTGGCGGCCAGCGAGTCCGCGGAGCGGATCACGCCCGCGCCGGTGGACATCAGGTGCTGGATCGCGCCGCGGCTCTCCGCGGGCAGCAGCGGCACCGGCGCGGCGGCCTGGGCGGCGTCCGCGTCCACGGTGCGGGCGGGGAGCCGGCCGGCCTCGGCGAGCTCGGCGAGGTCGGCGGCGATCCGTTCGGAGAACACCAGGCCTTCGAGCAGCGAGTTGGAGGCGAGGCGGTTGGCCCCGTGCACGCCGGTGCAGGCGACCTCGCCGCAGGCGTACAGGCCGGGGACGGTGGTGCGGCCGTGCAGGTCGGTGCGGATGCCGCCGGAGGCGTAGTGCGCGGCGGGGGCGACCGGTATCGGCTCGGTGACCGGGTCGATGCCGTGGCTGCGGCAGGCGGCCAGGATGGTCGGGAAGCGGTTCTCCCACATCTCGGCGCCGAAGTGCCGCCCGTCCAGGTACATGTGCCGGGTGCCGTGCTCGTGCATCCGGCGGGTGATGGCCTTGGCGACGATGTCGCGCGGGGCGAGCTCGGCGAGTTCGTGCTGACCGGTCATGAAACGCACGCCGTCGGCGTCCACCAGGTACGCGCCCTCGCCGCGGACGGCCTCGGAGACCAGCGGCTGCTGGCCCTGCGCGTCCGCGCCGAGGAACAGCACGGTGGGGTGGAACTGGACGAACTCCAGGTCGGTGACCTCGGCGCCGGCCCGCAGGGCGAGCGCGACGCCGTCGCCGGTGGAGACCGCCGGGTTGGTGGTGGCCGAGAAGATCTGGCCCATGCCGCCGGACGCCAGCACCACGGCGCGGGCCAGGATCGCGCCGACGCCGTCCCGCTGGCCCTCGCCCATCACGTGCAGGGTGACGCCGGAGGCGTGGCCGCCGGCGTCGGTGAGCAGGTCCAGGACGAGGGCGTGCTCGATGAGTTCGAGGCCGGGGTCGGCCTCGACGGCGGCGACCAGGGCGCGCTCGATCTCGGCGCCGGTGGCGTCGCCGCCGGCGTGCGCGATCCGGCGCCGGTGGTGGCCGCCCTCGCGGGTGAGGACGATCTCGCCGTCCTCGTCCAGGTCGAACTCGGCACCCACCTCGATGAGCCGGCGCACCGCGTCCGGCCCCTCGGTGACCAGGGTGCGGACCGCCTCCTCGTCGCACAGCCCGGCGCCCGCGACCAGGGTGTCCTGGAGGTGCTGCTCCGGGGTGTCGCCCTCGCCCAGGGCGGCGGCGATGCCGCCCTGGGCCCAGCGGGTGGAACCGTCGTCGAGCATCGCCTTGGTGACCACCATGGCCCGCAGACCGGCCTTGCGGACATTGAGCGCGACGGTGAGTCCGGCCACGCCGGAGCCGACCACGACCACGTCGGTGCTCGTGGTCCAGCCGGGGGCAGGGGCGGTCAGGCGGTGCGACATGGCTTCAGCTGCTCCTTCAGTGCGCGGCGGCGACGGCCGCGCCGTCCGCCCCACCGTACGCGGCGTCGCCGCGCAGCAGTCCGCTGCCCTCGGGGGCGTCCGCGGGGTCGCCGCCCAGGCCGGTGATCCGGTTGTGCTCGTCCACGAACACCACCTTCGGCAGGTACGCCTTGGCCTCGGCGGTGTCCATCTGCCCGTAGGCGATCAGGATCACCAGGTCGCCGGGGTGGACCAGCCGGGCGGCCGCGCCGTTGATGCCGATGATGCCGGAGCCGCGCGGGCCCGCGATGGTGTAGGTCTCCAGCCGGGCGCCGTTGTTGATGTCGACGATGTGGACCAGCTCGCCGGGGAGCAGGTCCGCGGCGTCGAGCAGGTCCTCGTCGACCGTCACCGATCCCACGTAGTGCAGGTCGGCCTGGGTGACGGTGGCTCGGTGGATCTTGGACTTGAGCATGGTGCGGAGCATGTGGTCACGCCTCTCTGAGTGCATGCCTGGGCTACAGCCGTACTTATCGGACGATGATGCTCACGTTGTCGATCAGCCGGGTCGGACCGACCTTGGCCGCCAGCGCGAGCACCGCCTCGCCCCGGTAGTCGTCCGGCGCCTCGGTGAAGGACATCGGATCGATCAGGGCTAGGTAGTCGAGGGAGATGCCGTCCGCGCCGTCCAGCGCGGCGGCGGCCGCCTCACGGACGGCCTTGGCACCCTGGGCGCCGGCGTCGCGGCCGGCGAACAGGGCGCGGGAGAGGGCGAGCGCCTGGGTGCGCTCGTCGTCGGAGAGGAAGCGGTTGCGGGAGGACAGCGCCAGGCCGTCCTCCTCGCGGACGGTCGGGACGCCGACGATCTCCACGTCGAAGTCCAGGTCGGCGACCATCCGGCGGATGATCGCCAGCTGCTGGGCGTCCTTCTCGCCGAAGACCGCGAAGTCCGGGTCGGTGATGTGCAGCAGCTTGGCGACGACGGTCAGCATGCCGTCGAAGTGGCCGGGGCGGGACGCGCCCTCGAAGCCGGCGCCCATCGGGCCCGCCGAGAGGCGCACCAGCGGCTCGCCGTTCGGGTACACCTCGTCCACGGACGGGGCGAACACCACGTCCGCGCCCATCTCCTCGGCGAGCGCGACGTCCGCGTCCAGGGTGCGCGGGTAGCTGTCCAGGTCCTCGCCGGCGCCGAACTGCAGCGGGTTCACGAACACCGTGACGGCCACCCGGCCGTCCTTGCCGACCTGGCGGCGGGCCTCCCGGACCAGCGCCGCGTGGCCCTGGTGCAGGGCGCCCATGGTCATCACCACGGCGTTGTCCACCGGCTGCTCGTCCGGCCAGAACGCGGCCTCGAACTCCTCAACGGTGCGGGTCAGCACCGCCTTGCGGACCTTCGCTGCCTTCGGGGCCTTCGCCGGGCGCCTGTCGCGTGCCATCAGTGGTTCTCCTCGTTCAGTACGTCCAGCAGTGCTGCCGCCGGTTCCGGCTTCAGCGATCCGTTGGCGACCGCCCGTTGCGCGGTCGCCTTCGCCATCGCCCGGTACGCCTGGCCGATGTCCGGGGTCACCGTAGCGAGTCGGTCCAGGTGCTTGCGCACCGTCCCCACATCACCCCGGGCGACCGGGCCGGTCAGGGCCAGATCGCCGGAGCGCAGGGCGTTGTCCAGGGCCGCGCCGAGCAGCGGGCCGAGCATCTGGCCGGGCTCGGCGACACCCGCGGTGCGCAGCAGCTCCATCGCCTGCGCGACCAGCGTGACCAGGTGATTCGCGCCGTGCGCGAGAGCCGTGTGGTACAGCGGCCGGACGTCCTCCGGGATCCACGACGGCTCGCCGCCCATCTCCACCACCAGCGCCTCGGCGACCGGACGCAACCCCTCGGGCGCGGTCACACCGAACGGGCAGCCGGCCAGCCGGGCCACATCCACCGAGGTGCCGGTGAACGTCATCGCCGGGTGCAGCGCCAGCGGCAACGCGCCCTTGCGGGTCGCGGGCTCCAGCACGGCCACGCCGTGCGCGCCCGAAGTGTGGACGAGTATCTGGCCGGGACGGACGGCGTCGGTCGCGGCCAGACCGCTCACCAGATCCGGCAGGGCATCGTCCGGGACGGTCAGCAGCACCAGATCGGCCGCCGCCATCACCTGCGGCGGCGTCACCAGGCGGACACCGGGCAGCAGGGCCTCGGCGCGACGCCGCGAGGCGGCGGAGACGCCGGACGCGGCAACCACGCGATGGCCGGCCAGTTGCAGGGCCGCACCCAGGGCGGGACCGACCCGGCCGGCCCCGACCACACCGACAGCGAGCCGGGCCGGGCGGTTACCGGGGTCGGAGGGGTCTCCGAAGTCGTGCAGCACTCTTCCGTTCCAGTCCTCGGCGGGTACCAGACGTACCGCTCAATGGTACGGGCTGCGGGGGTGCACGTTACTGCGCCTGCCCACCCACCCGTGACCCGACAGCGGAACGGAGACGGGCGGGGTGTGCGCTGCTGCGGCCGGCCGCATCGCAGCGGCTGCGCCGTTGGCCAGGTGGGTGGGCGCAGCGGGGGTCAGGGGGTTTCGCCGGCGCGGACCAGGCCGTTCTCGTAGGCGAGGACGACGGCCTGGACGCGGTCGCGGAGGCTGAGCTTGGCGAGGATGCGGCCGACGTGGGTTTTGACGGTGGCTTCGGAGAGGACCAGCCGGCGGGCGATCTCGCCGTTGGAGAGGCCCTGGGCGACCAGCAGGAAGACCTCGCGTTCGCGTTCGGTGAGCGGGGTGAGGACGGCGGAGCCGGGCGTCGCGGTGGGAGTGGGCAGAACCTCGGCGAAGCGGTCGATCATGCGGCGGGTGGTGGTGGGTGCGACCACCGCGTCGCCGCCGTTGACGGCGCGGATCGCGGCGACCAGCTCGGCCGGCGGTACGTCCTTGAGTAGGAAGCCGGACGCGCCGGCCTTGAGCGCGGCGAAGGCGTATTCGTCGAGGTCGAAGGTGGTGAGGATGAGGACGCGGGGGGCGCCCTCGATCGGGGTGCCGCGGTCGTCGAGGCAGATGCGGCGGGTGGCCTGGACGCCGTCGAGGCGGGGCATCCGGACGTCCATCAGGATCACGTCGACGTCGGCGGTGCGCAGGACGTCGAGTGCCTGCTGGCCGTCACCGGCCTCGGCGGCGATCTCGATGTCGCCCTGCGATTGCAGGACCATCCGGAAGCCGGTTCGCAGCAGTTCCTGGTCGTCGACCAGCATTACGCGGATCGGCATCGGTCGGGTCTCCTTCACTTGGACACTTTGAGGGGGAGGACGGCTCGGATCCGGAAGCCGCCGCCGGGCCGGGGCCCGACGTCCAGGCTTCCGCTGACCATGCCGACCCGTTCGCGCATGCCGATCAGACCGTGGCCGAGGCCGTCGGTGCCGCCGGTGGCGAGCTGTTCGCGGGTGCTGCCGCGGCCGTCGTCCTCGACCAGGACCTCCAGGTCGCCGTCCCGGAAGTCGACGGCGACGGTGGCGTGGGCGTCGGGGCCGCCGTGCTTGCGGACGTTGGTGAGGGCTTCCTGGACGATCCGGTAGACCGTGAGCTCCAGGCCGCGGGGCAGTTCGCGGGCCTCGCCGGTGGCGGTGAACTCGACCGGCAGGCCGGCCGTGCGGACCTGCTCGAGCAGTTCGGGGAGTTCCTCGACGCCGGGCTGCGGCACGTACTCGCCGGTGGTGTCGGCGGTGCGCAGCACGCCGAGCAGGCGGCGCATTTCGGCGAGCGCCTGGCGGCCGGTGGAGGCGATGGTGCCGAGCGCTTCCTTGGTCTGCTGCGGGGAGGAGTCCATGACGTACGCGGCGCCGTCGGCCTGGACGATCATCACGGAGACGTTGTGCGCCACCACGTCGTGCAGTTCGCGGGCGATCCGGGCGCGCTCGGCGGCGACCGCGACCTGCGACTGGGCGTCCCGTTCGCGCTCCAGTCGGGCGGCCCGGTCCTCCAGCTCGATCAGGTAGGCGCGGCGGACCCGGGTCAGCCGGCCCCACGCCCAGCACAGTACGAACGGGGTGGTCATCAGTGCGGCCACCAGGACCCGCTTGGCGAAGGTGTCGTTCGGGGCATCGGGCGACGTCGGCATCAGCCGCCAGACGGTGAGCGGCCCGGCGGCCAGGCTGGCGACCAGTGCCAGCCAGGGCGTCCAGCGTCTGCCGAAGGCCGCGCCGGTGTAGGCGAACACCAGGTAGCCGATGCTGGCCGCGCCGGGTTCGATCACGAGGGCGATCTGGCCGATGCCGAGGACGACGGCCACTGCGGTGGTGATGTCGGGCCAGCGCCGCCGGACGACCATCAGTCCGGGCAGGATCACCGCGACCGCGACGGCCAGGAACCTCGCGGTGCCGGAGAGCCGATATCCGTCGGGCGTGGCCTGGTCCAGCGCGACGAGCACGCCCGGGAACAGCACCATCAGTGCCCAGGCGGAGTCGACCACCATGGGGTGTCGGCGGAGCCAGGCGTTGAGTCGATGCACAGGTCCAGCCTAGGGAGTCGGATGGCGTGTTCAGGTCCGTCGGGAGAGCGATCCGGTGCTACTCCCCAAGGTGGAGATCCCCTCCTCCGGGTAACGTCGCCCGCTATGACATGGATGCGGTGGCGGCCCGCGATCGAACACGCGCTGTACCGGCCCGACGGCGGCTTCTACCGCAGGCCGGAGGGCCCGGCCGGGCACTTCCGCACCTCCGTGCACGCCTCCGCCCGGTTCGCCGGCGCGGTGGCCCGCCTGTTGGCAGGGGTCGACGCCGCGCTCGGCTCGCCGGACCGGCTGGCCTTCGTGGACGTCGGCGCCGGCCGCGGCGAACTCACGGTCGCCGTCCGTGAGGCACTGCCCCCCGAATTGCGCGCCCGGGTCGCGTTCCACGCCGTCGAATTCGCCGACCGCCCCGCCGGCCTGCCCGACGGGATCGGCTGGGGCCCCGAACTGCCGTCCGGCGTCACCGGCCTGCTGTTCGCCAACGAGTGGCTCGACAACGTCCCCCTCGACCTCGCCGAACGCGACGAGGACGGGCAGCTGCGGTACCTCGAGGTCGCCCCCGACGGCTACGAACGGCTGGGCGAACCGCTCGATGCGGACGACGCGGCCTGGGCCGCACAGTGGTGGCCCGGGGAACGGGTGGAGCTGGGCGGCCCCCGGGACGCCGCCTGGGCCGGGGCGGTCGGCGCCCTGGAACACGGCCTAGCGGTGGCCGTCGACTACGCACACACCCGCGACACCCGCCCCCCGTTCGGCACCCTCACCGGCTTCCGGGACGGCCGGGAGACCGCACCCGTCCCCGACGGCAGCTGCGACCTGACCGCGCACGTCGCCCTCGACGCCGCCGCGGTCCCGGCTCATCCGGTGCTGCTGACCACCCAGCGCACCGCCCTGCGCGCGCTCGGCGTCAGCGGCGCCCGCCCGCCGCTCGCCCTCGCCAGCACCGACCCGGCCGGCTACCTGCGGGCCCTGGGCGGGGCCGGCGAGGCCGCCGAACTCACCGACCCGGCCGGGCTCGGAGCATTCCACTGGCTGGTCCAGGCCGTCCGCATGCCGGTACCGGACGACCTCGCGGGCCTGCCGGGATGGCAGACTCTCCCCTCATGAAGGAGTCGACGGGCATGACGGAGACCACGGTCGGCATCGGCCCGGGCGCGCAGACGCTCCCCGGGGAGCCCGGCAGCACCGACATGGTGCTCAACATCGGCCCCCAGCACCCGTCCACGCACGGCGTGCTGCGCCTGAAGCTCGTCCTCGACGGCGAGCGGATCATCTCCGCCGAACCCGTGATCGGCTACATGCACCGCGGCGCGGAGAAGCTCTTCGAGGCCCGTGACTACCGGCAGATCATCATGCTGGCCAACCGGCACGACTGGCTGTCCGCCTTCGCCAACGAACTCGGCGTGGTCCTCGCCGTCGAGCGGATGCTCGGCATGGAGGTCCCCGAGCGGGCCGTCTGGCTGCGGATGCTGCTGGCCGAGCTGAACCGGGTGCTCAACCACCTGATGTTCCTCGGCTCGTACCCCCTGGAACTGGGCGGCATCACGCCGATCTTCCACTCCTTCAACGGCCGCGAAGAACTCCAGCACGTCCTGGAGGAAGCCTCCGGCGGACGCATGCACTACATGTTCAACCGGGTCGGCGGCCTCAAGGAGGACCTCCCGGCCGGCTGGCTCGGCCGGGTCCGCGCGGCCATCGGCGTCGTCCGCTCGCAGCTGCCGGTCTTCGAGAACCTGGTCCTCGGCAACGAGATCTTCCGCGGCCGGACGGCCGGCATCGGCGTCCTCTCCCGCGAACACGTGCACGCGTACGGCGTCACCGGGCCGATCGCCCGGGCCAGCGGCGTCGACTTCGACCTGCGACGCGACGAGCCGTACCTCGCGTACGGCGAACTGCAGGACGTGCTGCGGGTGCCGGTGCGGGAGGAGGGGGACTGTCTGGCCCGGTTCGAGTGCCTGCTCGAACAGACCGAGAACTCGCTCGCGCTGGCGGACGCGTGCCTGGACCGGCTGGTGGAGATGCCGGCCGGGCCGATCAACCTGCGGCTGCCCAAGGTGCTCAAGGCGCCGGAGGGTGAGACGTACGCGTGGACCGAGAACCCGCTCGGGGTGAACGGGTACTACCTGGTGTCGCGCGGGGAGAAGACGCCCTGGCGGCTGAAGCTTCGGTCCGCGTCGTTCAACAACATTCAGGCGCTGACGGAATTGCTGCCGGGGACGCTGGTGGCGGACATGGTGGCGATTCTGGGGTCGATGTTCTTCGTGGTGGGGGACATCGACAAGTAGGGAAGGCGGACGAGGAGGCAAATCAGGGGCCCGGGGAACGGCGGGGCCGGGCTGCTGGTGGTCGGAGACAGCGGGGGGTCGTGTCTGCGGCGGGTCAAGGACGGGGACCAGAAACTACGGGGCCTTTTCGCGCCCCGTTGATCCTCCGCAGACTCGGCCCCGCCGTTCCCCGGGCCCCTGGATGCGTACCCCCGGGCCCCTGGTGGAGCTCCCTCTGATTACTGGCCTGCGGGGTGCGGCGCCAGCTTGGGGTTGTGGGCTTCGCAGAGGGTGACGAGTGTCGCGTACGCCTCGGGGCCCATGAGTTCGATGAGTTCGGGGCGGTAGGAGACGTAGACGGGCTTGGCGGCGTTGTGGGCCTCGGGTGAGCTGGTGCACCACCAGTGGAGGTCGTGGCCGCCGGGGCCCCAGCCGCGGCGGTCGTATTCGCCGATGGAGACCTGGAGGTAGCGGGTGTCGTCGGGGCGGTCGATCCAGTCGTAGGTGCGGCGGATCGGGAGTTGCCAGCAGACGTCGGGCTTGGTTTCCAGGGGTTCGAGGCCCTCGCGGAGGGCGAGGACGTGCAGGGCGCAGCCGGCGCCGCCGGGGAAGCCGGGGCTGTTCAGGAAGAGGCAGGCGCCGTTGACGCGGCGGGTCTGGCGGTCGCCGTCCTCGTCCAACATGGTGATGCCGCCGTCGCGGCGGATCCGGCCCTTGGCGTCGGTGCCTTCGGCGTGGTGTTCCCAGATGTCGGGGGTGAGGCGGGCGGCGTGTCCGGTGACGCGCTGTTCGTCGTCCTCGTCGGAGTAGTGGGCGCCGAGGGTGCAGCAGCCGTCGGAGGCGCCGCGGCCGGGCTGGATGCCGTGGCAGCCCTTGCCGAAGATGCAGCCCCAGTTGGAGGTGAGCCAGGTGAGGTCGCAGCGGAACACCTGGTCCTCGTCGGCGGGGTCGGTGAACTCGACCCAGGCGCGCGGGAAGTCGAGGGCGACTTCGCGGACGGTGGGCATCGCCAGGTCGACGACCGGGGCCTTGGCCGCGCCGCCGGCCTTGCCTGCCTTGCCGGACTTCTTGGACTTCTTGTTCTCAGCTGGTGCCACCCGGCAAGGGTATGGCCTGGCGGGGCGAGGACGGAGGGGCATCGCGGCTTTTGGTCCGGTTTGCCGGGGTTGGGGGGTTTTCCGGGGCTGCCCGTGGGCGGCGTAGGTGAAACGGCTGTGAAAAGGGCCGCAGCCCGGGCGGCGGCGGCCGTGCGCGGCCCTAGGATGGCCCAGCCGGGGGTAGGTCGGGCGCATGAGCGCCCTTGCACGGGGGAGTGCACATGGGCGACAAGGTCGTCATCCGGTCGTGGGAACTCCACGGCGAGGCAAAGGAGTTCGAGACAGTCTCGAACGAGTTCGGCAGTGCGGCGAAGCAGTTGGAGAGCGGGCTGGCGGCGCTGGGTGCGCCGTGGGGCAGCGACGCTCCGGGCAAGCCGTTCGGTACCGCGTACGGCGAGGCCCGGGAGGGCGTGCTGGCCGGGCTGCAGGGTCTGTCGGAGCGGCTGGGCCGGATCGGCCAGGGGCTGCACAGCATGGCGGACAGCATGGAGCGCACCGACAGCGAGGTCAGCGCGGACTTCAACGCGCCTTCGTCGAACCACCCGACCGCAACCGGCCGGGCCTGAACCGCAGTCAGAGCACGCGGCGGGCGGCTGTGCACGCCGAACCGCACCACCCGAAGGGGGAGCACGTGTCCAGGAACCTGCCGGAGGAACTCGCCCCCGCGCTGGCACGGACCGGCCACGCGTGGCCACAGGCGGACGAGGACGGGCTGCGCCGGGCGGCCGGCCTGTGGCGGGAGTTCGGTTCGGAGGCGGACGCCCTGGTGCGGCGCGGCAACACGGCCGCGCAGCGGGTGTCCGGGGAGAACGAGGGCCCCGCGGTGGACGCGTTCACCACGCACTGGCGGCAGTTCAGCGGCGGCGGCCGCGGCCAGCTGGACGACGCCTCGGCGGCGGCGGGCCTGGTGGCCGGCGCGCTGGACAAGGCGGCCGGCGTGGTCGACCACAGCAAGGCCGAGATCATCGCGGTGCTGCAGGAGCTGACCGAGAAGATCCGGGCGGCGGACGCGGCCGAGGCGAAGGCCAAGGCGCAGATCGCCCAGGCCGGCAAGGACATCGTCTCCGGCGGCCTGATCTCCGGGCTGGTGTCCGGCGCGGCCGGCCTGGTGAAGGAGGGCGTCGCCGAGGCCGAGGAACTGGCCGCCGTCGAGCACGCCAAGCTGAAGATCGGACAGCTGCTGGAGCAGCTCGAGCGGGACATGGCGGAGGCGGCGAAGTCGCTCGCCAAGGAGCCCCCGCTGATAGCCCTGGAGCGGATCGCCCAGGCCGACGGCCGCGGCCTGCACGGCGAGAAGCGCGAGAGCTCGATGGCCGCCCGGTCCGGGCAGGTCACCGGCGTCCTGGCGAAGTCCGGCGTGGCCCGCTCGGTGGAGGTCGCCGGCGTGGCCGGCGTGCACGCCGAGCTGAAGGCCGACGGCACCGTCAAGACCGACCGGCACGGCAACCCGATCCTGGTCGGCGACGACGGCCAGCGGGTCAAGGGCGTCGAGGGTCTGAAGGTCACCCAGGGCACCGACGGCACCCAGCAGCTGGTCGGCCCGGACGGCACCCCGGTCGGCGGCGTGGCGATGGGCGAGGACGGCAAGCCGCTGCTCGGCAAGGACGGCAAGCCGGTGCTGGTCGGCCTGACCGGCGCGCTGGTCGGCACCGGCATCGTGCTGGCCCTCGGCCTGGACGGCCACCCCAAGCTCGACGACGACGGCCACCCGGTGATGATGGCCGCCAACGGCACCCCGGTCTCCGGCCTGGTCGCCGACCAGAAGGGCCACCTGCTGATCGGCAGCAACGGCCAGGCCGTCACCGTCAACGCGGACATGCAGGCGGTCGGCCCGAACGGGCAGATCGTGCAGTTCGGCGCCGACGGCCGCCCGCTCGACGTGCTCGGCAAGGACGGACAGCCGCTGCCGATCGGCGACGGCCAGAACAACAGCCTGTACGGGGACGGCACGCGCGGCCACAACGGCCACGACGGCCAGGGCGGCCACAACGGCCACGACGGCCAGGGCAACGGCAACGGCAACGGCCAGGGCAACGGCCGCGGCAACGGACCCGGCAGCAACATGTCCGGTGGCAACTCCCCGCTGAACGGGCTCCCGGGCAAGCTCGACGGCGCGATCTTCGACCAGCAGGGCGGCCAGGACCAGGGCGGCGGCCAGCCGCAGTCCGCTCCGGCGGGCGGCGGTGGGCACCGCGGTGGCGGCAACTCCGGCGGCTACCAGAACAACTCGGCTCCGGTGTACGGCAATTCGCACAGCGGCTCGTCCGGTGGCGGCGGCGGTGGCGGTGGCGGTTCGTACGGCGGCGGCGGTGGCGGCGGCGGTTCCTACGGCGGCGGTGGCGGCTGGTCCCCGAGCGACTCGCCCTCGCCCTCCTTGTCGCACGGGCCGGTGTCGGTGCACGTCGACTCGGTGCTGACGCCGCCCGCGCCGCACCTCCCGCCGTCGGTGGACAGCAGTGACATCTGGTCGTCCGGTGGTGGCGGCGGTGGCGGTGGTGTGCACCGCGGCGACCCCGGTTCGGTGTTCGGCGGTTCGGGCGGTTCGGGTGGCGGCTCGTCCATCCAGCTCGGCCCGGTCGGCGGCGGTTCCGCCCCGGCCGGCGGCGGCGTGCCGGTCGGCAGTTCGGTCGGCGGTTCGGTCGGCGCCGGCCCGGTGGCCGGTGCGGGCCCGGTCGGCGGTGCCTCCGGCGGCACTCCCGGCGCGGCCGGTACCCCCGGTGCCCCGGGCGCGGCGGCCGGTGCCGCCGGCGCCCCCGGTGCTGCGGCCGGTGCGGCAGCCGGCACCCCGGGTGCTCCCGGCGCTGCGGCCGGTACCCCCGGCGCCCCCGGCGCGGGTGGGCAGGGCGGCGGTGCGGCCGCGGTGGTCGGTGTCGGCCAGCACGCGGCGGACGGCCGTCCGGTGGCGGCCCGTCCGGTGACCGGCCCGGTCCCGCCCACGGGCGGCGGCGGCATCGGTCAGCAGGCCCCCGGTGGCCCCGTCCGGCACGACCCGCTGCCGGACGTCCGGCGGCACAGCCCCGCCGACGAGTCCGGCGCGCCGCTGCACCAGGCGTCCGCGGCCTGGCTGGTGCTCTCCGGCGGCGGGCAGGGCGGCGTGGTGCGGCCCGGCTCCGCCGAGCAGGTGGTGCGCACCCTCGCCGACAGCCGCCCGTACGGGCTGCCCGGCGGGCTCGGCCCGGTCGATTCCGCGCACCAGGCCGAGGTGGTGCGGCGCACCCCCGCGCCGTTCCCGGACCCGATGGTCGGCGAGTGGATCGAGGTCCTCAACGGCGGCGGCCCGACCGAGAGCGGACGCGCCAACAACTGTGTGGACGTGGCACTTTCGGCCGTCGACACGCTCGGCACCGCACCCACCTGTGCCGCGCCGCGACTGCCCGACGGCCCGGCCGGCGAGCGCGGCGGCCGCGACCGCGCCGAGCTCGAACTCGGCACCCGCTTCCTCGACCTGGGCGACGGCGCCGAGGCGCACGGCAAGCTCGGCCAGGCACTGCTCGCGCACGGCACCGGCACCCGCGCGGTGCTGCTCACCGTCGACGGCTTCGGCCGCTCGCACACCTGGAACGCCGTCAACCACAAGGGCGTGCTCAGCTACCTCGACCACCAGACCGGCTACGCCGCGCCGACCCCGCTCTACCCGGCCGACCACGGCCTGTGGGCGATCGCGGTGGACGCCGCCGACCGGCCGATCGACCTGTCCGCTCCGCTGCCCGTCACCGTCGCCGTCCCCACCGGGGACCGCGACGACGCGGTGGCCGAGCCGGTGCCCGCCATGGCCGGCGCCCCCGCCGAGGAACCGGCCGCGGACGTCCCGCCCGCGGCAGCGCCGCCGCGCTCCCGTCTCACCATCCACCGCACCGCCGGGAGCACCAACCGATGATCAGCCGTGAACAGGCCCTCGCCACCGCCCACCGCTGGGTCAACGGCGACCTCCCGCAGGAGGCTTCGCGGCCTGTCAGGTGCCACGAGTTCGACCTCGGCTGGGTGCTCTGGCCGGAGCCCGCGCCGATCCTCACCGACCCGCTCACCGGGGTGCGCCGCGCCCCGGAGGAGATCGGCGCGGCCTGCGCCGTGGTCGACCGGGTCAGCGGCGAACTCACCGTCTTCCCGTCCGTCCCGGTGCCCGAGGTGGAGCGGCTCTACCGCGACCGCCTCGGCGCCGGCAGCCACCACCCGGCGCTGCCGCCCGTCACCGGCCCCGGCACCCGGGCCGCGCTCAGCTACCGGGACGGCAAGGGCGTCACCCAGTCGCTCGCCGTGCACTCCGTGCACGGCCACCCGCACCCCGCGCTGCGCGCCTGGCAGCAGCTGTCCGCGCAGGGCGTCGCCCTCGACGACCTGATCGCGCTCCGCACCGACCTGCGGCTGTCGATGCTCCCCGGCGGCTACTGGGAGCACGTCATCGCGGCCCGGCTGCCCGGCGTCCGGATCGAGTTCGAGCAGCCGTACGGCCCGCGCCACGACCACCGGGCGGCCGCCGTCCGGGCGCTGGCCGCCCGCACCGGCCGGCACTGGAACCGGGTGCCGTTCCCGCTCGCCGTGCCGCCCGCCCAGCCCGAGGACGAGAACGGCCTCGGGCAGCGGTTGGCCGCGCTGTTCGGCGAGGACGGCGCACACCGCTTCGAGCAGACCGCGGTGCTCGCCGCCGACCTGCCCGAGGCCGCCGCCCGCGCCCTGCAGCGCACCGGCCTGCCGCGGGTGGTGGCCGGGTTCTTCACCCTCCACCTCCCCGAGAGCGACGGCATTGCCGGGCAGGCCGGACCCGTCCTGCCCGACCTCACCGAACACCTCGGCGCGCTCGGCCGCGGCCGCCGCGCCACCGCCGCGGCCCGCGCCGCGCTGATCGGCCAGCGGCTGCTCGGCACCGACGGCTGGGCGCTGTTCACCGTCGACACCGCGCAGGGCCGGATCCGCGCCGTCGACCCCGACACCTGCGAGGCCCGCTACACCAACGCCGACCTGACCGCCTTCACCCGCTGCCTCGCGCTGCTCGCCGAGCGCTACCCGCGCCTGCGCGACCTGCCGCCCGAGCAGGCCGGCCCGGCCGTCGCCGAGTTCCAGTGGGCGCTGGCCGCACTCGACCGGACCGCGCTGCGGAACCCCGAGAACTGGTGGGCGGTCATCGTCGAACAGCTCTGGGACGGACTGCTGTGACCCCACCGGTACCCCGGGAGGTCACCGGTCTGGGCTAAGTTGGACGGTCATGCGACTCGGTGTGCTCGACGTAGGCTCCAACACCGTCCACTTCCTCGTGGTGGACGCCCACCCCGGTGCGGCCCCCCTGCCCGCCTACTCCCACAAGGCCGACCTGCGCCTCGCCGAGCTGCTGGACGCGGACGGGGCGATCAGCCCGATCGGCATCGAACGGCTGGTCTCGATGGTCGCCTCCTCGCTGCGGGTCGCCGAGGACAAGGGCGTCGTCGACCTGCTGCCGTTCGCCACCTCCGCCGTCCGGGAGGCCAGCAACGGCGAGGAGGTGCTGCGCCGGGTCGAGGACGAGACCGGCGTCGCGCTCACCGTGCTGTCCGGCCAGGACGAGGCCCGGCTGACCTTCCTCGCCGTCCGCCGCTGGTTCGGCTGGTCCTCCGGTCGGCTGCTCAACCTCGACATCGGCGGCGGCTCCCTGGAGATCGCCTGCGGCCTCGACGAACAGCCCGACGTCGCCACCTCCCTGCCGCTCGGCGCCGGACGCCTCACCTCCCGGCTCCCCGGCGACGTCGCCGACCCCGGCGACATCCGCGAACTGCGGCGGCACATCCGCGCCGAGATCGCCGGCGCGGTCGGCGAGATCGCCCGCCTCGGCGCGCCCGACCACTCGGTGGCCACCTCCAAGACCTTCAAGCAGCTCGCCCGGATGACCGGCGCCGCCCCCGAGGGCGCCGGCGTCCGCGTCCCCCGCAAGCTCACCCGGGCCGGCCTCTCCGCCTGGCTGCCCCGCCTCGCCGCCATGACCCCCGCCGAACGCGCCCGCATCCCCGGCGTCTCGCTCGGCCGCGCCCGCCAGCTGCTGGCCGGCGCGCTGGTCGCCGACGCCGCGATGGACCTGTTCGGCCTGGACGAGCTGGACATCTGCCCGTGGGCGCTGCGCGAGGGCATCATCCTGCGCCGCCTCGACACCATGGACGGCCAGGACAGTCGGGTCGCAATCGAAGCGTGACCCGGCGGGCGGTAGCAACTCGCCTTTTCCCCTGGGGGATTCGTGTGCGAGCGGCTAGGATCCCGGTGGTTTCAGGGGATCGTTCGCTGGGGGGATCGCGATGTCCGTGCCGTTTCTTGCCGACCGCCGAAGAGTGACGCGCTGGACAGCCGTGATCGGCAGGCTTCCGGTGGTCGCCGTGCTGGTGTCGATGGCCATGCTGCTGCCGGGCAACGGCCCGCAGCCGGTCGCGGCCGGGGCCGCTCCGGTCTCCGCACCACTGTCCGCCGTCCCGGCGCCGCCGCCCGGCGGCGTGGGCAACACCGGTAACGGCGGCGGGCCGGTCCAGGCCGGCGACGGCGCGACCCCGTCCTCCCCCCAGGGCCTGTTGGCGTCCGGCGTTCCCACGCCGAGCCGGCCGCCGCGTCCGGTCTCGTATCCCACCGGGTCGCCCGGTTCGACCGGCCCGTGCCCGACCGGGCTGGCGCCCCAGGTGCTGGTGTACTGCGGTGCCGCTCCGAACGCACCGACAGAGTTCAAGTTCTACGTGACGGCGGACCGGGACATGGTGATCGTCCAGGTGGCCAGCACGCAGTACGGCCTGGTGCCGCGGCTGCTCGGCCCGGACGGCGAGCAGGTGACGTGCGACATCAAGCCCGAGAGCTACACCTTCGGGCCGGTGCGGTGCGTCACCGGCAAGGCCGGCACGTACACGTTGCGGCTGGTCAACCCCGGCTCGTGGGTCCTGCCCATCGCGCTGTCGTACCTGCCGGTGTTCTCCACCGACAAGTGCGTGGCCATGCGCGGCAAGGACAGTTCGCTGGGCGATCCCACCGTCTACTCCGGCACCGTGCCGTCGGGCATGGCGGGTGACTGCTGGACGACCGACTTCGCCACCGGCGATGTGGTGCGGCAGCTCGGCAGCAACCTCAGCCAGAGCGTGTTCGACGCCACCGGCCGGGACGTCTGCGCCCCCGGCAGCCCGCAGGTGTCCGGGCCCGACTGCCGGCTGGCCGGCACCGCCCCCTACCGGCTGGTCGTCCAGTACGGGTACGAGTCCACCACCCCCGGCGAGCCCAGCACGCATGCCTACAAGATGGCCATGTCGCGGCTGTCGCGGCCGGAGGGCTGCGCGGTGGTCGAGCCGCAGACGTACGGGGTGGCCCCCGACCTGACGGACACCACCCGCTGCCGGATCCTGCGAGTGCCCGCCGACGGCCACTACATGTTCCGCGGGACCCGCGAGAGCGGCGACGCGGGCGGCACCCTGTACCGGTCCGACCTCAGCACGCTCTGCCCGTCCGGGGACTGCGACCTGACCGCCGGCGACTACCTGTTCACGCCTCCGCCGAGCACCAGTGCGACCCCGTACGGGATGGTCCTCCGCTCGGCCACCGAGACCCGCGGCTGCACCCCCGGCCGGGACGACCAGATGGCGTCGGGCGCGCCCGTCGAGAACTTCGGCTCGGCCGGACACGACCTCTGCCGCACCCTGCCGACCGCGTCCGGCCGGGCCGTGTACGTGCTGAACGGGACGGCCAACGGCGGGACGGCGCGCTACCGGGTGCTGGATGCCACCGGCGCCGAGCAGTGCCACGGCTTCACCGTCAACGACACCTACCAGGTGTGCCGGCTGACCGGCACCGCCCCGTTCCGGCTGGTGGCGGATGCCCAGGGCCCGTTCGACTACCGGCTGCTGGTCCAGCGGGTCGACGAGACCGCCGGCTGCACCCCCTGGGGCGCCGCAGAGTACGGCACCGGCAGCGGCCTGCGCACCGGCCTGTCCGGGAAGCCGGCCGACGGGGCGCTGGAGAGCTGCTTCGCCGTCCCGGCCGACCACCCGGCCACCGAACTGGTCGGCTTCCGGCTGCCGGGGACCCAGGTCGGTGCCGCCCTCCACCTGGTCGGCCCGTCCGGTGAGGAGTTCTGCCAGGTCGTCGTCGGCGGCGAGGGCACCTGCCGACCGCCCGTCGGCAAGGCCTACACCGCCGTGTTGACCTACGGCCGCGTCCTGGGCGACTACACGCTGGTCCGCCGCGACGCCACCCCGTCCGCCGCCTGCGACCTGCCCGCCGCCACGGGCCAGGTCGGCGGCCCGTCCACCGGCTTCACCTTCGACAGCACCGTCGACGCGCACTGCACCGCCTTCGACGCGGCCGCCACCGACCTGCTGCAGGCGAGCACCCACACCAATACCGACCAGGTGTCCGCCGGGGTCACCGTGCTGGACGCCGACGGCAGGACGCTGTGCAGCGGCTGGGGCGCCGACTGCCGGGTCACCGGCTCGACCCGCTACCTCGCGGTGGTGGCCGCCCCGGACCCGCTCGGCCGGGCCGCCGCGCCCGGCGGGCTGGACGTCTGGCGGCTGGCCACCGCGGCCGGCTGGGCACCCGAGTGCGCCGCCCACCCGGTCTCGGCCGACGGCTTCGACCAGCGCAGCGGGGTGCTGACCTCCGACGCCCCGCTGTACTGCGCGGTACTGGAGATGCGCCCGGGCCAGAAGGTGGACGTCGCCTCCGTCACCGACGACTACAGCACGTGGGCGCGGCTGACCGTCGCCGGCCGGGAGAACTGGGCCGACGGCGACACCGCCTACAAGTGCACCCAGGACAGCGCGGTCACCGGCCTCAACACCGTGTGCACGTACAGCGGCACCACCACCGGGCACGCCGTGCTGCTGTTCAGCCCGGGCCACGCGCACCTCCCGCTGCCCTACACGCTGCAGGGGGCCAGGCCCGGTACCGGCACCGCACGCTCCGGCCTCCCGGAGTCGGTCACCCCGGCCGAACTGCACCTCGGCGGCTCCCCCGAGGTGACCGTCCACGGCACCGGGCTCAGCCTCAACACGCAGATGCAGCTGTCCGTCGGAGACTTTCCCGGCTGGTGCACGGTGCTGAGGTGGCGCCCGCTGCGGGTGAACGCGGACGGCACCGAGCTGGTCATCCAGGTCGACCTGGCCAGTGGCTGCGTGGGCACCTACGACCTGGTGATCCAGGGCGCCCCCTACCAGCGCGGAGTCCCCTCGCCCGGCTACCTGCCCAAGGCGCTGAAGGTGATCGCCTGACTCCCGGGTGCCGCATCGCACACTGATCGGCATCCCGACGGGGCCGCGCGTTGCGCTTAACCTGGTTCGCGTGGCGGATTCAGCGGATCAGCGAAAGCCGAGGCGCGGCCCCCTGCCGTTGAAGGCGGCGCGGGCCGCCCGTGCGGCGCGGCGGAAGCTGCAGCGGCCGCCGCTGCTGCGCACCACGGACCGGCTGGTGCTGCCGCCGCACCCGGCGCTGCACGTGCCGGACACCAAGGTGGCGCTGTCGACGGCGTCGGTGTACCCGTCGACCACCGAGACGGCGTTCGAGCTGGCCTCCCGGCTGGGCTACGACGGCGTCGAGGTGATGGTCTGGAACGACCCGGTGAGCCAGGACGTGGAGGCGCTGCGGCGGCTCTCCGACACCTACGAGGTGCCGATCCTCGCGGTGCACGCCCCGTGCCTGCTGATCACCCAGCGGGTCTGGAGCACCGACCCGTGGACCAAGCTGGTGCGGGCCCGGAAGGCGGCCGAGCGGCTGGGCGCGGACACCGTGGTGGTGCACCCGCCGTTCCGCTGGCAGCGGCAGTACGCCAGGGAGTTCGTGGCGGGCATCGACCGGATGGCGGGGGAGACGCCGGTCCGGTTCGCGGTGGAGAACATGTACCCGTGGCGCTACCGGGACCGCGAGATGCTGGCGTACGCGCCCGGCTGGGACGTCACCGACGAGGAGTACCGGCACTTCACCGTCGACCTGTCCCACGCGGCGACCTCGCGGGTGGACGCGCTGGAACTGGCCACCCGGATGGGGGACCGGCTGGCGCACGTGCACCTGGCGGACGGGTCCGGGTCCGGCAAGGACGAGCACCTGATCCCGGGGCGCGGCAAGCAGCCGTGCGCCGAGCTGCTGGAGCGGCTGGCCCGGACCGGCTTCGACGGGCACGTGGTGCTGGAGGTCAACACCCGCAAGTCCGGCTCCCCGGCCGACCGGGAGGCCGACCTGGCGGAGGCGCTGGCCTTCACCCGGCTGCACCTGGCGGCGGTCCGGCCCATGATGTGACGGATTGTCGGTTCACGGATCACCGGACAGCCCGGCGGGCCCGCGCCTAGAGTCGCCAGCATGATCGAACACCGAACGGCGGTCCCGGCGTGATCGGCCCCGGCACCCACGTCCGGCTGGCCCGCCCGTCCCTGGACCTGGCGGCCGCCGAACGCTTCTACGTCGAGGGCCTCGGCCTGTCCGTGCTGTGGCGCAGCACCGTGCGGGTGTCCGGGCAGCACGACCTGCTGATGGTCGGATTCCCGGGCGGCACCTGGCACTTCGAGCTGGCCCTCGACCCGGAGCGCCCGGTCGCGCCGGCCCCGACGGTCGAGGACCTGTTCGTGCTGTACCTGGGCGAGCCCGTCGACGAGGCGCTGGTCGAGCGCCTGGTCGCGGCGGGCGGCCGCCGGGTGCCCGCGCACAACCCGTACTGGGACGAGTTCGGGGTGACGGTGCTGGATCCGGACGGGTACGGCCTGGTGCTGTGCTCGCGCACCTGGGGATGACGGGAGACGAATCGATGAGTGACAAGCAGGCCCACGCGAACTCCTTCGGCGCGGTCGCCGCCGAGTACAACGCGGCCCGGCCGTCCTACCCGGACGAGCTGCTCGACGAGCTGGAGCGGCTGTCCGGCCGCCCACTGAAGGGCGCGGACGTCCTGGACATCGGCGCCGGCACGGGCATCGCCACCCGGCTGCTGGCCGACCGCGGCGCCCGGGTGGTCGCGGTGGAGCCCAGCGACGGCATGGCCGCGGTGCTCCGCGAGGTCAGTCCCGGACTGCCGGTGGTGAAGGCCGGCGGCGACGAACTGCCGTTCCACGACGCCTCGGTGGACCTCGTCACCTACGCGCAGGCGTTCCACTGGACCGACCCGGACCGCTCCGTCCCGGAGGCGCTGCGGGTGCTGCGCCCGGGCGGGGCGCTGGCGGTGTGGTGGAACATCAAGGACTACGAGACGCCCTGGCTGGCCGCCCACCAGGAGCGGATGGCGGCCGCCCTGCCCGGCTACCACTACTACGGCGGGGTGATCGCCGGGCACGAGAAGTTGACCGAGGCCGGCCTGGAGGTCCGCGAGGCCACGGTGCGCTGGGAACGGCAGGTGACGGTCGACCAGCTGATCACCGACCTGACCTCCCGCTCGTACGTCGCGGTGCTGGACCCGGAGCTGCGGGCCCCGATCCTGGCCGCCGAACGGGAGGCGCTGCTCGCCGAGTTCCCGGACGGGCAGCTGGTCGAGCCGTACCGGCTGGAGCTGTTCGTCGCCCCGAAGCCTTAGGGCCTGTCCGGCACCGGCAGCCGCCCGCGCTGACCGCATCGCGGACACCTGGTCCGGTTCCGGTCGGCGCGGGCGTAGGCTCGACGGACCCCCGAAATGTCCCGAAGGAGCGGCTCCGATGCCCCAGCTGAGGTCCAACACGGTCACCCAAGGTCGCAACATGGCGGGCGCGCGCGCCCTTCTGCGCGCCGCGGGCGTAGCCCGCGAGGACTTCGGCAAGCCGATCATCGCGGTCGCCAACTCCTTCACCGAGTTCGTCCCCGGCCACACCCACCTGCAGCCGGTCGGCCGGATCGTCTCCGAGGCGATCAAGCAGGCGGGCGGCATCCCGCGCGAGTTCAACACCATCGCGGTGGACGACGGCATCGCCATGGGCCACAACGGCATGCTCTACTCGCTGCCGTCCCGCGACCTGATCGCCGACTCGGTCGAGTACATGGTCAACGCGCACTGCGCGGACGCGCTGATCTGCATCTCCAACTGCGACAAGATCACCCCCGGCATGCTGATGGCCGCGCTGCGCCTCAACATCCCCACCGTGTTCGTCTCCGGCGGCCCGATGGAGGCCGGCCAGGCCACCCTGGTGGACGGCACCGTCCGCAAGCTGGACCTGGTGGACGCGATCTCCCAGGCGGTGAACGAGAACGTCTCCGACGCGGACATCTCGATCATCGAGGAGAACGCCTGCCCGACCTGCGGCTCCTGCTCCGGCATGTTCACCGCCAACTCGATGAACTGCCTGACCGAGGCGATCGGCCTGTCGCTCCCGGGCAACGGCTCGGTGCTGGCCACCCACACCGCCCGCCGCGCGCTGTACGAGCAGGCCGGCCGCACCGTCGTGGACATCACCAACCGCTACTACGGCGGCGACGACGCCTCCGTCCTGCCGCGCAACATCGCCACCCGCGCCGCGTTCGAGAACGCCATGGCGCTGGACATCGCGATGGGCGGCTCCACCAACACGATCCTGCACCTGCTGGCCGCCGCCCAGGAGGCCGAGGTGGACTTCGACATGCGGGCCATCGACGCCATCTCGCGCAAGGTGCCGTGCCTGTCCAAGGTCGCCCCGAACGGCAAGTACTACATGGAGGACGTGCACCGGGCCGGCGGCATCCCCGCCATCCTCGGCGAGCTGTACCGCGGCGGGCTGCTCAACGAGGAGGTGCACACCGTGCACTCCGACTCGATCGCCGAGTGGCTGAAGACCTGGGACGTGCGCGGCGGCTCGCCCTCCGAGCAGGCCGTCGAACTGTGGCACGCCGCCCCGGGCTGCGTCCGCTCCGCCGAGGCGTTCAGCCAGTCCGAGCGCTGGGACACCCTGGACACCGACGCGGCCGGCGGCTGCATCCGCAGCGTCGAGCACGCCTACTCGGTCGAGGGCGGCCTGGCCGTGCTGTACGGCAACATCGCCGAGGACGGCTGCGTGGTGAAGACCGCCGGCGTGGACGAGTCGATCTGGCGCTTCCAGGGCAAGGCCGTGGTCTGCGAGTCCCAGGACGAGGCCGTCGAGAAGATCCTCGCCAAGCAGGTCACCGAGGGCGACGTGGTGGTCATCCGCTACGAGGGCCCCAAGGGCGGCCCGGGCATGCAGGAGATGCTCTACCCGACGTCCTTCCTGAAGGGCCGCGGCCTCGGCAAGGCCTGCGCGCTGATCACCGACGGCCGGTTCTCCGGCGGCACCTCCGGCCTGTCCATCGGCCACATCTCCCCGGAGGCGGCGTCCGGCGGTGCCATCGCCCTGGTCGAGGACGGCGACCCGATCACCATCGACATCCCGGCCCGCACCATCAACCTCGACGTCTCCTTCGAGGAACTGCACGAGCGCCGGCTCAAGCTGGAGGCGGCGGGCGGCTACCGCCCGAAGTCCCGCGACCGCCAGGTCTCGGCCGCCCTCAAGGCGTACGCGGCGATGGCCACCTCCGCCGACAAGGGCGCCGTCCGGGACGTCAGCAAGCTCGGCTGAGGCGCGCCGCCCCGGGGCGGGTAGTTCGACGTGGCGATAATCGGGCCCGTGAGGACCACCACTGAGGACGCGCCGGCCCCCGAACCGATCCGCTTCTTCGGCACCACCTGGGTCGACCGCGGCGCCGCCTACTGGCTGCGCCGCGTCCTGGTGCCGCTCGGCGCCCTGGCGGCCACCGCCGCCGGGGCGCTGCTGCTGCGCCTGGGCGTCTCCGGCGTCCGGATCTCCGGCGCCGCCCCACTCACGGTGCTGCTGACGCTCGCCATCGGCATCTGCACCGCGCTGGCGGGCCTGCGCACCTGGAAGATCCTCACCGAGGGCCGCGAATCGCTCACCGGCTGGATGGCCGAGGACAAATCACTGGCCGGCGTCTGGCTGGCCGGCTTCACCGGCTCGCTCGCCGTCTACTTCCTGCGCAGCCTGGTCGAGGCCCCCGGCGAGGGCCTGCGGCGGGCCGTCCACGACCAGCAGACCGCCACCTGGCAGCGCCGCCGGGCCGCCCGTGCGGAGCGCGACGCCCGCAAGGCGGCCCGGCGGCGGGCCTGAGATCGCGTCAACTACGGCTGGCGGTACCGCACTTGCCGTCGCTGTTCAGCGGCTTGCTCCAGTCGTACGGGTCGCTGGTCGGCCCGGCCCCGGGCGAGGCGCTCGCAGCGCCCCGGTCGGCCCGGAAGGCGGGCCGCAGGTAGCCGCCGCCGAAGGTGCACAACGTGTTGGCGCGCTCGCTGCTCCAACTGACCAGCGACACCTTGTCCTTCTTCACCTGGAAGCGCGCCGGGTCGGCGAACCGGAAGTCGATCTTGCGGCGAACGATCTCCCGCTCCACCTCGACCCCGCCCGGCTCGGCCCGGACGAAGCCCACCGCCTTCGCACCCGCGCTGCCGGACGGCTGCGCCCCGGTGCCGCGGCCCGACGGCTGCGCCGCCGGCGAGGCCTGGCCGACCTTCGGCCCCGGCTTGAGCGCGTAGACGAAGGTGACGTCGGCGTGCACCAGCAGGCCCTGCTCGCCGTCGCCCTCGAAGGTGATCAGGCCCTGCACCTTCACCTGGTCGGTCACCGGCACCGCCCAGTCCGGGTCGAAGCGGCTCACCCAGTTCGCCGGGTCGCGCTCCTCGCTCGGGTGGGACAGCTCCGACGTCATCCGGTCGCCGGTCTCCCGGTTCGCCAGGTCGAGCGCGTCCTGCGGGTACCCGCCCGCCACCACCTTCGGATCCAGGTTGGTCGCCACCAGGTAGGCCTTGGCCAGCTCGAGGTCCTTGGCCACCCGGTCCTGGTCGAACACCCCGACCGCGGTGGCCTCCGGCAGCTTCAGCCCCTCCGCGCCGGCCGGCCACGCCTCGGCGGGCGAACCCGCCCACGGCCGGTCCACCGTCGCGGTCTCCGGCGCCAGGCTCGGCGGCGCGCTGCTGGGCGCCGCCGTCGCCGCACCCACCGACGGCAGCGCCGAGGACTTGGCCGCCGGCTGCTCCGACTTCTGGTGGTTCAGCGTCACCGCCACCGTCACCAGCGCCATCGCCGCCAGCCACGCCAGCAGCGCTTTGCGCCCCGGACGCGGCTTCTTCGCCGGCTGCTCGTTCTGCACCAACCCCGCGAAGGGGTCCCCCTCTTGTCCGGGGACGCCGTTGTCCGGCCCCGGCCCGTCTATTCTCGGCACGGCCGGAAGTATGCCGATCACCTCCGACACGCCCGACACCGGGGGTCGGAAACGGCTACTCCTTGCGGGCCGCCTTCACCGAGCCGACCACACCCGCCACCGCCAGCAGCAGACCTGCGGGCAGCAGCGAGGTGAACAGCGCCGCGAACAGGCCCCAGTCGCCCAGCAGCCACAGGTTCACGGTGTTCGCCAGCCACAGCGCCGCGGACGCCGGAACCACCGACTGCCACGGGTGCTCGTCCGCCCAGCGCCGCAGCCGCCGGTCCCCGCTCTTGCGCAGCCGCCCGCCGACCGTTCCCACCAGGAAGAAGAAGAACAGCCCGAGGCCGACCGGCCCCGCCAGGATGTCCATCGCCCAGTGCCCGGTCACCACATCGACCGCGAGTGCGGCGCCGCCGACCACCGCACCCACCGCCGTCGCCGTCCGCCACGGCCCGAGCGTCGCGGCGGCGACGGCGACCTGGCGGTTCTCACGTCCTGACAACTCTCCGTGTCCCATGTCTCCACGGTGCTCCTCGGCCGCCCCGGAATCCAGCATCGGGGCCCCTGAGATTCCCCCTACGGGCCGGTACCCGCACCGGCACACGGCCGGTGACGCCCTGTCGGTCCGCCCGGGCAGACTGGCCCGATGACTCCGACCGCGAACGACTACGCCTGGCTCGCCCACTCCCAGTGGTTCGGGCGCTGCGACCAGGACGGATACTCCCTCACCCTGGTGCGCGGCCGCACTCCGCAGCAGGTGCTCGAGGCGATCGGCGCCGTCCCGCAGGGCTTCGGCGACGGCTTCGACGACCTGCTCGACTGCCACGAGGAACTGCGCGAGTGGGTCGACGACTACCAGGACGACTCGTTCGCCGCGGCCGCCGTCACTGTCCCGGGCGAGGGCGGCGACTGGACGCTGCTGCTCGCCCTCGACTCCGGCGTCGGCATCAGCGGCCACCTGCCGGCGCTCTCCGCGGGCGGCGTCACCGTCACCCACGACAGCAACGCCGGCAAGCCCATGCAGCGGTTCACCCACTACCGGGACGGCGAAGTGCTCACCAGCTTCGAGGAGCCCGAGCGGTCCCACGGCAGCGCCCCGGGGGCCCTCGGACCGCTGCTGCGCGAGGTCGGTTACGACGGGTCCGGCAAGCAGGCGGCGTTCTTCGCGCTGGCCGAGCGGCTCACCGGCGTCCGGATCACCGACGAGACCGTCCGCGACGCCGAGTTCCTGCTCGGCGTGGTGGCCGACGAGGACGAAGAGGGCACCGACTGATCCCGACCGCAGGGTGGACGCCTGCCCCGGAGCGGAGGCGTTCCGGGGCAGGATGGGGGCCAGGAACCGCAGCGCACGGAGGGCCTCCATGAGCAACACCACCACCGCCGGCCAGAAGATCGCCTTCCTCGGCACCGGAAAGATCGGCGAAGCCCTGCTCTCCGGCCTGCTGCGGGCCGGCGCCGACCCGGCCGACGTCATGATCACCGCCCGCCGCCCCGAGCGCGCCACCGAACTCGCCGACCGCTACGGCGTCGCCACGGCCACCAACGCCGAGGCCGCCAAGCTCGCCGACACCCTGATCCTCGCCGTCAAGCCGCAGGACATGGGCACCCTGCTCGACGAACTCGCCGAGCACGTCGCCGCCGACAAGCTGATCGTCTCCGCCGCCGCCGGCATCCCCACCGCCTGGTTCGAGGAGCGCCTCGCCCCCGGCACCCCCGTGGTCCGCGTCATGCCCAACACCCCGGTGCTGGTGGACGAGGGCATGAGCGTGATCTCCGGCGGCTCGCACGCCACCGAGGCCCACCTGGAGCGCACCGAGGCGATCTTCCGCTCGGTCGGCAAGGCGCTGCGCGTCCCCGAGAACCAGCAGGACGCCGCCACCGCGCTGTCCGGCTCCGGCCCCGCCTACTTCTACTTCCTGGTCGAGGCGATGATCGACGCCGGCATCCTGCTCGGCCTGCCCCGCCAGGTCGCGCACGAGCTGATCGTGCAGTCCGCGATCGGCGCCTCGGTGATGCTCCGCGACTCCGGCGAGCACCCCGTCAAGCTCCGCGAGGCCGTCACCTCCCCGGCCGGCACCACCATCGCCGCCATCCGCGAACTGGAGAACCACGGCGTCCGGGCCGCCATGCTCGGCGCCCTGGAGGCCGCCCGGGACCGCTCCCGGGAACTCGCCACCGGCGGAAAGTAGTCTGGAGCAACGTGAGCTACGACCTGCTGATCCTCGACAATGACGGCGTGCTGGTGGACAGCGAGCCGATATCCAACCGGGTGCTCGCCGAGTACCTCACCGAACTCGGCTTCCCCACCACCGTCGAGGACTCCTACCGCGACTTCATGGGCACCGCCGCGCACCACGTCCACGACGTGATCGCGCAGCGGTACGGGGCCACCCTCCCCGAGGGCTTCGACGACCTGTTCCACGACCGGGTGTTCGCCGCCTTCGACGGCGAACTGCGGCCCGTGCGCGGCGCCGAGAAGTTCCTGACGCACCTCCAGGAACGCGGCATCCGCTACTGCGTCGCCTCCTCCGCCCACCACTCCTGGATCCGCACCGCGCACCGCCTCACCGGCCTGTCCGGGTACTTCACCGACGAACTGCTGTTCTCCGCCCAGGACGTCGGCATCGGCAAGCCCGCCCCCGACCTGTTCCTGCACGCCGCCCGCACCATGGGCGCCGACCCGGCCCGCTGCCTGGTCCTGGAGGACAGCGCCAACGGCGTCCTCGCCGCCCGCGCCGCCGGAATGGACGTGTACGGGTACGCCGCGCTCACCGACCCCGAGAAGCTCAACTCCGCTGGGGCCACCGGCCTTTACGCCGACCTGCAGGGGGCGGTCGATCTTCTGAACTGATCGCGCGCGACCCCTCCCGCCGACGCCGCCCACCGCCTACGCTCTGGCCCAACGTCCTTCGTACCGGCCGGTAGCGTCGGTGGTGAGCGAGGTTTTGATGCAGGCCGAACCGACCCCCCGGCTCCGCCAGGCCCGGGCCGCGCTCGCCGTCTCGTTCTTCCTCCAGGGCACCACCTTCGCGCTGCTGGTGGCCTGCATCCCCGAACTCCAGAAGCGCTACGGCCTCAGCGACGGCCTGCTGCCGGTCTTCCTGGCCGCCGTCCCGATCCTGGCCGGTGTCGGCTCGATCGGCTCCGAGGCACTGGTCAAGCGCACCACCGCACGTGGCGTGCTGCGCGTCGTCCAGCCCGCCGTCTGCCTCACCCTCGCGCTCACCGGCCTCGGCAGCCAACTGTGGCAACTCGCCATCGCCCTCGGCCTGTTCGGCCTCCTGGTCGGCGCCCTCGACGCCTCCATGAACATGCTCGGCGTCGGCCTCCAGCACCGCTACGGCCGCAGCATCATGATCGGCTTCCACGCCGCGTTCAGCCTCGGCGGCATCCTCGGCGCCGCACTGGCCGGCCTCGGCGCCCACTGGGACGCCGGCCTGCCGCTGCTGTTCGGCGGCGCGGCCGCCCTGCTGATACCCGCCGCCCTCGTCGTCGGCCGCCACTTCGCCGGCCCCGCCGAACTCGGCGACGCCGTCCGGGAAGCCGCCGAACTCGCCGCCCGCCGCATCCCCTGGCGGCCGCTGCTGCCACTGTGCGCCGCGATGGCCTTCGCCTACATCGCGGACGCCTCGGTCTCCAACTACAGCGTCAAGTACCTCACCGACGGCCTCGGCAGCCGCGAGGACCTCGCCAAGCTCTCCTACCTCGGCTACATGGTCGCCATGCTGCTCGGCCGCGCCGTCGGCGACCGCGCCGTCCAGCGCTTCGGCGCGACCGCCGTCGTCCGCACCGGCGCGAGCCTGGCCGGCGCCGGCTTCCTGCTCGCCGCCACCGCCCCCAGCACCTCGGCCGGCATCCTCGGCTTCACCGTCCTCGGCTTCGGCATCTGCGCGATCATCCCCCAGGTCTTCGCCGCCGGCGGCCGCCTCCTCCCGCACGCGAGCGACGCCGCCGTCGCCCGCCTCAACCTCTTCAACTACGCCGGCTTCCTGATCGGCGCCCCGCTCGTCGGCACCCTCGCCGAACTCTCCAATTACCGCTGGGCCTTCGGCGCCCCCATGCTGCTGATCCTCGCGATCATCCCGCTCGCCCCGCACTTCGCCCCGGCGGCGAAGCAAGTGGTTGCGCACACAGAGGCGCAGGCGGGTGCGCAACCGGGGGCGCGGGGAACTGCGCGAAGCGGAAGCTGACTGACGGCAAGATCGCGGCAGACACAATGACTTGCACGTGGTCGCGCCCCCGCCGGATACGGTGGCCCCATGGCGGAAACTTGCGGACTGCACCTGTTCTGGGACGAGGACGAAACCGGCTACGACTTCGGCCCCGGCCACCCCATGGACCCGACCCGGCTAGCCCTGACGATGCGTCTGATCGAATCTCTCGGCCTCACCAAGCACCCGTCCGTGACGGTGCGTTCCGCCCCCGCCGCCGGTGACTCCACGCTCCGCCTGGTGCACACCGCCGACTACCTCGCCGCGGTGAAGCGCGCCGCCGCCGACCCGTCCGCCACCGACCCCGTGCACGGTCTCGGCACCGACGACAACTGGTCGTTTCCCGCGCTGCACACCGCCTCCGCGCTGATCGCCGGCCAGTCGGTGGCCGCCGCCGAGGCGGTGTGGCGCGGACAGACCCCGCACGCCGTGAACTTCGCGGGCGGACTGCACCACGCCATGCCCGGCCAGGCATCAGGCTTCTGCATCTACAACGACCCCGCCCTCGCCATCGCCCGCCTGCTGGAACTGGGCGCGGAACGGGTCGCCTACATCGACGTGGACGTCCACCACGGCGACGGCGTGCAGCAGACGTTCTGGAACGACCCCCGGGTGCTCACCGTCTCGGTGCACGAGAGCCCCAGCACGCTGTTCCCGCAGACCGGCTGGGCCACCGAGACCGGCGGCCCGGACGCCGAGGGCACCGCCGCCAACCTGGCGCTGCCGGCCGGCACCGGCGACGCGGGCTGGCTGCGTGCCTTCCACGCCGTCGTCCCGGACCTGCTGGCCGCGTTCCGCCCGCAGGTGATCGTCAGCCAGCACGGCGCGGACACCCACATCGAGGACCCGCTCGCCCATCTGGCCGTCACCGTCGACGCCCAGCGCCTGATGGCCGAGTCGGTGCACCGCCTGGCCCACCAGTACGCGGACGGCCGCTGGGTGGCCACCGGCGGCGGCGGGTACGCGGTGGTCGACGTGGTGCCCCGCACCTGGACCCACCTGGTGGCCACCGCCGCCGGGAACCCGGTCGACCCGGCCACCGAAACCCCCGAGGATTGGCGCGCCGAGGTCTACCGGCTGACCCGCCGCCCCGCCCCGCTGCGGATGACCGACGGCGCCACCCCGCGCTGGGCGGACTTCCACGACGGCGGCTACGACCCCGCCGACCGCCTCGACCAGGCCGTCCTGGCCACCCGCCGCGCCGTCCTCCCGCACCACGGACTGATCCCGTGACCGCCCGATGGGGGCACCTCCCGGCCGCCAAGGCCGGGGGAAATCTCCGCGCCCACCTGCTGAAGCACCGGCTGGCCGGCCCGGACGTGCCCACGCCCCGGCAGAACAACCTGCGCCACTACCGGCTCTTCGCCCAGGGCGACCCCAAGGCGCTGATGGGCCTCGAACCGGAGCCCCGCCGCGACCCGGACGCGGTGCTGCGCCTGATGGCCGAACGCGTCGGCGTGCACCCCGACCCCCGGTACACCGAGGGCCCCGACACCATCGACCCCGACCTCACCATCGCCGCCCTGGACCGCCTCGCCCTGCTGCTGCGTCGCACCGCCGCCCGCCGCGGCAGCGTGCTGGCCGGCACCGGGCACCCGACCAAGCTGGCGGGCTTCCACGGGGCGCTCGCAAGGGCGCTCGAAGCCGCGGGCTGCCCCGTGCACACCCCTGCGCGGGGCGTGCGCTTCCGTGAGCCCACCCCGGACGGTGACCGCCCCCGTTACCTCGACGTGGTCGACCGGGTGCTGGTGATGCGCGCCCTGGACGGCCCCGACCGCCCCGGCCGCCCCGGCCGCCCGGCTGTTGGCGAGCTCGCCCACACGCACTCCCCGCTGCCCGTCCGCCTCGCCCTGACCGCCCTCGCCGACGCCGGGCACCGCCCGCCCGACCTGGTCCTGGGCGACCACGGCTGGCTGTGCGGCGCCGGCCGCCTCGGCATCCCGGCCGGCGGCGTCGCCGACTGCAACGACGTCGCCCCGTTCGCCGCCGAGGCGGACGGCCTGGTCGCCGTGGTCGTCCCGCTGGAGGACGGTTCGGACCCGTCCTGCTACAGAGCGCTGAGCGACTACGTACTGCAACGGGCGGATCTCGCACCGTACAACAGTTGACGGCCACCCTCTTCCCACCCGTACCACCCATAACTACTCTGGGGATACACGTGTGCCGGTGGAGTCACCGGAGGGGAAGCCGGTGCCTTGCACACGGGTAAGGGTCGGGTGAGGGTCATGAGCGAGCGTCCCCTGCAGGATGTGGTCTTCCTGACCGTCGCCGAGGTCGCCTCGGTGATGCGGGTCTCGAAGATGACGGTCTACCGCCTTGTGCACAGCGGCGAACTTCCGGCCATCAGGGTCGGACGCTCGTTCCGGGTGCCCGAGCAGAAGGTGCACGAATACCTTCAGGAGTCCTACGTGCGGCTGCAGAGCGCGTAGTCCGGAAAGGCCGGCGGACTCCGATTACGGCAAACGCGAGGTGGACGGTAGGCTAGGCCCTCCGTCAGTCGTATGGACTCCCGTTCCTCACGGGCGCGGGTCCGAGTGAGCGAGGAATGTTCCGTGGGCTCTGTCATCAAGAAGCGTCGCAAGCGTATGGCCAAGAAGAAGCACCGCAAGCTTCTGAAGAGGACCCGCGTTCAGCGTCGCAACAAGAAGTAACACCGTTCGGCGCCATCCTCGCTCACGCGGGGGTCAACCCCGCACACGCGTTCAGCGACGCAGGAAGAACTGGCGCCGATGGTGCACCACTGCCCGTCCCCGGATGATTTCCGGTGGCGGGCAGTGGCGTTTCCGCTCCCGCCTTCGCGGCGCGGTACGGTGCAGCCCAGGGGGAAGGCAGCAACGGCAGCCATGGGAGGTCCCGGAAACGTGGGCAGGGTCGTGCTCGTCACCGGCGTGTCGCACCGGCTCGGTGCGCGTTTCGCCGGGCAGATCGCCGAACAGCCGGGCGTGGACCGGGTGGTGGGAGTGGACGCCGGCCCACCGCCGGCCGCGCTGCCGTCCGGCGTCCAGTACGCGCAGGTCGACCTGCGCCGGCCGGCGATCGCCCGGGTGATCGCCGAGCACGAGGTCGACACCGTGGTGCACCTGCACGTCACCGCGCTCGGCCACGGCGGCCGGGCGCTGGTGAAGGAGACCAACGTGATCGGCACCATGCAGCTGCTCGGGGCCTGCCAGAAGGCCCCCGGCGTGCGCCGCCTGGTGGTGAAGTCGACCACCGCCGTCTACGGCTCCGCGCCGCGCGACCCGGCGGTGTTCGGCGAGCGGATGCAGCCGAAGGCGCTGCCGGCCGGCGGCTTCGCCCGGGACGCCGCCGAAGTGGAGGGCTACGTACGGGGGTTCGCCCGCCGCCGCCCCGACGTCGCCGTCACGGTGCTGCGGTTCGCCAACATCCTCGGCCCGCACGGCGACACCCCGCTGACCGCGTACTTCCGGCTGCCGGTGCTGCCGACCGCGCTCGGCCACGACCCGCGCCTGCAGTTCGTCCACGAGGACGACGCGCTGGAGGTGCTGCGGATGGCCGCCCTGGACGCGCCGACCGGCACCTACAACGTGGCGGGCGACGGCGTGCTGCTGCTCTCCCAGTGCGCCCGCAGGCTCGGCCGGCCCACCGTGCCGCTGCTGCGGCCCGCGCTCGGCCTGGTCGCCCAGCTGGCCCGGCGGCTGACCGCCCCCGCGGACCGCGCGTTCTCCCAGGAACAGCTCCAACTGCTCACCCACGGACGGGTGGTGAGCACCGCGCTGCTGCGCGACACGTTCGGCTTCACGCCCCGCTGGACCACCTCCGAGGCGTTCGCCGACTTCGCCGCGCACGTGGTGCCCGGCCCGCTTCCGCCGGCCCGGCTGACCGCCGTCACCGACCGGCTCACCGATCTGCTCGCCGACCACCGTCCCACCCAGCCCGAGGAGTTGAGGCCGCGATGACAGCCGCGCGGGAGCCCGCCGACCCGGCGGCCAAGGTCATCCCGATCGAGTCCGCGCCGAGCTGGTCCGGCCCCGAGCCGCGCTCGGCGCTCGCCGACCGGCTGGCCGACAGCGTCGGCGCGGCCCTCTCCGGCCGGCTCGGCGCGACCGCGACCCAGCTGTTCGGCAAGGGCTGGGAGCAGCGCGCCGCCGGCGGACTCGGCTTCCTGCGCCGCCGGTTGACGGGCGACTACGAGGTCGACGACTTCGGCTTCGACCGGGAGCTGACCGAGGAGGTGTTCCTCGCGATGCTGCGGCCGCTGGCGGAGAAGTACTTCCGGATCGAGGTCCGCGGCACCGAGCACATCCCCGCCGAGGGCGGCGTGCTGATCGTCGCCAACCACTCCGGCACCATCCCGCTGGACGCGCTGATGACCCAGGTCGCGGTGCACGACCACGCCGACCGGCACCTGCGGATGCTGGCCGCCGACCTGGTGTTCGTGCTGCCGGTGGTCAACGAGCTGGCCCGCAAGGCCGGGCACACGCTGGCCTGCAACGAGGACGCGCAGACGCTGCTGGAGCGCGGCGAGGTGGTCGGGGTCTGGCCGGAGGGGTTCAAGGGCATCGGCAAGCCGTTCGCCGACCGGTACAAGCTCCAGCGGTTCGGCCGCGGCGGCTTCGTGGCGTCCGCGCTGCGGGCCGGGGTGCCGATCGTGCCGTGCTCGATCGTCGGGGCGGAGGAGACCTACCCGATGATCGGCAACTTCCGGACGCTGGCCCGGCTGCTCGGCCTGCCGTACGTGCCGATCACGCCGACCTTCCCGTGGCTGGGCCCGCTCGGGGCGATCCCGCTGCCGACCAAGTGGACCATCCAGTTCGGCGAGCCGATCCCGACGGACAGCTACCCGAAGGACGCCGCCGACGACCCGATGCTGGTGTTCAACCTGACCGACCAGGTGCGGGAGACCATCCAGCACACGCTGTACAAGCTGCTGGTGCAGCGCCGCTCGGTCTTCGGCTGACGGGCCAGCGGGCTGACGGGCCGGCGGGCCGATGGGCCGATGCTTCGCCGATCGCCCCGCGCCCCCGGTGCGGGGCGCGGGGCGATCGGGGCTCAGCCGAGGGTGAGCCCGGGTAGCAGCCCCGGGAGGAGCGGCGGGAGGTTGAGGCCCTGGTTGCCTCCCGGGGGCGCGGCCGGTGAGGCCGACGGGGCCGGAGCGCCGCCCTGGGCCGGCGGGGCGGTCGGCGAGGGCGCGGAGCCGGTGAGGCCGCCCAGCAGGTCGCCCAGACCGGGCTTGGCGGACGGGCTGGCCGACGGGGTGGCCCCCCGCGCGGACGACCCGTCGGCCGGGCCGTTCCCGGTGCCGCCGTTGGCGCCCGTGGTGGTGCCGCCCGGCTGCTGCTGGCCGGCCCCCGTGCCGGAACCGCCAGTGGTTCCGCTGCCGTCGCTGCCCTGGCCGGAAGGCTGCACCAGCCGCAGGGGCGCGACGTCCTCGCTTATGTCGCTGAACAGGCGGTCCACCTTGTCGGCCTGGCCGGCCAGGCCGGACGGCAGCCGGGACTGCAGGGCCGACCAGCGCTCGTCCTGCCCGGCGAAGTCGGCGAGTTGGCGCATCGGGGCGAGCGAGCCGTTGGAGCGGTAGACCGCGCGCAGCAGGGCGCGGCCGCGCAGCGCCTCGGCGTGCATGTCGTCGAGGGCGCGGCGGACCTGGTCGACCGTGGCGGGGCTGAGCGTGTTGCCCGGGTCGGTGCGGCCGACCAGCGACTGCGCCTCGTCGAGCCGGGTGGAGGCCTGCTGGAGGAGCAGGGCGCCGCGCTCGGAGTCGCTGTCGGCCAGGTCGAGGCGCAGCCCTTCGAGGCCGCGCTTCATGCCGTACAGGGCGTCCCCGGGCAGGGCGTTGGTGGAGGCCGCGGCGACCCCGCCGAGGGAGCCGACGGCGACACCCGCGACCAGTCCGCCGATGGCCAGGCGGCGGCCCCACCGGGTGCGGCGGGTGCGCCTGGCGCGCTGGACGGGGAGGACCGCCGTGGGGGCGCCTTCGGCCCACTGCTGTTCGAACGCGGCCATCAGCCGGGCGCGTTGGACCGTCCGCGTCTCGGCGGCGAGCCCGGGGGCGGGGAGCGCGCCGAGGGCGTCGGCCATGGTGAGCAGCTCGGTCATGGCGGTGGAGCCGGCCCGGTGCGCGCCGCTCCTCCGGTGGTCACTCTGGTGGGCCTCCAGCGCCTCGGCGAAGGACTTCGCCCGCCGGTGCTCCAGCACATTTGCCGTCACGGGCCACACCTCCCTTCGTCGTTTTCGACACCGTGGCCCGTCGGTTGGTTGTCCCGACAGGCCGAAACCACACCATCGGGTGACAGCTCGAAATCCCACTTGACTGCGGGCCCGGTGGCGGGATGCACGCTGGCCAACGAGCGGTGTCGGGAGTCGGTTACGCACGACCCCCCTGGCGTATTAAGCAGAGCAGATGACCGTCCCATCACCCGGACGGGCAAGCGCCCGCGCGGGGTTGACGGCGCATCACGGCCCGGGCGATCCGGCGGCCCGCCCGCCGGGCCCGGGCGCGCCGCCAACGGGCGCGCCGGGCAAGGTCGTTCGCGCCGGGGCCTGCCGGGCGAGGGTCTGCCGGTCCGGGGCCTGCCGGTCGGGGGTCTCTCGGGTGTCGCGTCCACGGCCCGCGGATCACCGGGCGTCGGGCGGTAGCAGGCGGGCCAGCGTGCGCACCGCCCGGTACTGCAGCGTCTTGATGGCGCCCTCGTTCTTGCCCATGATCCGGGCCGTCTCGGCGACCGAAAGCCCTTGCAGGAAGCGCAACGTGACGCACTCCTGCTGCTGCGGGTTGAGCCGCCGCACCGCGTCCAGCAGGGCGGCGTTGGAGAGCGACTCCAGCACCGACTCCTCGGGGCTGCGCTCGCACTCGTTGGAGTCGAGCATCTCGCCGGTGGTGACCTCCAGCCGGAACCGGCTGGACTTGAAGTGGTCGGCCACCAGGTTGCGGGCGATGGTGACCAGCCAGGCCCCGAAGTCGCGGCCCTGCCAGGTGAAGGTGCCGATCCGGCGCAGCGCGCGCAGGAAGGTCTCGCTGGTGAGGTCCTCGGCGGTGGCCCGGCTGCCGACCCGGTAGTAGATGTACCGGTAGACGGTGTCGGCGTAGTGGTCGTAGAGCCGCCCGAAGGCCTCGCTCTCGCCGTTCTGGGCACGTTCGACCAGATCGACGACGGGGTTGTGCTCGGTGTCGTAGCCGGGGCCGGCGGGCGCGGTGCGGGTGCGGCCGCGGGTGCCGGGGGAGGGCACGGTCCGGCTGCGCGGGGCGGCGGCGGGGCTGCCGGCGGCGGTGGAGCGCAGCAGTGGCGCGGCGAACGCGGCGGGGGCGGGCGTGGTGAACGCGGGGCCGGCCACCGCGGGTTGGGGCACCAGCAGTTCGAACTCGCGGATCGCGGCCCACAGTCGCTCCAGGCGCACACTGCGGCGGAGGCCGGCGCTCGACGGGCGGGAGGTGGCTGGCGCGTCGTTCCGGACGGGTGGGTACACGGGACTCCCAGAGGCAGAACTGTGGACGGATCACCTCCGCCTGTGCGGAGAGGCACGCCGCATTGACCACCCGTCACGGGGACGTTCGGGGTGGCGTGCATCCAAGAGAGAATAACGCTTTGTGCAATGACAGCTACACCCCGTGGTCGAAGTGGTCGAAGGAAGTCCACTTCTCGCGCAAATTCGGCTGCCGATGACCGGAGTTGACGCCATTTCTCCGGCTCAATGCGACCGCTTGTGCGCACCTGGTGACCGACTGGTGATGGATGGCCCGGGTTTCCCCGGTCGGGGCGTGCCCAACCCACGACTTTGACCGACTGCCGAACGATCACTTCCGGTCACGGCCGCGGCGCCTGCTCAGGGCCTGCCCGGGAGGGTCCGCGGGCATGCCAGGACCACCCGTCGGGGGGCGTGTCGGCGGCGGCGGGTTGACGCCCGGTCAAGGGCGGGGCGGGTGATGCCGGGTCAGGCCCGCTGGCGGCGGCGCATCGCCACCGCGGCGGCGGCCGCCCCGGCCGCGACGCCGAGCGCGGCCGCCGCGGGGATGCCGATCCTGGCTGCCTTGCGCCCGGTGCGGAAGTCCCGCACCCGCCAGCCCATCGCGCGGGCGTGCCGGCGCAGCGCCGCGTCCGGGTTGATCACGTACGGGTGGCCGACCAGGCTGAGCATCGGGATGTCGTTGGCGGAGTCGCTGAACGCGGCGCAGCGGGCCAGGTCGAGGTGCTCGCGGCGGGCCAGGGCCTGGACGGCGGCGGCCTTGGCGGGGCCGTGCAGCATGCCGCCGACCAGCCGTCCGGTGTACTCGCCGGCGCGGGTCTCGGCGACGGTGCCGAGGGCGCCGGTCATGCCGAGCCGGCGGGCGATCAGCCGGGCGACCTCCTGCGGGGCGGCGGTGACCAGCCAGACCCGCTGTCCGGCGTCCAGGTGCATCTGGACCAGGGCGCGGGTGCCGGGCCAGACCTTCTCGGCCAGCACGGGCTCGAAGATCTCCTCGCAGATCCGTTCCAGGTCGGCGGTGCGCTTGCCCGCGACCAGGCCGAGCGCGCTGTCCCGGGCGTCGGCGATGTGCTCGGCGTTCTCGGCGCCGCGCAGCCGGAACGCGGCCTGCTGCCAGGCGAACCGGGCCAGGTCGCGGCGGGTGAAGAAGCGCCGCCGGTACAGGCCGACGCCGAGGTAGAAGATCGCGGCGCCGCGCAGGATGGTGTTGTCGCAGTCGAAGAACGCGGCGGCCCGGACGTCGCCGGGCACCGGGGTGTGGTCGCCCTCGGGGGCCTTGGGGCGGCCCGGTTCCGTACCGTCGGGGGTGAGCTGTTCCTGAGCGGCGTCGGCCGCGGCCTCGCCCGCCAGGACGGTCCGTTCGTCGGTGGAACGCCTCGACCGGGTGAGCCTTCGCAGCGCTGCCATGGGACGAGCATAGTCAGCCGGGACGCCCGCCCCCGTGACCGAGGAGTGCCGCACCGGTGAACGAGGGGCATCCGGGGCGGCGCCGTGAGCGCCTGCACAATGAGTGGGGTGAGCCTGCTGCGACGTGCGAAGAAGAACCCGGCCGACACCACGGTGACGCTGATCGGCAAGCCCGGCTGCCATCTGTGCGAGGACGCCCGGGCGGTGATCCTCAAGGTGGTCGGCGAGCTCGGCGTCGGCTTCGAGGAGAAGGACATCCTGCAGGACGCGGCGCTGTACGAGCAGTACGCCGAGCAGATCCCGGTGACGCTGATCGACGGCCGCCAGCACGACTTCTGGCGGGTGGACGAGAAGCGGCTGCGCAAGGCGCTGGCCTGACTCCCCGGCCGGCGGGCCCCGAGGGCCTGCCCTCGCTCCGGCGGTCCTTCGTAGGCGCTCGACGCCCTCGGCCCTAGGAGTTCCAGCGGCTCCCGGCTTACCATCGAACGGTTGTCCACCGGGGGCCGTGCAAGAGGAGGGCGCGATGAACGGCTATGCCGTCGTCGACGTCGAGGCCACCGGTCGCAGCCCCTGGCGCCACCGGGTGGTCGAGGTCGCCGTGGTGCAGCTGGACGCCGCCCTGCGCACCGAGCGGGTGTTCGCCACGCTGCTCGACCCGGCCGGGCCGGTGGGGCCGACGCACGTGCACCGGATAGCGCAGGAGGACGTGGTCGGCGCACCGCGGTTCCGGCAGATCGCGCCCTGGCTGCTGGAGCTGCTGGCCGACCGGGTGCTGGTCGGACACCACGTGACCTGCGACCGGGCGTTCCTGGAGCGGGAGTTCGCGCGGATCGGCGTGGTGCTGCCGGTGCTGCCGGCGGTGTGCACGATGCGGCTGGCCCGGCGGCTGATGCCGCAGGCGGGCGGTTTCGGACTGTCGGCGTGCGTGGAGGCGGCCGGGCTCGGCTGGTTCCCGGCGCACACCGCGCTCGGCGACGCCCGGGCCACCGTCGAACTGCTGCGCCACTGCCTGCGGCTCGGATCCCCGATGGACGAGCTGGTTCCGGAGGCTGGTCGAGCCGCAGCGGTGCCGTGGCCGCGGCTGGCGGCGGCCCGTTCGGCCCGCGCCCCGGGGTCGGTCCCACTGCTGCGCCGGTGGGCTCCGCTGGGTCCGTGGCCGGCCGGAGCGGAAGGGTCGCGTCCGCTGGTCGGTGCGGCGGGTTACGAGTGATGCGTGTCACTGTTCGGGGACAAATCGGACACCATCTTTGTGCACACGTTCACAAACGCATAGCCTGGCGGTCCAAGCCCAGCTTCACCCACAGGAGCACCGTGGCAATCGGCCGACCCTCACCCCACAGTTCGCAGACGCCCGATCCGGGCGCCGCGCGCCGGACCTCGCGTGCGCGGGGCATTCCGGAGGCGACGGTGGCCCGTCTCCCGCTCTACCTGCGGGCGCTGACCGCGCTGTCCGAGCGTTCCGTGCCGACCGTCTCCTCCGAGGAGCTGGCCGCCGCGGCCGGCGTGAACTCCGCCAAGCTCCGCAAGGACTTCTCCTACCTCGGGTCCTACGGCACCCGAGGCGTCGGCTACGACGTGGAATACCTCGTCTACCAGATCTCCCGCGAGCTCGGCCTCACCCAGGACTGGCCGGTCGTCATCGTCGGCATCGGCAACCTCGGCCACGCCCTCGCCAACTACGGCGGCTTCGCCTCCCGCGGCTTCCGGGTCGCCGCCCTGCTGGACGCCGACCCCAACGTGGTCGGCAGCACCGCCGCCGGCCTGCCGGTGCGGCACATGGACGAGCTGGAGGACATCGTCGTCTCCCAGCACGTCTCCATCGGCGTGATCACCACCCCGCCCGGCGCCGCCCAGCTGGTCTGCGACCGCCTGGTCGAGGCCGGCGTCACCAGCATCCTCAACTTCGCCCCCACCGTGCTGACCGTTCCGGACGGTGTGGACGTGCGCAAGGTCGACCTGTCGATCGAGCTGCAGATCCTCGCCTTCCACGAGCAGCGCAAGGCCGGCGACGAGCCCGCCGCCGGCGACTCGGTGCTCGACCGCGCCCCCGGGCCGGTCCGCGCCGCCGCCGCCAAGCTGCGCCGCGCCGCCGGTGGCGGCAAGGGTGAGCAGGCGAAGAGCACCCCGGCCGCCAAGGGCACCAAGGGCCCCGAGGACGACCTGTCCGCGGTGATGCCGGCGTGAGCACCAACATCCGTCACGACGAGGTGGGGGCATGAGTCTTCTGGTAGTCGGTCTGAGTCACCGGACCGCACCGGTCGGCGTACTGGAGCGCGCCGCGCTCACCGGCGAGAGCCCGACCCGGCTGCTGCACGACGCCGCCGCCTCGGCGACCGTCGCGGAAGCGGCACTGGTCAACACCTGCAACCGGATCGAGCTGTACGCCGACGTGGACAAGTTCCACGCCGGCGTCGCCGAGCTGTCCCAGATGCTCGCCGGGCACAGCGGCGTCGACCTCGACGAGCTCACCCCGCACCTGTACGTGCACTACGAGGACCGCGCCGTCCACCACCTGTTCTCGGTGGCCTGCGGCCTGGACTCGATGGTCGTCGGCGAGGGCCAGATCCTCGGCCAGCTGCGCGACGCCCTGGCCAAGGCCCAGGACGAGCACACCGCGGGCCGCGGCCTCAACGAGCTGTTCCAGCAGGCCCTGCGGGTCGGCAAGCGGGCGCACAGCGAGACCGGCATCGACAAGGCCGGCCAGTCGCTGGTCACCTTCGGCCTGGAGCAGGTCGCCGTCGGCGCCGGCCCGATCGCCGGCAAGCGCGCCCTGGTGGTCGGCGCGGGCTCGATGAGCTCGCTGGCCGCCGCCACCCTGGTCCGGGTCGGCATCACCGACCTGCAGATCGCCAACCGCACCCCGGCCCGCGCCGAACGCCTGGTGGAGATCCTCGGCGGCGCCGCCCGTACCCTGGACTTCGACAAGGTCCCGCAGGCACTCGCCGACGTGGACCTGGTGATCTCCTGCACCGGCGCCGCCGGCACCGTGATCGACGCCGCCGAGGTGGCCGCCGCGGTCGCCGCCCGCAGCGCCGAGCAGCCGCTCGCCTTCCTCGACCTCGCCATGCCGCGGGACGTCGACCACGCCGTGCACCAGCTCGACGGCGCCCTGCTGGTCGACCTGGAGAGCCTCTCCCACGCGCACGCCGCCACCCCCGGTGCGGGCGACGTGGACGCCGTCTCCACCATCGTCGGCGACGAGGTCACCGCATTCGGCCAGGCGCAGCGCGCCGCCCGGATCGCCCCCACCGTGGTCGCCCTGCGCGCCATGGCCTCCGAGGTGGTCCGCAGCGAACTCGCCCGGCTCACCTCCCGGTTGCCCGACCTCGACGAGCGCTCCAGCGCGGAGATCTCGCAGGCCGTCCGCCGGGTGGTCGAAAAACTGCTGCACGCCCCGACCGTCAAGGTCAAGCAGCTCGCCGCCGAACCCGGCGGGGCCTCCTACGCGGAAGCCCTGCGCGAACTGTTCGACTTGGACCCCGCGGCAGTGCACGCTGTCTCCGGCACCCCGACCGGCGACCGGGCCGGGTCCTCGATCCCGGCCGGCGGTATCCCCGCCGCCCAGGCCGCCGTCGCCCCGCCCGCCGGAGCACCCAGATGAACACCCCGTCAGCCCCCCAGCACGACCAGGACGATCACCTCATGAATGGTCCAGAGACAGTGACGCCGCTGCGCCTCGGTACCCGCCGCAGCGCCCTCGCCATGGCCCAGTCGGGCATGGTCGCCGAGGAGGTGGCCAAGATCACCGGCCGCCGGGTGGAGCTGGTCGAGATCACCACCTACGGGGACGTCTCCCGGGAGTCGCTGGCGCAGATCGGCGGCACCGGTGTGTTCGTCTCCGCGCTGCGCGACGCCCTGCTGGAGGGCCGCATCGACCTGGCCGTCCACTCGCTCAAGGACCTCCCGACCGCCGCCCCCACCGGGCTGCTGCTGGCCGCCGTCCCCGAGCGCGAGGACGTCCGGGACGCCCTGATCGCCCGCGACGGCCTCACCCTGGCCGAGCTGGTCGGCAAGGCCGACGGCCGCACCGTCCGGATCGGCACCGGCTCCCCGCGCCGGATGGCCCAGCTCAACGCCTGGGCCCGGGCGCACGACGCCGACCTCGAGACCGTCGCCATCCGCGGCAACGTCGACACCCGCATCAACTTCGTCACCTCCGGCGAACTCGACGCCGTGGTGCTGGCCACCGCCGGCCTGAACCGGCTCGGCCGCCACGCCGAGATCACCGAGCACCTCGACACTGCGCTGATGCTGCCCGCCCCCGGGCAGGGCGCGCTCGCCGTCGAGTGCGTCGACCCGACCCTGGCCGCCGTGCTGTCCCGGCTCGACCACGTCCCCACCCGGGCCGCCGTGGTCGCCGAGCGCGCCCTGCTGGCCACCCTGGAGGCCGGCTGCTCCGCGCCGGTCGCCGCGCTGGCCACCTGGGCCGGCACCGAACTGCGCCTGGAGGGCGTGGTCGGCACCACCGACGGCGCCGAACTGCTCAAGATGTCCGCCAACGGCCCGCTCGTCCTCGACGAAGCCGCCGAGGAGCAGGCCGCGGCCCTGGGCCGCGCCCTGGCCACCCGGCTGCTCGACGCCGGAGCGGCCGACCTGATGGGGGAGCGCGCCCGATGACCGCCGCCGGATTCCACCCGCCCGCAGGGCGCTGCACCTTCCTCGGCGCCGGCCCCGGCGACCCCGGACTGCTCACCCTGCGCGCCGTCGACGTGCTCAGCACCGCCGACGTGCTGATCGCGGACCCGCTGACCGCCGCCGCGGTCCGCACCCACTGCCCCAGCGGCGTCCAGGTGATCGACCCGGCCGACGCCGGCAAGGAGCTGTGCGACCTGGCCGCCGACGCGGTCCGGGCCGGCCGCCACCTGGTCCGCACCGTCGACGGCGACCCCGGCCTGGACGGCTGCGCCGCCCAGGAGATGCTGCGCTGCGCCAAGGCCGGCGTCCCGTTCGAGGTCGTCCCCGGCGTCGCCCAGTCGGTCGGCGTGCCCGCCTACGCGGGTGTCCCGCTCCGCGGCGACCAGGGCGCGGACGTCCGGTTCGTGGACGGCGAGGCGCTGCTCGGCGGCCAGCTGGTCGACCTCGGCGCGCCCGAGACCACCCTGGTGGTGCGCACCACCCTGGGCCAGCTGCCCGCGACCGCGAACGCCCTGGTGGCGCACGGCCGCAAGCCCGACGCGGCGCTGTCCGCGACGCTCTCCGGCACCACCACCCGCCAGCGCACCTTCACCTCCACGCTGGCCGCCATCGCCGCCGACCTGAAGGCCGCCCGGGTGCTGCCCTCGCCGGTCTCCGCCCCGGTGGACCCGGCGACCTCGGTGATAGCCGTGGTGGGCCAGCAGGTCGCCCACCGCGCCTCGCACTCCTGGTTCGAGACCAAGCCGCTGTTCGGCTGGAACGTGCTGGTGCCGCGCACCAAGGAGCAGGCCCACGGCCTGTCCGAGCAGCTGCGCTCGTACGGCGCGGTGCCGCAGGAGGTGCCGACCATCGCGGTCGAGCCGCCGCGCACCCCGCAGCAGATGGAACGCGCGATCAAGGGCCTGGTCACCGGCCGCTACGAGTGGATCGCCTTCACCTCGGTGAACGCCGTCAAGGCCGTCCGGGAGAAGTTCGAGGAGTACGGGCTCGACGCCCGCGCCTTCGCCGGCATCAAGGTCGCGGCGGTCGGCGAGACCACCGCGCAGGCGCTGGTCGACTTCGGCGTGAAGCCCGACCTGGTGCCGTCCGGCGAGCAGTCCGCCGCCGGCCTGCTGGAGGACTGGCCGCCCTACGACCCGGTGTTCGACCCGATCGACCGGGTGCTGCTGCCGCGCGCCGACATCGCCACCGAGACCCTGGTGGCCGGCCTGGTCGAGCTCGGCTGGGAGGTCGACGACGTGACGGCGTACCGGACGGTGCGCGCCTCGCCGCCGCCGGCCGAGACCCGCGAGGCGATCAAGGGCGGCGGTTTCGACGCGGTGCTGTTCACCTCGTCCTCGACCGTCCGGAACCTGGTCGGCATCGCCGGCAAGCCGCACAACGTGACCGTCATCGCCTGCATCGGCCCGGCCACCGCCAAGACGGCGGAGGAGCACGGCCTGCGGGTCGACGTGATGGCCCCGGCCCCGTCCGCGTCCGCGCTCGCCCAGGCGCTGGCCGACTTCGGGGCCAACCGCCGGGACGCCGCCACCGCGGCGGGCGAGCCGGTCTACCGGCCGAGCGAACGCCGCCCCGGTTCGCGCCGCAAGGCGCGCTGACCCTCTGTCGGGGGAGGCCGACCAAACCTCCCCCGGCGTCTTTTTCGTGACTCAGGGAGCCTTCGAAGTGTCCGCCGAATTCCCGTCCGTCCGCCCGCGCCGCCTGCGCTCCACCCCCGCGATGCGCCGCCTGGTCGCCGAGACCCGGCTCCACCCGGCCGAGCTGATCCTGCCCGCGTTCGTCCGCGAGGGCATCGCCGAGCCGAAGCCGATCACCTCGATGCCCGGCGTCGTCCAGCACACCCGGGACACCCTTCGCCGGGCCGCCGTCGAGGCCGCCGAGGCCGGGCTGGGCGGCATCATGCTGTTCGGCGTCCCCGAGGTGCAGGACGCGGTCGGTACCGAGGGCACCAACCCCGACGGCATCCTGCAGGTCGCCATCCGCGACGTGGTCTCCGAGGTCGGCGACGCCCTGGTGGTGATGTCCGACCTGTGCCTGGACGAGTACACCGACCACGGCCACTGCGGCGTGCTCGCCGAGGACGGCTCGGTCGACAACGACGCCACCCTGGAGCGCTACGCCGAGATGGCCGTCGTGCAGGCCGAGGCGGGCGTCCACCTGGTCGGCCCGTCCGGGATGATGGACGGTCAGGTCGCCGTCATCCGCCGCGCCCTGGACGACGCGGGTTACCAGGACACCGGCATCCTCGCCTACACCGCGAAGTACGCCTCCGCGTTCTACGGCCCGTTCCGGGAGGCCGTCGGTTCCTCGCTCAAGGGCGACCGCAAGACCTACCAGCAGGACCCGGCCAACGCCCGCGAGTCGCTGCGCGAGCTGGAGCAGGACCTCGCCGAGGGCGCGGACATGGTGATGGTCAAGCCCGCGATGGCCTACCTGGACGTCCTGCGCCAGATCGCCGACGCCTCCCCGGTGCCGGTCTCCGCCTACCAGGTCTCCGGCGAGTACTCGATGGTCGAGGCCGCCGCCGCCAACGGCTGGATCGACCGCGAGCGCACCATCCTGGAGACGCTCACCTCGATCCGCCGGGCCGGCGCCGAGCAGATCCTCACCTACTGGGCCACCGAGGCCGCCCAGCTGCTGCGCTAGCACAGGAAGGGGCGCGGGGAACTGCGCGGCAAGCGCAAGGCCGGTCCGCAAGGTCGCGATCAAGAGCAGGTCACTGTCCTGCGTTGCGATCTTGCGGTTGGGTGCCTTCCGCTGCGCGCAGTTCCCCGCGCCCCTGTTTTCGCGTCCGTCGGCCTTTGCGCCGGCGGCTTTCGCGGGGTCAGCCGATGGCGATGATGCCGCCCTCGCCGCCGCCGATCGCGGTGGAGGTGGCCCAGCCGTAGCGGCCGCCCGCGGTGAAGATGTGGTCGGTCGCGGCGAAGCCCGCTCCGTGGCCCGCGATGAAGGGCTCGTGGGCGGTGATCACGCCCTCCTCGCCGCCACCGGCAGCGACGTGCGCACAGGCGGGGGAGGCGATGCCGGCCAGGGCGAGCGCGGCGACGGTGGTGACGACGGCCTTGCCCAGCTTGCTCTTCATGAGAGTTCCTCTCTGCGTCGGGTGGTGTCTCTACGTCAACACGGGGGTGCGGCTGGCGGGGCGCTGCACGCGCCCGCCGGTGCTCCGATCACCCGGTCGCGCCGCGGACGAACGGATGGGGGTACGGCCGGAGACACGGAACCGCCGGGCCCGGGGCTGGCCCCGGACCCGGCGGTCGGCTGTGACCGGGAAGATCAGCCGATCAGGTGGCTGACGCCACCGTCGCCGGCGGTGGCGGTGTTCTGGCCGATGTCGCAGGTCTGCTTGGCACCGTTGTTGAGCGCGTCGACCTCGACCGGGACGACGATGCCGATGAGGGCACCCACGCCGATGTTGTGGATGTCGGGCAGGCAGATGTTCGGGTTGTCCAGCACGTGGTTGTTCGGGCTGTGGTTGCCGTGGGTGCCGGTGGCGTTGGTGCCGCCGTCGCCCTGCAGGGAGACGGCGGAGCCGTCCGCGTCGCCGATGGCCATCGCGGGGGAGGCGGACATGGCGAAACCGGCGGCGACGACGCCGACGGCGGCGAGAGCCTTCTTGATCATGGGGTCATTCCTTTTCGGATCTGATGGAGTGGAGCAGCGCCCCTTGCGCGTGGCTCGCGCCGGGGCCACCGCCCGGCCGGGGGAACGGCGCGGGCGGATCGTGGGGCGCGGAGCGGGAGGCTCCGCGCCAGGGCGGTGACGGGACGTCAGCCGACCAGGTGGGAGACGCCGCCGTCGCCGCTGCCGACGGTGCCCTGGCCGACCACACAGGTCTGCTTGGGCTCGTTGTTGAGCGCGTCGACCTCGACCGGGATGGCCACGCCCAGCACTGCCACGCCGATGTTGTGGATCTCCGGCAGGCAGATGTTCGGGTTGTCGGCGAAGTGGAAGTTCGGGCTGTGGTTGCCCCAGGTGCCGCTGGAGTTGGTGCCGCCATTCCCCTGGATGGTGGCGGCCGAACCGTCCGCGTCGCCGATCGCGACGGCGGGGGAGGACACTGCGGCCAGCGCGGCGGCGGCCAGGCCGACGGTGGCCAAAGACTTCTTGAGCATGGTCGAGATACCTCTCTGAAATACCGTTCGAGGGGTGCTGCCCCGTCGTCGTCGGGATCAAAGAATGGCGAACAGGAAAGTTACGGGGGCGGAGAAAATTCGTCGAGGATCATCGATTTCTCCGCGCGCCAGTCGGATTATTAGGCCGTTCCGGTTAACTGCCGCTATCCGGGGGGAGGTGGCTCGTTCGCCAGGATGTGCGCGACGCACCCGAAGTACCTCCCGGGCTGCTGGCGGCACGAGAAGTCATACGGAATGACCGACGTACCGAATTACCGGATACCCGAACGAACGGCGAACACCATGAAGCTCTCCAAGCGGGCCGCGGGCGCCCTGCTGCTGGCGGTCGGCGCGGGCGTGGCGGCGACGCAGGGCGTGGCCCAGGCCGCGGCGAAGACCCCGGCCGAGGTGGCCGCGCTAGAGGACGGACTGGCCACCAAGCAGGTGCCGTTCAGCATTCCGCTCAGCACGCCGGACTCGCCGCTGCCGCTGCTCGCGGACGGCGGCGAGATCCACGGCGGCATCCCGTCCTCGCCGCTGCTGCCGCCGAGCGGGACCGGCCAGAGCCCGACCGAGCCGATCCCGGACCACGTGCTGCCGGCCCTGGGCGGCACCAAGCTGGGCCCGTCGCTGGGCGCCACGCTGCCGCTGCCCGAACTGGACCAGGGCGCGCGGCTCGGCAGCCTGGACCTGGACGCGCCGCCCGCCCCGCTGAACGTGGCCGGCCCGGCGGTCGGCCTGGGCCGGCCGGTCAGCTTCGTGCAGGGCGAGAGCGGCCGGCTGACCGACGCCGCACTGACGCTGGACAAGGTGGACCCGCACCTGGTGACCGCCCCGGTGCAGGCCGTGCCGGGTGCCAAGGCCTCGCTCGGCGGCGAGCAGGACCAGATCTCGGTCACCGACTCGGTGAAGACGCTGGCCGGCACCACCACCGCCATGACCGGCGAGATGCTGAACCAGGCCAACCCGGCGCAGACCCTCACCGGCGCGCTGGACCAGTCGCAGATGTGACGCGGCACCACCACTCGTTCGTACGGCCCGGTTGCTCCGTGTGGAGCAGCCGGGCCGTACGGGTGTCCGGGGACGTCAGAGCGGCAGCGCGTTGAGCAGCGGGCCGGCCAGCGGGAGGTCCTTGGCCCCGCCGCCGGCGGACAGCGGCTTGGTGACCGTGCCGGTGCCGATCGGGCCGGGTCCGTTGTCGGGGATCACCGTGACGCCGTTGTTGAACACGTCCGCACCGGATCCGGCCCACGGGTCGAGCCGCAGGTCCTTGGCCGGGGCGACCGCGTAGCCGAGCGCGGAGGTGGTGCCACCGAGCGCCGCCTGGGCGTCGGCGGGCTGCAGGTGGGGGGCGGGCAGCGGGAGCCCGGCGAGCTGGTCGGTCTCGGCGTGCGCGGTCTGGGCGGTGAGGCCGCCGAGCAGCAGCGCGGCGCCGAGCGCGGCCAGCGCTCCGGTGGTCGTCCGGGACATCGGCCATTCCTTCGGGGAGGGGACTTCGGGGTGACAGGTACGTCGGGTTAACGAGTCGCCGGGGCGCTGGGTACTCCGAGGCGACGAGTACGTGGGTGCGGCGGGGACGAGCACTGCCCCCCGGCCGGTGGCCGAGGGGCAGTGTGCGCGGGGCTGGCGATCGGCCGGGACCGGTCAGTCGCAGTCCTCGTCCACCGGCTCCTGGTGGTGGTGGTGCCCGTGGTGGTGCTCGTGCTCCGCCGGCGGCTCGGAGTGCTCGTGCTCGGCCGGCTCGCCGTGCTCGTGCTCGACCGGCGCGGCCACGGGCTCCACACCCTCGGTACCGCCGTCGCCGTTGATGCAGGTGTTGCCGAACGCCGGGTTCAGCAGGGCGATGATGCCGATCGAGTTGCCGCAGACGTTGACCGGGACGTGGACCGGGACCTGGATCAGGTTGCCGGAGAGCACACCGGGGGAGTTGGCGGCGACGCCCTCGGCCTCGGCGGAGGCGTTGGCCAGGCCGGCCGAGCCGAGGACCAGGCCGGCGGCGGCGACGGTCAGGACCGCGGCCTTCTTGAAGTTGCGCATGAGGGGTTGATCTCCTAGATCGCAGCGGGGAGTTGGTGTGCCGCGTGGCGCGGGCGTACGGCGCGGTACGGCGTCGGGCGGTTCAGCCGCCGTTGATGCAGGTGTTGCCGAAGGCCGGGTTCAGGATGCCGACGATGTCGATCGTGTTGCCGCACAGGTTGATCGGGATGTGGATCGGAACCTGGATGTCGTTGCCGGAGAGCACGCCGGGGGAACCGGCGGCGACGCCCTCGGCCTCGGCGGAGGCGTTGGCCAGGCCGGCCGAGCCGAGGACCAGGCCGGCGGCGGCGATGGACAGGACCGCCGCCTTCTTGAAGTTGCGCATGGCTCTTTCTTCCTCACGTTCTGCCCGACTGTGGAAGGTCGGGTGTCGGGCGATTGGCATCATCGCCCGCTGTTTTCCGGATGCGCCGTGAATGTCACTCACGCGGCTCAAGACCCGCGTGTCGCCCGTGGCTTGGGCGGTGCGTGCTGCGTCGGGGGTGCGCCGGCGGCTGTTCACGTCAGCGGGGTTCGCCAGGAAGAACGAACCAGTACGGCGGGGGAAACGGTCGAGTTCGCCGATCGTCCGGGCCGTTCACCCGAATGCTGCGGTTACGCCGGACGGGTGATTGTCCGAAGAGCATCGCAACTGATTCGGAGTGGCTTCGTTGGCTGAGTGCACGTCCCGTGTGCTTCCTTCCGGTAGCCCCGGCGCGGCAATTGGAAGATCTGATTTATCGAGGAGACTCAAATGAGCATCAAGAAGGCCGCCGCTGTCGGCGCCGCTGTCGTGGGCATCGTCGCCGCCGGTGCGGGTTCCGCCATGGCGAGCAGCGAGGCCGAGGGCGTCGCCGCCGGTTCCCCCGGTGTCGTGTCCGGCAACCAGGTCCAGGTCCCGATCCACATCCCGGTCAACCTGTGCGGCAACTCGATCGACATCATCGGCCTGCTGAACCCGGCGTTCGGCAACACCTGCGTCAACGGCGGCTGACGGCACCCGCTGGTTGATCAAGCCGTCGTCCACATCCTCCTGGTGGGGTGTGGGCGGCGGCTCAGCTGCGTTTGCGGGCCGAGCTCCTGACGGGCCGTCGCGGTGCCGTAGCCGTTCGCTCCGCGAGTCTTGTTGTGTTACCTGTCAGTACCTAGCATGTGAGCCTGCCTCATGTTCGCCGGGTTCCGGCCCGGTTCCCCCATGCTCCGCGCCGCCCGGCACCCGCCGGGCGTACCCCCACCCCCGCAAGGAGTCATGAGTGTCCAGGACACCAATGGTCCGCCGCAGGTCCCCCGCCCTGCTCGCCACCGCCGCGCTGCTGGCCGCCCTCGGCCTCGGCTCCGGCCTCGGCACCGCGGCCACCGCCCAGGCCGCCTCGCCCAGCGCGGGCAAGCCCGCCGCGATCGTCGCCCTCGGCGACAGCGCGATCTCCGGCGAGGGAGCCGGCACCGACACCAACGACGACTACGTCACCGGCACGGACAGCCCCACCAACTACTGCCACCGCTCCACCAAGTCCGAGATCTTCGTGACCCAGCTCCCCGGTGTCACCCCGATCGACCTGGCCTGCTCCGGCGCGCAGACCGGCGACCTGGTCAGCGACCCCGAGCTGGCGAAGATCACCGGACCGGGCAGCGGCGACTTCGGCGAGGCCAAGCAGGACGTCCAGCTGGCCGCCACCGCCGCCAACTACGACGTGAAGATGGTCGTCGTCACGATCGGCGCGAACGACGACTTCGAGTTCGCCGGCATCATGATGTCCTGCCTCGCCCAGTACTTCCCGATCCCGCAGTCCCAGGGCTGCCGGGACACCATCGGCAGCGCCGAGATCACCCGGCGCGCCGCCGGGGTCAAGCCCAAGGTGACGGCCGCGCTCACCAACATCCGCAACACCATGCGCAAGGCCGGCTACTCCGACGACTCCTACCAGCTGGTCTACCAGTCGTACTTCAACCCGATCACCCCCGACATCCGGCGCAACGACTACGTCGGCAAGGTCGCCGACGGCTGCCCGGCCTTCCCCGAGGACCTCGCCTGGGGCCACAACTGGGTCGTCCCCACGCTCAGCGACGCGCTGCGCGACGCCGCCTCCGGCGTGCCGGGCGTGCGCTACCTCGACCAGCGGCGGGTCGCCTTCGGGCACGAGGTCTGCGCGGAGTGGACCAGCTCGCCGTACGAGTACACCAACGGCGACGTGATCGACCTGTCGGAGAGCACCCGCAACGGCTGCGACAGTCCGATCTCCATCCCCGGCCTGTGCATGAACAACGTCCGCCAGTCGTACCACCTGCGGGTCGCCGGCTACGCGGCCGAGGCGGCCTGCCTGCGGCAGTTTTACCAGCAGGCCGGGCTCGGGCAGGCGTTCTGCTCGCTCAACCAGCAGAACACCACCTCGATCACCGCGCTCACCCCCGGCAAGCCGTTCCCGGACACCCCCGAGGACGGCGCCTGGTACCAGCTCACCAACCAGGCCAACGGCAAGGCGCTCGACCTGTCCGGCGGCGGCACCTACGGTGACTCCACCAACGGCCGCCCCGCGATCACCTATCCGGCCACCGGCGGGCTGAACCAGTCCTTCGTGTTCGAGATCAAGGCCGGCGGCTCCTTCGAACTCGACTTCAGCGGCAACCGCAACATGTGCCTGGACGTGTCCGGGGCCTCCACCGCGCCCGGTGCCAAGATCCAGCAGTGGGGCTGCAACGGTGGCGGCAACCAGCACTGGCTCCTGCAGCCGGTCGGTGACGGCACTTACAAGCTGGCCGACTCCCAGGACGCCACCAAGCTGGCCACCGCCACCACCCAGACCGACGCCCAGGGCAACCCGCTGGTGCAGCTGGCCGCCGACAACGGCTCCGCCGCGCAGCACTGGCAGCTGACCAAGCTCGGCATCGTCTACCTGCACGGCTGATCCTGCCTGCGGGCCGGCGGCTCGCCGTCAGCCCGCACCCAGTCGGGCGGCCGCACCCGGTGGCATCGGGTACGGCCGCTCCGGCGGCAGCAGCGCCGCGTCCCTGGTGGCGTGCAACTCGTGGGCCTGCGGCGTCAGGTCCTCGATCCGTACCAGCCACTCCCCGGCATAACGCCGCACCAGCTCCCCGCTCAGCCCCAACTGCAACGACCGGTGCGGCAGCGGCTGCAGGTGCAGATCCCGCTCCGGATCCCACTGCACCCGGGCCGGACTGCGCCGCAACGCCCGCTGCCACTCCGCCTTCGACGCGTGCAGCCCCGGCTCGTACCCGCTCAGCACCGCCGCCTCCAGCGCCGCGTCGAACCCCTGACGCGTGATCACCACCCCGACGATCCGCTCCTGCCCCGGGCTCCGCGCCCAGTCGCTGCGGTACATCAGCCAGCGGAACGACGGCTTGATCCACGTCATCCGATCCCGCGAGAACGCCTCCGGCCACCGACCGTCGGCCACCGCCGGGTCCGCGATCTCGGGCCGGAACGCCTGGTAGACCGTCACCGTCTCCTCGTCGTAACGGGCTCTGATCTGCTTCTTCGGTACCTCGTCCATCCGGCCATCCTGTCCGTCGGGGCCGCCGCGCGCCCGCGAATATTCGGTCAGGTCGCGAAGACAGGGGCGCGGGGAACTGCGCGAGGCGGAAGGCACTCGTCGGGAAGATCGCGACGCATGGCGATGACCTGCACGTGCTCGGGACCTGACGGACCGATGAGCGTTTGTCGCGCAGTTCCGCCAGTATCGGCGCCATGGACCTTCTCGCCCAGCTCGACCCCGTCGGCCCGCTCACGCCCTTCGCGCCGGACCGGGTGGCCGTCGAGTCCTGGCTCGGGGTGCGACTGCCGAGCGAGTACTGGGAGTTGACGCGGTACGGGACGGTGGTGATCGGCGGGGAGATCGCGCTGTACGCGCCCACCCGGGAGCAGCTCGGGGCGCTGGCGTGGTCCAAGCACGACCTGCGGGTCGAGCTGCGTGAGGCGGGAGTCGTCCCGCCCCGCCTGTATCCGGCGCCCGGCGGGCTGCTGCCCTGGGGGAGCGTCGTGAACGGCCGGACGTTCCTGTGTTGGAACACCGCTGATCCGGATCCGGACCACTGGACGGTGGTGCTGTGCGCTCCGACCCGGCCCGAGCCGCTGCTCGACTCGGGGCTGACGTTGGCCGCCTTCCTGGAGACGGTGATTCTCGACCGGGTCGGCCACCTGGGCCCGCTGCCGGCCACGGTCGCGCCGTCCTGGCAGCAGGACGTTCGGTGGAGCCCGTCGCCGCGCCGTGAACTCACCGGGGACGAACGCGAGTTCGCGTTGCGCGGGCCGGCCGGGCTGGCCGCGTTGCGGCTTCTGGTGCCGCCCCCGGAGCGGCCGATTGCGGACCCGTTGGGTGCCCGACTGCCTTCCGATTACCGGGAGTTGATGGCGTTGTACGGCAGGGGCACCTGGTCGGAGTGGTTGGGGCTGCCTTCGCTGTCGCGCGGGTTGGACGCCCCGGCGGACGGCTTCCTGGTGATCGGGACGAGCATCGACGCCGACCGGCTGGGCTGGCTGGTCACCGGCGCGGACCCGGACACCTGGCCGCTGGTGGTCCGGCCCCGGCACGTGTGGGGTGAAGTGCCGCTGTCGGGTGGGCTGGTGGCGGTGCTGGTGGGCTGGCTGCGGGGGGAGCTGGACGTGCCCGGACTGCCGGGGCTGGATCCGGAGGACGACCCGTTCGAGTGTGCGGGGTTCGAGCCCTGGTGACGGTGGCCGGGTTGATTCCCTGCACTGGTCTAGTCCTGTCGTTGACAGCGGTGGCGGACCGGGCCGACCATGTGAGCCGTCCCACAGTGCTCTGCCTGGAGGTTCCCGTGACCAGCCCTTCTGCGGCCGACTTCGTTGCTGCCGCCCATGCCGCCATCGACAAGGTCAGCAGCTCGCAGGCCGGGGAGGTGGCGCGGGCCGCTGAGCTGATCGCGGATGCGCTGGCTGCGGACGGCATTGTGCAGGCGTTCGGTACCGGGCACTCCGAGGCGTTTGCGATGGAGATCGCCGGGCGGGCCGGCGGGCTGGTGCCGAGCAATCGGATCGCGCTGCGTGATGTGGTGCTGTTCGGCGGGCGGCCGGTGGAGATCCTGTCCGGCTCGGAGCTGGAGCGTGGTACCGAATCCGCCGCGATGCTCTGGGAGTTGACCGACCCGCACCCGGCGGACGTGTTCATTCTGGCGTCCAACTCCGGCGTCAACGGCTGCGTGGTGGAACTCGCCCGGCTGGCGAAGGAGAACGGCCACCCGCTGATCGTCGTCACCTCGGCCGAGCACACGGCGGGTGTTCAGCCCAAGCACCCGTCCGGCCTGCGGCTGCGCGACTACGCGGACGTGGTGCTGGACAACGGCGCGCCGTTCGGTGACGCCGTGCTTCCGATGGCGGGCGGCGGCCGGGCCTGTGGTATTTCGTCGATCACGGCCGCGCTGCTCGGTCAGCAGATCGTCGCCGAGGTGATTCGTCGGGTCGAGGAGAGCGGCGGCGTTCCGCCCGTCTACCTGTCGGCGAACATTCCCGGCGGCGACGAGCACAACAACAAGCTGGAAGCGCTGTACGCCGGCCGCATCCGTCGCACCGCATGACCGGCACGCCGCTGGTGCTCGGCCTCGACGTGGGCGGCACCAGCACCCGAGCGCTGGTCGCGACCCTGGACGGGCAGATCCTCGGCACCGCGCACGGTGCCGGGGGCAACCCGGTCGCGCACGGCGCGGAGGTTGCCGTCCGGGAGATCGGCGGGGCTGTGCGGGCCGCGCTGGCCGGGCTCGATCCGGCGCGGGTGGCGGCGGGTGTGATCGGTCTCGCGGGCGGTTCGCTCGCTCCGCCGGAGGTGCTGGCGCTCTGGCCCGCCACCGGACTGACCATCACACCGCGCCTGGTCGGCGACGCCGAACTCGCCCACGCGGCCGGGACCGCCGCCGCCGACGGCACCCTGCTGCTCAGCGGCACGGGCGCGATCGCCGCGGAGATCCGCGACCACGCGCTGCGCCGCACCGCCGACGGCCACGGCTGGCTGCTCGGCGACCGCGGCTCCGGCTTCTGGCTGGGGCGCGAAGCGGTCTCCGCCGCGCTCACGGCCGTGGACCGCGCGCTGCCGTTCGACGGATCGTCACTTGAACTGCCCGGCCTGGCGGGTGCGATCGCCGACGCGCTGGTCGGGCCCGGCGGCCTGGGCCGCGAGCCGCGTTCCGCGCTGATCGCCGCCGCCCACGCCGAGGCGCCGGCCCGGCTGGCCCGGTTCGCCCCGATCGTCCTCGACCGGGCGGCGACCGGTGACCCGGTGGCGCTCGCCCTGGTCGACCGCGCCGCCGACCACCTGATCGACACGCTCGCCCTGGTCCGCGAACCCGACTCGTCGCTGCCGCTGGTGCTGGCCGGCGGTCTGCTCGCCTCCGAGACGCCGCTGGTCGCTCACCTGCGTCCCCGGCTGGCCGCGCGCTGGCCGGACGCGGAGGTCTTCACCGCCCGCAACGGCGCCGGTGCCGCCGCCTGGCTCGCCGCCCGGACCTTGGGCCACGGAACGGAGGAGCTCCACGGCCGCCTGACCGCGTGAGTGGTCGAGCGGGCGTCAGTGGCAGGTCATGGCTCCGGGCCCGACCCGGTCGGCCGGGGTCTTCCGCGGGACGCCCTCCTCCGGGCTCCGATCGGGCCCCCGGTGTTCCTTCGTGCTCCGGTGCCGGGCCGGCCACCACAGCCGGTCGGCCCGCCCGGCCGGGAGGGCTATCTCGGCCCACACCCATTTCCCGGTACGCTTGCGGATCACCCCGTGGGCGAGGGCGAGTTCGGCGATCAGCAGGATGCCGCGGCCGGACTCGGAGTCCCGGTCGGGGCGCCCGGCCATCGGGACGGTGGGGGCGGTGTCGTAGACCTCGATGACGGCCCGGTGGTGCAGCGGGTCGGCGTGCACGCCGACGGTGACGATCGGGCCGGACGCGTGGCGGACGGCGTTGCCGAGCAGTTCGGAGGTGACCAGATCGACGGTCAGTTGGGTGTCCTCGTCCAGGGGCGTGCCGCCCCAGGCGGTGATGAGCGCGCGGACCCGGCGGCGTCCGGCGGCGACGGTGGCGGGCTCGCGGGGCAGTGAGAACCATCGACGGTGCACGGACATGGTGGGCTCCTCACGCGGTTTCGTTCGATGAACGCTGGTGAAACGCCCATGAACGGGAGACTCGGCAGCCGATATGAGGGTATGTCAGATTGCAGCATCTCTAGACAAGCTGAAATCTCTAGAGATGTCAATGCATCGGGGGGCGTACCGTGCGTAGGATGTCTAGAGAAGGGAAGGAAGCCCGCCGCCATGACCAGTCACCCCCGCGCCAGCCAGCCCAAGTACCAGCGGATCGCCGAGGATCTCAAGCGCGACATCGACTCAGGCCGCTACCGACCGGGTGACCGGCTGCCGGGCGAGAACGATCTGATGGTGACGTACGGCGTGGCCCGGATGACGGCCCGCCAGGCGCTCGGCGTGCTGCAGACCGAGGGGATCGCGGAGGCCCGCAAGGGGGTGGGGGTCTTCGTCCGGGAGTTCCGGCCGATAAGGCGCCGCGGCATCCAGCGGCTGTCCGACCGGAACTGGGGCGGCGGCTTCTCGGTCTGGTCGACCGACATAGCGGCCCGCGAACTGACGGTGGACCAGCTGGCCGTCACCGAACGGGAGGTGCCCGAGCAGATCGCCGCCGTCCTCGGCCTGAAGCCGGGCGAGTCGGCCTGCGTGCGCAGCCGCCGCTTCGTCCTGGACGGCAAGCCGGTGCTGCTCTCCGAGTCCTACCTGCCGGCCGCGCTGGTGGCGGGCAGCCGGATCACCGACCCGGACACCGGCCCCGGCGGCACCTACGCCCGGCTCGCCGAACTCGGCCACAAGCCGGTGCACTTCCAGGAACACATCCGCTCCCGGATGCCCGCCGGCAACGAGGCCGAGCGCCTCGCCCTCGCGCCCGGCACGCCGGTCTTCCTGGTGAACCGCACCGCCTTCGCCGAGGACGGCCAGGTGGTGGAGTTCAACGAGATGGTGCTCGACTCGGCCTCGTACATCCTCGAATACGACTTCGACGCCTGAGCATCCACAGCCGACGGGCAACTGGGCACAGTTGTCCACAGGGCTGTGGACAAGTCCGCTACCCGTGGTTTCGACGGAACTCGATCCGTCTGGACCAATCAGGGGTGGAGGGCGTGCCCGGCGGGCCGGGGGCGGTGGGTGGTGGCGATGGCGGAGAGGTCGTGCTCGGCGAGGGCGGGGTCGGCGAGCAGGGTGGTGCGGGCGGCCTGGAGGACGGGTCCGCCGTTGGCGAGGGTCAGGTCCTTCGCGGCAAGGCGGATCGGGAAGTCGGCCTCCGTGCTCCCGGCCCGGGCCATGATGCCGGCGAGCGGGCCGGCGGACAGCGCGCGACGCGCCAACTCCTCGGAGACGCCCAGCTGTTCGGCGACGGTGAGCGCCTCGCCGACGGCGGTCACCGACGCGACGACCGCGCCCATCACCACCAGCTTGAGCGCCGCACCCGCGCCGGGGCCGCCGCAGCGGAGGACCCGGCCGAGGCGTTCCAGGACGGGCTGGGCCCGGTCCAGATCCGCCGCCTCGCCGCCCGCGTACACCACCAGGTCGCCGGTCGCGGCGGGACCGACGCTGCCCAGCACCGGGGCGTCCACCATCGTGACACCGTCCGGGAGTTGAGCGCGCAGCCCGGCCGCGGCCTGCGGGCCGATCGAGGACATCTCGATCCACAGCGTGCCGGGCTCCACGGCCGGGAGGAACCGCTTCGCGACCTCGGCCACCGCCGCCGGGTCGGACAGCATGGTGACGACGACCCCGGCGCCGCGTACGGCCTCCGCCGGGGCGGCGGCCTCGCTGAGGCCCTCGGCCCGGCCCGGTGTGCGGTTCCACACCGCCAACTCGGGTGTGGCGCCCGCGAGTCGGCGGGCCATCGGGAGGCCCATCCGGCCGAGTCCGAGAAAGGCAATGCGCTCCGTGATCTCCATGGCCGCCACGCTAGGGGCGGCCCAGACAGGCGACAAGCGAATGTCTCGCATGGTAGCCATGTCGAATGGACATGGCTTGGCTCGACGTCTTCCGCACCGCCGCCCGGCTCGGCTCGTTCACCGCGGCGGGGGAGCAGCTGGGGTTCACCCAGTCCGCGATCTCCCGCCAAATCTCCACGCTGGAAGCCGAGTTCGGCGTCCCGCTGTTCGACCGGCTGGCCCGCGGAGTGCGGCTCACCGAGCACGGGCAGGCCCTGCTGCCGCACGCCGAAGCGATGCTGGACCGGCTGGACGGCACCCGCCGCGACCTCACCGCGCTGACTCAACTCGCCTCCGGCCACCTCCGGTTGGGCGCGTTCGACAGCGCCAACGCGGCCCTCGTCCCGGCCGCGCTGGCCGCGTTCCGGGCCGCACACCCCGGCATCGCGCTCACCCTCACCGAGGGGCTGTCCGCGCAGCTGCTGGAACTGCTCGCGGAGGGCGCGATCGACCTCGCACTTGTCACCGCCTACCCGGAACACCCGTACGACACCGAGCAGTTCGAGCTCCACCGGATCGCCGACGACCCGGTGCTGGTGGCCCTGCCGCGCGGACACCGGCTGGCCCGGCGCCGCCGCCTGCGACTGGCCGACCTCGCCGAAGAGCCGTGGATCACCGCCAGCCGCCGCATCGAGACCACCCTGCTCGCTGCCTGCGCCCGCAGCGGCTTCCAGCCCCGGGTCGAGTACGAGGTGGCCGGCTGGACGGCCAAACTCGGCCTGGTGGCAGCCGGGTTGGGCATCACCCTGATCCCGTCCCTGGCCGCCCGCGCCGCCCGCCCGGACCTCGCCCTCGTCCCGCTGCACCCGGACGACACCCCGGTCCGCCACGTCCACACCGCCATCCGCCGGGGCCACCGACCCGCACCGGCGGTCACGGCCTTCCTCCCCCTGCTGCGCGCCGCAGCCGCCGAGTGACGGGGTGGTCAGGCCGTCTCTCCTCCAGGGGCGCCCACAGCGGCGGCTGGACGGCCCGGCAGTACTCGTCCACGCCCTTCTTCCACGAAAGCCCGACGCCCGCCCTGCCGGGCCCTACCGTGTCGGCATGACCGGAAGACCCCGCATGTTCGCCTACGTCGGCCCGCCCGAACTGCTCGCCCGCGCAGACCGAAGCACCCTCGGCCGCGCCATTCTCGCCCTCACCGAACTCGACCGCTGGCTGGCGGAGTTGACGCCCGCCGAGTGCGACGAGCCGGTCACCTACGTGGTCGACCCCACCGGCATGCTGCGGCTGGCACCGCGCCGCAGCGAGCACGTCGCGTGCGCAGGCGGGGCGGACGTCCTGGCGGCCGGTGAGATCCGCTTCGCCCGGCAGGACGGCGGCGGGTGGGCGGTCCGCGAGATCAGCAACCTGTCCACCGGCTACTGCCCGGACCTGGACAGCTGGCCGGCCGCCGCCGACGCCCTCGACCGGGCAGGCCTCACCGCCCGGCCGGACGGGTTCACCCATGCGTGCGCCTTCCGCCGCTGCCGGGCGTGCGCACAGATCAACCTGGTCAAGGACGATGACCTGACCTGCGCCGTCTGCGACACCGCCCTCCCCGCGGAGTGGAACCTCGCCGCACCGCGCCCGGCCGCGGCCGTGATCGACCTGCCGCTGCCGCCGGACGACTGGGCCGTCGAACTCGCCGCGACCCTCCGGGCGGTCGACAACGCGCCCTTCCTGCAGGCCGTTTCGTCCCGCGAGGTGCGGGTCCACCACCGTTCCGCCACCACCCTCGTGGCGGCACCCCGCCCGCACGGCGGCCCCGAGCCGACCTGGAGCCTGCTGGTTCGCGCCGCCCACCAGAGCTTCTGCGCGCACCTCCCGCTCAGCCTCGCGCCGGACGTCCTCTGGTACGCCGTGGTGCACGAGGTGGCGATCCATGTGCGGCTCAACTCCGAGACGTACGCCGGGATCTTCACCGACACGCCCGCGCACCAGCAGGAGATCGCAGTCCAGGACGACAGCCTGCTCGCCCCGGATCCGGACTGGAGCCGGTCGATCCGGCTGGTGCTCGAACCGCTGCGCGAGAAGCTCGGCGCGGAGGTCACCGACCTCTTCCTGCCCCGCTTCAGCACCACCACCCCGGACGACCTGTCCTCGGCCCTGGTGGCGCTGATGTCCGTGGTCGGCCCGTACTACCGCTTCACCTGGACGACCCTGTGCGGCATCCCGCGGATCCGCCTGGAGGGCACCGCCGAGGACTGGCAGCTGCTCGCCGGCCGGGTCGATTCCCTCGCGGCCCGGTTCGACGGCCTGCGCCCCTGGTTCGACGCGTTGCGCCCCGTCCTCGCCGAGATTGCCCGTACCGCCGCCGGCGGGCCCGTCGACGAGGACTTCTGGCGCTCGTTCTACAAGTGGAAGTCGCATTCCGGCGGCGAATCCGTCACCGGCTGGATCACCGCCCTGTTCGCCCACACCCAGACCCCGGACGGCCCGCAGCCCAAGACGTCCTTCGGCTGGCGGGGCGGAAGGAGTTACGAGCAGAAAGACTTCCCGTCCCACGTCTCCAGCGCCCGGTTCCGCTGGCAACGCCCGGACGGCGAGCGCGAGATGACGTTCCTGGCCGGCCTGCTCGGCCTCGAACGCGACGGCGACTACCTCCGCCCGCGCCTCGCCCACGCCGTCCTGGAACTCCTCCCGGACCGGCCCCACCCCGCCGACCGCCTGCTCCCGGACGGCTGGACCCACGCCCGGCTCCGCGAAGTCACCGGCGACCCCGTCGCCCGGGCCCTCCCCCTCGACCGGACGGTCACCGACGACGACGACCCCACCCGAACCGGCGCCTTCGAGCCCAGCCACATCGTCCAGGTCGGCTCGGACTACTACGTCCGGTCGGCGTCCGACGGCCACTGGCACCTCGGGGAATCCCTCCCCGGCACCGGGGAGATCGAGCTCTACGACCGCTTCGGCCCGGACCTGGACGAGGCGCTGGGGTACCGCGACTGATCGATCACCGGGAACGGCCCTGCGCCTGGCGGAGCGTCAGGGCCATACCAGGCAGTACAGCTGGTGCCCCGCCTCGTGCAGGCGGGAGGCGAAGTCCTGCCACTCGTGCAGCATCTGGTAGATGACGAAGGCGTCCCGCGGGCCGCGGCGGTCGGGGACGGTGGACCAGATGAACGCGGCGGCGCCGAGCTCGGGTTCGTCGGCCTTGCGGAGCGGTTCGACGACGGTGTGCGGGAGTTGGACCACCGCGTAGTCGGGGTGCAGGACCACCAGTTCGAGCGGCGGGACGTGGTGCAGCGGGACGCCCTGAATGCCCGTGAGGACCATCGCGCTCATCGTCTCGGGCTTGATCTTGGTGGAGAGGTGCCCGTTGCCGGAGCCACTGGTCTCCATCAGGTCGCCGAGCCGGCCCAGGGCGCCGAGCTCACCCGCGTCGAGGCCGAGGCCACCGGGGCCGAGGGCGGTGGGGACTCTGGCGGCGGTGGCGCGGTCCGGTGCGCCGAAGTACTTGTAGGTGACCCCCACTCTGCCCTCGCCCCTCCTTCCCCTGCCCGCTTCCCTGCCCCCGCCGGTCTCGTCCGGCCTGCGGGTACGCTCCGCGGCCTCGTCGAAACCGTCCTGCCTCTCGGACACTCGGACCATCCTCACCGGAACTCGCCGGAATCGACAGACCCCCGCATGTCCGACTTTCCCTCCGGACATGCCCCTTACCCGTCTGCTTGCGCGCTACACGAGCACGCGCTACACGACCTTACCTTCGCCACAGGCAGTGAGGGGAGCAGCACACGGATCATCGTTCCAGATGATCGGGCCCGACATGCAGAACGCAAAGACACGATTTGAGACCATGTTCGGGTAAGAGAGGCTCCAGGCCACCCCGCGGACCCAACGGATGAGCGAGCAGATGAGCTACCCGTACGAAGCACCCCAGTCCCAGTCGCTGTTCGAGCGCGCCTTGGCGGTCACCCCCGGCGGCGTCAACTCGCCGGTGCGGGCCTTCCGCGCGGTCGGCGGCACGCCCCGGTTCATGGTGTCGGGCAGCGGCCCGTACCTGACCGACGCCGATGGCCGCGAGTACGTGGACCTGGTGTGTTCCTGGGGCCCGATGCTGCTGGGCCACTCGCACCCGGCGGTGATCGAGGCCGTGCAGCAGGCGGTTTCCCGTGGTACCTCGTTCGGCACGCCCGGTCAGGGCGAGGTCGAGCTCGGCGAGGAGATCGTCGCCCGGATCGCCCCGGTCGAGCAGGTCCGCCTGGTCTCCAGCGGCACCGAGGCCACCATGTCGGCGATCCGGCTGGCCCGCGGCTTCACGGGCCGCGCCAAGGTGGTCAAGTTCGCGGGCTGCTACCACGGTCATGTGGACGCGCTGCTGGCCGCCGCCGGTTCCGGCGTCGCCACCTTCGGCCTGCCGGACACCCCGGGCGTCACCGGCGCGCAGGCCGGCGACACCATCGTGCTGCCGTACAACGACCTGGAGGCGGTGCGCGCCGCGTTCGCCGCGCACCCCGGCGAGATCGCCTGCGTGATCACCGAGGCCTCGCCCGGCAACATGGGCGTCGTCCCGCCGCTGCCCGGCTTCAACGGCGGCCTGGCCGAACTGTGCCGGGAGAACGGCGCGTTGTTCATCTCCGACGAGGTGATGACCGGCTTCCGCGTCTCCAAGGCGGGCTGGTTCGGGCTGGAGGCCGCCCGCGAGGGCTGGGCGCCGGACCTGCTGACCTTCGGCAAGGTGATGGGCGGCGGCTTCCCGGCCGCGGCGTTCGGCGGCCGCGCCGACGTGATGGCGCACCTCGCCCCGGCCGGCCCGGTCTACCAGGCGGGCACCCTGTCCGGTAACCCGATCGCCACCGCCGCCGGCCTGGCCCAGCTGCGCAACTGCACCGACGAGGTCTACGCCACCGTCGACAAGGTCGCCGCCGAGGTGTCCGGCCTGGTCACCGAGGCGCTCACCAAGGAGGGCGTGGCGCACCGCCTGCAGACCGCGGGCAACATGTTCTCGGTCTTCTTCACCGACCAGCAGGTCACCAACTACGACGAGGCCCGCCGTCAGCAGGCGTTCCGCTTCAACGGGTTCTTCCACTCGATGCTGAGCCAGGGCGTCTACCTGCCGCCGTCGGCGTTCGAGTCCTGGTTCGTCTCGGCCGCGCACGACGCGCGCGCGATCGAGCGGATCGCCGCCGCCCTGCCCGCCGCCGCCCGTGCCGCCGCCGAGGCCACCGAGGAGTCGAAGTGAGCGAGAAGAAGGACATCACCGTCGTCCACGTGATGCGGCACGGCGAGGTGCACAACCCGGAGGGCGTGCTGTACGGCCGGCTGCCGGGCTACCACCTCTCCGAGCTGGGGCGGCAGATGGCCGAGCGGGTGGCCGACCACCTGAAGGACCGTGACATCACCCACGTGGTGGCCTCTCCGCTGGAGCGCGCCCAGGAGACCGCCGAGCCGATCGCCAAGGCGCACGGCCTGACCGTCGCGGCCGACCCGCGGCTGATCGAGGCGGAGAACATCTTCGAGGGCAAGACCTTCGGCGTCGGCGACGGCTCGCTGCGCAACCCGGGGTACTGGAAGTACCTGACCAACCCGTTCAAGCCGTCCTGGGGCGAGCCGTACATCGACCAGGTGGTGCGGATGATGGGCGCGATCGCCGGCGCCCGGGACGCCGCGCGCGGGCACGAGGCGGTGTGCGTCAGCCACCAGCTGCCGATCTGGATCCTGCGCTCGTTCGCCGAGCGCCGCCGCCTGTGGCACGACCCGCGCCGCCGGCAGTGCTCGCTCGCTTCGCTGACCAGCTTCACCTACGAGGGTGACCGGATCGTCTCGATCGGCTACCGCGAGCCGGCCCGCGATCTGCTGCCGGCGCACCTGGTGGGCAAGGGCAAGAAGGGCGACAAGCCGGTCGGGAAGAGCTTCGGGGCGTAGCTCACATTGATGGTGCTCAGGTAAGCCTGGCCTGCCTGGAAAATGCCCGAATTAAGACGATCATAAATAAAGTATTCGCAGGTCAGAGGGGGTCCGGTCATCAACGCCGGACCCCCCTAAAACGGGCCGAAGAGCCATGCGAAACTTTTCACATGTCTTGGACGTCAAGCCGCCGCGCCCGCCTCACCGCCGCCCTCGGCGCGGCCACCGCCCTGGCCCTCACCGGGTGTGCCAGCTCCGGCTCCGGAGGCGGCTCGGTGGGCTTCATCACCGGCAAGGGCGGCATCGACACCGCCGCCGCCGGTCACCGGGTGGACGCTCCGGACATCAGCGGCACCGGGCTGGACAGCACCGCGCTCAAGCTCTCCGACTACCGCGGCAAGGTGGTCGTCCTCAACATCTGGGGCTCCTGGTGCAGCCCCTGCCGGGCCGAGGCCAAGGGCCTGCAGGAGAGCTCCCAGAAGTACGGCGACCAGGTCCAGTTCCTCGGCATCAACACCCGGGACACCGACCCCGCCAACGCCGTCGCGTTCGAGAAGAACTTCGGGATCACCTACCCGAGCATCTATGACCCGGACGGCACCCAGATCCTCAAGTTCCCCAAGGGCAGCCTCAACCCGCAGTCCATCCCGACCACCATCGTGATCGACAAGGACGGCAAGCTGGCCGCCCGCGCCATGCGCGCGATGTCCAGCGAGGACCTCGACAAGATGGTCGAACCGGTCCTCGCGGAGTCCAAGTGAGCGCCGCCCTGGCGGCGGCCGGGGTCGGCTACAACGACACCGTCGGCAGCGGCGCCCTGCTGGCCGCCCTGCCGATCGCGCTGGCCGCCGGTCTGCTCTCGTTCTTCTCGCCGTGCGTGCTGCCGCTGGTGCCCGGCTACCTCAGCTACGTCACCGGCTTCTCCGCCGCCGACCTCTCCGACGCCCGCGGCGCGCGCCGCGGCCGGATGCTGGCCGGCTCGCTGCTGTTCGTGCTCGGCTTCGCGGTGGTCTTCGTCTCCACCGGCCTGCTGTTCGGCTCCTTCGGGCAGACCCTGCAGGAGCACAAGCGGGTCATCTCGATCGTGATGGGCTCGCTCACCGTGCTGATGGGCCTGGCCTTCATGGGCCTGCTGCCCGGCTTCACCATGCGCGAGCTGCGTTCGCACCGCCGTCCCGCGGTCGGCCTGGCCGGCGCCCCGCTGCTCGGCGTGGTGTTCGGCCTGGGCTGGACGCCGTGCATCGGCCCGACCATGGCCGCCATCCAGTCGCTGGCGTTCAACCAGGCCAGCGCCGGGCGTGGCGCGCTGCTGATGGCGGTTTACTGCCTCGGCCTCGGCGTACCGTTCGTCCTGGCCGCGCTGGCCTTCCGCAAGGCGCTGGGTGCCTTCGGCTGGGTCAAGCGCCACTACCAGTGGGTGATGCGGATCGGCGGCGGCATGCTCGTCGCCGTCGGCCTGGCCCTGGTGACGGGGGCGTGGGACGCGCTGGTCAACCAGCTCCAGTACCTCACCCAGAACTTCTCGATCGGAATCTGAGCCGTGAGCGACACCAAGACCAGCCCCCAGCCGGCCGACGCCGCGGACCCGGACTCCCCGGACGTCGAGCGGCTCAGCACCGCGCCCGAGGAAGGCGAGATCCCGACCGGCAGCATAGGCGTCACCGGCTGGCTGCGCTGGGTCTGGCGGCAGCTCACCTCGATGCGGGTCGCCCTGCTGCTGCTGTTCCTGCTGTCGCTGGCGGCCATCCCCGGCTCGCTGGTCCCGCAGGAGGGCCCCGACACGATGAAGCTGGTGGCGTGGAAGGAGGCCCACAAGGGCATCACGCCGCTGTTCGAGAAGCTCCAGGTCTTCCACGTCTACAGCTCGTCCTGGTTCTCGGCGATCTACATCCTGCTGTTCATCTCGCTGGCCGGCTGCATCGTCCCGCGTACCTGGCAGTTCGTCGGCGTGCTGCGCTCGCAGCCCCCGGCGGCCCCGCGCAACCTGACCCGGATGCCGGTGTACGCGGCCTGGCACAGCGGCGCCGACCCGGAGACCGTGCACGCCGCCGCCCACGCGCTGCTGAAGAAGCGCGGCTTCCGGGCCCACGCCAACGGCAAGTCGGTCGCCGCCGAGAAGGGCTACCTGCGCGAGGTCGGCAACCTGCTGTTCCACTTCTCGCTGTTCGCGCTGCTGATCGGCGTCGCCTGGGCCGGCGTGGCCTCCGGCTCCGCCAGCAAGCTGGTGCTTGAAGGCCAGGGCTACTCCAACACCACCACCCAGATCGACGACTTCTACGGCTCGCAGTTCTACGGCGTGAACGACCTGGACAAGTTCGGCTTCAAGCTGGACGGCTTCACCGCCCGCTACCAGGAGACCGGCCCGCAGACCGGCACCGCCCGGCAGTTCACCGCCAACGTCCGTTACTGGACGGGCGACGACGCGACCAAGCTGACGAAGTCCACCATCGAGGTCAACCACCCGCTGGAGATCGGCGGCTCCAAGGTCTACCTGATCGGCCACGGCTACGCCCCGGTGGTGACGGTCAAGAACGCCAAGGGCGAGATCGTCTTCCGCGGCCCGACGCCGTTCCTGCCGCGCGACGCCAACATGACCTCGCCCGGCGTGATCAAGGTCAACGACTACGGCACCGACGCCAACGGCAACAAGACCCAGCTGGCGTTCCAGGGCTTCTTCCTGCCCACCGCGCCGGAGAACTTCAACGTGACCGGCCCGCGGTCGATGTTCCCGGGCGCCGCCGACCCGATGCTGGTGCTCACCGCCTACGCGGGCGACCTGCGCACCGACAGCGGCCTGCCGCAGAACGTGTACCAGCTGGACGACAAGGCGATGACCCAGCTGAAGGTCGACGGCGACATCGCCAAGGCCCGCCTCAAGGTCGGCCAGGCATGGGAGCTGCCCGACAACTACGGGACCATCAGCTTCGACGGCTACCAGCAGTGGGCCACCTTCACCATCTCGCACCACCCCGGCAACTCCGTCGCGCTGGTCGGCGCGGTCGCCGCGATTCTCGGCCTGATCGGCTCGCTGTTCGTCCAGCGCCGCCGGATCTGGGTCCGGGCCACCACCGGCGCCGACGGCCGCACCCTGGTCGAGGTGGCCGGGCTGGGCCGCAGCGAGTCCGCCCGCACCGCCGAGGAGCTCGCCGAGCTCGCCGTCGAGCTGCAGAACGACGCCCCGGCCACCGACGAGGAACCGGCCCCCGCCGGCCCCGCCGACGACACCGCTGACGACGACGCACCGGCTGCGGCCGACTCCCCGGCCGCAGCCGCCCCCACCGCCCCGGAAACCAAGGAGTAGACGGTGCTGCTCGCGCAGGTCAACCATGAGTTGGCCGATATCTCCAACAAGCTGGTCTACTCGGCCATGGCCGTCTACACCTTGGCCATGTTCGCTCAGATGTTCGAGTGGACGTTCGGTGCCAAGGGCGGCGTCGCCGTCCGCTCCCGGCAGCAGGCCACCCTCGGGGAGTCGGTCAGCGACTCCGCCGACGCGGCGAAGGGCGTGCGCAAGGTCAGCGTCACGGTGGCCTCGCAGGGCGGCGGCACCGCCACCCTGACCCGCACCGCGCTGGCCGACGCCGGCGCCACCACGGTGACCAGCGGCCGCGGCGACGACACCCCGGCCGACGGCCTCGGCCCGGCCGGCAGCAGCGAGAAGGCCGACGTGGCCGGCCGGATCGCGGTCTCGCTGACCGTGCTCGGCATGCTGCTGCACATCGGTGGCGTGGTCACCCGCGGCCTGTCGGTGATGCGCTGGCCGTGGGGCAACATGTACGAGTTCTCCGTCGCGTTCGGCCTGATGATGGTCGCTTCGTACGTCGTGCTGCTGGCCACCAAGAAGAACGTGCGCTGGCTCGGCCTGCCCGTGGTGATCGCGGTCCTGCTGATCCTCGGCGTCGCCGTCAGCGTGCTGTACACCGAGTCCGAGCAGCTCGTCCCGGCGCTGCACTCCTACTGGCTGGGCATCCACGTCTCCACCGCGACGATCTGCGGCGGCGCCCTCTTCGCGGCTGCCGTCGCCACCGGTGCCTACCTGCTCAAGGACCGCTACGAGCACCGGATCGCGGCCGGCCTGACCGTCCGGGCCGCCAACTTCATGGACCGGCTGCCCGCGGCGAGCACCCTGGACAAGCTGTCCTACCGGATCAACGCCCTGGTCTTCCCGCTGTGGACGTTCACCATCATCGCGGGCGCGATCTGGGCCGAGGCCGCCTGGGGCAAGTACTGGGAGTGGGACCCGAAGGAGACCTGGTCGTTCATCACCTGGGTCGCCTACGCCGCCTACCTGCACGCCCGGGCCACCGCCGGCTGGCGCGGACGCAAGGCCGCCTACCTGGCCCTGCTCGCCTTCGCCTGCTGGCTGTTCAACTTCTACGGCGTCAACATCTTCGTCACCGGCAAGCACTCGTACGCCGGTATCTGACGCCCCGCCCCACCTGCTCCACCACCCCCTGATCCACCCCCGAGATCCACAAAGCCGCGAGGAGGGCCGCACCATGGAGTGCGACGAGGTCATCATGACCGTCCGAATCACCGCAGCGGAACGTGCGCTGCTGCGACGGCTCGCCCAGGGCCATCACAGCGATGTCTCCGAGGTCGTCGCCGACGGCCTGCTGGACGTTCTGCCCACGCTGCACTGCCCGGCGGACGCCCACCGGCTGCTCGCCGCGCTCGCCACCCCGGCGCCCTGCGCGCTCACGGTGTGGCTGCCGACCGAGCTCGCCGACCTGCTCACCATCGCCACCGCGCGGATCGCCCACTCCACCGGCGTCCGCCTCGGCTCGTCCTGCATCATGCTCGGGGCCGCGGTGCGGCTCTGGCTGGCCCAGGACCCGCAGCGGCTGGCGGCCAACCTCATCACCATGCACGCCGGCCGCCCTGCGGCGCTGGCCGCGGCGTAGCAGCACGCAACACGCGAGGGGCTCCGGAGGCACTGCCTCCGGAGCCCCTCGCGTGTTCACGCTTACGCGGCCTGCTGCCAGCTGACCGGGGAGAAGTACGCCGGGCGGCGCTCGATCCGGGACCAGGTGGCGATCGGCTCGACGACCTGGTTGGCGGCGGCGACCGCCGAGGCCTGCGCGGCGCGGGCGGCCAGCACGGCGGTCAGGGCGGCGAGCTCCTCGACGGACAGCGAGCCGCGGACGATGCGGACGAGAGGTTCGTTCATGGTTCCTGTTTCTCCCCCAGGCTGGCGGCTGAACGGTGGTGTCGGGCGCGACGCACCGGTTACATCGGCGGGTTGCCGTGCTTGCGGCTCGGCAGGTCGGCGTGCTTGGTGCGGAGCATGGCCAGCGAGGAGGCCAGCACGGCCCGGGTCTCCGCGGGGTCGATGACGTCGTCGACGAGGCCGCGCTCGGCCGCGTAGTACGGGTGCATCAGCTCGCTCTTGTACTCCTTGATCTTCTGCGCGCGCATCGCCTCGGGGTCCTCGGCCCCGTTGATGTCACGGCGGAAGATCACGTTGGCGGCGCCCTCGGCGCCCATCACGGCGATCTCGTTGGTCGGCCAGGCGAAGGACAGGTCCGCGCCGATCGAGCGGGAGTCCATCACGATGTACGCGCCGCCGTAGGCCTTTCGCAGGATCAGCTGGATGCGCGGCACGGTGGCGTTGCAGTACGCGTACAGCAGCTTGGCGCCGTGCCGGATGATGCCGTCGTGCTCCTGGTCCACGCCGGGCAGGAAGCCGGGCACGTCCAGCATGGTCACCAGCGGGATGTTGAACGCGTCGCACATCTGCACGAAGCGCGCGGACTTCTCGGAGGCGTTGATGTCCAGCACGCCGGCCAGCGACTGCGGCTGGTTGGCGATGATGCCGACCACGTGGCCGTCCACCCGGGCCAGCGCGCAGATCACGTTGGTCGCCCAGCGCTCGTGGACCTCGAGGTACTCGCCGTGGTCGACGATCTCCTCGATCACCTTGCGCATGTCGTACGGCCGGTTGCCGTCGGCCGGGACGAGGTCCAGCAGCGAGTCGTTGCGGCGGTCCACCGGGTCGTCGTTGGCGACGGTCGGCGGCATCTCGCGGTTGTTCTGCGGCAGCAGCGAGAGCAGGTAGCGGACCTCTTCGATGCAGGACTGCTCGTCGTCGTAGACGAAGTGCGAGACACCGGACACCGAGGAGTGGACGTCGGCGCCGCCGAGGCCGTTCTGGGTGATCTTCTCGCCGGTGACGGCCTGGACCACGTCCGGGCCGGTGATGAACATCTGCGAGGTCTCACGGACCATGAACACGAAGTCGGTCAGCGCGGGGGAGTACGCGGCGCCGCCGGCGCACGGGCCGAGCATCACCGAGATCTGCGGGATCACGCCGGAGGCGCGGGTGTTGCGCTGGAAGATGCCGCCGTAACCGGCCAGCGCGGTGACGCCCTCCTGGATGCGGGCGCCGGCGCCGTCGTTCAGCGAGACCAGCGGGGCACCGGCCGCGATGGCCATGTCCATGATCTTGTGGATCTTCTGCGCGTGGGCCTCGCCCAGCGCGCCACCGAAGATCCGGAAGTCGTGGGCGTAGGTGAAGACGGTACGGCCGTGGACGGTGCCCCAGCCGACGATCACGCCGTCGGTGTGCGGCTTCTTCGCCTCCAGGCCGAAACCCTGCGCGCGGTGCCGGCGCAGCGGCTCGACCTCGCGGAACGAACCCTCGTCCAGCAGCAGCTCGATCCGCTCCCGGGCGGTCAGCTTGCCCTTGGCGTGCTGCGCCTCGGTGGCCTTCTCGCTCGGACCCCGGCGGACCTGCTCGCGCAGCTCGTGAAGTTCGGTGACCCGGCTACGGGCATCGGCCGGAGCCTCGCCGCCGACCGGCGCATCGTGCAGGACCGTCATCTCGAACCTCTCCAAGGTCACGTGAGCCAGCGAACACCTCTTCTGTTACGACAGTACGAGCCAGTGCGCCCGCGTTTCGGCGTCGGTTCCGTACAAGGTCGGACGCCGATCGCTGTAGAGGACGCACAGAAGGGGGCGCACGGGCCTACCGCCGGGTCACTCCGGGCGGGTCCTGGGGGATACCCCCACCGGGATCTCCCGGACCAGTGAATTGGCAGGTCAGCGGCAAGATGGAGGGCATACGAAGGCCACCGGAACGAGGCCCCCCGAAAGGGGCGCGCGAAGGCCGGCGGCCGGATGGAGCGGAACTGGAGAACGCCTGGATCGTAGGGATCCGCCAAAAGCGGGATCAGGCCTTGGAGCCGTCGCCTTCCTCGGGACGTTCGCCCCTTCGGCGCAGCTCCTCTTCGCGGCGCCGCAGGTCGGCCTCCCACTGCTCCAGCAGCTGCTCGTGCTGCTGGTTGCCGCGGTTCAGCGAAGCCAGGAACTCCGGGTCGTCGTCCGGCGCGAGCGGGCGCCCGCGCTCCGGGAACCCGGCGGCCGGGCCGGACGGCCACGACCCCCGCCGCCGTCGGGCGGCGGCCCGGTCCTTGCCGGCCACCAGCCAGGCGATCGAGCCGACCAGCGGGAACAGCAGCACGATGATCACCCACACCACCTTCGGCAGGTGGCGTATCTCGTCCTCCGGGGTGGTCAGGCAGTCGATGAACGCCCACACCCACAGGGCCAGCAGTGCCACCGTGGGGACGACTCGCAGAAGCACAGCGCAGAACTCCGAAGTACGTTCGAACAGGACCCTTGGCGGGCTCAGGTTAGCCCGTATCGGATACTGACAGGTATGGCATACGACGATCTCCGTTCCTTCCTCCGGGCCCTGGAACGCGACGGTGACCTGAAGCGGATCAAGGTGGAGGTCGACCCGTACTTGGAGGTCGGTGAGATCGTCGACCGGGTGCAGAAGGCCAAGGGCCCCGCGCTGCTCTTCGAGAACGTCAAGGGCTCGGCGATGCCGCTGGCCATGAACGTCTTCGGCACCGAGCGCCGGCTCTCCAAGGCCCTCGGCCTGAAGTCCCCCGACGACATCGCCGAGAAGATCGGCGGCCTGCTCAAGCCCGAACTGCCGCACGGCTTCACCGGCTTCCGCGAGGCCTTCGGCAAGCTCGCCTCGATGGCACACGTCCCGCCGAAGAACGTGAAGTCCGGCGACGCGCCCGTGCACGAGGTGGTGCTCACCGGCGACGACGTCGACCTTGAGCAGCTGCCCGCGCTGTTCACCTGGCCCGAGGACGGCGGCTCCTTCTTCAACCTCGGCCTGACCCACACCAAGGACCCGGACTCGGGCATCCGCAACCTCGGCCTGTACCGGCTGCAGCGGCACGACAAGCGCACCATCGGCATGCACTGGCAGATCCACAAGGACAGCCGCAACCACGCCGCGGTCGCCGCCAAGCGCGGCGAGAAGCTGCCCGTCGCGATCGCCTTCGGCTGCCCGCCCGCCGTCACCTACGCCGCCACCGCCCCGCTGCCCGGCGACATCGACGAGTACCTGTTCGCCGGCTTCGTCGCGGGCGAGCGGACCCGCATGGTCGACTGCAAGACCGTCCCGCTGCAGGTCCCGGCGGACGCCGAGGTCGTCCTCGAAGGCTGGCTGGAGCCCGGCGAGATGCTGCCCGAGGGCCCGTTCGGCGACCACACCGGCTTCTACACGCCGCAGGAGCCGTTCCCCGCGCTCACCATCGACTGCGTCACCATGCGCCGCCGCCCGATCCTGCAGTCCATCGTGGTCGGCCGCCCGCCGACCGAGGACGGCCCGCTCGGCAAGTTCACCGAGCGCTTCTTCCTGCCGCTGCTCAAGGTGATCATCCCGGACATCGTCGACTACGACCTGCCCGAGGCCGGCGGCTTCCACAACTGCGTGATCGTCTCGATCGACAAGAAGTACCCGAAGCACGCGCAGAAGGTCATGCACGCCATCTGGGGCGCCCACATGATGTCGCTGACCAAGCTGATCATCGTGGTGGACGCCGACTGCGACGTCCACGACTACCAGGAAGTCGCCTGGCGGGCCCTCGGCAACGTCGACTACAGCCGCGACCTGTCCGTCGTCGAAGGCCCCGTCGACCACCTCGACCACGCTTCCTACCAGCAGTTCTGGGGCGGCAAGGCCGGCATCGACGCCACCCGCAAGCTCCCCGAGGAGGGCTACACCCGCGACGGCGGCTGGCCCGAGATGGTCGCCTCCGACCCGGCGACCGCCGCCCGGGTCACCCGCCGCTGGAAGGAATACGGGCTGTGACCACCGCCGCCTTCGAAGCCCCGAAGAGCAGGACCAAGGCCTTCCTGCGCCTGGTCATGATCGAACACTCGATCTTCGCCCTGCCCTTCGCCTACATCGCCGCCCTCACCGCGATGTTCCTCGCCGACAAGTCCGTGCACTGGGGCCAGCTGCTGCTGGTCACCATCTGCATGGTCGGCCTGCGCACCTTCGCGATGGCCGCCAACCGGATCATCGACCGCGAGATCGACGCCCGGAACCCGCGCACCGCGAACCGCGAACTCGTCACCGGCGCCGTCTCGGTGCGCACCGCGTACATCGGCTCCGCCATCGCCCTGGTGGTCTTCCTCGGCTCCGCCGCCCTGCTCAACACCCTCTGCCTGGTGCTGGCCCCGGTCGCGGTGATCCCGATGGTGGTCTACCCCTACGGCAAGCGGTTCACCGACTTCCCGCAGGCCATCCTCGGCATCGCCCAGGCCATGGGCCCGGTCGGCGCCTGGCTCGCCGTCACCGGCAGCTGGTCCTGGGAGGCGGCCGTCCTCGGCCTCGCCGTCGGCATCTGGATCGGCGGCTTCGACCTCATCTACGCCTGCCAGGACGTCGCCGCCGACCGCGGCATGGGCGTCCGCTCCGTCCCCGCCCGGTTCGGCATCCCCGCCGCCATCAACGGCGCCCGGGTCTGCCACGCCCTCACCACCGCACTGCTGATCTGGTACGCCGTCCTCACCGACGCCGGCGCCTTCTTCTGGTGCGGCCTCGCCGTCGTCGCCGGCGCCTTCGTCTACGAGCACACCATCGTCAAGCCGCACGACCTGTCCCGCCTCAACCGGGCGTTCTTCCAGACCAACGGCTTCGTGGGCATCTCGCTGTTCGCCTTCGCCCTGATCGACCTGATCGCCCGGGGCCTCACCGTGTGAGGCCGTGCAACCAGGGGGCGGAACTGCGCGAAGCGGAAGGTGCCCGTCAGCAAGGTGGCGACGCAGGGCATGCACGTGCTCGCGACCTTGCGGACGGGCCTTGCGCTTGTCGCGCAGTTCCCGCTGATCGTCTGCGGTCGGCCCCCTCGATGAGCCATGCTGGAGCGAGAGACCGACGAGACCCGGACGGGGAGCGCACGATGATCGGCACACTGCAGTGCGTGGTACTGGACTGCCACTACCCGGCGGGCCTGGCCCACTTCTACGCCGCGCTGCTCGGGGGCGAGGTCGACCGGCCCGATCCGCGCTGGTCGCTCCACGAGGAGTGGTCCACCGTCCACCTGCCGAACGGCCAGGTTCTCGGGTTCCAGCGGGTCGAGGACTACCGCCCGCCGATCTGGCCGGACCCGGGTCACCCGCAGCAGCTCCACCTGGACATCGAGGTCGAGGACGTCTCCGCCGTCGAGCAGCGGGTGGTGGAGCTCGGCGCCGAGGTCAAGGACCGGGAGGCGGGCTGGACGGTGTTCGTCGACCCGGCCGGGCACCCGTTCTGCCTGATCCCGCGCCGGGCCGGCTGACCGCCTCAGGCCAGCGTCAGCACGTCCCCGACCCGCAGCCGTCCGGGCCGGGAGACGGACGCCAGCGCGCCGAGCTCGGAGTCCCGCTCGTGCGCGACGGTCTTCAGGATCTCCGGCGCGTGCGGCAGCCCGGGCTGCGGCGCCCCGACCATCACGCACCGCACGCTGGCCCGGACGAACGCCAGCCGCACCCCGCCCTTCACCCGGCCCTCCCGGCCGTACCAGGCGTCCTCGGTGAACGGGGGCGTCCCGGGCGGGGTGCGCAGCAGCACGTTCGGCCGGAACCGGCGCTCGTCCACCACCGCGGACGGTACCGCCGCGGCCACCCAGTCCAGGGTGGCGGTGGTCAGCACGCTCACCGGCAGTTCGTCGAAGTGCGAGACGGCGTCCTCGCGGGCCAGGGCGACGTCCTCCTGCTCCAGGTAGGCGCGCAGGAAGGCGTCCGGGTCCGGGACCGGCATGCCCAGCGGGTCGAACAGCTCCGGGCCGTCGATCCGGCCGCCCAGCCGGGAGCTGAGCCGCAGCAGACCGTCCATCCGCCGGAACCGGCGGGTGCTCTTGCCCGACCCGAACTTCCCGGCGCCGTCGCGCACCGCGTAGAGGCGGTCGCCGACCAGGCCGCGTTCTTCCACCTCGACGGAGTCGAGCAACTCGCCGCCCGTGGATTTCACGGGGTAGCGCCACAAGCGCTCGACCACACCGACGATCTGAGGCATGGCGGGAGCCTAGCGGCGCCATGCCAAGGTGGTCTAGACCAAGTCGCGGACGGCGGCGGCCCGTCAGCCGATTCGCGCCACCGCCCGCACCGGCGCCCCGTCCGCCGCCGTCAACCGCAACGGGAACAGCGACACCTCCACCGGCACCCCCGCCGCCTGCGCCTCCAGCAGCAACGACAGGTCCGTCAGGTTCTCCGCGATCACCCCACCGCCCTCCGGCCCCAACAGCACCCGGTGCGCCGCCAGCGTCGGCAACTCCGGCGCCGGATCGTGCTCGTCCTTCAACTCGGCCAGCAGACTCGCCACTTCGGGATCGGACGGCCCCGGATCGGGCGTCGGATCCACCGACAGCGCGTCCACCCCGACGGTGCGCACACCCGCCGCGACAATCGCCGCCGCAGCCTCCTCGGACAGGTACGGATGCGCGAAGTACCGGTCCGTCCCCCAGTACTTGGGCCACCCCGTCGCCAACAGCAGCACCGTGCCCGGCCCCGAGACCGCGAGCGCCGCCGCCAAGTGCTCCGCCGTCACCTCCCCGCGGGCCGGCAACCCACGCAGATCCACCACCACCGCGGGCCCCGTGAACAGCTCCAACGGCAACCCGTCCAACGTCGGCCACCGCACATCCAGGTGATACGGCGCATCCACGTGCGTCCCCGTCTGCGACCCCAGATGCACCGCCAGCACATTCACCCCCTCCACCCCGGCCGTCAACGCCGCCCGCAACTCCACCCCGGGATCCCCCGGATACACCGGCATCCCGGACACCACCGGATGCGTCAAATCCACCAACACGGCTGCCATGTACACATTCTGAACCCAAGAGACGCGCCACCAGGGGCGCGGGGAACTGCGCGAAGGGGAACGCACCCGCCGGAAAGATCGCGATGCGGGGCAATGACCTGCCCGTGGACGCGACAATGGCGGTATGAGCAACACCCGTCGCCCCTGGGTCATCGGCGTCTCCGGCGCCAGCGGCACCCCCTACGCCGCGTCCGTGATCCGTGCGCTGCTGGATGCCGGCGAGTCCGTCGACCTGATCGTGAGCCGGGCCGCCCGGCTGACCATCCTGGACGAGACCGGCATCTCGTTCCGGGACGCGCACTGGAAGGCCGATCTCGCGCAGTGGCTGGGCCGGGACGAGAAGGAGCTGGACGACGTCCGGTACTGGCCCGCAGGGGACTTCGCGGCCGGCCCGTCCTCCGGCTCGTACCCGGCGAAGGGCATGCTGGTCGTCCCGGCCACCACCGGCGCGGCGGCCGGCATCGCGCTGGGGCTGTCCAAGGACCTGCTCCAGCGCACCGCCTCGGTCACGCTCAAGGAGCGCCGCCCGCTGGTGATCTGCTTGCGCGAGACGCCGCTCACCGGCTCGACCCTTCAGCACCTGGTGACCCTCGACGCGCAGGGCGCGGTCGTGCTGCCGGCCTCGCCGGGGTTCTACGCGGGGGGCTCGACCGCCCAGGAGCTGGTGGATTTCGTGGCCGGCCGGGTACTGGACGCGGTAGGCGTGCGGCACTCCCTGTACCGGCGCTGGACGGGCAGCCTCGGCGAGGCGGGCAGCACTCCCGGACGTTCCCAGGAAACCGGGCCGCGCCGGGGCGAGTGAGCGGCCGCGCTACGGGAGAGTATGTTCTCTGGGATACCCCGGTCGATCGGCGCTCGGCGCCTTGGAATCCAGAAAATGATCTGTGGTTCTGGAGTGGTTCGGAAGGACGCGGCAGGTAATGGACTCTGTGGACAGGCAGCTCATTCAGGCACTTCGTGAGAACGGCCGTGCCTCGTACGCCGAGCTGGGCCGTCTGGTGGGCCTCTCCGGGCCGAGCGTGACGGACCGGATCAACCGCCTTGAGCAGGCGGGCGTGATCACCGGGTACCGGGCGACGGTCAACCCGGCCACCCTGGGCTACGGCGTGACGGCGCTGATCGGTCTTCAACTGACCGACGCCGCCGACCACGACGACGTCTCGCACCGGCTGAAGGACCTCCCGGAGGTGGAGGACTGCTGGTTCATCGCGGGTGACGACTCGTACATGCTGAAGGTCCGGGTGCCGGACGTGGAGGGCCTGGAGTCGGTGGTCAAGCGGCTGTCGGGCACCAAGGGGGTGGCGCGCACCCGGACCACGGTGGTGCTCTCCACCAAGTGGGAGAACAGGGTCAGCGAACTGCCGCTGCACCTCGCCGAGTAGGGTCGCCACCTCACACCCCGTCAACTCCCGAGGATGGCCCCGGATGTCCCTGGTCGATCTGGAAGACCTGCGCGCCGCCCAACGCCGGATCGCCGGTGCGGCGGTCCGCACCCCGCTACTGCCCTGCCCGTGGGCGGAGCAGCCGGACGGGCGCCGGCTGTGGATCAAGCCGGAGAGTCTCCAGCCGACCGGGGCGTTCAAGGTCCGCGGGGCGTTCAACCGGCTGGCGGCGCTGACCGAGGAAGAGCGCTCCCGGGGCGTGGTGGCGCAGTCCAGCGGCAACCACGCCCAGGCGGTGGCCTACGCGGCGCGGCGGCTCGGCATCAAGGCGGTCATCGTGATGCCGGACACCTCGCCCGCCGTGAAGATCGAGAACACCCGTGCGTTCGGCGCCGAGGTGCTGGTCGTCCCGGCCGAGCAGCGTGACACGCTCCCGCCGCGGCTGGTCGCCGAGCACGGCTACGTGTGGGTGCCGCCGTACGACGACCCGTACATCGTGGCGGGCCAGGGCACGGTCGGCCTGGAGATCGCCGAGGACGCCCCGGACGACCTGGACACCGTGCTGGTGCCGGTCTCCGGCGGCGGCCTGATCTCCGGGACGGCGGCGGCGCTGAAGCTGGCCTGCCCGGGCGTGCGGGTGATCGGCGTGGAGCCGGAGCTCGCGGCGGACGCGCAGGAGAGCCTGCGCAAGGGCATCCGCACCGCCTGGCCGATGGCCGACACCTACCGCACCATCGCGGACGGCCTGCGCACTCCGTCGGTGGGCGTGCTCCCGTTCGAGCACCTCACCGCGTACGTGGACGACATCGTCACCGTCTCCGAGCAGGAGATCAAGGACACCGTCGCACTGCTGGCCCGCCGCGGCCGGCTGGTCGCCGAGCCGTCCGGCGCGGTCGCGCCGGCCGCGTACTTCCACCGCGCGGACGAGCTCGGCGGCCGGGTGTTCGCGGCCGTCCTGAGCGGCGGCAACCTGGACCCTGCCCTGCTGGCCGAACTGCTGGCGGCCTAGGCGTAGTCTCGACTGGCAACGAACCGAAGGACCGAGGAGGCGGAGCGCCGCATGGACGCAGGGCTCAAGCGCGAGCTGGAGGCGAAGGTCTACGCCGGTGAGCGGCTGACCCGCGAGGACGGGATCGCGCTCTACGAGAGCGACGACCTGGCCTGGCTGGGCGGCCTGGCGCACCACGTGCGGACGCAGAAGAACGGCGACGTCGTCCACTTCAACGTCAACCGTCACCTCAACATGACCAACGTGTGCAGCGCCTCCTGCGCGTACTGCTCGTTCCAGCGCAAGCCGGGCGAGAAGGACGCGTACACGATGCGCATCGAGGAGGCCGTCCGGCTCGCCAAGGCGATGGAGTCGGAGTCCCTCACCGAGCTGCACATCGTCAACGGCCTGCACCCGACCCTGCCGTGGCGCTACTACCCGCGCTCGCTGAAGGAGCTGAAGGCCGCGCTGCCGAACGTCTCGCTGAAGGCGTTCACCGCGACCGAGATCCACTGGTTCGAGCGGATCAGCGGCCTGACGGCCAGCGAGATCCTGGACGAGCTGATCGAGGCCGGACTGGAGTCGCTGACCGGCGGCGGCGCGGAGATCTTCGACTGGGAGGTCCGCCAGCACATCGTCGACCACGAAACCCACTGGGAGGACTGGTCGCGGATCCACCGCCTGGCGCACGAAAAGGGCCTCAAGACCCCGGCCACCATGCTGTACGGCCACATCGAGGAGCCCCGCCACCGGGTCGACCACGTGCTGCGGCTGCGTGAACTGCAGGACGAGACCGGCGGTTTCCAGGTCTTCATCCCGCTGCGCTACCAGCACGACTTCCACGACTCCAAGGACGGCAAGGTCCGCAACCGTCTGATGGACCGCACCGAGATGGCCACCGGCGCCGAGGCGCTGAAGACCTTCGCGGTGTCCCGTCTGCTGTTCGACAACGTCCCGCACGTCAAGGTGTTCTGGGTGATGCACGGCGTCACCACCGCGCAGCTGGCGCTCAGCCACGGCGCGGACGACATGGACGGCTCGGTGGTCGAGTACAAGATCACCCACGACGCGGACAACTTCGGCACCCCGAACAAGCTGGGCCGCGACGACCTGCTCCAGCTGATCCGGGACGCCGGCTTCCGCCCGGTCGAGCGCAACACCCGCTACGAGATCATCCGCGAGTACGACGGGCCGGACCTGCTGCGCCGGGAGACCCCGCAGGCGATGCGCCTCTGACTTTCGCTCGGCCACGCGCCCGGCGGCCGGTCTCCGGCCGCCGGGCGCAGCTGTTTTTCCAGGGGGCGCGCGGGACGGCCGTGCACCACCCAAAGTGCCTCTCACCACCGGAGAAGCATCGCCGGACGCGTATGCTCACAGGCTCATCACACAGCCCGGGTTCCACCGCGTCCCCCCGGTCTGGGAGGATCGACGGCATGTCCGGTTCCCATCGTTCCGCCTCGCACCGCCGCTCGGCCCCCGCGCCGGCCCCCCGGAGCGAGGGAGGGCAGCCCCAGGGCCGAGCCGAGAGCCGCCGCCGGCGCAAGCCGAAGCCGCGCCGCGCCGCCAAGCTCACCGTCGGCACCGCGACCCTGCTGGCCCTGACGGCCGGCTGGTTCACCATCGGCCCGGGCCGGTCCTTCCAGGGCGAGACCGCCAGCGCCGCCCCGGACCGCGAGCCCGGGACCGCCCCGATGAAGGCCGCCGACTCCCACACCGAGCCCCCGGCCGCCGACCGCTCCTCCCGCGACAAGATCACCAGCATCCCGGGCCTGGGCGCCGACTGGATGGCCAAGATCCCCGCCGAGACCCGCCAGCTGGTGGTCGCCAGCGGCAAGGGCAAGGACTCCTCCGACAACACCGTCACGCTGTGGACCCGCGGCGACGACGGCGGCTGGCAGGCCGGCGAGTCCTGGCCCGCCCACAACGCCCTCAAGGGCTGGACCACCAACCACCGCTCCGGCGACCTGCACAGCCCGATCGGCCTGTACTCGCTCTCCGACGCCGGCGGCCGCAAGGCCAACCCGGGCTCCAAGATGCCGTACGACGAGAACGCCAAGTTCGTGATGCCCGGCCGCGGCTTCAACAACGAACCGCTGGCCGGTTCCTTCGACTACGTGGTCGCGATCAACTACAACCGGGTGGTCGGCGCCTCCCCGCTCGACGGCCGCTTCCCGGAGGGCGCGGCCAAGGGCGGCGGCATCTGGCTGCACCTCGACCACGGCGGCCCCACCCACGGCTGCATCTCGCTGACCGAGGACCACATGGTCGACCTGCTCAAGGCCCTCGACCCGGCCATGCACCCGATGATCGCCATGGGCGACGCCGCGTCCCTGGCGGCCTGACCTGTTCTGATTGTGAAGGCCCTACAGCATCCGGCGCCCGATCCTGTGTCAGGGCGTTACCGCCCGACTGACCGGTAACCCGGTTGAGTGGCAGTATGACCGCCTCCCGCATCGTGGCGCTGGGCCACTGCCAGCCGCCGAAGATCCTCACCAACGACGATCTCTCGGCGATGGTCGACACCGACGACCAGTGGATCCGGAGCCGGGTCGGCATCCGTACCCGGCACATCGCCGAGGGCGAGACCCTGGTCGACCTCGCCGCGGAAGCCGCCCAGAAGGCCCTGGCCCGCGCGGGAGTGACCCCCGACCAGATCGACCTGGTCGCCGTCGCCACCTGCACCGCCGTCGAACGCAGCCCCAACACCGCCGCCGCGGTCGCCGCCCGGCTCGGCATTCCCACGCCCGCCGCCTACGACATCAACACCGTCTGCTCGGGCTTCTCCTACGCCCTGGCCACCGCCGACCACGCGATCCGGGCCGGCGCCGCCACCCGCGCGCTGGTGATCGGCGCCGAGCGGATGTCCGACATCGTGGACTGGACCGACCGCACCACCTGCGTGATCTTCGCGGACGGCGCGGGCGCCGCCGTCCTGGAGGCCGTCCCCGACGAGCAGACCGGCATCGGCCCGGTGGTGTGGGGATCCGAGCCGGAGAAGGGCGAGGCGGTGGTGATCAGCGGCTGGCAGCCGATCATCAGCCAGCAGGGCCAGACCGTCTTCCGCTGGGCCACCACCCAGGTCGCCCCGCTGGCCCGCCGGGCCTGCGAGAAGGCCGGCCTGGACCCGTCCGAGCTGCGCGGCTTCGTCGCCCACCAGGCCAACCTGCGGATCATCGACGCGATCGCCGGGAAGCTCGGCCTGGCCGAGGACGCCGTGGTCGCCCGCGACGTGGTCGAATCCGGCAACACCTCCGCCGCCTCCATCCCGCTCGCGCTGTCCAAGCTGGTCGAGCGCGGCGAGCTGCACAGCGGCGACCCGGTGCTGCTGTTCGGCTTCGGCGGCGGCCTGGCCTACGCGGGCCAGGTGGTGCGCTGCCCCTGACCCGGGAGCGCCACGGACACGGCGCAGGGGCGGTCGGGAAACCTTTCTCCCGACCGCCCCTGCGCTTCGTTGTCGGTGCGGATGACACCCCTGCGGTACGTCGGCGAACCTCCCCCGAGGACACGGCCGCGTCCGACGCACCCCGGACAGGAACCGGGGCGGGCGTCACTGGACTGGACTGAGTGTTACTTCGGCGGCTTCTTTCCGGTGACTCCGAGGTACACCTGGAGCGCCAGGCTGGGCTTGAGGTCCTTGACCTTCACGCCCCACGAGGTGAACGCCTTCGAGTGCTCCGCGGCCCCGGCCAGCAACGTCACCAGGGCGCCGGCGATGGCCGACCCGTCGACCGTCTTGTCGGTCTTGCCCTGGGTGTTGCGAACCGCTTCGGCGAGCGGAGCCGCCACCGAGTTGAGGACCTTCATGCGGATCTTGAAGAACCGCTTGTCCCCTTCTGCGGCACCGAGTGTGATCACTCGGAGAATGGCGTCATTCTTGCGCCAGAAGGCGAGGAATCCGTCCACCAGTTCTTCGGAAGTGGTGAAGCCGGTCTTTCCCGCCCAGGACTTTCCATCGACGAGCTCTTTGAGCCCGGCGCTGTCCTCGGCCATTTCCTCGGCGATCTCAAGGACTGCGCCCTCGACATCCGGGAAGTACTGGTAGAAGGTCGCGGGGGAGGTACCCGCCATACGGGCGACGTCGATGACCTTGACGTCACGGTACGGCGACGTGCTGAGCATCTCGCGGAGGCAGTCGAGCAGCTTCTGCCGCGTCTCCTGTCCGCGCCGCCCGGCGACGCGACCGTCGACGGTGCGAACTTGTCCTGTCATGCCGTCAGCTTACCGTGGCACGATCTTGGCGCGATTCGGTAGTGCGACTATTAGTCCGCCCGTGCGGAGAATCAACGACTTTTCAGCGTGTGTTGTTGCCCCCCCGTGCACTGATGACCTCACAGCGTGACGACAAGTCAGCAGTGAAGGGTTCGGTGGGGGCCGCGGGACCGCCCGGCGTCCGGCCGGCCGCTCTACCACCCCGGGGGACACGGGCGGGGGAGATTGGCTCCAGGACGGCGGGCATTGGAGAATCGGGGGCGCGCCACCGCCGGGGGGCGTTGGCTGAAGGGGAGGTGGCTGCGGAGTGGACCAGCTGACGGCGCACGATCCGAGGCGGATCGGGCCCTTCGAGGTGCTGGCCCGGCTCGGCGCGGGCGGCATGGGTCTGGTGTACCTGGCCCGGTCGGCCTCGGGTCGCCGGGTGGCCATCAAGACCGTCCGCAGCGAACTGGCCGAGGACAACCTGTTCCGGGTCCGCTTCGCCCGCGAGATCGCCGCCGCGAAAACGGTCGGCGGCTTCTACACCGCCGCCGTGGTGGACGCCGACGCCGACGCGGCGGTGCCGTGGCTGGCCACCGCGTACGTGCCCGCGCCCTCGCTGGAGGACCTGGTCAACGACTGCGGGCCGCTGCCCGCCGACGCGGTGCGCTGGCTGACCGCCGGCATCGCCGAGGCGCTGCAGTCCATCCACGCCGCCGGGCTGGTGCACCGCGACCTCAAACCGTCCAACGTGCTGGTGGTCGAGGACGGGCCGCGGGTGATCGACTTCGGAATCGCCGCCGGGGTCTCCAGCACCCGGCTCACCATGACCAACGTCGCGGTCGGCACCCCCGCCTACATGTCGCCCGAGCAGGCCCGCGACAGCCGCAGCGTCACCGGCGCCAGCGACGTGTTCTCGCTCGGCTCGCTGGTGGTGTTCTGCGCCACCGGGCACCCGCCGTACCGGGGCACCAACCCGGTCGAGACGGTGTTCCAGCTGCTGCGCGACCAGCCCGACCTGTCCGGGCTGCCGGCCGAACTGGTCGACCTGGTGCGGGCCTGCATGCGGCCCGCGCCCGAGCACCGGCCGACGCCCGCCCAGATCCAGGCCGAACTGGCCCCGCACCTGTTCTCCCGGGCCGACGCTTCCGGCGAGGCCGGGGACTGGCTGCCGCCCGCCGCGCTCGACCTGATCGAGGCCAAGCGCAGCAGCCGCCGCCCCGTCAGCCAGCCGCCGCAGCCGCCGCAGCCCCAGCCGGTCCCTGTGCCGCCGCAGCCGCTGGCCCCGCCGATGCCCGTCGCGCCGGTCGGGCCGCCGTCCGAGGAGGTGGCCACCGAGCGGGTGCGGCCGCACCAGCGGCCGGTGACCGGCGGTTCCGGCGGCGACGGCGAGGTCCGGCTGGCCGGCGCGCACGTGCCGATAGGCCCCGGGCCGCGGGTGGAGCCGGTCGCGCCGTCCGCCGCCCCGGTCGGCACCGACTGGGTGCGCCGCACCCCCGCGCCGGCCGCCCCGCCGCAGCCGCCCGCCGCCCGCTGGCGGCCCTGGCGGTTCCGGATGTCCAACGACGTCTGGGGCACCCCCGTGGTCGCCGACGGGACGCTGTTCGTCTCCAGCTTCGAGGTGCACGCCCTGGACATCCGCTCCGGCGAGCGCCGCTGGAAGACCCGCGACGTGGCCTGGGCCCTGGCCGTGGACGGCGGCCGGCTGCACGCCGCCGACGGGCCGCACCTGTACACCGTGGACTCCGCCGACGGCACCGAACGCTGGCGCAGCTCGCTGGACGGCTGGGTCTACTCGCTGGACGCCGCCGACGGCGTGCTGTGCTGCGGCATCCGCGGCGGCGGGGTACAGCTGCGCTCGGCCGCCAGCGGCGCCGAACTGTGGCGCGCCGACGACGCCCAGCAGGAGTACGAGAACCCGCAGTCCGGCCCGGCGCTGATCGCCGGCTCCGCCTACTACCAGGGCGCCGGCCGGCTGCACTGCGTGGACCCGCGCGGCAGCGGCGTGCGCTGGGCGTTCCCGGTCAGCGGCAAGGTCCCGGCCCGGCCGGTGGAGCGGGCCGGCGTGCTGTACCTGACGTCCGGCCAGCGGGTGCACGCGCTGGACGCCGCCACCGGCGCCGAGCGCTGGCGGTTCGACGCCCCTGTGGTGCTGTTCACCCCGCCCGCGGTGGACGACCGGGCGGTGTACGTCGCCGACTACCTCGGCACCCTGTACGCGCTGGACGCCGCCACCGGGCACGGCCTGTGGCGGGCCGCCACCACCTCCCGGCAGGGCGCCGAACCCGCCGTGGTCGCCGACGGCACGGTGCTGCTGGGCTCCGGCGACACCCTGTTCGCCTTCGACAGCGCCACCGGCCAGGAACGCTGGCGCTACGCAGCCCGCGCCGACCTGGTCGGCTCCCCGGCGGTCGCCGACGGCCTGGTCCACCTGGGCAGCCGCGACCACTCGTTGCACACCCTGGAACTCGCCACCGGCCGCCTGCGCTGGGAACTCGGCACCAAGGGCGAACTGACCGGCTCCCCGGTCGCCGTCGACGGCCGGGTCTTCGTCGGCTCCAAGGACCGCTGCGTGTACGCGCTGGACTCGTTCTACGGCACGGCCGTCCCGCACTGACGTCCGGTTCTCTTCGCCGAAGGGGCGACTCCCGGTCAAGTCTTGGCATACCCTCCCCCAAACGATCACCACATGTGGTGATCGCCAAGGGAGGGAACCCGCATGTCCATCGCCTTCGACCGGCGCCGCTCCGCCGTCGCCGCAGCCGCCCTCGGCGTGGTGCTCGCCGCCACCGGGGTCGTCGCCCCCGCAGCCGGCGCCGCCGACCAGCCGGCCCCGCTGACCGGCCTGCGCACCATGCCCAGCACCGATTGCGCCGGCGGCACCGTGCTCGGCCTCGACGACGTCATGTTCTACGCGAACGCCACCGACTCGGGGTCGGTGGAGTTCCAGCTGCTGCGTTCCGGCACCGGGGCTCCCGTCGCGGACGTCACGCTGGCCGCCATTCCCGGCACCGCCGCCGCCTACCGGATGTCCCGCGACGCCATGACCGCCGCGGCCGGCGGGGCGATCACCGACTTCGACTGGAAGGCCCGCGCCCAGGGCGGCCAGGAGCCCGGTGAGTGGTCCACCACCTGCCACTTCCGCTACGACCCGACCGTGCCCACCGCCGCTCCGACGGTGTCCGTCCCCAGCGGGCTGGTGATCGGCACGCCCGCGCAGATCGCCGTGACCGCCGGGTCCGGGCAGCCGCCCGCCGCCTACTGGTACCAGGTCGGCTCGGATGCCCCGAAGACCGTCGCCGCCGACGCCTCCGGCAACGCGGTCCTCACCGTCACCCCCACCAGCGGGTACAGCAACCTGACCGTCGCCCCGCTGTCCCCGGGCGGGAACCGGGGACCGCAGGCCACCACCGGGCTGTCCGCGGCGCAGCCCCCGCAGCCCCCGCAGGCCGCGCGGGTCGCCGGTGACATCGACGGAGACGGCCGGCCCGACCTGCTGCTGGCAGGCGGACAGCTCGGCCTCGGCGACGGCCTGTGGCTGGCCAAGGGTCTGGACGGCGGCGCGCTCGCTCCCGCCGTCCAGGTCGGCGCGGCCGGCTCCGGCCGGAACGCGCCGGGCAGTGCCGCCGACTGGAACGGCGCACTGGTGGTCACCGGCCGGTACAACGGCAGCACGGCCGACAGCGCGCTGGCCTACTTCCCGTCAGCGGGTGTCGGCACCGCGCTGCCCTACCAGGCCGGCGGGTTCGACCCGCTGAAGTCGGTCAACCTCATGCAGCCCGTCTTCGTGGACGGCGCCGTGCGGGCCGAGCAGGTCACCGACGGCGGCGAGCTGTACCAGGCCGGGATCGGATCCCCGACCGGCTCCCGTACCAACGACAACCTGCTGGTGCTGGCCGGCGGCAAGCTGTACGTCGAGGCCGGCATGGGTATCCCCGGCAGCTACGAGGGGCTGGGGAGGGCCGTCGAGCTGACCGACGTCAACCCGGCAGGTACCGGGGACTGGCACGGCTGGTCCATCACCACCGCCGTGGTCGGCGCGGAGCGCCTGCCCGGCCTGTTCGCCCGCAACGACGCGGACGGCTCGCTCTACTACTACAGCGCCTCCACGTTGACCGGTCCGTTCATGGGCGACCCGGTCGGCGCCCCGGTGCTGGTCGCCGCCGCCGGCTGGGACGCGGCGAGCAAGCCGGTCCTCCGGGCGACCGACCTGGACGCCGACGGCACCGCCGACCTGTGGGCCGTGGACCCGCAGGGCAACGCCACCGGCTACCGCTTCGACGGCACCACGCTGACCGCGCTGGCCACCTCGTCGGTCCTCCCGGCGAACTGATACGGCGACGGCCCCGGACCGGTGCGGTCCGGGGCCGTCGTGGTCGGCGGCTACGGGTGGCGGTGCTGCCAGCCGGCCCAGGCGGAGGCGACCATGGCGCGGACGTCGTGGCGGGCGGTCCAGCCGAGTTCGCGGCGGATCAACTCGGCGGAGGCCACCACCCGGGCCGGGTCGCCGGCGCGGCGGGCGGTCACCTCGGGGGCGGTGTCGAGGCCGGTGACCTCGGCGATCTCGGCGAGCATCTCGCGGACGGAGACGCCGTGCCCGGTGCCGATGTTGAGGGTCAACCGGACCTGCTCGCCGGACTCGGTGGCGCTCAGCCGGCGGACGGCGGCGACGTGCGCGGAGGCGACGTCCGAGACGTGGATGTAGTCGCGGACGCAGGTGCCGTCGGGGGTCGGGTAGTCGTCCCCGAAGATCAGCGGGGGCAGCCCGGCGGTGAGGCGCTGGAAGGCCAGCGGCACCAGGTTGGCCGCGCCCGGGTCGGACAGCTCGGGGAGGGCCGCGCCCGCCACGTTGAAGTAGCGCAGCGACACCGCAGACAGGCCGTACGCGTCGGCGCAGGCGTTCAGCAGCCACTCGCCGGCCAGCTTGGTCTCGCCGTACGGGTTCATCGGCGCGCACGGCGTGGACTCGGTGACCAGGTCGACGTCCGGCATGCCGTAGACGGCGGCGGAGGAGGACAGCACCACCCGGCGCACGCCCGCGTCGACCGCGGCGGCCAGCACGACCCGCAGGCCCTCCACGTTCTCGTGGTAGTAGCGCAGCGGCTGGGCGACCGACTCGCCGACCTGCTTGCGGGCCGCCAGGTGCAGCACGCCTCGGACGCCGTGTTCGGTGAGGACGCGGTCCAGCAGCGGGCGGTCCAGCGTGGAGCCCGTCACCAGGGGGACGCCGGGGGGCAGGTGGGAGGCCGCGCCGGTGCTCAGGTCGTCCAGGACGACCACGGACTCGCCGGCCGCGACCAGCTCCCGGACGACATGACCGCCGATGTAGCCGGCCCCGCCCGTGATCAACCAGGTCATGGCCCGATCCTAGACGGCCGCTTTCCGGGTGGTGGCTGGAGTGTCTGGGCGGCCATTCGGACATATCGCTGAAATGCTGACAAAGTTCTGTCCCGCGACCGGAGGTGGCAGTCGTGCGCCCGAAGAAGGAACCGACCCGCCCGCTTCCGGCCGGCCCCCGGCCCACCGGGCCCAGGCTGTGGCTCGGTCCGGCGGCAGTGCTGGTCTCGGCGGCCCTGCTGGTCACCGGCTGCTCCAGCGCCCACAAGGGTTCCGGGTCCAACACGGCGGCCGGCGCCACCACGACCGCTCCCGCCCCGTCCGCCAGCAACCAGACGGAGCAGGACTACCAGCAGGTGATCAACCAGGTGCTGCCCTCGGTGGTGCAGATCACCGCGGGTGACAGCCTCGGCTCCGGGATCGTCTTCGACGACAAGGGCGACATCGTCACCAACGCGCACGTGATCGGCACCGCGCAGACCTTCACCGTGACGCTGGCCAACAGCACCAAGCCGCTGAACGCCACCCTGGTGGGCAGCTACCCGCAGTCCGACCTCGCGGTGATCAAGCTCAGCAGCCCGCCCAGTGGGCTCAAGCCCGCCACCTTCGCGGACAGCGCGAAGGTGGCGGTCGGCCAGATCACGCTGGCCATGGGCAGCCCGCTGGGTCTGTCCAGCAGTGTCACCCAGGGCATCGTCTCGGCGGTCGGACGGACCGTCAGCGAGCCGTCGAGCTCCGGCTCGCCCGGCGCCACCATCGGCAACATGGTGCAGACCTCGGCCGCGATCAACCCCGGCAACAGCGGCGGCGCGTTGGTCAACCTCTCCAGCCAGGTGATCGGGATCAACACGCTGACCGCGGTGGACCCGGAGCTGGGCAACTCGGCCGCGCCCGGCATCGGCTTCGCCATCCCCGCCGTCACCGTGACCAGCATCGCCAGTCAGCTGATCGCCACCGGCACCGTCACCAACTCCGGGCGGGCCGCGCTCGGGGTGACCGTCCGCCCCTTCTTCAACGCGAACTTCCAGCCCGCCGGGGCGGTGATCGTCTCGGTGACCTCCGGCGGACCGGCCGACTCCGCGGGGCTGCAGGCGGGCGACGTGATCACGAAGATCAATGACACCGCGATCACCAGCCCCTCCGCGCTGACCAGCGCACTGGCCTCGTTCTCCCCGGGCGACAAGGTCACCGTCGGCTACCAGCGCAACGGACAGGACCAGACCGCAGACGTCACCCTCGGGACGCTCTAGCCCCGCTCGCTCGGGCCCGGGGTGCCGCACCGCGCAAGGGAGGCGGCACCCCGGGCCCGTCCATGACCTGGGCGGCCCGTCAGGCCCGGCCGGCCCGGGTGCGCCAGGGGAGTTCGACCGTCACCGAGGTCGGGCCGGCGGCCGGGCTGTCCACCACGAACACGCCGTCCACCGACTCGGCGCGCTCGGCCAGGCCGGCCAGGCCGCCGCCGGGCCGGATCTCGGCGCCGCCCTTGCCGTCGTCCTGCACCGTCAGCATCAGCCGGTCCTCCTGGCGCCAGAGATCCACCGTGGCGGAGCGGGCGCCGGAGTGCTTGGAAGCGTTGGTGAGCAGCTCGCTGACGGTGAAGTAGGCGATGCCCTCGACCGCCGAGTCGGGGCGCTCCCCGCCCAGCTCGACCTGGACCTTGACGCCGCCCGGCAGCGTGCAGCGGGCCGCCACCGAGGACAGCGCGGCATCCAGACCGCGGTCGGTCAGCACCGCCGGGTGAATGCCCCGGGCGAGATCGCGCAGTTCCTGCAGGGCGAGCTTCACCTCGCCGTGCGCCGCGTCGACCATCTTCTGCGCGGCCACCGGATCCTCCGACAGCTTCTCCTTGGCCAGGCCGAGATCCATCGCCAGCGCCACCAGCCGGGCCTGCGCGCCGTCGTGCAGATCCCGCTCGATGCGGCGCAGATCGGCGGCGGCGTGGTCGACCACCGTGCCCCGGTCGTCCTCCAGCTTGTGGACCCGCTCCTCCAGCGCGCCCGGCGACAGCAGACCCTCCACCAGCAGCCGGGAGACCCACGCCAGCCCCCGCATCGCCCACGGCAGCACCGGCCAGCCGACGGTCAACAGCACCACCGTCAGCGTGAAGCTGAGGACGCCCCAGGGCAGCATCAGCAGGCAGTACAGCGCGCAGCGCCAGCTCAGCCCGTCCGAGAGCGAGGCTATGACCCAGCCCGCCGTGCCGGGACGGGAGACCACCAGCGGCCCCGGCTCGGCGACCCGGCTGCCCAGCGCGGCCCGGGCCCGGACCCGGCCCAGCCGGCCGAACAGACGGCAGCACGTCAGCCCGAAGGCCAGCAGCGGCAGCCCGATCACCGTCACCGCCAGGCCGACGCCCGTCCACAGCAGCGTCACCATCACCGTGAACGCGGCGATGCCGACCGGGAGGTTCAGCAACTCGTGCTGGACCTGTTGCCACAGCTGCGGCCCGTACAACGACGGGCGCTTCGCCTTGTCCTCCATGTCGGCGCCCTCTCCCTGGTGTTCGCCGGTTTCTTGACGATCACCAGCATCCCGGTTGCGGACAGCCGGCCGCCATGGTGCTGCACTCCGTCTTCGTCCGGGGGTTATCCCCACCCCCCGTGCTGAACCCCGCTCCCGACGGGCCGACAAGCGGAATTCCACCGGGCGTCCACCGGACGTCTTGCAGAACGGGCAGATGGGGGAGTAGACGAGCGGTGCACATAGACTCCCGCGATAGCGATGGTTATGGACGGGCAAAGAAGAAGGGCGTAATCCATGGAGTGGCAGCCGCTCGCTGCCGACCCCGCCGCCGGCAGCGGTTACTTCGACGCCTACGCGGCGATCGGCCTGCTGGCGGTCATCGGCGTCCTCTTCGTCACGGTGGCTTTCACCGCCAACCGCCTGCTGCGACCGGTGGTCGACACCCCGGAGAAACTGCTCGCCTACGAGTGCGGCGTCGATCCGGTCGGCGAGGGCTGGGCGCACACCCAGATCCGCTACTACGTCTACGCCTTCCTGTACGTGATCTTCGCAGTCGACGCGATCTACCTGTTCCCGTGGGCCACGGTGTTCGCCGCCGCCGGCTTCGGGGCGGTCACGCTGGTGGAGATGTTCGTCTTCATCGGCTTCCTCGCGGTCGGACTGCTCTACGCCTGGAAGAAGGGCGTTCTGGAATGGACGTGACGCACGCGCACGGGACGCCCGCCGACGGGCCGGTCCCGCTCGGCATCCCCGACCCGGCCAACCCCGGCGCCGCCGTCGAGCAGCGCCGCCTCGGCCCGCTCGCCCGGCTCGCCCCGGACCCGGTCAAGGTGGTGCTCAACTGGGGCCGCCGCTACAGCCTCTGGTGCTTCAACTTCGGACTCGCCTGCTGCGCGATCGAGTTCATCGCCGCGTCCATGGCCAAGCACGACTTCATCCGGATGGGTGTCATCCCGTTCGCGCCCGGCCCCCGGCAGGCCGACCTGATGATCGTCTCGGGCACCGTCACCGACAAGATGGCCCCCGCCGTCAAGCGCCTGTACGAGCAGATGCCCGAACCGAAGTACGTCATCTCCTTCGGCGCCTGCGCCAACTCCGGCGGCCCCTACTGGGACTCCTACTCCGTCACCAAGGGCGTCGACCAGATCATCCCCGTCGACGTCTACGTGCCCGGCTGCCCGCCCCGGCCCGAGGCGCTGCTCCAGGGCATCCTCAAGCTCCAGGAGAAGATCGCCGCCGAGGACATCCCGCAGCGCTACGCCGCACCCGCCGCCGCGCTGCGCCGCCCGCTGCGGACCGCGCCCGCGCCCGTGTCGGACGAGGGGGCCGAGCAGTGACCGACACCCCTGACGTTCCCGAGGTTCCGGCCGCCGAGCCGACCCCCGCCGAACGCACCGCCGCCGCGATCGGACCGTGGGCGACCGCCGCCGAGGCGTACGACCTGCTCACCGTCACCGTCCCCGCCGAGCACTGGATCGAGGCACTCACCGCCGCCCGCGACGGCCTCGGCCTGACGTTCCTGGACTGGCTGAGCGCCGTCGACGAACTCGCCGAGGGCTTCGCGGTCTGCGCCCACCTGGCCGCCGTCGGCGAGCCCGGCAGCGTGCGCCGACTGCTGCTGCGCACCCGGGTGCCGCGCGACAAGGCAGTGCTGCCGACCGCCGTCGGGGTGTACGCCGGCGCCGCCTGGCACGAGCGGGAGACCCGGGAGATGTTCGGCATCGAATTCCCCGGCCACCCCTACCCGGCCACCCTGCTGCTGCCGGACGGCTTCGAGGGCCACCCGCTGCGCAAGGACTTCGTGCTGGCCGCCAGGGTCGCCAAGGACTGGCCCGGGGCCAAGGAACCCGGCGAGTCCGACCACGGTGGCGGCCCCGCCCGCCGCAAGATGCTGCCGCCCGGCGTCCCCGACCCGAACGAGTGGGGCCCGCTCAAGGGCACCCTGCCGCCCGTCGCCGAACGCCCCGCGCGCGCCGCACGGGCCGGCGCCGGAGCCGGCGTCGACCGCCCGCGCCGCACCCGCAGCGTGGGGGAGGGCTCCGCCAGCCAGGCGGCGCCGGCCCCGGGCACGCCCGCCGCCGCCGACGCGCCGCCGCCGGTGCGCGCCGACCGTCCGCGCCGCAGCCGCAGCGTCGGCGAGGGTTCGGTCAGCCAGGCCGCCGATTCGGCTGCGCCCGCCGCCGAGCCGCCGTCGACTCCCGAGGCGCCGCGCCGCACCGCCCGGACCCAGTCGTCCGACGCACCGTGGCACGCGCCCGTCCCGGCCCACGACGAGTCCGCGAAGCCTGCGGCCGCGAAGCCCGAGGCCGTGCAGGCCGAGCCTGCGGCCGCTGAGCTTGCGAGGCCTGGGGCCGTGGAGTCCGGGGGTGAGGAGGCGAAGCCCGTGCAGGCCGAGCCTGCGGCGACCGGGCCTGCGAAGCCTGCGGCCGTGCAGCCCGGGCCCGCGAGGTCCGCCGACGCGAAGCCTGAGCCTGCGAAGGCCGCCGAGGCACAGCCCGAGCCCGCGAAGCCCGCGCCCGCGAAGCCTGAGCCTGCGAAGCCCGCCGAGGTGCAGCCGGAGGCCGTGCAGGCCGAGCCTGCGGCGACCGGGCCCGCGAAGCCTGCGGCCGTGCAGCCCGGGCCCGCGAGGTCCGCCGACGCGAAGCCTGAGCCTGCGAAGGCTGCCGAGGCACAGCCCGAGCCCGCGAAGCCTGAGCCTGCGAAGGCCGCCGAGGTGCAGCCGGAGGCTGGGCAGGCCGAGTCTGCGGCCGCTGAGCTTGCGAGGCCTGGGGCCGTGGAGTCCGGGGGTGAGGAGGCGAAGCCCGTGCAGGCCGAGCCTGCGGCGACCGGGCCCGCGAAGCCTGCGGCCGTGCAGCCGGGGCCCGCGAGGTCCGCCGACGCGAAGCCTGAGCCCGCGAAGGCCGCCGAGGCACAGCCCGAGCCCGCGAAGCCTGAGCCTGCGAAGCCTGAGCCTGCGAAGGCCGCCGAGGTGCAGCCGGAGGCCGGGCACCCCGAGCCCCCCGCGCAGCCCGAGCCCGAGTCCGAGTCCGAGCAGTCCGAATCCGACCAGCAACCCGAACAGCCCGAGCAGAACGGAGACGGCGCGTGAACCTCCTCGACACGCTGCTGCGCTGCGTCGGCGCGCTGGTGGTGTTCCTGGTGCTGCCGCTGGTGGTCGGTCAGGCCGAGCACAAGGTGATGGCGCACATGCAGGGCCGGCTCGGCCCGATGTACGCGGGTGGGTTCCACGGCTGGGCGCAGCTGGTCGCCGACGGCGTGAAGTTCGCGCAGAAGGAGGACATCGTCCCGGCCGACGCGGACCGGCGGATCTTCCGGCTGGCGCCGGCGGTCGCGCTGCTGCCGTACCTGCTGGTGCTGCTGGTGATCCCGATCGGCCCGAACGGGCTGGTCGGGCAGGCGGTGGACGCGGGCATCTTCTTCGTGCTGGCGGTCATGGGCATCGGCGTGCTGGGGTCGCTGATGGGCGGCTGGGCGTCGGCGAACAAGTTCTCGCTGCTGGGTGCGTTGCGTACGGCCGCGCAGCTGATGTCGTACGAGCTGCCGATGCTGCTCGCGGCGGCGTCGGTGGCGATGGCGGCGGGTACCGTGTCGCTGCCAGGGATCGTGGACGCCTTCCACTGGTGGTGGGTGCCGTGGCAGCTGATCGGTGCGTTCGTGTTCTTCACGGCGGGCCTGGCGGAGCTTCAGCGTCCGCCGTTCGACATGCCGGTGGCCGATTCGGAGATCATCTTCGGCGCGTACACCGAGTACACCGGTCTGCGTTTCGCGCTGTTCCTGCTCTCCGAGTACGCGGGCATCGTGGTGCTCTGCGGACTGACCACGGTGCTGTTCTTCGGTGGTTGGCACGGCCCGTTCTCCGACAGCCTGGGCTGGCTGTGGACGCTGGTGAAGACCTTCGCGCTGGCGTTCGTGGTGCTCTGGCTGCGGGTCACCTACCCGCGGCTGCGCGAGGACCAGCTGATGCGCTTCGCGTGGACGGTGCTGATCCCGCTGGCCCTGGCCCAGCTCGCCCTCACCGGCATCGTCAAGGTGGCGATCTCCTGATGAAGTTTCCCGGCTCCGGCCTGGCCAAGGGCCTGGCCGTCACCATGCGCACCATGACGCGCAGGACCGTCACGGCGCAGTACCCCGACGTGCAGCCCGATCTGCCGCCGCGTTCGCGCGGGGTGATCGCGCTGCTGGAGGAGAACTGCACGGTCTGCATGCTGTGCGCCCGCGAGTGCCCGGACTGGTGCATCTACATCGACTCCCACAAGGAGACGCTGCCCGCCGCCGACCCGAACGCCCGCGCCCGCACCCGCAACGTGCTGGACCGCTTCGCCATCGACTTCTCGCTCTGCATGTACTGCGGTATCTGCATCGAGGTGTGCCCGTTCGACGCGCTGTTCTGGTCCCCGGAGTTCGAGTACGCGGAGACCGACATCCGTGAGCTCACCCACGAGCGCGACCGGCTGCGCGAGTGGATGTGGACCGTCCCGCCGCCGCCCGCGCACGACGCCGCGGCGGAGGAGCCCAAGGAGATCGCCATGGCCCGCAAGGCCGCCGACAAGCTGGCCGCGGCCGCTGCCGCCGCCGAAGCCGCTGCCGCCGCCGAGGAGGGTGAGCAGAGTTGAGCACCCTGCTGGCCGCGGCGGGCTCGCTGGAGCCCGCCGCGCGCTCGTACCTCTCGCCGACCGGGCAGGAAATAGTCTTCCTGCTGGTCGGTGTGCTGGTGCTCGGCGCGGCCGTCGTCTCGGTGACCACCCGCCAGCTGGTGCACGCCGCGCTGTGGCTGGTGGTCGCGCTGGGCGGGCTGGCGGTCGAGTTCCTGCTGCTGACGGCCGAGTTCGTGGCCTGGGTGCAGGTGCTGGTGTACCTGGGCTCGGTGGTCGTGCTGGTGCTGTTCGGCCTGATGCTGACCCGCGCCCCGATCGGCCGCTCCCCGGACGCCGACTCCGGCAACCGCCCGGCGGCGCTGGCCGTCGGCGTGGCCTCGGCCGCGACCCTGGTGACGCTGGTGGTGGACGCGTTCCGCTCGTCCTGGATCGAGCTGTCAGGACCGGTCGGCACCACCCGGCTCACCGGCGAGTTCCTGTTCTCGCACTGGGTGCTGCCGTTCGAGGCACTGTCGGTGCTGCTGCTGGCCGCCCTGGTCGGCGCGATCGTGCTGTCCCGCGGCAAGGGCGGCCAGCAGCAGCCGCGGCCCGGGAACCTGCGCACCGCCCTGACGAAGACGAAGGAGCGCTGAGCGTGCACCTCGCCTACCCGGCCGTCCTCGCCGTGCTGCTGTTCAGCGTCGGCGTGTACGGCGTGCTCGCCCGGCGCAACGTCGTCCTGGTGCTGATGTCGGTCGAGCTGATGCTCAACGCCGTCAACCTCAACCTGGTCGCCTTCGACGTCTGGCTGCGCGACACCCTGCACGCCGGCCAGGCGCTCACCCTGTTCACCATCACCGTCGCCGCCGCCGAGATCGGCCTCGGCCTGGCCATCGTGCTGCTGGTGTACCGCACCCGCGGCACCGCCGCCGTCGATCGGGTCACCGCGCTCGGCGACCGCCACGAGGCGGACGCCCTGGCCGACGATACGGCCGACGACGCGAAGGAGCAGGCCGCCGCATGAACCTCGCGCTGCCGATTCTCGTCCCCGTCCTGCCCGCGCTCGGCGCCGCCGCCGGCCTGGCCACCGGACGCCGCTACCCCGCCCTGGCCCGCCCGCTCGCGGTGCTGCCGGTCGCGGTGTCCGCCGTGCTCGCCCTGGTGGTGGCCCTCCAGCTGGGCACCGGCGCCACCCTGGACGCCGCCACCCGGCTCGCCCCCACCGGCGGCCCGGAGATCTCGCTGGCCCTGCACCTGGACGGCTTCAGCTCGCTGATCTCGGTGCTGGTCGGCCTGGTCGCCACTTGCGTGCAGATCTACTCCACCGCCTACCTGAAGGACGACCCGCGCTACCCGTCGTACGCGGCGCTGGTCTCGCTGTTCACCGCGGCGATGTTCCTGGTCGTCTACTCGGGCGACCTGATCGTGCTGCTGGTCGGCTGGGAAGTGATGGGCATCTGCTCGTACTTCCTGATCGGCCACCACTGGGAGACCGCCGACGCCCGGGCCGCCTCGCTGAAGGCCTTCCTGGTCACCAAGCTCGGCGACGTGCCGTTCCTGTTCGGCCTGTTCCTGCTCGGTGCGGACGCCGGGAGCTTCCGGATCAGCGAGGTGCTGAAGGCCGCCAGCGGCGGACAGCTGCACCACCCCACGCTGATCGCGCTGCTGCTGCTGGCCGGCGTGGCCGGCAAGAGCGCCCAGTTCCCGCTGCACACCTGGCTCCCGGACGCGATGGCCGGCCCGACGCCGGTGTCCGCGCTGATCCACGCCGCCACCATGGTCGCGGCCGGCGTCTACCTGGTGGCCCGGCTGCTGCCGGTGTTCCTGCAGTCCTCCGCCGCGCTGGTGGTGCTGGCCGTGATGGCCGCCGTCACCATGATCGGCTCCGCGCTGTGCGCACTCGCCCAGGACGACCTGAAGCGCGTGCTCGCCTACTCGACGGTCGGCCAGCTCGGCTACATGACCGGCGCGCTGGCCTCCGGCGACCGGCAGGCCGCGGTGTTCCACCTGGTCTCGCACGGCGCGTTCAAGGCCCTGCTGTTCCTGGGCGCCGGTGTGGTCATCCACGCCGCGCACACCAACTCGCTCAGCGCGATGGCCCGGATGGACGGCCTGCGCCACCGCATCCCCGACGCCTGGTGGACCATGGGCATCGGCCTGGTCGCCCTGGTCGGCCTGCCGCCGTTCGCCGGCTTCTTCTCCAAGGAGTCGGTGCTCACCGCCGCCGAGCACGCCGCCCACGGCGAGGCCCTCACCGGCAACCTCGGCCCCGCGTCCGCCGTACCCACCGCCGTCGGCTGGACGGTGCTGGTGGCCGGCCTGCTCACCGCGCTGCTCACCGCCGCCTACGCCGCCCGGCTGTGGCTGGCCGTCTTCTACGGCCGCTCGACGGACGGCACGAGCCTCGCCCCCCAGCCCGGCGCCCCGTACTCCCCGGAGGTCGACGAGGCCGACCCGGCGCACGCCGAACCGGCCGCGATGCGCCTGGTCCTGTGGGTCCTGGCGGTGCCCGCGCTGGCCTTCGGCGTGACCGGGCTGCGCACCGACTGGCTGCCCGCGCTGCTCGACGGCGAATCGCTGCGCCCGTCCCTCGCCACCGGCGTGCTCGGCACCGGCATCGCCGTCGCGGGTCTGCTGATCGGCTGGGCCGCCTGGCGCACCGTCACCGCTCGCACCGCCGCCGGACAGCCCGCCGGCGACCCCGGACGCCTGCTGCTCGGCCCGCTGTACCGGCCCGCCCAGCACGGCTTCGGCGTCGACCGGCTGTACAGCACGCTGTTCGTCCGGCCCACCGAGGCCGCCGCCAAGCTGGTCCGGTTCCTGGACCGTGCCGTCGTGGAGACCTACGTCCGCGGCGCGGGCGCCGCGCCCGGCTGGCTCGGCCGCGCCGTGCGCTTCACCCAGACCGGCAACGCCCAGGGCTACCTGAGCGCGCTGTTCGCCGGGGTCGTCCTGCTCGTCGTCCTGGTGGCGGTGGGATCGTGACGCACCCCCAGTCCTTCAATACGGCACGTCCTAGGAGCCACCGATGAACGCGGTCCTCATCGCCCTCCTGGTGCTGCCGCTGCTCGGCGCCGCACTGATGCTCGCCCCGATCGGCGACAAGCGGGCACTGCGCCTGGGCACCACCCTCACCGGTGCCACGCTGCTGCTGGCGATCGCCCTCGCCGCCGGCTTCGACCACGGCGCGCCGAGCCGGATGCAGGCCGTCACCGACGTCGCCTGGATCCCCGCGCTGGACGTGCGCCTGCACCTCGGCGTGGACGGCATCTCGCTGCCGCTGCTGGTGCTCACCGCGCTGCTCACCTTCCTGTGCGCCGTGTACTCGGTGAAGAAGCTCCCCGCCGGCCCCGGCGGCCGCGCCTTCACCGGGCTGCTGCTCCTGCTGGAGACCGGCATGCTGGCCACCTTCGCGGTGCTCGACCTGGTGCTGTTCTTCCTGGCCTTCGAGATCGTGCTGATCCCGATGTACTTCCTGATCTCCCGCTGGGGCAGCGGGCAGAAGGTCCGGGCCGCCAACCGGTTCATCCTCTACACCCTGCTCGGCTCCGCCGTGATGCTGCTCGGCTTCCTGCTGATCGGCGTCAAGGCCGGCACCTTCGACATGGTGAAGCTCGCCGACGCGCACGGCGCCGGCCTGTCCCACACCACCCAGCTGATCGCCGCGCTGGCGATCCTGGTCGGCCTGGCCGTGAAGGCCCCGGCCTGGCCGCTGCACTCCTGGCTGCCCGACGCGCACACCGCCGCGCCGACCGCCGGCTCGGTGCTGCTGGCCGGTGTGCTGCTGAAGATGGGCACCTACGGCATGGTCCGGGTGCTGCTGCCGATCGTCCCCGACGGCACCGCCACCTACGCCCCGTACCTGGGCGCGTTCGCCGCCGTCGGCATCGTCTACGGTTCGCTGGCCTGCCTGGCGCTGTCCCGGACCGGAGCCAAGGGCGACCTGAAGCGGCTGATCGCGTACTCCTCGGTCGGCCACATGGGATTCGTGCTGCTCGGCATCGCCTCGCTCACCCCGACCGGCGTGAACGGCGCGCTGTTCGCCAACATCGCGCACGGCCTGATCACCGGCCTGCTGTTCTTCCTGGTCGGCGCCGTCAAGGACCGCTACGGCACCGCCGACCTGGACACCCTCGCCGGGGCCACCGGCGCCGCGCTGTACGGCCGCGCCCCCCGGATCGGCGGGCTGCTGGCGTTCGCCGCCGTCGCCAGCCTCGGCCTGCCCGGCTTGGCCGGCTTCTGGGGCGAACTGCTCGCCATGTACGGCGCGTTCGACCCGGCCGCGGGCCTGTCGCGGCCCGCCTTCGTCACCTACATGGTGCTGGCCGGCCTCGGCACCCTGCTGACCGCCGCCTACCTGCTGGTCGTGGTCCGGCGGGTCTGCATGGGCGACCCGAAGCAGCCCGCCCCGGTCGCCGACCTGCCCGACCTGCAGGGCTACGAGGCTGCCAGCTGGACGCCGCTCGCCGCGCTCACCCTGGTGGCGGGCCTGTGGCCGGCGCTGCTGCTCGGCCTCTCCGACCCGGCCGTCAAGCACCTCCTCGGGAGCGGCTGATGACCACCACTTACGACCTGGGGCAGCCCGTCATGACTCCGCTCGCCGTCGCCGACCCGGGCGGCCTGATCCAGTCCGTCGACTGGGTGGCCGTCGCGCCGCCGCTGATCGCCGCGCTCGCCGCCCTCGCCGTGCTGGTCACCGACCTGTTCCTGCCCCCGGCCCGCAAGCGCCTGCTCGGGTGGCTGAGCGCCGCCGGCCTGCTCGCCGCGCTGGCCATGCTGCTGCCGCTGGTGCTCGGCGACACCCGCTCCACCTTCTGCTTCACCAGTGGCGGCTGCTCCTACACCGCCGACCACTTCGCGCTGGCCTTCCAGCTGCTGGTCCTCGGCGGCGCGCTGCTCACCGTGCTGCTCTCTCTGCATACGGTCGATGAAGAGAAGCTGCCCGGCGGCGAGTACTGGTTCCTGCTCCTCTCCTCCGCCTGCGGCGCCGCGCTGCTGCCCGCCGCCCGCGACCTCGCCACCCTGGTGATCGCCCTGGAGGTCGCCACCCTGCCCGCGTTCGCCCTGGTCGCGCTGCGCCGGGACGGCCGGGGCGCGGAGAGCGCGCTCAAGTTCTTCCTCTCCTCCGTCACCGCGACCGCCGTGATGCTGCTCGGCGTCAGCTTCGTCTACGCGGCTGCCGGAACGATCCAGCTCCAGGGCATCGCCGACGGCCTGGCGCACGCCCCCGCCCAGCTGAAGCCGCTGGCCGAGGCCGGCGCGGTGCTCACCCTGGTCGGCTTCGCGTTCAAGACCGCCGCCGTCCCGTTCCACTTCTGGGTCCCGGACACCTACGTCGGCGCGCCGCTCCCGGTGGCCGGCTACCTGTCGGTGGTCGGCAAGGCCGCGGGCCTCTCCGGCCTGGCGCTGGTGACGACGCTGGCGTTCCGCCCGTACGGCCACACCTGGGGCCTGGTGCTGGCGGTGCTGGCCGCGCTGACCATGACGGTCGGCAACGCGGCGGCGCTGCGCCAGCGCGCCGACACCCCGTACGGCGCGGTGCGGCTGCTCGCCTGGTCCTCGGTCGGTCAGGCCGGCTACCTGCTGGTGCCGCTGGCCGCCGCCGGGTACGCGGACTCCGCCGAGCCGCTGGGTGCGACCGTGGCGTACGCGCTGATCTACGGCCTGGTGAACCTGGGTGCGTTCGGTGTGGTCGCGCTGGTCGGCGGCTCGGGCCGGCTGGAGTCGTTCCGCGGTCTGGCCGGACGCAACCGCTGGGCGGCGTTCGCGATGGCGTTCTTCCTGCTCTGCCTGGCCGGTCTGCCGCCGGGCGTGGTCGGCCTCTGCGGCAAGGTCGTGGTGTTCCGGTCGGCCGTGGACGCGGGCCTGGGCTGGCTGGCCGTGGTGATGGCGGTGAACGTGGTGATCGCGCTCGCCTACTACCTGAAGTGGACCGCCCTGCTGTTCGCCCCGTCCACCGAGCAGGTCGTCGCGCCGCGCCGCGTTCCGGCCTCGCTGGCCACCGCGCTCGGCCTCGCGGCGAGCGCCGCCGTGGTGCTGTCGGTGGCCCCGCAACTGGTGCTTCAGGTGGTGTCGGGCAGCCTGTTCTGACCTGTGGTCGAATGCCGAAGGGAACGATCGGGCCAGCTCGGCGCGTTGATCCCGGCAGAAGGAAGCTGCTCCACCCGCTTCCCCGGCACCACAGGAGGGCCCGCAGTGCACCGCCACCACAACGGATTGCGGACGGCCGTCCTGCTCGGCGGCCTGTCCGCACTGATCCTGATCATCGGCAGTTTCTTCGGCCGCACCGGCCTGCTGGTGGCGCTGCTGATCGCGCTCGGCACCAACGTCTACGCGTACTGGAACAGCGACAAGCTGGCGCTGCGCGCGATGCGGGCCCGGCCGGTCAGCGAGATCGAGGCCCCGCAGCTGTACCGGATCGTCCGTGAACTCTCCACCGCCGCCCGGCAGCCGATGCCCCGGCTGTACATCTCGCCCACGCCGGCGCCGAATGCTTTCGCCACCGGCCGCAACCCGCGCAACGCGGCGGTCTGCTGCACCGACGGCATCCTCCAGCTGCTGGACGAGCGCGAGCTGCGCGGGGTGCTCGGCCACGAGCTCAGCCACGTCTACAACCGGGACATCCTGATCTCCTCGGTGGCCGGCGCGCTGGCCTCGGTGGTGATGTTCCTGGTCAACTTCGCCTGGCTGATCCCGTTCGGCCGCTCCGACGACGACGAGGGCCCGGGCCTGTTCGGCATGCTGCTGATCATGATCCTGGGGCCGATCGCGGCGAGCCTGATCCAACTGGCCGTCAGCCGCTCCCGCGAGTACCAGGCGGACGCCGACGGAGCCCGGATCACCGGCGACCCGCTCGCCCTGGCCAGCGCGCTGCGCAAGCTGGAGGCCGGCACCCAGCGCCTCCCGCTGCCGCCCGAGCCGCAGTTGCAGACCGCCAGCCACATGATGATCGCCAACCCGTTCCGGCCCGGGGAGGTCGGCGCGAAGCTGTTCTCCACCCACCCGCCGATGCGCGAGCGGATCGACCGCCTGGAGCGGATGGCCGGGCGCTGACGAGGCTGGGCTCCCGCGGCTGACTCCTTCGGGCGACGGCCCGGCGAGCGTCCGTCCGGGCGATCGGCCCCGCTGGTAGTGCTGGACGCACTCCCAGACCCGAGGCCGGAGGTGCGGTGCGGTGACGATGCTGCCGAGCGATACCGAACTGGGCGTGACCGGCCCGCCTGTCGAGCGGGCACCGCGCCGCCGCTTCGGCCGGGCCACCCGTCCGCACCGGGGCCGCCGGTTGGTGACGTGGCTGACCACCACCGACCACAAGCAGATCGGCACCCTCTACCTGGTCACCTCGTTCGCGTTCTTCCTGGTCGGCGGGGTGATGGCGCTGCTGATGCGGGCCGAGCTGGCCCGGCCGGGGACGCAGTTCCTCTCGAACGAGCAGTTCAACCAGCTGTTCACCATCCACGGCACGATCATGCTGCTGATGTTCGCCACCCCGCTGTTCGCGGGTTTCGCGAACTGGTTCATGCCGATCCAGATCGGCGCCCCCGACGTCGCCTTCCCCCGGCTGAACGCCTTCGCGTACTGGCTGTACCTGTTCGGCTCGCTGATCGTGATGGCCGGGTTCGTCACCCCGGGCGGTGCGGCGGACTTCGGCTGGTTCGCCTACGCGCCGCTGAACTCCGCGGTGCACTCGCCGAACATCGGCGCCGACATGTGGATCATGGGCCTGGCGTTCTCCGGCTTCGGCACCATTCTCGGCTCGGTCAACTTCATCGCCACGATCGCCTGCCTGCGGGCGCCGGGGATGACCATGTTCCGGATGCCGATCCTGGTCTGGAACGTGCTGCTGACCGCCGTGCTGGTCCTGATGGCCTTTCCGGTGCTGGCCGCCGCGCTGCTCTGCCTGGAAGCCGACCGCAAGTTCGGCGCGCACGTCTTCGACCCGGCGAACGGCGGGGCGATCCTCTGGCAGCACCTGTTCTGGTTCTTCGGCCACCCCGAGGTGTACATCATCGCGCTGCCGTTCTTCGGCATCGTCTCGGAGATCATCCCGGTGTTCAGCCGCAAGCCGATGTTCGGATATTCGGGCCTGATCGCCGCCACCATCGCGATCGCCGGCCTGTCGATCACCGTCTGGGCGCACCACATGTTCGTCACCGGGCAGGTGCTGCTGCCGTTCTTCTCCTTCATGACCCTGCTGATCGCCGTCCCGACCGGAGTGAAGTTCTTCAACTGGATCGGCACCATGTGGCGCGGCTCGCTGTCCTTCGAGACGCCGATGCTCTGGTCGATCGGCTTCCTGGTGACCTTCCTGTTCGGCGGCCTGACCGGCGTGCTGCTGGCCTCCCCGCCGATCGACTTCCACGTCTCCGACAGCTACTTCGTCGTCGCGCACTTCCACTACGTGGTGTTCGGCACGGTGGTGTTCGCGATGTTCGCGGGCTTCTACTTCTGGTGGCCGAAGATGACCGGCCGGATGCTCGACGAACGGCTCGGGAAGATCCACTTCTGGACGCTGTTCGTCGGCTTCCACACCACCTTCCTGGTCCAGCACTGGCTCGGCGCCGAGGGCATGCCGCGCCGCTACGCCGACTACCTGGCCTCGGACGGGTTCACCACCCTGAACACCGTCTCCACCATCGGCTCGTTCCTGCTCGGCCTGTCCACCCTGCCGTTCCTGTACAACGTCTGGCGGACGGCCGGGCACGCGCCGCGAGTGGCCACGGACGACCCGTGGGGCTACGGCCGCTCGCTGGAGTGGACCACCCCCTGTCCGCCGCCGCGCCACAACTTCGTCACCCTGCCGCGGGTCCGCTCCGAATCCCCGGCGTTCGATCTCCACCACCCCGACATCGCCGAGCTAGACCGCCTGCAGAACAACCCGGACCGGGTCCCCTGACGCCCGACGTGCGATGCCCGTTTCACGGTGATACGAATCGTTTCGTCCCTGTGCCGTGCGAGGCGCGGGGGCGTTCCGTCTGACTGTGCGCGGGATCGGAGCGTCATGGACTATCCGTTGCTCAACATCTTCTGGACGATGCTGGAGCTGTTCCTCTGGATCCTCTGGTTCTTCCTGCTGTTCAAGATCATCGGGGACATCTTCCGCAGCCAGGACATGGGCGGCGGCGCCAAGGCCGGCTGGACGGTGCTGGTGATTCTGCTGCCCTTCCTCGGCGTCCTGATCTACCTGATCGTCCGCGGCGGCTCCATGCACGAACGCGACCTCGCCCAGGCCCAACAGGCCGACGCCGCCTTCCAGGACTACATCCGCCGCGCCGCCGGCACCGCCCCGGCCTCCGGCACTGCCGAGGGCGGCTCGAAGGGGCACGTGGACGACCTGCACAGGCTGGCCGACCTGAAGAACAGCGGCGCGATCACCGACGAGGAGTACCAGCGGGCCAAGGACAAACTGCTCGCCTGACACCCCGGCCCGTGCAGGAAGGCCCGCCCCCCCGGGGCGGGCCTTCCGCCTGTCCCGGCCGCATCGTCACACCCCTGCCACAACGGCGCCGCACCGGCTCCCCAGCCGGGCCAGGGCGTGGGACGCTGGAGGCATGAAGCTGGTCAACTTCCTGCTCAACGTCATCTGGCTGCTGTTCTGCGGCCTGTGGATGGCGATCGGGTACGCCCTCGCCGGGATCATCTGCTTCGTCCTGATCGTCACCATTCCGTTCGGCATCGCGTCCTTCCGGCTGGCCGGCTTCATGCTGTGGCCGTTCGGCCGGACCACCGTGGTGCGGCCCGACGTCGGCGCGCCGTCCTGCGTGGGGAACGTGATCTGGCTGGTGTTCGCCGGATGGTGGCTGGCGCTCGGTCACATCGTCACCTCGATCCCGCTGTTCCTGTCGGTCATCGGCATCCCGTTCGGCTGGGCGAACCTCAAGATGGTGCCGATCTCGCTCACCCCGCTCGGCCGCGAGGTGGTCAGCTCCGACCACGGGTTCGGCGCGCGCTGACCGGAAAAGCGGTTGGCGGCCGCCCGGGGCCGGGGTAGAAACGTCCGGTCCTTGACGGCTGACGGAGGAGCGGGCGCGTGGCGGACAGCGAAATCCTGGCCGGTGGCGTCAACCAGGTGGAGCGGATCGGGGAGCGGGTGCTGCGGCCGACCGGGCCGTGGTCGCCGGCCGTGCACGGGCTGCTCGGGCACCTGCGGACGAACAGGTTCACCGCGGCGCCCCGGTTCCACGGGCTGACGGCCGACGGGCGGGAGATTCTCGACTTCCTGCCCGGCGAGGTCTCCGACTATCCGGCGACACCCGCCGCCGCCTCCCGCACCGCGCTGCTCACCGCGGCCCGGGTGCTGCGCGCCTACCACGACGCCACCGCCGGCTACGCGGCCGACGGCTGGATGCTGCCCGCCCGCGAGCCCGCCGAGGTGATCTGCCACGGCGACTACGCCCCGCACAACTGCGTGCTGGACGGTGAACGGGTGGTCGGCGTCATCGACTTCGACACCGCGCATCCCGGCCCCCGGCTGTGGGACGTCGCGTACGCGGTCTACCGCTGGGCCCCCACCACCGCGCCCGGGAACGCCGACGGTTTCGGCACGCCCGACGAACAGGCCGCCCGCGCCAGGGAGTTCTGCGACGCGTACGGGCTGGACGCGGCCGGGCGGGCCGGGCTGGTGGACGCCGTCGAGGCCCGGCTGCACGCGCTGGTCGACCACATGCGGGCCGAGGCCGCCGCCGGCAGCGCCGCGTTCGCCTCGCACCTGGCCGACGGGCACCACCTGATGTACCTGTCGGACGCCGCGTACGTGGTGCGTGAACGCGAGCGCTTCGAGCGGGCGCTACTGGGCGGTTGACGCCTCCAGGTGCTCGCGCAGGGTGCGGAACTCGGCGGCGATCCCGTCCAGCGTGTAGTGCGCGTTCAGCCCGCTCGGGTTCGGCAGCAGCCAGACCTCGGTGTCGCCGATGGTCTCCGGCTGCCGGCCCACCGCCGCCTTCGGCCGTCCGAACGCGGCCCGGTACGCGCCGATGCCGAGCACCGCCAGCGCGCGCGGCCGCAGGCGGAGCACCCGGGCGGCCAGCGCCTCGCCGCCCGCCCGGTACTCCGCGGGGGTCAGTTCGGCGGCCTTCGCGGTGGTCCGGGCCACCACGTTGGTGATGCCCAGCCCGAGCGCGAGCAGTTCGTCCTGTTCCTCGGGCCCCAACTGCCGCGGGGTGAAGCCGGACCGGTGCAGGGCCGGCCAGAAACGGTTGCCGGGGCGGGCGAAGTGGTGGCCGGTGGCGCCCGACCACAGGCCCGGGTTGATGCCGCAGAACAGCACCCTCAGGCCTGGCGCGGCGACGTCGGGGATGGTGGTGTCCTGGGCGGCGGCGAGCTGTTCGGCGGTCGGGCGGGGCGGGGGAGTGCGGGTCACCCGGACCACTCTGCCGCACCCCGTCGGCGGGTGGGGGTACTTGATCGGTGCATGTCCGGTATATCCGATGGATAGCCAGTTCGATTGTTTTCCAGACCTGATGACTTTTCGGGCGGAGAATGGGGAGGTGCCATACGAACTGAACGCCCTGATCGCCACCGATGAGCTGATCACCGTCGTGGCGGCCGAGCTCCCGATCGCGCGGGTCGCCCGCCTGCCCCACGGGCTGGCGCTCATCCCGATGACGGACGAACTCCACCACGCGCTCCAGCAGCCGTCCACCGCGCCCGACTACGACTTCAAGCGATTCCCCTCCGGATTCGCGATGCGGATCGCGGGCTGGTCCAAGGCCGCGCCGATCGCCTTCGCCGAGATCGACGCCGAGCACCCCACCGGCCGGCGCGCCGCCCTCTGGTACGACGGCCGCATCACCCTCGGCCCGCTCACCCCCGCCGACGGCGCCCCGCTCGCCCGCATCCTCCACGGCCTCGGCGCACCCGCCACCGGCCTGCAGGAGCTCGCCGACGCCCTCGACGCCCTCTGCCGCGCCACGCCCGAGAACCCCACCCCGCCCGGGAACTGACCCGGCGTCCGACCCCTGCCCCCGCCGTGCGGCGCCCGACCGGACGGCGCGAGAATGATCACCGGCGATCGGACGGACGGGGAGCTGGCAAGGTGCGGATCAACGTGCTGGGACCGCTCCACGTGGTGCCCGACGACGGGCCGGCGCCCGGACTCGGCGGAACCCGGCTGCGGCTGCTGCTGATCCGGCTGTCCCTCGACCCCGGGCGGGTGGTCACCCGCGAACGGCTGGTCGACGACCTCTGGGGCGACACCCCGCCCGACGAACCGGCCGGCGCCGTGCAGTCACTGGTCTCCCGGCTGCGCCGCACCCTCGGCCCGGACCGCACCGCCATCGGCTCGCACCCCGCCGGATACCTGCTCGACCTGCCCCGCGGCCACGTCGACGCCTGGGACTTCGAACAGCGCGCCGCCACCGGCCGGGCCGCCCTCGCCGCAGGCGAACCCGCCCGCGCCGCCGACGAGTTGAGCCGCGCCCTGGAACTCTGGCGCGGCGCACCGTTCGCCGACGCCGAAGCCGCCGGATTCGCCGCCGCCCCCGCCGCCCGGCTCGCCGAACTGCGGCTCGCCGCCACCGAGGACCGCGCCGACGCCCTGCTCGCCCTCGGCCGGGCCGACACCCTGCCCCGGCTGGTCGCCGAACTCACCGCACAGCGCGTCGCCCACCCGCTGCGCGAGCGGACCGCCGCCCGGCTGATCCGCGCCCTGCACGCCAACGGCCAGGGCGCCGACGCGCTGGAGGTGTTCGACCGCACCCGGCAGGCGCTGGCCGAAGAGCTCGGCACCGACCCGTCCGACGAACTGCGCGACGCCCACCTGCACGTCCTGGCAGGCACCCGGCCGCCTGCTCCGCGCCCCGCCCCGGCGGGCCGCCCCGCCCCGGTGGGCCGCCCCGCCCCGGTGGGCCGCCCCGTGCTGCCCGGCCCGCTCACCGCGCTGATCGGCCGCGACGCCGACCTGGCGGCCGTCCGGGACCGGCTGCGCCGCTCCCGCCTGGTGACCCTCACCGGACCGGGCGGCGTCGGCAAGACCCGCCTCGCCCTCGCCGTCGCCACGGGGGTCGCGGCGGACGTCCGGCTCGCCGAACTCGCCGGCGCCGAAGGCCCCGACGGGCCCGCCCGGGCCGTACTGGCCGCGCTGCGCCCCGCCGACGCCGGGGCGCTCACCGGCGGCCTCCCCACCGGCGAGCAGCCCGGCGACCCGCTGGAACGGATCGTCCGCGCGCTGGACGGCCGCGACGTCCTGCTCGTCCTCGACAACTGCGAACACCTGATCGCGGACGCCGCCCACCTCGCCCACCGCCTGCTGGCGGCCGCCCCCCGGCTCACCGTGCTCGCCACCAGCCGCGAACCCCTCGGCGTCCCCGGCGAGACACTCTGGCCGGTGCCGCCGCTCGCCGTCCCCGAACCCGGCAGCACCCCGGAGCAGGCCCTCGCCCACCCCGCCGTCGCCCTGTTCGCCGAACGAGCGGCCGCCGCCCGGCCCGGATTCGCCCTCGACCGGGACACCGTCGAACCGGTGGTCCGGATCTGCCGGGAACTCGACGGCCTCCCGCTGGCCCTCGAACTCGCCGCCGCCCGGCTCCGCGCCCTCACCCCCGACCGGATCGCGGCCCGCCTGCACGACCGCCTCCGCCTGCTCGACCGCGGCCCGCGCACCGCCCCCGACCGGCACCGCACCCTGCGCGCCGTCATCGACTGGAGCTGGGACCTGCTCGACCCCGACGAACGCGTCCTGCTGCGCCGGCTCTCCGTCTTCGCCGCCGGAGCCGTCCTCCACGACGCCCACACCGTCTGCGCCGCGCACTGGCCCACCGGACCGGACCCCGACCCCACTGCCGTCGAGGACCTGCTGACCGCACTCGCCGACAAGTCCCTGCTGGTGAGCGCCGGTTCGGAGACCGGGCCGCCGCGCTACCGCCTGCTGGAGACCGTCCGCGCCTACGCCGCCGAACGTCTCGCCGAGGCCGGCGAACACGACCGCACCGCCGCCGCCCACCTGCGCTGCTTCCTCGACCTCGCCGAACACGCCGAACCCCTGCTGCGGACCGACCGCCAACTCGACCGACTCGCCCGGCTCGACGCCGAACAGGACAACCTCGACGCCGCACTCCGCCGCGCCGTCACCGCCGGCCCGCCCGACCACGCCCTCCGGCTGGCGGCCGCCCGTGCCTGGCCCTGGCTGATGCGCGGCCGCGCCCACGAAGCCGGCGAACGGACCGTGGCCGTACTCGCCGCCCACGGCGCAACGCCGCCGCCCGGCCTGGAACAGCAGCACGCCCGGTGCGTGATCCTCGCCCAACTCACCGCCCCGCTAAGGGAATCCGGGACGCCTCCGGCGCCCGAGGCGTTCGGTGCGGCACTCGCCACCGCCCGGCACGCCGACCACCCCGTCGCCCTCGCCGCCGCCCTGCTGCTCGCCCTTGCCGGGCCGCCGGACGCGCTCGCCGCAACCGCGCGGGAGTACCGCGAACACCCCGACGCGTGGACCCGGTCCACCGCCCAACTGGTGCTCGGACGTGTCGAGTTGAGCGCCGGCCGGATCGACCCCGCCGAGGCCTGCCTGCGCACCGCCGTCGACGGTTTCCGCACCCTCGGCGACCGCTGGGGCCACGCCATGGCCCTGGTCACGCTGGCCGCGCTGCTGGCGGTCACCGGCGCCGCCGAAGAAGCGCTCGGCGCACTCGACGAAGCCGCAGTCCTGGACGCCGAGACCGGCGGCCCCGGCGAAGCGCCACTGACCCTGCTGCTGTCCGGCCGCCTCCGCGCCCGCAACGGCGACCCCGCCGCCGCCCGGGCCGACCTGGAACGCGCCCGCGCCGCCGCCGAACACGCCCGCGACCCGCACCTGGCAGCCGCCGCCCACTACGCACTCGGCGAACTCGCCCGCCGCACCGGCGACTTGACCACCGCCCTGACCACCCAACGAGCCACCCTGCACCGACTCGAACAACTCCCCGCGACCGGCCCCACCCACCTCCACCTGCTCGCCCTCCTGCACACCAGCCTGGCCCGCACCCACCAGCGCCTCGCCGACCCGGCCACCGCCGCCCTCATGCACCGGCGCGCACTCGAACTCGCCACCACCAGCCAGGACCGCCCCGTCCGCGCCGACATCCTGGAAGGCTGCGCCGAACACCACCTCGCCCTCGCCGCCCCCACCCGCGCCACCACCACCCTCGCCGCCGCCTACGCCCTCCGCGGCGGCCACGACGCCGGCGACCCCGAACTCCGCACCGTCCTGGACGCCTGCGCCACCGCCCTCGGGGACACCGCCTTCCGGGCCGCCTGGGACGCCGGGCTGAACCTCGCCGACCCGGAGGCGGCGGCGCTGGACGGCGACTGAGGGCGGGACGAGAGGGGCGGCCCGGCTCGGAGCGGGGCGCCGAACGCCGCCACCGCTCTCACCGTTCTCACCGCTCTCACCGTTCTCACCGACCTCGCCGGCCTCACTTGGGCCGACGGCCGCTCAGCCCTGCTCGAACGGCCCCCGGTTCGGCGCGCACACCGTCCCCGCCGCCGGCAGGATGCCGTCCACCAGGTAGCGGGCCTCGTGCCGGGCCGCGCAGTCGCTCGGGTTGGCCAGCACGGTGTGGCCGAAGCCGTTCACGGTCAGCAGGGTGGCCCGGTCGAGCGAGCGGGCCAGTGCGCGCGAACCCTCGTACGGCATCGCGGGGTCGCCGGTGTTCGCCACCACCAGGACCGGCCGGGCCGTCCGGCGGTTCCACGGGCCGTCGTACCGGTCGCGGTCCGGGGCAGGCCAGCCGGTGCAGCGCTCGTCCGTCCAGGCGAACCACGGGCCGAGCGCACCCGACCTGGCCCGGGCCAGCGCCGCCGTCCTCGCCGGGTCGGCGGTGGCCGACGGGGCGGCGCTGTCCGCGCACACCACCGCCAGCGCCTGGTCCGGCGACGGGTGGACAGCGGGCGGCAGCGGCCCGGTGGGCGCGTCGGTCGCCGCCCACAGCGCCTGGAGCTTCGTGCCGAGCTGCGCCCAGCCGGTGCCGGGGATGCCGGGGACGGGCGCCGCGGCGTACAAGTGGATGATCGTCGTCTCCACCGCCACGGCCTCGGTGAACGTGGTGTCGCCGAGCACCGCCGGCCGGGCGCGCAGTCGGGTCAGCAGTTCGTCGTACCGGGCCCGGGTGGCGGCGGCCGTCCCGGCGGAGAACGCGCACCCGGCGGGGCCGGCCTGGCCGCAGTCGTCGAGGAAGGCGTCCAGCACCCGGGCGGCGGCGACGTCGCTGCGATTGCGCAGCAGCGGACCCATGGTGGCGGCCTGCCCGTCGCGCCCGGTGGACCAGGCCACCGGGTCGGGGCCGCTGTCCAGCACCATGGCGCGCACCCGGTCGGGGAACAGGTTGGCGTACGTGGCACCCAGGTAGCTGCCGTACGAGGTGCCCAGGTAGCTGAGGTCCCGGTCAGCCACGGCCCGGCGGAGCAGGTCCAGGTCCCGGGCGGTGTTCGCGGTCGACAGGTGCGACACCAGAGGCCGGGACGCGCACCGCCGGCCCAGCTGCCGGTACGCGTCCACCCAGGCCCGCTGCTGCTCGGGGCCCTCCGGGTAGCCGACGGCGGTGCCGGCCAGCAGCGCCTGCTCGTCCGCCGGGTTGTCGAAGCACTGGACGGGCGCGCTGCCGCCGCTGCCGCGCGGGTCGAAGCTGACGATGTCGAAGCGCTCCCGCACCTCCTCCGGGAACCGGTCGAGCACCAGCGGCAGCGCCATCGTGCCGGGCACGGCCGGTCCGCCCGGGTTGTAGAACAGCGACCCGATCCGGTGTGCCGGATCGCCCGCCGGATGCCGGATGACGGCTAGGTCGAGCCCGGCCCCGCGCGGATCCCGGTAGTCCACCGGCACCCGGGCGGTCGCGCACTCGAAACCCTCCGCGCACGCCGCCCACGCCAACCGCGGCACCGTCGCCGCCACCGCCTCGGCCGGAGCCGTCGTCCCCAACAGCGCGGCCACCGCGGCCCCCGCCCCCAACCGCCACGCAACACGCCCACGACGAGCCATCCGAACGTCCTCCCTCCACCGACCGGCCGGTCGCCCACGCCCCTCGGTCGCAGCATCCCGCCCAGCACCCGGAACGCTCCCGCACCCCGCTGCCGAACCACTGGCAGATCGCTGGCACGCCCGCCCGCCCGACCCGGACCGCGGCAATCCGGTCCCGGGACAGATCGGCCCCGGAATGCCGAAGGGCGCACCGTTCCCGGTGCGCCCTCCCGTGCCGGAGTGCCGGCCCTACTGCCGTTGCGTCAGCGGTAGTTGACGAACTGCAGCGCGAACTCCAGGTCCTTGCCCTTCAGCAGGGTCTGCACGGCCTGCAGGTCGTCGCGCGACTTCGAGGTGACCCGCAGCTCGTCGCCCTGGACCTGGGCCTTGACGCCCTTGGGGCCCTCGTCGCGGATGATCTTCGCCACCTTCTTGGCATCCTCGGTGGTGATGCCTTCCTTGATGTCGGCGAAGATCTTGTACTCCTTGCCGGACAGGTGCGGCTCCGCCGCGTCCAGCGCCTTCAGCGACAGTCCGCGCTTCACGAACTTGGTCTGCAGCACGTCCAGGATCGCCCGGACCCGCTCCTCGCCGTTGGCCTTCATCTCGATCTTCTCGCCGGTCCGCTTGATCTCGGCGCCCACGTTCTTGAAGTCGAAGCGGGTGGCGATCTCGCGGGAGGTCTGGTTGATCGCGTTGTCGACCTCCTGCCACTCGACCTTCGAGACGATGTCGAAACTGGAGTCGGCCATGGGTGTTGGTCTCCTTGAACTACTGGCTGCACGGTCTGCGCCACCCGCCACTGGCGGGCGACGCCCCAGCCTATCCAGCCCCCCGCGCACCCGCCCGCAACAGCTCGCGTCCTGACCTTGATCATCATGTGACGAAACGAGTGGCAGACCACCCCCCAACATCGGGTATCGTTTACGACGTCGAACGGGGCAGTGCTCCGCGAGACACCATCCCTGGCTGGTTGCCCGAGCGGCCAAAGGGAGCAGACTGTAAATCTGTCGCGCAAGCTACGCAGGTTCGAACCCTGCACCAGCCACTGGATAGTGAAACAGCCCCCGATCTGCGGAAACGCAGACCGGGGGCTTTTTCGTCGGCGGGGGTGGGGCCTGGCCCGGGAGCATGGGCGGCATGGAATTTCTTGAGTACCGGCCGGTCACGCCGCGGATGCTGTTGGTCCGGCGGATCGGCTGGTTCTGGTTGGAGCGCCCGGTGTTCATCCCGGCGGGCTGCAAGTTCTGGACGAAGCCGGATGCCCTGGTGGTCGAGCATCCGTCAGGGGAGCGGCGGCGGTATCCGGGGTACGTCCTCCGTTAGCCCGGGTGGTTCTGGCGGGGCAGGGCGAGGGCCACGGTGTCGGCGAACTCGCGGACGGCACTGGTGCGGGAGACCACCCGGCCGCAGTGGACGACCAGGCGGGAGTGGCCGCCGGCGAAGGCGCCGACCAGGCTGTCGCCGCGGACGGCGAGGAGTTCGGCGGGGAAGCCGGCGTCGACCCGGACGGGGAGCAGGCCGAGGGTGGCGCGGGCCTGGGTGGAGACGGCGTCGTAGGCGGCTTCGGGGGAGAGTGCGCCGCCGGCGGCGAGGAGTCGGGCGGTTTCGAGCGGGTCGGCCCGGCCGACGGGGTTGGCGGCGTCGCGCAGGCTGCCGGCGCCGGCGGTGAGGGCGACCCGGGCGTGGGCCAATTCGCGCAGCAGGGAGGGGTGCAGGCCGGTCGGGGGGGCTTCGAGGCCGGTGCAGCCGCCGTTCTGCGGGAGGCAGGCGACCCGCATGCCGGAGTTGGCGAGCACGGTGGAGCCGCCGGGTGGCAGCGCGCTGCACGGGCCGAGGGTGACCCGGGGCCGGTGCGGGGCCAGGGCGGCGACGAGGCGGGCGAGCTGGGTGCGGTCGGCGGCGTCGGTGTGCAGGTCGACGGGGCAGTCGGCCTCGGTGGCGGCGGACAGCAGGACCTGGACGTAGCCGATCGGGTCGGGGTCGAGGTCGGGGCAGCCGCCGGCCGCGTCCGCGCCGAGTTTGAGCGCCTCGCGCAGCTGGGCCCGGCCGTCGGCGCCGGCCAGCCCGGTGAGCAGCCGGGGCATGGCGACGGCCTGGAGTTCGGCGAGTCCGCGCAGCGACTGCCGGGCGGTGAGGACGGCCTCCAGCCGTCCGAGTCCGTGCACGTCGCCGATCCGGACGTGGGTGCGCTGGGCGGTGGCCCCGTAGCCGAGCGAGGTGAGTGCGGCCTCGGTGACCCGGCGGACCAGGTCGGCGGGCGCGTCCGGGGGAGGGGCGGGCAGGGCGGCGGAGAACGCGTCGTCGTAGTGGCTGTGCGGTTCGGCGGGGGCGGGCAGCAGCAGGTAGCCGGAGAGGTCGATGCGGGCGCCGGTGGTGACGGTGGGGCGGCCGGGCATCGCGGGCAGTGGTCCGAGGCTGCCGACGGTGCCGACGGCCTGGATCCGGTCCCCGCTGATCCGGACGTCCACCACCCGGCCGTCGATCAGCCGGGCCCCGGTGAGCAGCAGTACCGGCCCGTGTCCGAGCGGGTTGGCGGACGGCGGCGGCTGGGCGCCCTCGCTGCGTTCGCTCATCGGCCCGCTCCTCCAGTCCGGTTGACCGCCCGGCGGCCCGGGGGCCCGGTTGCGGGGCCGGTCTGCGGCGCACCCGCGAGAGGTCACTGACGGTCGAGCCTAGGCGGCGCCCGGCCGGGACGCTCGGATGCGGGCCGCCGCCCGTGTCGTGGGAGGGGGCGGTCGCGGAGGGCCGGTTCCGGTTGCGGCGGGCTCGAACGGGTGTCGGGCGACGGGCCGTCAGTGCGGCCCCTTCGACCTGCGGAGATCGGCTGCGGATACGGATTTCACCTCTGGCCCGGAACCGTGTAATCTCTTCCTCGTTCGCCCCTATAGCTCAGTCGGTAGAGCGTCTCCATGGTAAGGAGAAGGTCTGCGGTTCGATTCCGCATGGGGGCTCTGGTGAAAGACTCCTCGCCTCGGTGAGGTTTCGTTCATCAAAGCGGTGTAGCTCAGTTGGTAGAGCAAGCGGCTCATAATCGCTGTGTCACCGGTTCAAGTCCGGTCACCGCTACCCCGCGTAGTCGATCGGGGGGTTCAACTCCCGATCGGCTACTCTTGTCTGTGTTCTTATTCGTTGTCCCAGGAAGGCACTCCCGTGGCTGCCACTGACGTCCGCCCGAAGATCACGCTGGCCTGCGTGGAGTGCAAGGAGCGGAACTACATCACCAAGAAGAACCGGCGCAACGACCCGGACCGTCTTGAGATGAAGAAGCACTGCCCGCGTTGCAACTCGCACACGGCGCACCGCGAGACCCGCTGACTTTGCCTCGACTCCAGGCCGCACCCCGTTACGGGGCGCGGCCTGGAGTCATTTCTGCATAGCGAACCTGACGGCCTGACCGCCCTGACGGACCACCAGAGGAGTTGCCCATGCCGCTCGACCCCTCGTTCATCGGGCGGACCTACCCGCCCACCCCGCCGTACGAGCTCGGCCGGGAGAAGATCCGCGAGTTCGCCGCCGCGATCGGCGACGCGAACCCGGCGTACACGGACGCCGAGGCGGCCAAGTCGCTCGGCCATCCGGACGTGATCGCCCCGCCGACCTTCCCGTTCATGCTGTCCTTCCAGGCCGCGGCGCAGGTGGTGAACGACCCGGAGCTGGGTCTGGACTACAGCCGGGTGGTGCACGGCGACCAGAAGTTCGTGTACTCCCGCCCGGCCCGGGCCGGTGACCGGCTCTCGGTGACGATCTCCATCGACGCGATCAAGTCGCTGGCGGGCAACGACGTGTTGACGGTCCGCGGCGAGGTGCACGACGCCAGCGGCGAGCACGTGGTGACGTCGATCATGACGCTGGTGGCCCGTGCCGCCGACGAAGCCGGGGAGGAGTGACCGTGGCGGTCCGCTTTGACGAGGTCCAGGTCGGCACCGAGCTGCCGGCCCAGTCGTTCCCGGTGACCCGGGCCACGTTGGTCCAGTACGCGGGGGCGTCGGGGGACTTCAACCCGATCCACTGGAACGAGAAGTTCGCCCGCGAGGTCGGCCTGCCGGACGTGATCGCGCACGGCATGTTCACCATGGCCGAGGCCGTCCGGGTGGTCACCGACTGGGTCGGCGACCCGGCCGCGGTGGTCGAGTACGGCGTCCGCTTCACCAAGCCGGTGGTCGTCCCGAACGACGGCGTGGGCGCGGTGATCGAGGTCACCGGCAAGGTCGCGGTGCTGCTGGACGACAACCGGGTGCGGGTGGACCTGGTGGCGACCAGCGAGGGCCAGAAGGTCCTGGGCATGGCCCGGGCCGTGGTCCGGCTGGGCTGAGGCTCACCCCCCCCGGGCGCCAGGGCGCCCGGGGGCTCCGGGCCCCTGATGTACCTCTGTACCTCGGCATGTTCGGCTCGATCTTCCTGATCAGCCAGTACTTCCAGGGCATCGGCGGCTACACCCCCGAGCAGGCCGGCCTGCGGATGCTCCCGTGGACCGGAATGCCGCTGCTGATCTCCCCGCTCGCCGGACTGCTCATCGACCGGATCGGCGCCCGGCCGCTGGTCGTCACCGGCCTCGCCCTGCAGGCCCTTGGGCTGGCCGGGTACGCGCTGCTGATCGACCACTCCGCCGGGTACGGGCAGCAGGTTCCGATCCTGGTGGTCTGCGGCATCGGCATGTCGCTGTACTTCGCGCCCACCGCGAGCCTGGTGATGGCAAGCGTCCGCCCCGCCGAGCAGGGCATCGCCTCCGGCGCCAACAACGCGATGCGCGAGGTCGGCGGGGCGCTCGGGGTGGCCGTGCTGTCCGCCGTGTTCTCCGCGCAGGGCGGCTACGGCAGCGCCGCCGCCTTCACCGACGGCGCGGTCCCCGCGCTGGTGGTCGGCGCCGCCGTGGTCGCCGCCGGATCGGTGGCCGCGTCCTTCGTCCCGCGCCGGCACGGCATGCGCGCCGCCGCCCCGGCCGGGGCCGGTGACCTCCCGCCGCTGGCCGCCGCCGGCCGCTCCTGATCCCCTCGGGCGGGTGGCGGTTACGCTGGGGCGGTGATTGAGCAGATGGACGCACCGCTGGCCCCGCTGACGACGCTGCGCCTCGGCGGCCCCGCCCGCCGGCTGGTGACGGCCGAGACGGACGCCGAGGTGGTCGCCGCGGTCCGCGCGGCCGACCGGGCCGGGGAGCCGCTGCTGGTGATCGGTGGCGGCTCCAACCTGGTGATCTCCGACGCCGGCTTCCCCGGCACCGTCCTGCGGATCGCCACCGCCGGCTTCACGCTGGACGGCACGCTGCTGGAACTCGCGGCCGGCGAGGTCTGGTCGGACGCGGTGGCCCGCACCGTCGACGCCGGACTGGCCGGCATCGAGTTCCTGGCCGGCATCCCCGGCTCCGCGGGCGCGACCCCGGTGCAGAACGTCGGCGCGTACGGCCAGGAGGTCGCCGAGACCATCACCGAGGTGGTCGCCTACGACCGCCTGCTCGGCGAAACGGTGACGCTGGCGGGCGCCGACTGCGCCTTCTCCTACCGGCACAGCCGCTTCAAGGCCGACCCGGACCGGTACGTGGTGCTGCGGGTCCGCTTCCGGCTCGCCGACGAGGGCGGGCTGTCCTCCCCGGTGAAGTACGCGGAGGTGGCCCGCTCGCTCGGCGTCGAGGCCGGGCAGCGGGTGAAGCTCGCCGAGGCGCACACCGAGGTGCTGCGGCTGCGGGCCGGCAAGGGCATGGTGCTCGACCCCGCCGACCACGACACCTGGTCGGCGGGCTCCTTCTTCACCAACCCGATCCTGACGGACACTCAGTTCGCCGACTTCACCGCCCGATTGGGTGAACTTCGGGCCCCCAACTACCCGGCCGGTGACGGCCGCACCAAGACCTCGGCGGCCTGGCTGATCGACAACGCGGGCTTCCGCAAGGGCCACGGCACCGGCCCGGCCACGCTCTCCACCAAGCACACCCTGGCCCTCACCAACCGCGGCTCGGCCACCACCGAGGACCTGCTCGCACTCGCCCGCGAGGTGCGGGACGGCGTGCGGGCGGCCTTCGGGGTGGACCTGGTCAACGAACCGGTGATGGTCGGCGTCAGCCTCTAGAGCGAAACCGGAACCGCCTCGGCGGGGGCCGGCTCCTCGACCAGCCAGGCGTCGACGTCCGCCAGCAGCTCCTTGGCGATGTGCTCGGGGGCCCGCGACGACCGGATCGACTGCCGGGCCAGCTCGGCCAGTTCTGCGTCGGTGAACTCGTGCGACTCACGGGCCAGGGTGTACTGGTCGGCCAGCCGGGAACCGAACAGCAGCGGGTCGTCGGCGCCCAGCGCCAGCGGCACCCCGGCCTCGAACAGGGTGCGCAGCGGGACGTCCTCGGGTCGCTCGTAGACGCCGAGCGCGACGTTCGACGCCGGGCAGACCTCGCAGGTGACCTGCCGGTCGGCGAGCCGCTGCAGCAGCCGCGGGTCCTCGGCGGCCCGCACGCCGTGGCCGATCCGCCCGGCGCCCAGGTCGTCCAGGCAGTCGCGGACCGAACCCGGCCCGGCCAGCTCCCCGCCGTGCGGCGCGGCCAGCAGCCCGCCGCTCCGGGCGATCGCGAACGCGCGATCGAAGTCCCTTGCCAGGCCCCGCCGTTCGTCGTTCGACAGGCCGAATCCGATGACGCCCTGGTCGGTGTACCGGACGGCCAGCCGGGCCAGCGTGCGGGCGTCCATCGGCGACTTCATCCGGTTCGCCGCGACCAGCACCCGGATGCCCACCCCGGTGGCCTCGGAGGCCTCCCGAACGGCGTCCAGGATCAGCTCCAGGGTGGGAGTCAGCCCGCCCAGCAGCGGCGCGTACGAGGTCGGGTCGACCTGGATCTCCAGCCAGCGGGAGCCGTCGGCGCGCTCGTCCTCGGCGGTCTCCCGAACCAGCCGGCGGATGTCGGACTCGTCGCGCAGGCAGGAGCGCGCGGTGTCGTACAGGCGCTGGAACCGGAACCAGCCGCGTTCGTCGGTCGCCCGCAGTTTCGGCGGATGGCCCGAACTGAGCGCCTCGGGCAGCCGAACGCCGTGCTTGTCGGCGAGTTCGAGCAGCGTCGCGGGGCGCATCGAACCGGTGAAGTGCAGGTGGAGATGAGCCTTCGGGAGGCTCCGGACATCACGCAGGCGATCCATTCACCGATCCTGCCGCATAACCCGCCGAAACCGGAACCGCCCCCCGCACGTCGCCCGAACGGGTGAGGTGCGAGGGGCGGTCGAAGCCCGGACGGGTCAGGCGCGGGCCTCGGCCAGCAGCTTCTGCATCCGGCTGACGCCCTCGATCAGGTCGGCGTCGCCCAGCGCGTAGGACAGCCGCAGGTAGCCCGGGGTGCCGAAGGCCTCGCCGGGGACGACCGCGACCTCGGCCTCCTCCAGGATCAACGTGGCCAGCTCGGCGGAGGTCTGCGGGCGCTTGCCGCGGATCTCCTTGCCCAGCAGCGACTTGACCGACGGGTAGGCGTAGAACGCGCCCTCGGGCTCGGGGCAGTACACGCCCTCGATCTCGTTCAGCATCGCCACGATGGTGCGGCGGCGGCGGTCGAACGCGGTCTTCATCTCGTCCACCGCGGACAGGTCGCCGGACACGGCCGCCAGCGCGGCGCGCTGCGCCACGTTGGAGACGTTGGAGGTGGCGTGCGACTGCAGGTTGGAGGCGGCGGCCACCACGTCCTTGGGAGCGATCAGCCAGCCCACCCGCCAGCCGGTCATCGCGTAGGTCTTCGCCACGCCGTTGACCACGATGCACTTGTCGGCCAGCTCGGGCAGCAGGGCCGGCAGCGAGGTGAACTGCGCGTCGCCGTACACCAGGTGCTCGTAGATCTCGTCGGTGAGCACCCACAGGCCGTGCTCCAGCGCCCAGCGGCCGATCGCCTCGGCCTCGGCCTCGGTGTACACCGCGCCGGTCGGGTTGGACGGCGAGACGAACAGCACCACCTTGGTGTTCGCGGTGCGGGCGGCCTCCAGCTGCGCCACCGAGACCTTGTAGCCGGTGGTCTCGTCCGCGACGACCTCGACCGGGGTGCCGCCGGCCAGCTTCACGGCCTCCGGGTAGGTGGTCCAGTACGGGGCCGGGATGATCACCTCGTCGCCCGGGTCGAGGATCGCGGCGAAGGCGTTGTAGATCGCCTGCTTGCCGCCGTTGGTCACCAGCACCTGCGAGGCGTCCACCTGGTAGCCGGAGTCGCGCAGCGTCTTGGCGGCGATCGCGGCCTTCAGCTCCGGCAGGCCGCCGGCCGGGGTGTAGCGGTGGTTGGCCGGGTCCTGGCAGGCAGCGACGGCCGCGTCCACGATGTAGCCGGGGGTCGGGAAGTCGGGCTCGCCGGCGCCGAAGCCGATCACCGGACGGCCGGCCGCCTTGAGGGCCTTGGCCTTGGCGTCGACCGCGAGGGTGGCCGACTCGGCGATGGCGCCGACCCGGGCGGAGACCCGGCGGCTCGCGGGGGGGACGTTCTCGGGGGTGGGTGCGCTCATGTCTTGCATGGTCCCAGACCGCACAGGCCTCGGGCATCGCGGTTCCACCATGCGTACCGGCGCGTTCCAGCATCCGTACGCTGCCGCCGATCGGGTGACGCCGTGAGGCCGACCGGGTGACGCCGCCGCGCGGGCCGCGGTGAATGAGGTTCGACCAATCGGCGAAGAACCCGTACACTCACTGCTCGACGGCTCCCAAGTGCGGATCCTTCGGCCGGGTACACCACACGGCCGGGTGGATACGGTAGGTTGGGGGCCACGACGGAGCCGCAGGGTTCCGAAGGGCACTAGCTCAATTGGTAGAGCACCGGTCTCCAAAACCGGCGGTTGGGGGTTCGAGTCCCTCGTGCCCTGCAGCTCGACTCGTGCCAAGCCCGTTCGCTCCGAAGAGCGAGCGGGCTTGATGCGGAGAAGGCCCCGCCCAGCACTGCTTTCGCCGGATCGCCCGTGCAACAGGCACGGTAGCTCCGCAGGACCCGGATTCAGGTGAGGACGAGTGACGGAGACCACGGGCTCCACCGCAACGCCTGAGAGCGGCAACCCCGAGGGGGCCGACGCGGCGGACGAGACCACCGCGGACGGCAAGCTGTCGCGGCGTGAGCGTCGGCGTGCCAACAAGGCCGGCGGCGAGGGTGGCAAGAAGTCCGGCAAGCGGGCCAAGAAGGGCCTGTTCGCGCGGATGGGCATCTTCTACCGCCAGATCATCGCCGAACTGCGCAAGGTCGTCTGGCCCACCCGCAGCCAGCTGATCCAGTACACCACCGTCGTGGTGACCTTCGTGATCGTGCTGATGCTGCTGGTCGCCGGTCTCGACTGGGTCTTCGCCAAGGGAGCCTTCTGGCTCTTCGGCTGACGCCCGATCAGTCCGACCCGAAACCGGGATCCCCGCGGATTCCGCACCGATACTTCACCCCGACCCGGGCCGAATCCCTCGGCCCGGGTCGAGCTGTCGGCGCGAACGCTCACGGGCGACTACCGTTGAGTCGGTACTGTTGAGGTATCCGTTCCACAACCAGGAAAGAAGCAGCGACCGTGTCTGAGTCCCCCCTGTACGACGCCGACGAGACCGTCCGCGAGGCGGATGTCGCCGCCGAGCTGGACGCGGCCGAGGCTGCCGAAGCCGAGTCCGTTGCTGAGGCGACCGTTGAGGGTGCAGCCGGCGTGGACGGCGACGAGGACGAGGTCGAGGCCGCCGACGCCGAGGCGGGCGAGCCGGCCGAGGTCGAGGCCGTGCACGAGGTGGACGACGAGGCCGCCGACGAGGCCGCCGACGAAGAGGCTCTGGTCGTCGAGGAGGTCGAGTCCGACCCCGTCGCCGAGTTCCGCGAGCAGCTGCGCCGCGCCCCGGGCGAGTGGTACGTCATCCACACCTACGCCGGCTACGAGAACCGGGTGAAGCAGAACCTGGAGCAGCGCTCCGTCTCGCTGAACGTCGAGGACTACATCTTCGAGTCCCAGGTTCCGCAGGAGGAGGTCGTCCAGATCAAGAACGGCGACCGCAAGACCATCCGGCAGAACAAGCTCCCCGGCTACGTGCTGGTGCGCATGGACCTCACCCCCGAGTCCTGGGGCGTCGTGCGCAACACCCCCGGTGTCACCGGCTTCGTCGGCAACGCCTACGACCCGTACCCGCTGACCCTGGACGAGGTCGTCAAGATGCTCGCCCCCGACGTGGAGCGCGCCGCCGCCAAGGAAGCCGGCAAGGCTTCGCCGGTGCGCCCGGTCGAGGTCCAGGTGCTGGACTTCGAGGTCGGCGACTCGGTCACCGTCACCGACGGTCCGTTCGCCACCCTGCAGGCGACCATCAACGAGATCAACCCCGACTCGAAGAAGGTCAAGGGCCTGGTGGAGATCTTCGGCCGGGAGACCCCGGTCGAGCTCTCCTTCGACCAGATCCAGAAGAACTGACCCACAGGTCACCGGTGCCGGGGCGGGGCGGAAGCCTCCGCCCCGGCACCGTTTTGGTCCAGCGCCGCATCAGCGGTTAGCCTGGTCCGATGTGTGTCCTGGCATCCGGGTTTCGCCCCGGTGCCGGGTACCACCAGCACTCACCTCTCGGAAGGACCCGGAGAGACATGCCTCCCAAGAAGAAGAAGGTCACGGGGCTTATCAAGCTCCAGATCAACGCCGGTGCGGCCAACCCGGCGCCGCCGGTCGGCCCCGCGCTGGGTCAGCACGGCGTCAACATCATGGAATTCTGCAAGGCGTACAACGCGGCCACCGAGTCGCAGCGCGGCATGATCGTGCCGGTGGAGATCACGGTCTACGACGACCGTTCCTTCACCTTCGTCACGAAGACCCCGCCGGCTGCGCGCCTCATCCTGAAGGCCGCGGGCATCGACAAGGGCTCCAAGGAGCCGCACAAGACCAAGGTCGCCAAGCTGACCTCGGCCCAGGTGCGCGAGATCGCCACCACCAAGATGCCCGACCTGAACGCCAACGACCTGGACGCCGCGGAGAAGATCATCGCCGGCACCGCCCGGTCGATGGGCATCACCGTCGAGGGCTGATCAGCCCGTACGTCCACCGTGGTAGGGCCAGCGCGGCCCGTGAATACCACGAACTCCATTAGTTACTAGGAGCAGCAGTGAAGCGCAGCAAGGCCCTCAAGGCCGCGGACGCCCAGGTCGACCGCACCCGGATCTACGCCCCGCTCGAGGCCGTCCGCCTCGCCAAGGCGACCTCCACCACCAAGTTCGACGGCACCGTCGAGGTTGCCATGCGCCTGGGTGTCGACCCGCGCAAGGCCGACCAGATGGTCCGCAGCACCGTCATCCTCCCGCACGGCACCGGTAAGACCGCCCGGGTCCTGGTCTTCGCGAACGGTGAGCGTGCCGAGGCCGCGCGTGCCGCGGGTGCCGACATCGTCGGCTCGGACGAGCTGATCGACGAGGTGGCCAAGGGTCGTCTGGACTTCGACGCCGTCGTCGCCACCCCGGACCTCATGGGCAAGGTCGGCCGCCTGGGCCGCGTGCTCGGTCCCCGTGGCCTGATGCCGAACCCGAAGACCGGCACCGTGACCCCGGACGTCGCCAAGGCCGTCAACGAGATCAAGGGCGGCAAGATCGAGTTCCGCGTCGACAAGCACTCGAACCTGCACCTGATCATCGGCAAGTCCTCGTTCTCGGACGAGCAGCTGGTCGAGAACTACGCCGCGGCGCTGGACGAGGTCCTCCGGGCCAAGCCGTCCGCCGCCAAGGGCCGCTACATCAAGAAGATCGCCTTCTCCACCACCATGGGCCCCGGCATCCAGGTGGACCCGAACCGCACCCGTAACCTCCTCGTCGAGGAGGACCCGGCGGCGGTCTGACCTCAGGTCAGTTCCCCACGCGGTCAACTCACCGGGCCCGCACCCCTCTTCGGGGGTGCGGGCCCGGTGCCGTTAATTGGTCGCGCGCGCCCGAAAGGCCATCGGATAGAGTCCGATGGCCTTTTGAATGAGAATCAGATTAGAGGGGGACTCTCGTGCGCGCACTGCGTACCGTTGCCGTGACCTGCCTGGCCGCAGGTCTGCTGACCGCTTGTGGTAGCTCCGGGTCGGGCAGCAGCACCGCCGACGCCAAGCCGGGTTCGACCGCCTCCGACGGTGCTGCGGCCGGCAAGGGTGCGGGCGGCGGCGCGAACCTCGGTGCCAAGGAGACGCTGCTCGCCTCGGCCGCGGTGATGGAGAAGGCCGGCAGCGCCAAGCTGGCCGTCACCGGCGAGGCCGCAGGCACCGGCGAGTTCGTCTGGAAGGCGCCGAAGTCCTTCCTGCTCAACACCAAGAGCGAGGGCCAGGACACCAAGGTCCTCTTCGTCGGTGACGTGATGTACGTCGGGGCCGGGGCAAGCCTCGCCCAGCTGGCCGGCGGCAAGACCTGGATGAAGATCGACCCGAAGGACGACGCCCAGGGCGCGCCGGGCGGGGGTGACGCCGTCGGCAAGGCCTCCAGCCTGGAGCTGATGGACCCGGCCGTGCAGCTGGCCGTCGCCGCGCCGACCGCGATCGAGTCGGGCACCGAGACGGTGGAGGGTCAGTTCTGCAAGCACTACCGCAGCGACATCCCGGTGGACGCCCTGGTCGAGAAGCTGCAGCTGAAGCCGGAGCTGAAGACCAAGGTGCTGGACGAGCTGAAGAAGAAGGGCTCGACGATCACCGTCGAGTTCTGGATCAACGCCAAGAACGAGCTCGTCCAGCAGTCCGGTACCGGCCAGGCGACCGGCTTCTCCAAGATCACCTACAGCGACCTCGGCAGCGTCCAGCCGACCAAGGCCCCGGCTGACTCCGAGGTCTTCTCGCTGGAGGATGTGCTGAAGTAGCGATCCCGTCCCGTCCGGCCCGGGGTCGCCGCCGGGCCGGACGGGACGCGTGACAAGGTGGGGGAGCGGAACGGACGGCCGGAAGGAGGGACCGATGACGGCACGCGTGCGGACGACCGCGGCCCTGCTCGGGGCCGCCCTGCTGCTGGCCGCGGTGAGCGGCTGCACCGGCTCGAGCCCGGGCGACAGCTCCGCGCGGCCCGCCACCCCGTCCCAGACCAGCGCCCAGGCCACCCCCACCGACCGCTCCCCGCACGGGGTGCTGCTCTCCGCCCAGCTGGCGCTGCGCGAGGCCCGGCGGGGCGAGTTCCGGGCCGTCCTGGGGGAGGCGCACGCCAAGGGCGCGGTGTTCTGGGCGCCGAAGACGGTGCTGCAGTACCGGGGCGACGGGGACGCCCGGCGGCTGATGGTGCTGGACACCTCCGCCTACGTGGGCGGCGACCCGCAGACCGCCGCCAGGCTCGGCGGCCCGCACTGGGAGAAGTACTCGGGCGGCACCCACTGCCCCTACTCCGCGCTGATCGACCGGATCAGCCCGGTGGTCGCCACCACCGCCGCGGCCGCCGCCGACAGCCCGCTGCTGCTCGGCGAGGAGAAGCTGCTGGAGACCACCGTCCAGCACTACCGGGTCACCCTGACCGCCGCCCAGTACGCCGCCGCGCAGACCCAGCTCGACCAGGACCGGCGACAGGCCCTGGAGACCGCGCTCGGCCCCGGCGAGGTGGTGCTCGACCTGTGGCTCAACGACCACGACCAAGTGGTCCAGCTGCGCCGCGCCGCCGCCGAGGTGGACACCATCGGCTACAGCGAGTACGGCAGCTCCGCGATCTCGGTGCAGGGTCCCGCCGAGGCGGACATCGCCCCGGAGTCCGGCGCCGGCCTGCCGCTGTTCCCGTAGCGGTTTGCTCCCGTAGCGGTTTGCCGGATTTGGGGATTCGCGGATCGTCCCGTTAAGCTGGGCGAGCCAAAGACCGCTGGTTGTTGCCGTTTGCCCGAGAGGGTGGCCGGTGCCGAAGGATCCGCCTCGTGCGGGTCGCCCGCGCAGGTTATGGAGCAGACAAGATCTCCGAACCGTTCCACGGTTCGTCGAGGTTGTGACAAGCCCCGTGCGCCTGCGCGCCGGGGCTTTTTCGTTGTCCCGGGCGTCCGCGGCGTTGAATGGTCGACTTCTCGAAGGTCGGCCCGACTTCGACATCACGGAAGGAGGCGTAAGCCTATGGCCAGGCCCGACAAGGCTGCCGACGTCGCCGAGATCACGGACAAGTTCCGTGCTTCCAGCGCCGCCGTTCTGACCGAGTACCGCGGTCTCACGGTGAAGCAGCTCAAGACGCTGCGTCGCTCGCTCACCGGCAACGCCGATTACGCCGTGGTGAAGAACACGCTGACCAAGATCGCGGCCAATGAGGCCGGGATCTCCGAGCTGGACGACCTGTTCGCCGGCCCGACGGCTGTCGCCTTCGTCACCGGTGACCCGGTGGAGTCGGCGAAGGCTCTGCGTGACTTCGCCAAGGAGAACCCTGCTCTCATCATCAAGGGCGGTGTCCTTGACGGTAAGGCGCTGTCCGCCGATGAGATCAAGAAGCTCGCGGACCTCGAGTCCCGCGAGGTGCTGCTCGCCAAGCTGGCGGGTGCGATGAAGGCCAAGCCGTCCCAGGCTGCTGCGGTCTTCCAGGCGCTCCCGTCCAAGCTCGTTCGCACCGTGGAAGCGCTGCGCGAGAAGGTCGAGCAGGGCGGTGCCGGTACTCCGGCTCCCGCCGAGGACGCGGAGTAACTACTCCCCGTCCCAGCGGGCCCGCAAGTACGCCCGCCAATCCGTACATCCGGCACCTGCCGAATTAGTGGAAGGACGCCAATCATGGCGAAGCTCAGCACCGACGAACTGCTTGCCGAGTTCGAGGGCATGACCCTGATCGAGCTCTCCGAGTTCGTCAAGGCGTTCGAGGAGAAGTTCGACGTCACCGCCGCCGCCCCGGTCGCCGTTGCCGCCGCCGGTGGCCCGGTTGCCGCTGAGGCCGTCGAGGAGCAGGACGAGTTCGACGTCATCCTCGATGGTGCCGGCGACAAGAAGATCCAGGTCATCAAGGAGGTGCGCGCCCTGACCTCCCTCGGCCTGAAGGAGGCCAAGGACCTCGTTGACACCGCTGGTGCCAAGGTCCTGGAGAAGGTTGCCAAGGACGTCGCCGAGAAGGCGAAGGCTCAGCTCGAGGGCGCCGGCGCCAAGGTCACCGTCAAGTGACTTTCTCCTCTCTCTGAGAGGTGCTCTTCCGGCCGGGCCGGCCACCCTTCGGGGTGGCCGGCCCGGCCTGCTTTTTTTCCGCCTCGGCCCCGCCTCGGCCCCGGCCGGTTCGGCCCTCGGCGGACTCGGATCCTGTCGGTCCCCGGGGGTAGGGTGATCGCTGTCGTCACCGACCCCGTCACGGGCCGTGTGTAACGCCCGGAGTGGCTGTGACGATGGGCATTGCGAGGTCCGCACCCTGGTGGGGGCCTTGACGAACAGCACGCGGCGCGCGATTCTCGAGGCGCGTGCCCAAGCGGAACCGCCTCCGATGCATATTCGGCGGTGGCACTGGGAAGGTTCCCGGTGACGCAGGAGTGGGTGCGACGGCCCGGCCGGTGAGGGATCACTGCCCGGGTTGTCGGTTGTACGGGAGGAGCGTCCGATTCGGTCTCCGAATCAGGGCTTGCTAGCAGTGTCGCCATTGGCTACACTGTCCCTTTGCGCTGCCTGTTAGCTGCTCCGTGACTCGTCGCCCGGAGTGGCCCCTGTCCTGACCTGGGGTTTTCCGCCTCGGCCATGGCGCGGACGGTATGCGCGTAGTGAGCTCCGAGCCCTCGGAAGGACCCCCCTCTTGGCCGCGCCGCGCAACGCCTCGAACAATTCCGCATCCACCGCCCCGCTCCGCGTCTCGTTCGCGAAGATCAAGGAGCCCCTCGAGGTCCCCAACCTCCTCGCCCTGCAGACCGAGAGCTTTGACTGGCTGCTCGGCAATGCGGCCTGGAAGTCCCGGGTCGAGGCTGCCCTGGAGAGCGGTCAGGACGTCCCCACCAAGTCCGGTCTGGAGGAGATCTTCGAGGAGATCTCCCCGATCGAGGACTTCAGCGGGTCGATGTCCCTGACCTTCCGGGACCACCGTTTCGAGCCGCCGAAGAACTCCATCGACGAGTGCAAGGACCGCGACTTCACCTTCGCGGCCCCGCTCTTCGTCACTGCGGAGTTCACCAACAACGAGACCGGTGAGATCAAGTCCCAGACCGTGTTCATGGGCGACTTCCCGCTCATGACCAACAAGGGCACGTTCATCATCAACGGCACCGAGCGTGTCGTCGTGTCCCAGCTGGTGCGTTCCCCCGGTGTCTACTTCGACTCCACCCTGGACAAGGTGTCCGACAAGGACATCTTCTCCGCGAAGATCATCCCCTCCCGCGGTGCCTGGCTGGAGATGGAGATCGACAAGCGCGACATGGTCGGTGTCCGCATCGACCGCAAGCGCAAGCAGTCGGTCACCGTGCTGCTGAAGGCCCTCGGCTGGACCAACGAGATGATTCTCGAAGAGTTCGGCGAGTACGAGTCGATGCGCGCCACCCTGGAGAAGGACCACACCCAGGGCCAGGACGACGCGCTCCTCGACATCTACCGCAAGCTGCGCCCGGGCGAACCGCCCACGCGTGAGGCCGCGCAGACGCTGCTGGAGAACCTGTACTTCAACCCGAAGCGCTACGACCTGGCGAAGGTCGGCCGCTACAAGGTGAACCGCAAGCTCGGCAACGCCGAGTCGCTGGACTCCGGTGTGCTCACCGAGCCCGACATCATCAACACGATCAAGTACCTGGTCAAGCTGCACGCCGGCGAGACCGAGTGGCGTGATGACGAGGGCCGCGACATTGTCATCGAGGTCGACGACATCGACCACTTCGGCAACCGTCGCCTGCGCAACGTCGGCGAGCTGATCCAGAACCAGGTCCGCACCGGCCTCGCCCGCATGGAGCGAGTGGTCCGCGAGCGCATGACCACCCAGGACGTCGAGGCGATCACGCCGCAGACCCTGATCAACATCCGGCCGGTCGTCGCCTCCATCAAGGAGTTCTTCGGCACCAGCCAGCTGTCGCAGTTCATGGACCAGACGAACCCGCTGTCGGGCCTGACCCACAAGCGTCGTCTGTCCGCGCTCGGCCCCGGTGGTCTGTCCCGTGAGCGGGCCGGCTTCGAGGTCCGTGACGTGCACCCCTCGCACTACGGCCGCATGTGTCCGATCGAGACCCCCGAAGGCCCGAACATCGGTCTGATCGGCTCGCTGGCCTCGTACGGCCGGGTCAACGCGTTCGGTTTCATCGAGACCCCGTACCGCAAGGTCGTCGACGGTGTCGTCACCGAGGCCGTGGACTACCTGACCGCCGACGAGGAGGACCGCTTCGTCATCGCGCAGGCCAACGCCCCGCTGACCGCGGAGCTGACCTTCGCCGAGCCGCGTGTCCTGGTCCGCCGCCGTGGCGGCGAGATCGACTACATCCCCGGCACCGAGATCGACTACATGGACGTCTCGCCGCGCCAGATGGTGTCGGTCGCGACCGCCATGATCCCCTTCCTCGAGCACGACGACGCCAACCGCGCGCTGATGGGCTCGAACATGATGCGCCAGGCCGTCCCGCTGCTCCGCAGCGAGGCGCCGCTGGTCGGCACCGGCATGGAGTACCGCTGCGCCGTCGACGCCGCGGACGTCATCACCGCCGACAAGGCCGGTGTGGTGCAGGAGGTCTCGGCCGACTACGTCACCGTGGCCAACGACGACGGCACGTACAACACGTACCGCGCCGCCAAGTTCACCCGCTCCAACCAGGGCACCGCCTTCAACCAGAAGGTGCTCGTGGACGAGGGCGCCCGGGTGGAGGCCGGCCAGGTGCTGGCCGACGGCCCGTGCACCGACGAGGGCGAGATGGCCCTCGGCAAGAACCTCCTCGTGGCGTTCATGTCGTGGGAAGGCCACAACTACGAGGACGCGATCATCCTGTCGCAGCGCCTCGTCCAGGACGACGTCCTCTCCTCGATCCACATCGAGGAGCACGAGGTCGACGCCCGTGACACCAAGCTGGGCCCCGAGGAGATCACCCGGGACATCCCGAACGTCTCCGAGGAGGTCCTCGCCGACCTCGACGAGCGCGGCATCATCCGGATCGGCGCCGACGTCGTCACCGGCGACATCCTGGTCGGCAAGGTCACCCCGAAGGGTGAGACCGAGCTGACCCCGGAGGAGCGCCTGCTCCGCGCGATCTTCGGTGAGAAGGCCCGTGAGGTCCGCGACACCTCGCTGAAGGTGCCGCACGGTGAGTCCGGCAAGGTCATCGGCGTCCGCGTCTTCGACCGCGAGGAGGGCGACGAGCTTCCCCCCGGCGTGAACCAGCTGGTCCGCGTCTACGTCGCCCAGAAGCGCAAGATCACCAACGGTGACAAGCTCGCCGGCCGTCACGGCAACAAGGGTGTTATCTCCAAGATCCTGCCGGTCGAGGACATGCCGTTCCTGGAGGACGGCACCCCGGTCGACATCATCCTGAACCCGCTGGGTGTTCCGTCCCGAATGAACCCGGGACAGGTCCTGGAGATTCACCTCGGCTGGCTCGCCAAGCAGGGCTGGGACGTCTCCGGCCTCGCCGACGAGTGGGCCAAGCGCCTGCAGGCGATCGGCGCGGACACCGTCGAGGGTGGCACCAACCTCGCCACCCCGGTGTTCGACGGCGCCCGCGAGGACGAGATCACCGGCCTGCTGGACAACACCACCCTCACCCGTGACGGTGAGCGCCTGGTGAACTCCACCGGCAAGGCCCGGCTGTTCGACGGCCGCTCCGGCGAGCCGTTCCCGATGCCGGTCTCGGTCGGCTACATGTACATCCTCAAGCTGCACCACCTGGTCGACGACAAGCTGCACGCCCGTTCGACCGGTCCGTACTCGATGATCACCCAGCAGCCGCTCGGTGGTAAGGCGCAGTTCGGTGGTCAGCGCTTCGGTGAGATGGAGGTGTGGGCCCTTGAGGCATACGGCGCCGCGTACGCGCTGCAGGAACTGCTCACCATCAAGTCCGACGACGTCCTCGGCCGTGTGAAGGTCTACGAGGCCATCGTCAAGGGCGAGAACATCCCCGAGCCCGGCATTCCCGAGTCCTTCAAGGTCCTCATCAAGGAAATGCAGTCGCTCTGCCTCAACGTGGAGGTGCTGTCCTCGGACGGCCAGTCCATCGAGATGCGGGACAGCGACGAGGACGTGTTCCGCGCCGCCGAGGAGCTCGGCATTGACCTGTCCCGGCGCGAGCCGAGCAGCGTCGAAGAGGTCTGACGGAGGTCGGGCCGGCCGGCTGCTTCTAAATCGACGCAGCCCGGTCGGCCCGCCCCCAGGCCCCCCTCAGACCAACAGACAGACTCTCGAATCACGAAAGAGGGCTTGACGACCAGTGCTTGACGTCAACTTCTTCGACGAGCTCCGCATCGGACTGGCCACCGCCGACGACATCCGCCAGTGGTCGCACGGCGAGGTGAAGAAGCCGGAGACCATCAACTACCGCACGCTGAAGCCGGAAAAGGACGGCCTTTTCTGCGAGAAGATCTTCGGTCCCACCCGGGACTGGGAGTGCTACTGCGGTAAGTACAAGCGCGTCCGCTTCAAGGGCATCATCTGTGAGCGCTGCGGCGTCGAGGTGACCCGCGCCAAGGTGCGCCGTGAGCGGATGGGCCACATCGAGCTGGCCGCCCCGGTCACCCACATCTGGTACTTCAAGGGTGTCCCGTCGCGTCTGGGCTACCTGCTCGACCTCGCGCCGAAGGACCTCGAGAAGGTCATCTACTTCGCCGCCTACATGATCACCTGGGTGGACGACGAGCGCCGTCAGCGCGACCTCCCCTCCCTGGAGGCGCACGTCTCGGTCGAGCGCCAGCAGATCGAGAACCGCCGTGACTCCGACCTGGAGGCCCGGGCCAAGAAGGCCGAGTCCGACCTGGCCGAGCTGGAGGCCGAGGGCGCCAAGGCCGACGTCCGCCGCAAGGTGCGTGAGGGCGCCGAGCGCGAGATGAAGCAGCTCCGCGACCGCACCCAGCGCGAGATCGACCGCCTGGACGAGGTGTGGGCCCGCTTCAAGAACCTCAAGGTCCAGGACCTCGAGGGCGACGAGTTGCTCTACCGCGAGCTGCGCGACCGCTTCGGCACCTACTTCTCCGGCTCGATGGGCGCGGCGGCCCTCAAGGACCGCCTCGAGTCCTTCGACCTGGGCGAGGAGGCCGAGCGCCTCCGCGAGATCATCCGTACCGGCAAGGGCCAGAAGAAGACCCGTGCGCTCAAGCGCCTCAAGGTCGTCTCCGCCTTCCTGCAGACCAGCAACAAGCCCAAGGGCATGGTTCTGGACTGCGTCCCGGTGATCCCGCCGGACCTGCGTCCGATGGTCCAGCTCGACGGTGGCCGCTTCGCCACCTCCGACCTGAACGACCTGTACCGCCGCGTCATCAACCGCAACAACCGCCTGAAGCGGCTTCTCGACCTCGGCGCGCCCGAGATCATCGTGAACAACGAGAAGCGCATGCTGCAGGAGGCCGTCGACGCGCTGTTCGACAACGGCCGTCGTGGCCGTCCGGTCACCGGTCCGGGCAACCGCCCGCTGAAGTCCCTCAGCGACATGCTGAAGGGCAAGCAGGGTCGTTTCCGTCAGAACCTGCTCGGCAAGCGAGTCGACTACTCGGCCCGTTCGGTCATCGTCGTCGGCCCGCAGCTCAAGCTGCACCAGTGCGGTCTGCCGAAGGCCATGGCGCTGGAGCTCTTCAAGCCGTTCGTGATGAAGCGCCTGGTCGACCTGAACCACGCGCAGAACATCAAGTCGGCCAAGCGCATGGTCGAGCGCGCCCGCCCCGTGGTGTGGGACGTCCTCGAAGAGGTCATCGCCGAGCACCCGGTTCTGCTGAACCGTGCGCCCACCCTGCACCGCCTCGGCATCCAGGCCTTCGAGCCGCAGCTGGTCGAGGGCAAGGCCATCCAGATCCACCCGCTCGTCTGCACCGCGTTCAACGCGGACTTCGACGGTGACCAGATGGCCGTGCACCTGCCGCTGTCCGCGGAGGCGCAGGCCGAGGCCCGCATCCTGATGCTGTCCTCGAACAACATCCTGAAGCCGGCCGACGGTCGCCCCGTCACCATGCCGACCCAGGACATGGTGCTGGGCCTGTTCTTCCTCACCTCGGACCGCGAGGAGGTCAAGGGCAAGGGCCGTTCCTTCTCCTCGACCGCCGAGGCGATCATGGCCTTCGACGCCCGCGAGCTGGACGTCCAGGCCACCATCGACCTGCGCATGGCCGCCGGCACCGTCCCGCCGCGCGGCTGGACCCCGCCGGTGGACGAGGACGGGCAGCCGACCTGGCACGAGGGTGAGCCGTTCCGGATCACCACCACGCTGGGCCGGGCGCTCTTCAACGAGCTGCTGCCCGAGGACTACCCGTTCGTCGACTACGAGATCGGCAAGAAGCAGCTCTCGGCGATCGTCAACGACCTCGCCGAGCGTTACCCGAAGGTCGTCGTCGCCGCGGCGCTCGACAACCTGAAGGCGGCCGGCTTCCACTGGTCGACCCGTTCCGGTGTCACCGTCTCGATCTCGGACGTCATCGTCCCGCCGAGCAAGCCCGCCATCCTGGAGGGCTACGAGGCGCAGGCGGAGAAGGTCCAGCGCCAGTACGAGCGCGGTCTGATCACGGACAACGAGCGCAAGTCCGAGCTCATCGGCATTTGGACCCGCGCGACCAACGAGGTCGCCGACGCGATGGCCGCGAACTTCCCGAAGACGAACCCCATCTTCATGATGGTCGACTCGGGTGCTCGAGGAAACATGATGCAGATGCGTCAGATCGCCGGTATGCGTGGTCTGGTGTCGAACGCGAAGAACGAGACCATCGCGCGTCCCATCAAGGCCTCGTTCCGTGAGGGCCTGTCCGTGCTGGAGTACTTCATCTCCACCCACGGTGCCCGTAAGGGTCTGGCCGACACCGCGCTGCGTACCGCCGACTCGGGTTACCTGACCCGTCGTCTGGTGGACGTCTCGCAGGACGTGATCATCCGCGAGGAGGACTGCGGCACCGAGCGCGGCCTCAAGCTGGAGATCGGCCAGGTCGGCGCGGACGGTGTGCTGCGCAAGGCCGACGACGTCGAGACCAGCGTGTACGCCCGCATGCTCGCCGAGGACATCACTGTCGACGGCAAGCTGATCGCGACCGCCAACACCGACCTCGGCGACGTCCTGATGGACGAGCTGATCCGGCACGGCGTCAGCGCGGTCAAGGTCCGCTCGATCCTGACCTGTGAGTCGGCGGTCGGCACCTGTGCCTTCTGCTACGGCCGCTCGCTGGCCACCGGCAAGCTGGTCGACATCGGTGAGGCGGTCGGCATCATCGCCGCCCAGTCCATCGGTGAGCCCGGTACCCAGCTGACCATGCGTACCTTCCACACCGGTGGTGTGGCCGGTGACGACATCACCCAGGGTCTGCCGCGTGTCGTCGAGCTCTTCGAGGCGCGTACCCCGAAGGGTGTCGCCCCGATCTCGGAGGCGCAGGGTCGGGTCCGCATCGAGGACACCGAGAAGACCCGCAAGGTCGTCGTCACGCCGGACGACGGTACGGACGAGATCGCCTACCCGGTCTCCAAGCGCGTCAAGCTGCTCGTCAGCGAGGGCGAGGCGGTCGAGGTCGGCCAGAAGCTGACCGTCGGTGCCACCAACCCGCACGACGTGCTGCGGATCATGGGCCAGCGTGCCGTCCAGATCCACCTGGTCGCCGAAGTCCAGAAGGTCTACAACTCGCAGGGTGTGTCGATCCACGACAAGCACATCGAGATCATCATCCGGCAGATGCTCCGCCGCGTGACGATCATCGAGTCGGGCGACGCCGAGCTGCTGCCGGGCGAGCTGGTCGAGCGCGGCCGCTTCGAGCAGGAGAACCGCCGCGTGGTGTCCGAGGGCGGCCACCCCGCCTCCGGCCGTCCGCAGCTGATGGGTATCACCAAGGCCTCGCTGGCCACCGAGTCCTGGCTGTCGGCCGCCTCCTTCCAGGAGACGACCCGGGTGCTGACCGACGCGGCGATCCACGCCAAGTCGGACCCGCTGCTGGGCCTCAAGGAGAACGTCATCCTCGGTAAGCTCATCCCGGCCGGTACGGGTCTGCCCCGCTACCGCAACATCCGGGTCGAGCCGACCGAAGAGGCCAAGGCCGCGATGTACTCGGCCGTCGGCTACGACGACTACGACCTGTCGCCGTTCGGCGCGGGCTCCGGTCAGGCCGTCCCGCTGGACGACTACGACTACGGTCCGTACACCGGCTGATCCTTCGGCTGATCTTTCGGTTGAACCGCAGGGCGGTCACCCCACTCGGGGTGGCCGCCCTGCGGCGTTCCCGGCCCCGCGTTTCACCTAGGGGATCCCCCTGGGGACGGAGGCGGCCGAACCACTCCGTGGAGGGAGGCGCCGGGGCCCCGGGGAACGGGAGACTTGGGGAAGTCGAAAGGAGGCCGCGGTGAAGCGGATCATGGGGGCGGCGGCGGTCGTCGGGCTGCTGGTGGTCGGGGCGGTGGGCTGCGGGCCCTGGGGCAACGAGCAGCGCAAGACGGTGTCGTACCAGGTGCCCGGTCAGGTCGATCAACTGGTGGTCGACGGGACCAGTGGCGGGATCGACGTGAAGGTCGACGACGGGCCGGTGCGGGTGGTGGAGAAGCGCGCCTGGAAGGACGAGGAGCCGCAGGGCACTCACGAGCTCAAGGACGGGGTGCTGAAGCTCACCTACTCCTGCAGCAGCTGCGGGATCGGCTACGAGGTGCACGTGCCGGCCGGGACGAAGCTGACGCTCAAGCAGACCAGCGGCGGCATCCAGCTGCACGACGTGGCGGGCGACGTGGACGCCAAGGTGAGCTCCGGCGGGATCGACGCCTTCGGGCTGAAGTCCAAGAACGTGAAGATGTCCGTGGAGTCCGGCGGCGTGAACGCCCGGTTCGCCGAGGCGCCGGCCCGGGCGGAGATAACCACCGAGTCCGGCGGCGTGCAGGTGAAGGTGCCGTCGGGGGAGCAGTACCAGGTGGACGCGCGCGCCGACAGCGGCGGCACCGAGGTGAAGGTGCCCTCGACCCCCGGCGCGCCGCACGTCGTGATCGCCCGCGCCGACAGCGGCGGTGTGCAGGTGTACAACAGCTGACCGGCCGTCGGGGCTGTCGGTGGCAGGGCCTAGATTGAGGTGTGTCGGCAGGTGGCGAGGGCCCCGCCGGCACCCCCCGAACTCTGTGCCCGAAAGGGGCGTCGGCCATGTCTGCCACCGTTTCCGCAGACCCGCAGGTGACCTACCTGGAACTCTCCGAGGACCAGGGCAGTGCCCACAAGTTCTACGAAGTCACCGTCGTGGGCGCCGAGTTGACGATCCGCTACGGCCGGATCGGCGAGCCGGGAACGACCAAGACCACGGTGTGCCCGAGCCCGGAGAAGGCCGCCGCCACGGCCGCCAAGAAGATCGGCGAGAAGGTCCGCAAGGGCTACGCGCCGGCCGTCCAGGGCGTGCGCCAGCGCCGGGCGGTGACCCGCCGGGAGATCACCTCGACCCGCTCCACCGCCCGCCAGGCGCCGCTGCTGTGGCGCTTCCGTTCCGGCTCGCCCGCGTTCGGGGTGTACGTCGGCGAGGACCACGCCTGGGTCGGCAACGAGAGCGGCGACGTCTACACGCTGACCCGGGACGGTGAGGTCACCGGCCGGTTCGGCCTCCCCGACGGCGTCAAGTGCATCGTCGCCGACGACTGGTGGATCTACGCGGGCTGCGACGACGGCAAGGTGTACGACCTGGGCGGCAAGGTGCCGCGGGTGGCGTACGAGATCGCCCAGGACGTCGACATCTACTGGCTGGACATCCACGACGGCGTGCTCGGCGTCGCCGACGCGCGCGGCGGGCTGACCACCGTCGACCACGAGGACGAGTTCCAGTGGCGGCGGAAGGCCGACGGCAGCGCCGGCTGGATGGTGCGCTGCGACGCCGACTCCGTCTACCACGGCTACTCGGCGGGCGTCAGCCGGTACGCGAAGCGCGGCGGCGACCAGCAGTGGCACACCCGGACCAAGGGCCAGGTGCTGTTCGGCTGGCAGGAACGGGACGAGGTGTTCGCCGGTACCTCGCAGGGCTGGGTGCACCGGCTGCGCAAGTCCGACGGTGCCGAGGTCACCGCGTACAAGTGCGACGCCGCGGTGTTCTCCTGCGCGGCCTCCCCGGACGGCGAGTACGTGTTCGCCGGCGACAACCACTCGTCGGTGTACTGCTTCGCCGCCGACGGCACCCGGCTGTGGAAGCTCGGCACCGGCTGCGGCTCCGCGTACAGCATGCAGTACCGCGACGGGCGGCTGTACGTCGTCACCACCGACGGCTCGCTGGCCTGCCTGGACGCCTCGCCGGGCGCCGTGCAGGCCGCCGAGCAGGGCACCCTGCCGGCCACCGCCGAGGTCACCGGCCGCGGCTTCGCCCGGGTCGAGTCGTCCGCGGTGCTGGAGACCGTCAGCGTCACCGCGGCGGCCGGCAGCGGCATCGAGGTGGAGTGCGTCGCCGACGGCAGCCGGCTGCGGGTGCGGGTGGTGTCGCCCGGCTTCGACCCGTCCTGGCGGGTGCAGTTCCCCAAGGACGTCCGCGTCGCCGGAGCACGCTACCTGGTGGCGGAGGTGCGGGAGTCCGCGTCCGGCGGGTTCTACCGGGCGCGCGGAGAGATCAAGCGGCTGCTGTGACGCCCGGTCATTGACGCATCGTCAAGGGCGCTCCCGGTCGGGGGCGCCCTTCGGCGTTCCCTGGGGAGGGGCGGCGGCCGTCCGACGATGCGAGAGGATGCGCGAATGGGGAAGTGGACGGAAGGCCTGCTGGCCTGGGGGAGGGCCCGGCCGTGGGCGGTGGACCTGCCGCTGGTCGCGCTGGCGGTCTGGGTCTCGGTCATGGGCGTGTGGACCGACCCGGAAGGCGCGGGCGGGAAGTGGTGGGCGTACGCGCTGGCGCTCGCCGGATCGGTGCCGCTGTGGTGGCGGCGCCGGTGGCCGTGGGCGGTGCTGCTGATCTGCTCGCTGCCCACCATGGCGCTGTCCGTGCTGGCGCACTTCGCGATGCCGCAGATCCAGGTCGCCATGGCGGTCGCCATCTACACCGCCGCCGACCGCGGCAAGGACTGGCAGCGCGCCGTGCTGCTGGCCGTGCTAGTGATCGGCAACGTGATCGGCACCCACTCCTTCGGCGGCGCGCTGTTCAGCCTGGTGGTGTCCGTCGGCAGCTTCGTGGTCGGCTCGCTGGTGCGCGAACTGCGCCGACTGGCCGGCGTCGAGGCCGAACGCGCCCGGCAGGCCGGGCTGCGCGCCGCCAGCGACGCCGCCCGGGCCGTCGCCGAGGAACGCGGCCGGATCGCCCGCGAGATGCACGACATCCTCGCCCACGCCGTCTCCCTGATGGTCGTCCAGGCCGAAGCCGGCCCACTGGTCGTGCGCAGCAACCCCGACCGGGCGATCCGCGCCTTCGACGCCATTGCCGACTCCGGACGCGACGCGATGGTCCAGCTCCGGCGCGTACTCGGCGTACTCAAGGAGGACGGGGCGGTGCCCGCGCTCGCCCCGCAGCCCCGGCTGGCCGAACTCGCGGGGGTCCTCGACCGCGTCCGCGAATCGGGCGTCGACGTCGACGCCCGCATCGAGGAGACCGGGCCCGCGGAGGTGCAGGCCGCGGCCTACCGGATCGTCCAGGAGGCCCTCACCAACGTGGTCAAGCACGCCGGGGCGGGCCGGGTCGTGGTGCGGGTCGCCGTTCGGGACGGTGCCGATCTGACCGTTTCGGTCGCCGACGACGGGAGGGGGCCATCTGTTGCGGTCGGGGCCGGGATCGACGGGCGCTCCGGGGGACGAGGCCTGCTCTCCATCCGGGAACGCGCGGCCGCCTGCGGCGGCACCGTCGAAACCGGCCCCCGGCCCGACGGCCCGGGCTACCTGGTGGCTGCCGTGCTGCCGCTCAACGCCTGAGAGAGGAAGTTCAGTTGCCCATACGAGTGGTGATCGCCGACGACCAGGAACTGGTCCGCGCCGGATTCGGCATGATCCTCGACGCCCAACCCGACATCGAGGTCGTCGCCGAGGCGGGAGACGGGCAGCAGGCGATCGACGCTGTGCGCGTGCATGATCCCGACGTGCTGCTGCTGGACGTTCGCATGCCCGTGATGGACGGGCTGGAGGCTGCGCGCCGGGTCTGTGCGGAGTTTCCGCGTTGCAAGGTGATCATGCTGACCACCTTTGATGTTGATGATTACGTGTTCGACGCGCTGTACGCCGGGGCGAGTGGCTTCCTGCTCAAGGACGTCCGCCGCGACGACCTGGCCCACGCCGTCCGCGTCGTCAACTCCGGCGAGGCCCTGCTCGCGCCGTCCGTCACCCGGCGGGTCATCGGCGAGGTCACCGCGCGGAAGGCGGGCGGGGCGCTGGCTGTCTCGCGGCCGCTGGGCCTGCTCCTGGGCACCCTCACCGCCCGGGAGCTGGAGACTCTGCGGCTGGTGGCGCGGGGCATGTCGAACGCCGAGATCGCCGCGGAACTGGTGGTCAGCGAGCACACGGTCAAGACGCACGTCAGCAACCTGCTGCAGAAGCTGGGGCTGCGGGACCGGGTGCATGCGGTGGTGTTCGCGTACGAGGCGGGGGCGGTGACGGCGGGGGAGTAGAGGGCTCGAACGCTGGCGGGCGCGAGAACAGGGGCACTGGGGGTACCCCCAGGCGAAGCCGAGGGGGCGGAACTGCGCGACAAGCGCACACCACGTCCGCAAGGTCGCGATCACGTGCAGGTCATTGTCCTGCGTCGCGATCTTGCGGTTGGGTGCCTTCCGCTTCGCGCAGTTCCGCCCCCTCGCTTCGCTGGGGGTACCCCCAGCGCCCCTGGTGGCTCATCCTCGCGAGGGATGCGGACCTTTCACCGTCGCGGGGGAGTTGCGCCGCAGGCTCTCCCGGCAGGGTTGGGGGTGTCGAAAAGGGCACTCTCGCAAAGGGGTTGGGCAATGGTTACGGGGCGTCGGGCGCTGGGATGGTCGGCGGGGCTGCTCGCGGTATACGGGGCGGTGCGGTTGGTGCCGGGGTCGCGGGGGGTGGGGGCGGGCTGGACGGTCGGGCACCTCGCGCTGTTCGCGGGGATGGTGCTGATGGGTCTCGGCATGGTGGAGCTGTGGCGGCTCGGTGGTGAACGGGGGGTCTGGGGCCGGGTCTGGCTGGGGGCGGGTCTGGCGGGGGTGATGGCCGGGCTGGCGCAGAGCGGCATCGACCTGTACGCGAACGCGGTCTCCGCGGACTACGCGGCGCGTTCGGACCTGTTCGAGCGGGTGCAGTCGGTGCCGGGGGTGATGCCGCTGGTGTACACGGTGGTGCCGATGATGCTGTACGTGGGGCTGCTGGCGCTGCTGGTGCGGCTGACGGTGCGCGGGGTGGTGCGCTGGTGGAGCCCGGTGCTGGTGCTGGTGGGCACGGTGTTGATGGGGGCGTCGCTGGACTTCATGCCGGTCGGTGCGGCGTTGTACCTGGTGGCGTTCTGGCCGGTGATAACGGGTGGTCAGAACCGGCTGCGGGCCGTACCGTCCGGGGCATGAGCGAGAAGCGTTCGATGGTGGCGGTGTTGACGGGGGCGGGGATCTCCACGGACTCGGGGATTCCCGACTACCGCGGCCCGCAGGGGCTCTGGCAGCGCGATCCGAGCGCGCAGGAGATGGTGACGATCGGCCCGTACCTGGCGAGCACGGAGGTGCGCCGCCGGTCCTGGCTGATGCGGCGGGACGCCGGCGCGATCGGTGCCGAGCCGAACGCCGGGCACCGGGCGCTGGCGGACCTGGAACGGGCGGGCGTGCCGATGCGGGTGCTGACGCAGAACGTGGACGGCCTGCACCAGGCGGCCGGGCTGCCCGCCCGGAAAGTGATCGAGCTGCACGGCACCGCCACCGAGGTGCAGTGCGCCAGGTGCCGGGTGGTCGGTCCGATGGCGGCGGCGCTGGAGCGGGTCGCGGCGGGGGAGGACGACCCGGCGTGTGAGCAGTGCGGCGGGGTGCTGCGTCCGCGCACCGTGATGTTCGGCGAGGCCCTGGACGAGCGGGTGCTGGCGCAGGCGGACGCGGTCGCCAAGGCGTGCCAGGTCTTCCTGGCGGTGGGCAGTTCGCTGCAGGTGATGCCGGCGGCGCTGCTGCCACGGATCGCGCTGGAGCGCGGCGCGAAGCTGATCGTCGTCAACGGCGAGCCCACGGCGTACGACGAGGCCGCGCACGAGGTGATCCGCGAGCCGATCTCGGAGGCGCTGCCGAAGCTGGTCCGGCGGCTGGTGAACGGCGACCTGGCCCGGGCCTGAGCACAAACCCGCAGGTCGGACGGCATACGATGGCGATCTGACGAGCAGGGAGACAACTCCATGGCGCTTGATGCCTTCGACCCGTGGTCGGCCGAGTTCGTGGCCCACCCGTACCCGGCGTACGCGGTGCTGCGCGAGCAGTCGCCGGTCGTCCACTACGAACCGAGCGACCAGTGGCTGGTGTCCCGGTACGCGGACGTCAACGCGCTGCTGCGGGACCGGCGGCTGGGACGCACCTACACGCACCGGTTCAGCCACGAGGAGTTCGGGCAGAGCGCGCCGAACCCCGCGCACGAGCCGTTCCACACCCTCAACGACTTCGGCCTGCTCGACCTGGAGGGCCCCGACCACACCCGGATCCGGCGGCTGGTGGCCAAGGCGTTCACCCCGCGCATGGTGGAGTCGCTGCGCCCGACCGTGCGGCGGCTGGCCGGCGAACTGGTCGACGGGCTGCTCGCCGACGGCGGCGGCGACCTGATCGCGAAGGTCGCCGAGCCGCTGCCGGTCGCCGTGATCGCCGAGATGCTGGGCGTCCCCGAGGCGGACCGGCACCTGCTGCGGCCCTGGTCGGCCGACATCACCGGCATGTTCGAGCTCAACCCGAGCGAGGACACCGCCCGCCGGGCGGTCACCGCCAGCCTCGAATTCTCCGCCTACCTGCGGGAGTTGATCCGCCGCCGACGCGAGGAACCCGGCACCGACCTGATCAGCGCGCTGGCCCAGGCCGTCGAGGACGGGCAGGTGCTCAGCGAGCAGGAGATGATCTCCACCTGCGTGCTGCTGCTGAACGCCGGCCACGAGGCGACCGTCAACACCACCGGCAACGGCTGGTGGGCGCTGCTCCGCAACCCCGGCGAACTCGCCCGGCTGCGCAGCGCGGTGGACGAACTGCTGCCCACCGCGATCGAAGAACTGATGCGGTACGACACCCCGCTGCAGATGTTCGAACGCTGGGTGCTGGAGGACATCGAGGTCGGCGGCGTGCGGATCCCGCGCGGCTCCGAGGTGGCGCTGCTGTTCGGCTCCGCCAACCGCGACCCCGAGCGGTTCACCGACCCCGACCGGCTCGACCTCGGCCGCACCGACAACCCGCACATCACCTTCGGCGCCGGAATTCACTTCTGTCTCGGCGCGCCCCTTGCCAGACTTGAACTCACCGAGTCCTACGGCGCACTGCTCCGCAAGGCCCCCGGGCTGACGCTGGTGCGCGAACCCGAGTGGAACCCCGGCTACGTGATCCGCGGACTCAAGGAACTGCTGGTCGAGGTCTGAGAGGGGCATGCCGTGGGGCGGGCGACAGGGGCGATGCTGGGGCTGGCGATCGGCGACGCCATCGGCAAGCGCACCGAGTTCCTGAACCTGGACGAGATCGGGCTGCTCAGCCCCGACTGGCGGCAGCTCCCGCTGCCGAAGAAGGCCCAGGTCACCGACGACACCCAGATGACGCTGGCACTCGCCCGCGCCCTGCGCACCGGCCTCGCCGAGGGCCCGCTCGTCCCGCTGCGCCTCGAACTGCCGCTGCGCGAGGAGTTCGTGGACTGGTGGCGCTCCCCGGACAACAACCGGGCCCCCGGCATGACCTGCCTGCGGTCCTGCTTCCGGCTCTCCACCGGCCGGCCCTGGCAGGACGCGTCCGACATCGGCTCCAAGGGCTGCGGCGCGAACATGCGGGTCGCCCCGCTCGGCCTGGTCCGCGAGCTGACCGACCGGCAGGTCTCCGGCGCCTCCCAGTTGCAGTCCGGCCTCACCCACGGCCACCCGACCGCGCTGGCCGCCAGCGAACTCACCGCGTTCACCGTCCGCTGGCTCGCCCAGGGCACCCACCCCTCCGAACTCCCCGCCCGGCTGCGCGCCCACGCCCACCAACAACGCACCCACTACGACGAGTTCTGGCTCGGCGACCTCGCCTCCCGGGGCCACTTCGGCTCTCCGCAGGAGTTCATCGCCCGCGGCTGGGACGAGTGCCTCCTCGCCCTCGACCGCCTCGACGCCGCCCTCACCGCGGGAGAGGTCGACGCCGACCCCTGCGAACGGACGGGCGGGGGCTGGGTCGCCGAGGAAGCGTTCGCCACCGCCCTGCTCTGCTTCCTGCTGCTCCCCGACGACCCGGTCGCCGCCGTCCGCCGCGCCGCCGTCTCCTCCGGCGACTCCGACTCCCTGGCCTGCCTGGCCGGTGCCTTCGCCGGCGCCCGGCACGGCGAGGGCGCGTGGCCGCAGGAGTGGGTGGAGCGGATCGAGTACCGCAAGGAGCTGCTCGCGTTCGGTGCGCTCTGGGACTGACGCCAGAGCGAACGTCCCGCTACGTCAGGAGCCCGCGCGAGCGGAGGTCCGCCGCCACCGTCGCGACCAGTGCCCGGAACGCGGGGACCGGGGCGGCCTGCGCCTCGGGGGAGCCGAGCGAGCCGGCCGGGATGAAGGCGACGTGGCAGCGCTGGCAGAGGTATGCGGTGCTCCACCCGGCGACCCGCGAGGGGAAGACCTGCGAGTACTCGTGGAAGTCCCGGCGGAACCGCCGCCGGTCGCGGGCGCGCTTGATCGCCAGCGCGACGGAGGCGACCATGAGCGGCACGCCGAGCAGGCTCACACGTCCCCCCGACGTCGGTGATGCAGGCCGATCACGGCACAGGGCGGTCAGCCGCCGTCCAGGGTTCCGGCAGCGCGGGCCGCGGTGAGCCACTCCGGGAAGCCGGTCAGCAGGTGGTCGTACAGGTCGGCGTCGGTGTGGGCGCGCGGGTCCTGGCCGGCGGGGAAGAAGCCGGCGTTGTCGACCGGGCGGCGGGCGGGGACGGGGAGTTCGTCGAGGCGGCGGAGGAAGGCGAACTCCTGGTCGGCGGGGTCGCCGAAGCCCACGAACTGCCAGTAGATCGGGAGTTCGGCGGCCAGGCAGAGCATGTCCCGGGCGGCCGCCCGGGAGGTGGGGCCGCCGTCGGTCTGGAACACCACCAGGGCCGGGTCGGTGGCGCCGGAGAGCTGGTAGTGGCGGATCACCGCCTTCATCGCCAGGTGGTAGTTGGTCCGGCCCATGTGCCCCAACGCGGAGTGCAGGCGGCCGATCCGGTTCAGGTGGTCGTCGAGGGAGATCTCGGCGATGCCGTCCACCCCGGTGGAGAAGAAGACCACCGGCACCCGGCCGTCGTCGTCGAGGTGCGCCGAGAGCGCCAGCACCTGCTCGGCGAAGTGCTGGACGGCCCCGGACCGGTAGTGGGGCCGCATCGAGCCGGAGCGGTCGAGCACCAGGTAGACGGCGGCCCGGGCGTGCTGGAGCCCGCGCTTGGTCAGGCTCACCCGCGCGGACTTGTACAGGTCGATCAGGCCGGGCGCGGTGGCCGACACCTTCTCCAGACTCAGGCCCACCGGGTCACCCGACCGGCAGCGGGTAGCGGTCGGCGAGCGCCGCCCGGTCGCCGCGGGCGTGGGACACCAGGTCGTCGGCCACCTGCAGGAGGACGTCCCGGCCCTCGACGATCGCGCACCAGTCGGCGGGCAGCGCGGACAGGCCGTACATCGCGCCGACCAGGTTGCCGCAGACCGCGCCGGTGGAGTCGCTGTCGCCGGAGTGGTTGACCGCCAGCACCAGCGCCTCGCGGGCGTCGGCACCGACCAGCGCCGCGTACACCGCGACGGCCAGGCACTCCTCGGCGATCCAGCCCAGGCCGACCCGCTCCACCGACTCCGGCGAACCCGGGCCCTCGTCGGCCACCCGCACCGCCCGGCGCAGCGCCTCGGTGGTCTCCGCGTTGGTCGGCATCGCCACCAGCCTCGCCAGCGTCGAGGCCACCGCCGCCCGCAGCGGCACCCCGGCCGACACCCGTTCGATCAGCGCGGCGAACGCACCGGCCGCCAGATACCCCGTCGGGTGACCGTGTGTCAGCTGCGCGGCCAGCGCGGCCTGCCGGAACGCCTCGTCCGCACCCAGGCCGGCCAGTCCGAACGGCGCCGAGCGCATCACCGTGCCGCAGCCCTTCGAGCCCGGGTTCACCGGGCCCTCCTGGCCGAACGGGACGGCCTCCGTGTAGTCCAGCACGACGCCCGTCATGCAGGCGTTGCCCGGCGCGCGGGACGCGTACAGGAACTCCTGCCCGGCCAGCCAGCCGTCCGGGAAACGCTCGGGGCCCGGCAGCCGCTGGGTCTGGAACCAGCGCCGGTACGCGGCGTGCAGGTCCTCGCGGCGGCCGCCACGCAGCAGGCCCTCCGCGGTGAACAGGGTCATCTGAGTGTCGTCGGTGACCTGGCCGCCGCGGTCGGCGTCCGCCAGGTCGGTCAGGCCGGCCTCGCCGTGCCGCTGCCGGATGGTGTCCAGCCGCAGGAACTCGATCGGCCACCCCAACGCGTCGCCCAGCGCACCGCCGACCAGCGAGCCGCGCACCCGCTCCGAGAACTCCATCCGCAATCCCCCCTCGTTGAGCTGCGCCGACGCCCTGTCAGCGCTCGATCCGTCCCGAACCCCGGTGCAGCGTGGCCCGGTCGGCGGCGGCCCGGCCCTCGACCCAGCCCTCGCCGTCACTCACCCGCACCCGCTGAGACACCAGCTTCGGGAACATCCTGCCCACCGCATCGTCCACGGCCTCCGCCCGGGCCGCCAGTACCGGCAGCAGCCCGCCGTCCGGGGCCGGCACCGGCAGCGAACCGCCGCCGTCCTCGACACCGCCCGGCTCGCCCGGTTCGGTGGGCCGCCCGGCCGCCGCGTCCTCGGTGGCCCGCTCGGTGGCCTCCGCCAGCCGCTCCCGGATCCGCGCAGCGTACGCCACCAGGAACGACTGCCGGAACGCCTTCGTCCGGGCCGCGCCGTCCTTGTGCTTGCGGCTGCCCGCCCGCTGCATCGCCGAAGTCGCCTGCACCAGCAGCGAGGTGTACAGCAGCTCGACGCAGTCCAGGTCGGCGTCGAACCCGATCACCGTGCAGAACCCGAACTCCTTCGCCCACACCACCCGGCACCGGTTCGCCGCCGCCACCGCGTCCAGCAGCATCGTCTTCGGGCCCTCGTACGGGTTGTCCACGCCGATCCGCAGCGCCGCCGGCTCGTCCGCCGACGGGCCGCCCGCCGACAGCAGCGCCTCGTCGATCGAGTGACGCGCCATCAACTCCTGGGCCTTCGCGGTCAGCGCCTCCGCCTCGTCCGGGAACTCCGTCGACTCGGCCTTCGCCAGCAGCGCCCGGATCCGCCCCAGCATCCGCGGCTCCCCGCTGCGCGGCGCGCTCACCCGCGGCGCGGACTGCCCCGGCGCCGGGCCCACCGGCTGGACGGGCGGCAGCAGCGCCCATGTCCGCAGCAGCTCCAGCACCGCCGTGGCCAGCGCGAACCGGTCCAGCCGGTGCCGGTCCGCGAACGCCTGCAGGTACGCCTCGTCGGACGGCCACCAGGGCTCCGCCTCCAACTCCCGCAGCTGCTCCCGCCACCGGCGGTCCAGCGCGGCGGCGGGGTGCCGGCGGCCCTCCGCGGCGATCAGGTCCACCGCCAGGGCGACCTGCACCGGGCCCAGCTCGCGCCGCGCCACCCGCACCAGGTCGGCCGGCCGCCAGCCCGCCGCCCAGCACCGGCCCACCGCCCGGTCCGCGAAGCCCAGCAGCGCCCGGCTCACCAGCGGCCACCGGTCCGCGGACGCCGCCAGCAGCGAGGCCGCGCCGTCCACCACGAACTCCAACCCGTCCGCCGGCGCGCCCGTCACCCGGCCCACCGCCTCCGCCAGCAGCTCGTCCACGGGCTGATCGGTGCTGGTCACGGTGGTCCTGCTTCCTGGGGGCACGGGGGAGGGGCGCTCCCCATGATGCCGGAGCGCGCCGACCGGCGAGTCCGTCAGCCGGCCAGGGCCTCCCAGCCGCGGGCGATCTGCCGCTGCGCCGGGGTGCCGTCGGCGGTGAGCAGCGCCAGCAGCGCCGCCCCGTCGGCGGGGCGGTCGGCGAGGTCCTTGGCGAGGGCGCGCTCGACGGCGTCGGCCAGCGCCGGGTCGAGCGCGCGGACGGCGGCGATCCCGGCCGGGGACGGGGCCTCGTTGACGATCCGGTGGTACACGGCGTACTGGTTGGCGGTGGCGAACGGGCTCTCGCCGTACGCCGCGCAGACCAGGCAGCAGGCCCACGCCCAGACGTCCGCCGCCGGGCCGACCGGGCCCTCGGCCAGCTGCTCCGGGGCCATGAAGACGGGCGTGCCCACCATGCCGCCGGTCCGGGTCAGCCGGGTGTGGTCGGCCATCAGCGAGATGCCGAAGTCCAGCAGCTTGGGGCCGTCGCTGGTCATCATGATGTTGGACGGCTTCAGGTCGCGGTGCACCAGACCGCCGCGGTGCAGGGCGTCCAGCGCGACGGCCAGCGCCACCGCGAGCGCGCGCAGCGCGGCCGGGTCGGCGAGGGTGCCGCGCTCGCGCAGCAGGGCCTGCAGGGGGCGGCCGTCGAGCAGCTCCATGGCGATGAACGGGGTGCCGCCGGCGACGCCGGTGTCCAGTACCCGCGCGGTGTGCGCGGCGGGCGCCTGGGCCAGCACCTTCGCCTCGTTCTCGAACCGGCGGTGCAGTTCCTCGTCGTGCTCGGTGTCGGCGTGCAGGGTCTTCAGCGCGACCTGGGTGGCGGAGCCCTGACGGCGCGCCAGGTAGACGGTGCCGAACCCGCCGGAGCCGATCAGCCCGAGCAGCCGGTACGCGCCGATCGCGGTGGGCGCCCCGTTCGGCAGCGGCTTGGCGTCGACGGTCGGCAGCCCGTCCCGGTCGCGCACCGTGCTGCCCAGCACCGTCGGCGTGGCCGCGGCGGCGGGGGAGCCGCTCACCGTGGGCTCGGCCGCGAACCGGGCCGCCGCCTCGGCCTGTTCGGCGTCCCGGGCGGCCCGCAGCGCCTCGGACTCGGCGACCACCGCCCGGGCGATCTCGGCGTCCCGGGCGGCGACCTCCGCCTCGGTCTGCGCGGCGGCGGCCCGCGCGGCGGCCTCCCGTTCGCGGCGGGTGCGCTGCGCCGCGCGGGTCTCGCGGATCGACTGCAGGCGGGCGGAGGCGGCCGCACCGAGCGTGTCGACGGTGTCCCGGACCGCCCCGGCCGGCGCCTCGGCGGACGCGGCGACACCCGTCAGCGGCGGCGCGGCGGCGGCCATCGGCAGCAGGTTCAGCCGGCGGGTGGCGTACAGCGAGCACAGCTGCCACGCCACCAGCGCGATCAGCGCGCCGTTCGGCAGCACCAGTGGCATCAGCAGGAACTGGGCGGCGAGCACCGGCACCAGGTAGCGGCGCAGCCAGGAGTGCTCCCAGGTGCCGGACGGCATCCGGGTGCACAGCACCAGGAACCGGGTGCGGGCCCACAGCAGCTGCCACAGCGCGGTCAGCACGAAACCGGTCAGGGCCGCGCCGAGCCCGCCCTGGCCGCCGAACAGCGCCGGCAGCGCGCGTGCCGCCAGCCACGGCGGGGTGGTGCGCACCATCACCTGGTCGGCGATATCCGTCGGCTCCGTGAATTGGTAGTGGTCGGCGATCCACATCAGCACGGTGAGCGCGCCGCCGATCAGCACGGGCAGCACGAGCTCCACCGCGGAGGAGATCCGCTGCGGCGGGTACGCACTGGACAGCGCCCGCAGTTCGGACCGGCGGCGGGAGGCGTCCCCGGCGAACAGGGTGCGGATCTGGGCCCGCCGCGCGCGGCTCAACAGCCGGGCCCGGTAGCCGTGCTGACTGCGGCCGAGGGCGAAGACGGTGATCAGCCGCAGCACCAGCAGCATGACGAGCACCGGCAGCACGGTCTGCTGCCAGAGCGGGCTGTCCACCCAGCCGTAGTGCGGGCCGGCCTCCGCAGCGATGCGCATCGTGTTCCCTCCCCCCGTGCGCACGGGTCGGCCCCGGGCGCGCACGCATGATAGCGGCGGGCCCGGGGCCGGAAGGGGACGGTCAGCGCTCGATCACCCGGGCGAGGACCTCCGGCAGCCGCTTGATCAGCCCGCCGGACGCCACCCGGATGCCCAGCAGGGCCATCCCGGCGCCGTACAGCACGCCGACCGGCAGGATCGGCCAGGGCGACTGGTGCGAGATCAGCAGGATGCCGAGGGCGATGCCGATCGGCGCGCAGCCCAGCGAGACGCCGATCATCGAACCGAAGGCGTTGAGCATCACCACGCCGTTCTGCCCGGGCGCGGCGCTGCGCATCGGGTTGCCGTCGGCGGGCACCGCGTACGGGGCGTACACGCTGATCACGGCGCCCAGGCCCACGCTGGTGCCGAGGGCGGCGAAGGACACGCCGAGCGCGGGCGCGAGTTCCGCCCACTTGCCGGTGACGGCAGCCAGCACCGGGCCGACCAGCAGCAGCACGAGGACGCCCTGGGCGAGGATGGCGTACACCCGGCCGCGCAGTTCGTCGCGGGCGTCCCGACGGGTGATCAGGGTGGAGGCGACCATCCAGAACCCGGAGCCGTCCATGCCGAACAGGTTGGCGGACTGCAGGCCGAGCATCAACCCGCCGATCGCGATCACGTACACCGAGCCCCAGCCCTGGACCACCGACATCGCCGCGATCACGCAGGTCATGCCGATGCCGGTGAAGATCGCCGCCTTGGCGCGGGGCTCGCGCCAGGTGTAGCGCAGGTGCCGCTGGGCGACGGTGCCGGCCCGGCCGGCGGGCAGCAGCCGCCAGGCGCGGGAGCCCGAACCGGAGTGCACCGAGGAGGTCGCCACCAGGGTGGAGGCGTCGCCGGAGACCATCAGGGCCTGCAGGCTGCGCAGCCACCAGCGCAGCAGCACCGTCAGCAGGCCGGCGGCGAGCGCGAGTTGCAGCGCCGCGACCAGGTAGGAGCCCTCGCCGGCCGAGCGCACCGCGTCGATCGCGGAGACCGGCGGGATCCAGCGCAGCACCGAGGCGTACGGGTGCAGCACCGACAGGTCGAGGCCCTGGTCGGGGCTCCGGAAGGAGCTCTGCATGCCCAGGTTGCCGAGCTGGATCAGCACCGCGAACAGCAGGCCGCCGAAGATCGCGAAGTCCTTGCCGCGCCGGCTGGACAGCAGCCGGGCATTGGCGGCGGCCACCGAGCGGCTCAGCGCGATCACCACCAGCAGGGTGAGCGGCACCGCGAGCACCGCGACGGCGGCGGACGCGGCGCCCTGCCCGGCGGTGACGGCGGCGCCGATCAGCAGCAGCAGGCCGACCAGCGGGCCGGGTCCGACCAGGCTGCCGATCAGGGTGCCGCGCAGCAGGGCGCGCGGGCGCAGCGGCAGCATGGTGAGCCGGGTCGGGTCGGCGCTCTCGTCGCCGGCGAAGAAGAACAGCGGCATGGCGGCCCAGCTGACGGCCAGTCCGGCGGTGAGCATCACGGCGACGTCGGCGGCGCCCGCGTGCCCGCGCAGCACCACCATTCCGGCGGCCGTGGACACGCCGAACAGCAGCCCGAGGCAGGTGCCGGCCAGGTAGCCGGCGGCCCGGCCGGGGCTGCGCCGCAGCCCGTTGCGCAGCAGTCGGACCTTGAGCGAGACCAGCGTGCGGACGACGGCCCGGTCGTCGGCGGTGGGGGAGACGGTGGGGGAGGTGGTGCTCACCGGTGGCCCCCACCGAGCCAGCCGAGCGCGTGCCCGTCGTCCTCGCGGACGCCGATCAGTCCGAGGAACGCCTGCTGCAGCGAGGTCTCGCCACGCACCTGGTCGAGCGGCCCGGCGGCGACCACCCGCCCGGCGTTGACCACGGCGACCCAGTCGCACAGCGACTCGACGAGTTCCATGACGTGGCTGGAGAACACCACCGTGGAGCCGGAGGCGGCGTACCGGGTGAGCACGCCGCGGATGGTCTGCGCGGACACCGGGTCGACGCCCTCGAACGGCTCGTCCAGGAACAGCACGTCGGGGTTGTGCAGCAGCGCCGCGGCCAGGCCGATCTTCTTGCGCATGCCGGTGGAGTAGTCGGCGACCAGCTTGTCGGCGGAGCCGGTCAGGTCGAGCACGGCCAGCAGTTCCTCGGCGCGCCGGTCGGTCTCCGGGCCGGGCAGGCCGCGCAACCGCCCGTTGTACTGGAGCAGTTCGCGTCCGCTGAGGCGCTCGAACATCCGCAGGCCCTCGGGCAGGATGCCGATCCGGGACTTGACCGCGACCGGGTCCTGCCAGACGTCGGCGCCGTATATCAGCACGGTGCCCTGGTCGGGCCGGAGCAGGCCGGTGACCATCGACAGCGTGGTGGTTTTGCCGGCGCCGTTGGGGCCGACCAGTCCGATGAACGAGCCGGCCGGAAGGTCGAGGTTGAGTCCGGCGACGGCGGTCTGCGCACCGAAGCGCTTCCACAGGTCGCGGATCGAGACAGCGGGCGGCGTGATGGTCGCCTCCATGGCGGGTGGTCTCCTTGTCGGGTCGGTCCCTGGCCGGTCCGCTCGACCCTATGATCATTTCTTTACCTTTCCATCCCCCATGTGGCGGTATTGCCCCTTACGGGAGCGACAGTTCGCCGGTCACCCGCCGCACCTCGGCAACTACCCGGACCCGCCGTTCGTCCTGCATCCTGAGAAGCGCGCGCGCAGCGCGGGGAACGGGAGGTGGCCGCGATGACCGGTCAGTGGGGAACGCCGGCGCCGTACGGGCAGCAGCCCTGGCACCCGGCGCCGACGCCGCAGTCCGCGATGCGCGCCGCGCACGCCGACCGCGAGCGCACCGTGGACGTGCTGAAGGCCGCCTACGCCGAGGGCCGGATCACCGCCGACGAGTACGAGCACCGGCTGACCTCCGCCCACCAGGCCGCCACCTACGGCCAGTTGTCCGTGCTGGTCGCCGACCTGCCGTCCGGGCCGATGGTCGCCCCGTTCGGCGCTCCCATCCCGGCGACCTTCATGCCGCTGCCCCCACCGCTGCTCCCGCCGCCCGTCCCGCCGCGCAACGGCCTGGCGACGGCCTCGGCGATCCTCGGCAGCCTGACGCTGTTCACCGGTGGCCTCACCGGCCTGCCCGCCGTGATCACCGGCCACATCGCCCGCTCGCAGATCCGCCGCACCAAGGAGGACGGCGACGGCCTGGCGATCCTGGGGCTGGTGTTCGGCTGGCTCTCGATCGCCGGCTGGGCGCTGTTCTTCCTGCTGGTGGTCATGATGGCGAGCAGCGGGCCGCACTGAGCGCGGGGCCGCCGTGCCTGGTCCGGGCGGTGCCCGGCCCGGCGCGCCCCATTTGTTTTGACCGCCGCCTGTGCGCTAGGTACGCTCTGACCTTGTGCCTGGGGTGTGCCCGGGTCCTTGTGCGTGCCAGCAGACCGGCCGCCGCAGCGGAGACTCCACCCGCTCGGCCTGTGCCGATGACGCAGCTCAGCTCGGGATTCCGTGATTCTTCCCCCGAAGAAGGCCCAACACGCCCGACCGCGTGGGTCGGAGGGTGTGGGCCACACCGCAGGTTAGTTCCACCAAGCCTTGGCACACAGAAAACGGAGAAACGGTGCCTACGATCCAGCAGCTGGTCCGAAAGGGCCGGCAGGACAAGGTCGAGAAGAACAAGACGCCCGCACTGAAGGGTTCGCCCCAGCGTCGCGGCGTCTGCACGCGTGTGTACACGACCACCCCGAAGAAGCCGAACTCGGCTCTCCGCAAGGTCGCCCGTGTGCGCCTCACCAGCGGGATCGAGGTCACCGCTTACATTCCGGGCGAGGGCCACAACCTGCAGGAGCACTCCATCGTGCTGGTCCGCGGTGGCCGTGTGAAGGACCTTCCTGGTGTCCGCTACAAGATCATCCGCGGTTCGCTCGACACCCAGGGTGTCAAGAACCGCAAGCAGGCTCGCAGCCGCTACGGCGCCAAGAAGGAGAAGTAAGAATGCCTCGTAAGGGCCCCGCCCCGAAGCGCCCGGTCATCATCGACCCGGTCTACGGCTCCCCGCTGGTGACCTCGCTGGTCAACAAGATCCTGCTGCACGGCAAGCGCTCCACCGCCGAGCGGATCGTCTACGGCGCCCTCGAGGGTGTCCGTGAGAAGACCGGCGCCGACCCGGTTGTCGCGCTGAAGCGCGCGCTGGAGAACGTCAAGCCGACCCTCGAGGTCAAGTCCCGCCGCGTCGGTGGCGCCACCTACCAGGTGCCGGTCGAGGTCCGTCCGGGCCGCGCCAACACCCTGGCGCTGCGCTGGCTGGTCGGTTACTCCCGCGCCCGTCGCGAGAAGACCATGACCGAGCGTCTGCTCAACGAGATCCTCGACGCCAGCAACGGTCTGGGCGCTTCCGTGAAGCGTCGCGAGGACACCCACAAGATGGCCGAGTCCAACAAGGCCTTCGCGCACTACCGCTGGTAGTCCGAACCCCGTCACTAGACAGAGAGAGAACGAGCCACCATGGCTGCAACCTCCCTTGACCTCGCCAAGGTCCGCAACATCGGGATCATGGCGCACATCGACGCGGGCAAGACCACCACCACCGAGCGGATCCTGTTCTACACCGGTGTGTCGTACAAGATCGGTGAGGTCCACGATGGCGCTGCCACCATGGACTGGATGGAGCAGGAGCAGGAGCGCGGCATCACCATCACGTCCGCCGCGACGACCTGCCACTGGACCCTCGACGGTGTTGAGAACACGATCAACATCATCGACACCCCGGGCCACGTCGACTTCACCGTCGAGGTGGAGCGCTCGCTGCGCGTCCTCGACGGTGGCGTGACCGTGTTCGACGGCGTCGCCGGTGTCGAGCCCCAGTCCGAGACCGTGTGGCGGCAGGCTGACCGCTACGGCGTCCCGCGCATCTGCTTCATCAACAAGCTGGACCGCACGGGCGCCAACTTCTTCTTCTGCGTGCAGACCATCGTGGACCGCCTCGGCGCCACCCCGCTGGTCATGCAGCTGCCGATCGGTGCCGAGGCCGACTTCACCGGCGTCGTCGACCTGGTGAAGATGAAGGCCCTGGTCTACTCGGCCGACGCCCCCAAGGGCGAGATGTACGACACCGTCGAGATCCCGGCCGACCTGGCCGAGCAGGCGGCGGAGTACCGCGAGGCCCTGATCGACACCGTGTCGAACATCAGCGACGAGGTGATGGAGCTCGCCCTCGAGGGCGAGGACATCCCCGAGGAGCTGCTGGTCGCCGCGATCCGCAAGGGCACCCTGGAGTCGTCCTTCACCCCGATCTTCTGCGGCTCCGCGTTCAAGAACAAGGGCGTTCAGCCCCTGCTCGACGCGGTCGTGAAGTACCTGCCGTCGCCGCTCGACATCGAGGGCATCGAGGGTACGAAGCCGGGCAACGACGAGGAGAAGATCGTCCGTCAGGCTTCTGACGACGAGCCGCTCGCCGCCCTCGCGTTCAAGATCATGTCTGACCCGCACCTGGGCAAGCTCACCTTCGTCCGCGTGTACTCCGGCCGCCTGGAGTCCGGCACCTCGGTGCTGAACTCCGTCAAGGGCAAGAAGGAGCGCATCGGCAAGATCTACCGCATGCACGCGAACAAGCGTGAGGAGATCGACTCGGTGGGCGCCGGCGACATCATCGCCGTCATGGGCCTGAAGCAGACCACCACCGGTGAGACGCTGTCCGACGAGAAGCAGCCGGTCATCCTGGAGTCCATGGACTTCCCGGCCCCGGTCATCCGCGTCGCGATCGAGCCCAAGTCCAAGGGCGACCAGGAGAAGCTGGGTGTCGCCATCCAGCGCCTGGCCGAGGAGGACCCGTCCTTCCAGGTCAACACCGACGAAGAGACCGGCCAGACCATCATCGCGGGTATGGGCGAGCTGCACCTCGAGGTGCTGGTCGACCGTATGCGCCGTGAGTTCAAGGTCGAGGCCAACGTCGGCAAGCCGCAGGTCGCGTACCGCGAGACGATCCGCAAGGCCGTCGAGCGTATCGACTACACGCACAAGAAGCAGACCGGTGGCTCCGGCCAGTTCGCGAAGATCCAGATCGCGATCGAGCCGCTCGAGTCCGGCGAGGGCTACGAGTTCCTCAACAAGGTCACCGGTGGCCGCGTCCCGCGCGAGTACATCCCGTCGGTCGACGCCGGTTGCCAGGAGGCCATGGAGTTCGGCGTTCTCGCCGGTTACCCGCTCCAGGGCGTTCGCGTGACCCTGCTCGACGGTGCGGCGCACGACGTCGACTCGTCCGAGCTCGCGTTCAAGATCGCCGGTTCCATGGCGTTCAAGGAAGGTGCCCGCAAGGCGTCGCCGGCTCTGCTCGAGCCGATGATGGCCGTCGAGGTCACCACCCCCGAGGACTACATGGGCGACGTGATCGGCGACATCAACTCCCGCCGTGGCCAGATCCGGGCCATGGAGGAGCGTCACGGTGCCCGCGTCGTCAAGGCGCTGGTGCCGCTCTCCGAGATGTTCGGCTACGTCGGTGACCTGCGCAGCAAGACCTCTGGTCGCGCAAGCTACTCGATGCAGTTCGACTCGTACGCCGAGGTTCCGCGGAACGTGGCGGACGACATCATCGCCAAGGCCAAGGGCGAGTGACGTCCCGGTAATCGGGATGAATCAGACCCTTTAGGCTAGAAGGAGGGCACCCGGGCGTCACCCGTCCGGGTTCCGCCCGGGAGCCCTCCGGCACCCCCACCCGCGGGACGGCATGGGGCGCGACCAGCGCCCCGTTCCAAACCCGATCCAGACCAACTGACGTCGTACGGCGTACAGAACTGTCCTCAGGAGGACTGCAGTGGCGAAGGCGAAGTTCGAGCGGACGAAGCCCCACGTCAACATCGGCACCATCGGTCACATCGACCACGGTAAGACCACGCTGACCGCGGCCATCACCAAGGTGCTGCACGACGCGTACCCGGACATCAACCCCTTCACGCCGTTCGACCAGATCGACAAGGCGCCGGAGGAGCGTCAGCGCGGTATCACCATCTCGATCGCGCACGTCGAGTACCAGACCGAGGCGCGTCACTACGCCCACGTCGACTGCCCGGGTCACGCGGACTACATCAAGAACATGATCACCGGTGCGGCCCAGATGGACGGTGCGATCCTCGTCGTCGCCGCCACCGACGGCCCGATGCCGCAGACCAAGGAGCACGTCCTCCTGGCCCGCCAGGTCGGCGTCCCCTACATCGTTGTCGCCCTGAACAAGGCCGACATGGTGGACGACGAGGAGATCCTGGAGCTCGTCGAGCTCGAGGTCCGTGAGCTCCTCTCCGAGTACGAGTTCCCGGGCGACGACCTGCCGGTCGTCCGCGTCTCCGCGCTGAAGGCGCTGGAGGGCGACAAGGAGTGGGGCGAGAAGCTCCTCGGCCTGATGCACGCGGTCGACGAGGCCATCCCGACCCCGGCTCGCCTCACCGACCAGCCGTTCCTGATGCCGATCGAGGACGTCTTCACGATCACCGGTCGTGGCACCGTCGTCACCGGTCGTATCGAGCGTGGCATCCTCAAGGTCAACGAGACCGTCGACATCATCGGCATCAAGACCACCAAGACCACCACCACGGTCACCGGTATCGAGATGTTCCGCAAGCTGCTCGACGAGGGCCAGGCCGGTGAGAACGTCGGTCTGCTGCTCCGTGGCATCAAGCGCGAGGATGTCGAGCGCGGCCAGGTCATCATCAAGCCGGGTTCGGTTACCCCGCACACCGACTTCGAGGCCCAGGCCTACATCCTGTCGAAGGACGAGGGTGGCCGTCACACCCCGTTCTTCAACAACTACCGCCCGCAGTTCTACTTCCGTACCACGGACGTGACCGGCGTCGTGACCCTCCCCGAGGGCACCGAGATGGTCATGCCGGGCGACAACACCGCCATGACCGTCGCGCTGATCCAGCCCGTCGCCATGGAGGAGGGCCTGAAGTTCGCCATCCGTGAGGGTGGCCGCACCGTCGGCGCCGGCCAGGTCACCAAGATCGTCAAGTAATTGCCGATCTGACCTCTGGTCAACTGCAGGGCCCGGTCCGCTCCCGCGAGGGAGGGGGCCGGGCCCTCGGCATGTCCGGGGCCGGTCGGCGCACCCGGTGTGACGTGCACTGCTGCGGGCGATACCGATTGGCGTATCGGCCGCAATCTGTGGCAGGATGACTGAGTTGCTCGGTTGAGTACCGATGCTGCGCGCCTCCCGTCGGGAGGACTGGAAGCGAGTCCCATGTACTCGTCGTTCCCGTGAATGGCCGTTCATGTGCCCACGTGCTGTGTGTGGGTGCAGTGGTGTGTAAGCGACACCGCGGCAGCTGCGGGGCGAAAGTACGGGAATCTTCCGGGAAGCGTATGCGGGGTATCAGCCCGGCTCACCTCTCTCCAGCAGTTTGAAGCCGACGAATCTGTTCGCCGGTTTTTTGCAGGCGCGAGTGCGACACGCCCGAGCGCGGGGGTCGGAGGTGGGTCGCGAGGCAACGTACGACACAAAGGACTACGGAGTAGCCATGGCGGGACAGAAGATCCGCATCCGGCTCAAGGCCTACGACCACGAGGTCATCGACTCCTCGGCGAAGAAGATCGTCGAGACGGTGATCCGCACTGGTGCGCAGGTCGCGGGCCCGGTGCCGCTGCCCACTGAGAAGAACGTTTACTGCGTCATCCGCTCGCCGCACAAGTACAAGGACTCGCGCGAGCACTTCGAGATGCGCACTCACAAGCGTCTGATCGACATCCTCGACCCCACGCCGAAGACGGTTGACTCGCTGATGCGTCTCGACCTGCCGGCGGGCGTCGACATCGAGATCAAGCTCTGAGAGGCGCACCGAAGATGGCTAAGCAGATGAAGGGCATCCTGGGCGAGAAGCTCGGCATGACCCAGGTCTGGGACGAGAACAACCGGGTTGTCCCGGTGACCGTCGTCAAGGCTGGGCCCAATGTCGTGACCCAGGTCCACACCGCCGACAGCCCGGCCGGCTACGACGCCGTCCAGATCGGCTTCGGCGAGATCGACCCCCGCAAGGTGAACAAGCCCCTCCAGGGCCACTTCGCCAAGGCCGGTGTCACCCCCCGCCGCCACCTGGTCGAGCTGCGTACCTCGGACGCTTCCGAGTACACCCTGGGCCAGGAGATCACCGCTGAGCTGTTCGAGGCGGGTGTCAAGGTCGACGTGACCGGCACCTCCAAGGGCAAGGGCTTCGCCGGTGTCATGAAGCGTCACAACTTCAAGGGCCTCGGCGCCGGTCACGGCACCCAGCGCAAGCACCGTTCGCCCGGCTCCATCGGTGGCTGCGCCACCCCGGGTCGTGTGTTCAAGGGCATGCGCATGGCGGGTCGGATGGGTCACGAGCGCGTGACCACCCAGAACCTGACCGTGCACGCGGTCGACGCGGAGAAGGGTCTGCTGCTCATCAAGGGCGCGATCCCGGGTCCGAACGGCGGCCTCGTCCTCGTCCGCACCGCGGCGAAGGGGCTGTGAAGGATATGAGCACCATTGACATTCTGTCGCCGGCCGGCGACAAGGCCGGCAGCGTCGAGCTGCCCGCCGAGATCTTCGACGCCAAGGTCAGCGTTCCGCTGATGCACCAGGTCGTCGTCGCGCAGCTCGCTGCGGCCCGTCAGGGCACTCACAAGGTCAAGCGTCGTGGCGAGGTCCGTGGTGGCGGCAAGAAGCCGTACCGCCAGAAGGGCACCGGTCGCGCCCGCCAGGGTTCGACCCGCGCGCCGCAGTTCGCCGGTGGTGGCGTCGTGCACGGTCCCGTGCCGCGTGACTACTCGCAGCGGACCCCGAAGAAGATGATCGCCGCCGCCCTGCGCAGCGCGCTCACCGACCGGGCCCGTCACGAGCGCATCCACGTCGTGACCGGCGTGACCGCGACCGAGGCGCCGTCGACCAAGGCCGCCAAGGCCCTGTTCGGCAAGATCTCCGAGCGCAAGAACCTCCTCCTGGTGGTCGAGCGCGAGGACGAGCTGGGCATCCTGTCCGCTCGCAACCTGGCGAACGTGCACATCCTGGACGCCGGCCAGCTGAACACCTACGACGTGCTCGTCTCCGACGATGTGGTCTTCACCCAGGCCGCCTTCGAGCGTTTCGTGGCCGGTCCGGCCGCGTCCGCCAAGGCCGTTGCTGCTGAGGGCGAGCTCGAAGGGACTGCCGCCTGATGAGCGAGATCACCTCCAAGACGTTCACGGACCCCCGTGACGTCCTGATCAAGCCGGTCATCTCGGAGAAGAGCTACTCGCTCCTCGACGAGAACAAGTACACGTTCGTCGTGGCGCCGGGTGCCAACAAGACCCAGATCAAGCAGGCCGTCGAGTCGGTCTTCTCGGTCAAGGTCGAGGCCGTGAACACGCTGAACCGCCAGGGCAAGCGCAAGCGCTCCAAGACGGGCTTCGGCAAGCGCAAGGACACCAAGCGCGCGATCGTGACGCTGGCCGAGGGCAACCGCATCGACATCTTCGGTGGTCCGGTCTCCTGACGCCACGTCAGGGACTGCGATCGTCGTAAAGGACGAGGACAGAAATGGGTATCCGCAAGTACAAGCCGACTACGCCGGGCCGTCGTGGCTCGAGCGTGGCCGACTTCGTCGAAATCACGCGGTCCACGCCGGAGAAGTCGCTGGTTCGCCCGCTGCACAGCAAGGGCGGCCGTAACAACGCCGGTCGTGTCACTGCTCGCCACCAGGGTGGCGGTCACAAGCGCGCCTACCGTCTGATCGACTTCCGTCGTCACGACAAGGACGGCGTGCCGGCCAAGGTCGCTCACATCGAGTACGACCCCAACCGCACCGCGCGCATCGCGCTCCTGCACTACGCGGACGGCGAGAAGCGCTACATCATCGCCCCCCGTGGCGTTGCGCAGGGTGACCGGATCGAGAACGGCGCTGGCGCCGACATCAAGCCGGGCAACAACCTGCCGCTCCGCAACATCCCGGTCGGTACCACCATTCACGCGGTGGAGCTCCGTCCCGGCGGTGGCGCCAAGCTGGCCCGTTCCGCGGGTTCCGGCATTCAGCTGCTCGCCCGTGAGGGTCGCATGGCGCACCTGCGCATGCCCTCCGGTGAGATCCGCCTGGTGGACGCGCGCTGCCGCGCGACCGTCGGCGAGGTCGGCAACGCCGAGCAGTCGAACATCAACTGGGGCAAGGCCGGCCGTATGCGCTGGAAGGGCGTCCGCCCGACCGTGCGTGGTGTGGCCATGAACCCGATCGACCACCCGCACGGTGGTGGTGAGGGTAAGACCTCCGGTGGTCGCCACCCGGTCTCGCCGTGGGGCAAGCCCGAGGGCCGCACCCGTCGCCCGAACAAGGCGTCGGACAAGCTCATCGTGCGCCGCCGCAAGACCAACAAGAAGCGCTAGGAGCAGGTCAGATGCCGCGCAGTCTCAAGAAGGGCCCCTTCATCGACGGCCACCTTCAGAAGAAGGTGGACGTGCAGAACGAGGCGGGCACGCAGAACGTCATCAAGACCTGGTCCCGTCGTTCCGTGATCTCCCCGGCCATGCTCGGCCACACGATCGCGGTTCACGATGGCCGCAAGCACGTCCCGGTGTTCGTCACCGAGTCGATGGTCGGCCACAAGCTCGGCGAGTTCGCTCCCACGCGCACCTTCAAGGGGCACGTGAAGGAAGACCGCAAGTCGAAGCGTCGCTAATCGCTTCCGAGCTGTAGCGCCAGAACGACAAAGTGACTTACTCCATTAAGGGGACAACCATGGAAGCCAGGGCCCAGGCGCGGTACATCCGCGTCACGCCCATGAAGGCCCGCCGCGTGGTGGACCTCATCCGTGGCCTGCCGGCCACGGAGGCCCAGGCGGTCCTGCGTTTCGCTCCGCAGGCTGCCACCGTGCCGGTCGGCAAGGTGCTCAACAGCGCCATTGCCAACGCCGCGCACAACTACAACCACTCCAACGTGGACGACCTCTACATCTCCGAGGCGTACGTTGACGAGGGTCCGACCCTGAAGCGGTTCCGTCCGCGTGCCCAGGGCCGTGCCTACCGGATCCGCAAGCGGACCAGCCACATCACCGTGGTCGTCAGCAGCAAGGAAGGGACCCGGTAATGGGCCAGAAGGTTAACCCGCACGGGTTCCGCCTCGGCATCAGCACGGACTTCAAGTCCCGCTGGTACGCCGACAAGCTGTACAAGGACTACGTCAAGGAAGACGTCGCGATCCGTCGTCTCATGACGAAGGGCATGGAGCGCGCCGGCATCTCGAAGGTTGAGATCGAGCGCACCCGTGACCGCGTCCGCGTGGACATCCACACCGCCCGTCCGGGCATCGTGATCGGCCGCCGCGGCGCGGAGGCCGACAAGATCCGGGGCAACCTGGAGAAGCTGACCGGCAAGCAGGTCCAGCTGAACATCCTCGAGGTCAAGAACCCCGAGCTGGACGCCCAGCTCGTGGCTCAGGGCGTCGCGGAGCAGCTGTCCTCCCGTGTCTCCTTCCGTCGCGCCATGCGTAAGAGCATGCAGTCGACCATGAAGGCCGGCGCCAAGGGCATCAAGGTCCAGTGCTCCGGTCGTCTCGGCGGCGCCGAGATGAGCCGTTCGGAGTTCTACCGCGAAGGCCGTGTGCCGCTGCACACCCTGCGCGCGAACGTCGACTACGGCTTCTTCGAGGCCAAGACCACCTTCGGCCGCATCGGCGTGAAGGTCTGGATCTACAAGGGCGACGTCAAGAACATCGCCGAGGTCCGCGCTGAGAACGCCGCTGCCCGCTCCGGCAACCGTCCGGCCCGTCCCGAGGGCGGTCGTCCCGCTCGCGGTGGCGAGCGCCGCGGTGGCGAGCGCGGTGGCCGTGGCCGTCGTCCCGCCGCTGCTGCTGCCGAGGCTCAGGCCCCGGCTGCCGCCGCCGAGGCTCCGGCTGCTGAGAACACCGGAACGGAGGCCTGACCCCCATGCTGATCCCCCGTCGGGTCAAGCACCGCAAGCAGCACCACCCGAAGCGCCGCGGCGCTGCCAAGGGTGGCACCGAGCTGGCGTTCGGCCAGTTCGGCATCCAGGCCGTGACCCCGGCCTACGTGACGAACCGTCAGATCGAGTCCGCTCGTATCGCGATCACCCGTCACATCCGTCGTGGCGGCAAGGTCTGGATCAACATCTACCCGGACCGCCCGCTCACCAAGAAGCCGGCCGAAACCCGCATGGGTTCCGGTAAGGGTTCGCCGGAGTGGTGGATCGCGAACGTGCACCCGGGTCGGGTCATGTTCGAACTGTCGTACCCGAACGAGAAGATTGCCCGCGAGGCGCTCACGCGTGCCGCGCACAAGCTTCCGATGAAGTGCCGGATCGTTCGGCGCGAGGACGGTGAGAGCTGATGTCGGCCGCTACCAAGGCTGCTGAGCTTCGCGAACTGGACAACGAGGCCCTCGTTGCCAAGCTCCGTGAGGCCAAGGAGGAGCTGTTCAACCTCCGCTTCCAGGCGGCGACCGGGCAGCTCGACAACCACGGACGGCTCCGGCTGGTCCGTAAGGACATCGCGCGGATCTACACCCTGATGCGCGAGCGCGAGCTGGGCATCGAGACGGTGGAGAACGCCTGATGACTGAGAACACCAACGAGACGCGCGGTTTCCGCAAGACCCGCGAGGGTCTCGTCGTCAGCGACAAGATGGACAAGACCGTCGTCGTCGCCGTCGAGGACCGCGTCAAGCACGCGCTGTACGGCAAGGTCATCCGCCGTACCAACAAGCTGAAGGCGCACGACGAGCAGAACGCGTGCGGTGTCGGCGACCGTGTCCTCCTGATGGAGACCCGGCCGCTGTCCGCGACGAAGCGCTGGCGCGTCGTCGAGATCCTCGAGAAGGCCAAGTAACAAGGTTGTTCGCGGTACGGCCGTATGTGCACCAGGTCCCCAGGGACGCGGGTGTGAGCAGCGGCCGGCCCGTCAACACTTGTTGACGATCAGGAGAAAGCTGTGATCCAGCAGGAGTCGCGACTGCGCGTCGCCGACAACACGGGTGCGAAGGAAATCCTCTGCATCCGCGTTCTCGGTGGCTCCGGTCGCCGCTACGCCGGTATCGGCGACGTCATCGTCGCCACCGTCAAGGACGCGATCCCCGGCGGTTCGGTGAAGAAGGGCGACGTCGTGAAGTGCGTCGTCGTTCGCACCGTCAAGGAGCGCCGCCGTCCGGACGGCTCGTACATCCGTTTCGACGAGAACGCCGCTGTCGTTCTCAAGAACACCGATGGCGACCCCCGCGGTACCCGCATCTTCGGCCCGGTGGGCCGCGAGCTGCGCGACAAGAAGTTCATGAAGATCATCTCGCTGGCGCCGGAGGTGCTCTGACCCATGGCGAACAGCATGAAGATCAAGAAGGGTGACCTGGTCCAGGTCATCACCGGCAAGGACAAGGGCAAGCAGGGCAAGGTCATTCAGGCCATGCCGGCTGACAACAAGGTCCTGGTCGAGGGTGTCAACCGGGTCAAGAAGCACACCAAGCCGGGTCCCGGTACCCAGGGTGGCATCGTGACCGTCGAGGCCCCGGTGCACGTCTCCAACGTCCAGCTGGTCGTGGAGAAGGACGGCAAGAAGGTCGTTACCCGCGTCGGCTACCGCTTCGACGACCAGGGCAACAAGATCCGCGTTGCCAAGCGGACGGGTGAGGACATCTGATGTCTGAGACGACTGTTGAGAAGGTGGCCCCCCGCCTCAAGGAGAAGTACAACTCCGAGGTCAAGGGCCAGCTGAACGAGCAGTTCTCGTACGAGAACGTCATGCTGATCCCCGGCCTGGTCAAGGTCGTGGTCAACATGGGTGTCGGCGAGGCTGCCCGTGACAGCAAGCTGATCGAAGGTGCCATCAAGGACCTGACCGCGATCACCGGTCAGAAGCCGGCCGTCACCAAGGCCCGCAAGTCCATCGCGCAGTTCAAGCTGCGCGAGGGCCAGCCGATCGGTGCCCACGTCACCCTCCGTGGTGACCGCATGTGGGAGTTCGTGGACCGTCTGGTGTCGCTGGCTCTGCCGCGTATCCGTGACTTCCGCGGCCTCTCGCCGAAGCAGTTCGACGGCCGTGGCAACTACACCTTCGGTCTGACCGAGCAGGTCATGTTCCACGAGATCGACCAGGACAAGGTCGACCGTCAGCGCGGTATGGACATCACCGTCGTGACCACCGCTCAGACCGACGATGAGGGCCGGGCGCTGCTGCGCGCTCTGGGCTTCCCGTTCAAGGAGGCGTGAGCCATGGCGAAGAAGGCCCTGATCGCTAAGTCCGAGCGCAAGCCGAAGTTCGGCGTCCGGGCGTACACCCGGTGCCAGCGCTGCGGCCGTCCGCACTCGGTGTACCGCAAGTTCGGCCTTTGCCGTGTGTGCCTCCGTGAGATGGCGCACCGCGGCGAGCTGCCGGGCGTGACCAAGAGCTCCTGGTAATCCCTTACCAGCTGCTCTGACCAGCGAAGCAGTGTGCCCGACCCCCCGGCTTTTGGAGTCCCGCGAGGGATCCCGTAAGGTTGCGGGGTCGGGCCCCTGCCGCGGCGTCTTTTCCCGGACGTTCCGTGGCTCTCTGAGTGAGGGCTCGCGCAACCCAGTCTTACTACGACGTAGGTCCCCTGCGCTTGTGCCCCTTTCGCACTCTTTCACGAGTGCGCGGAGGGGGACCTGGTGCGGAGAAACCACGGCGAGAGAGGCCTGAGGCCACCATGACCATGACCGACCCGATCGCAGACATGCTCACTCGTCTGCGTAACGCGAACTCGGCGTACCACGACTCTGTCGTGATGCCGTCGAGCAAGATCAAGGCGCACGTCGCCGAGATCCTGCAGCAGGAGGGTTACATCTCCTCCTACAAGGTTGAGGACCCCACCGAGAACGAGGTCGGCAAGAAGCTGACCATCGAGCTCAAGTTCGGTCCGAACCGTGAGCGCTCCATCGCCGGCATCAAGCGCATCAGCAAGCCGGGTCTGCGTGTTTACGCAAAGTCCACCAACCTGCCGAAGGTTCTCGGCGGCCTGGGCGTGGCGATCATCTCCACGTCCTCCGGCCTCCTGACCGACAAGCAGGCCGCCAAGAAGGGCGTAGGCGGAGAAGTTCTCGCCTACGTCTGGTAATTCGGGAAACGGAGGTACAGCAATGTCGCGCATTGGACGGCTGCCCATCCAGGTTCCCGCTGGTGTGGACGTCACCATCGACGGCCAGACGGTCTCGGTGAAGGGCCCCAAGGGCTCGCTCACCCACGTCGTCGCCGCGCCGATCGAGATCGGCAAGGGCGAGGACGGCACTCTGGTCGTCACCCGCCCGAACGACGAGCGTCAGTCGAAGGCCCTGCACGGCCTGTCGCGCACGCTGGTGGCGAACATGATCACCGGCGTGACCGCGGGCTACCGCAAGTCGCTGGAGATCAGCGGTGTCGGTTACCGAGTCACGGCGAAGGGCTCCAACATGGAGTTCGCGCTGGGCTACAGCCACCCGATTCTGGTCGAGGCGCCGGAGGGCATCTCCTTCGTCGTCGAGTCGCCCACCAAGTTCCACGTGGACGGCACCGACAAGCAGAAGGTCGGCGAGATCGCCGCGAAGATCCGCAAGCTGCGCAAGCCCGACCCGTACAAGGCCAAGGGCGTCAAGTACGCGGGCGAGGTCATCCGCCGCAAGGTCGGAAAGAGTGGTAAGTAAGCGATGAGCGTCTCTGTCAAGATCGGCAAGGGCAACGCCTACAAGAACGCCGCCCGCAAGCGCCGCGCCATTCGCGTTCGTAAGCGCGTCGTCGGCACCGAGGTGCGTCCGCGCCTCGTCGTGACGCGTTCGAACCGCCACATGGTCGCCCAGGTCATCGACGACGCCAAGGGTCACACCCTGGCGTCGGCGTCCACCCTCGACGTGTCCATCAAGGGCGCCGAGGGCGACAAGACCGAGCTGGCCAAGAAGGTCGGAAGCCTGGTCGCCGAGCGCGCCAAGGCTGCCGGCGTCGAGTCGGTCGTCTTCGACCGCGCGGGCAACCGGTACGCCGGCCGCATCGCCGCTCTGGCGGACGCGGCTCGCGAGGCCGGGCTCGACTTCTAAGCCGCTCGTCGACTCTGTCGGCGGACGTAAACGAGAGAGGTAATTCCAATGGCTGGACCCCAGCGCCGCGAAGGCGGCGCCGGTCGCGGCACGGGTGGCGAGCGGCGCGACCGTAAGCGTGACGAGCGGGGCGGCGCCCCGGTCGCCGAGAAGACTGCTTACGTCGAGCGCGTCGTCGCGATCAACCGTGTCGCCAAGGTTGTCAAGGGTGGTCGTCGTTTCAGCTTCACCGCGCTGGTCGTGGTGGGCGACGGTGACGGCACCGTTGGTGTCGGCTACGGCAAGGCGAAGGAGGTTCCGGCCGCCATCGCCAAGGGTGTTGAGGAGGCCAAGAAGAACTTCTTCAAGGTCCCCCGTATCCAGGGCACCATCCCGCACCCGATCCAGGGCGAGAAGGCCGCCGGCGTCGTGCTGCTGAAGCCGGCGTCCCCCGGTACCGGTGTTATCGCCGGTGGCCCGGTGCGTGCCGTCCTGGAGTGCGCCGGCGTTCACGACATCCTGTCGAAGTCGCTCGGCTCGGACAACGCGATCAACATCGTGCACGCCACCGTGGCTGCTCTGAAGGGCCTCGTGCGCCCCGAGGAGATCGCCGCCCGTCGTGGCCTGCCCCTGGAGGACGTGGCCCCGGCCGCGCTGCTCCGGGCCCGTGCGGCTGGGGTGAGCGCCTGATGGCTCGCCTGAAGGTCACCCAGACCAAGTCGTACATCGGTAGCAAGCAGAACCACCGTGACACCCTCCGTTCGCTCGGCCTGAAGCGGCTGAACGACACCGTGGTGAAGGAGGACCGCCCGGAGATCCGCGGCATGGTCCACACCGTTCGCCACCTGGTCACGGTCGAGGAGGTGGACTGAAATGGCGGACAACTCCCCCATCAAGATCCACAACCTGCGTCCGGCGCCCGGCGCCAAGACCGACAAGATCCGCGTCGGTCGTGGTGAGGGCTCCAAGGGTAAGACCGCAGGTCGTGGTACCAAGGGCACCAAGGCCCGCTACCAGGTTCCGCAGCGCTTCGAGGGTGGCCAGATGCCCCTCCACATGCGCCTGCCGAAGCTGAAGGGCTTCAAGAACCCGGCCCACAAGCAGTTCCAGGTCGTGAACCTGGACCGCCTGGCCGAGCTCTACCCGAACGGTGGCGAGGTCACCGTCGCCGACCTGGTCGCGAAGGGCGCCGTTCGCAAGAACGAGCTCGTCAAGGTTCTCGGCCAGGGCGACATCGCGGTTGCGCTGCAGGTGACGGTTGACGCCGTCTCCGGCTCCGCCACCGAGAAGATCACCGCCGCGGGCGGCTCGGTCACCGAGCTGCTGTGACGTCGCTGATCTGACGCACGGACAGAAACCGGGCCCCGCACTCCTCTTGAGAAAGAGGGGGCGGGGCCCGGCTTCGTTCCGGCTTGAACAGCTGTGCTGTATTTGTGTGTCAAACCCGGGCAAGCCGTACCCCATGCGTGGGGGAGCGGCAGTGCGCGCTTCTGTCGAGCACCCGGGCACTGTTAGAGTCCGTGAAGTTCCCTTACCCCACATCAGGACCGACCCTTCCGCCGACGACGCGCGGGAGGCGCAGGAGGCACCGTGCTCAGTGCGTTCGCGCGGGCGTTCCAGACGCCCGACCTGCGCAAGAAGCTGCTGTTCACGCTGGGCATCATGGTGCTGTTCCGGCTGGGCGCCCACATTCCGATGCCCGGAATCAACTTCGAGGCCGTTCACGCGTGCGTGGCAGGCCAGAAGGAGGGCCTGTTCGGGCTGGTCAACCTGTTCAGTGGCAACGCGCTGCTGCAGTTGACCATCTTCGCGCTCGGCATCATGCCGTACATCACGGCCAGCATCATCCTGCAGCTGCTCACCGTGGTCATCCCGCGGCTGGAGGCCCTGAAGAAGGAGGGGCAGTCCGGCCAGGCGAAGATCACCCAGTACACCCGTTACCTGACCATCGCGCTCGCGGTGCTGCAGGGCACCGGCATTCTCGCGACCGCGTCCAGCGGCGCGCTGTTCTCCGGCTGCCCGCAGGGTCAGAACATCGTTCCGGACCAGTCGATCTTCCGGATCGCCACCATGGTGATCATCATGACCGCCGGCACCACGGTGATCATGTGGCTGGGTGAGCTGATCACCGACCGCGGTATCGGCAACGGCATGTCCATCCTGATCTTCACCTCGATCGCGGCCGGCTTCCCCGGCTCGATGTGGGCCATCAAGGGCTCCGGCAAGCTGCTGGACGGCTGGGGCGAGTTCGCCGCGGTCATCCTGGTCGGCATCATCGTGGTCTGCCTGGTCATCTTCGTCGAGCAGGCCCAGCGCCGGATCCCGGTCCAGTACGCGAAGCGGATGGTCGGCCGCCGGTCGTTCGGTGGTACGTCGACCTACATCCCGCTGAAGGTCAACCAGGCCGGTGTGATCCCGGTCATCTTCGCCTCCTCGCTGCTGTACATCCCGGCGCTGGTGGTGCAGCTGACCAACTCGCAGGCGGGCTGGGCGATTTGGATCAAGAACCACTTCATCAAGGGTGACCACCCGATCTACATGGCCACCTACTTCGTGCTGATCGTGTTCTTCGCGTTCTTCTACGTCGCCATCTCCTTCAACCCCGAAGAAGTTGCCGACAATATGAAGAAGTATGGTGGGTTCATCCCGGGCATCCGGGCCGGCCGACCGACGGCCGAGTACCTGAACTACGTGCTCACCCGCATCACGTGGCCGGGTTCGCTGTACCTGGGCCTGATCGCGTTGATCCCGATGGTCGCCCTCGTCGCCTTCGGGCAGCAGACCAACTTCCCGTTCGGCGGCACTTCCGTGCTCATCGTCGTCGGCGTCGGACTCGAAACTGTGAAGCAGATCGAGAGCCAGCTCCAGCAGCGTAATTACGAAGGGTTCCTCCGCTGATGCGTATCGTCCTCGTCGGACCCCCCGGGGCCGGGAAGGGTACTCAGGCGCACGTTCTGGCCAAGACCCTGTCCATTCCCCACATCTCCACGGGTGACCTGTTCCGTGCCAACATCAGCCAGGGCACCCCGCTGGGTGTCGAGGCGAAGGCATACATGGACGCCGGGCGCCTGGTGCCCGACGAGGTCACCATCGGGATGGCCAAGGACCGCATGCTCCAGGAGGACGCCGCCAACGGCTTCCTGCTGGACGGGTTCCCGCGCAACCTCGGCCAGGCGGAGGCGCTGGACGCCTTCCTGACCGAGCAGGGCATCGCGCTGGACGGCGTGCTGGACCTTGAGGTCCCCGAGGACGAGGTCGTCAAGCGGATCGCCGGTCGCCGGCTGTGCCGCAAGAACGGCGCCCACGTCTTCCACGTGGCGTACAACCCGCCGAAGACCGAGGGCGTCTGCGACGAGTGCGGCGGCGAGCTGTACCAGCGCTCGGACGACACCGAGGAAGCCGTGCGGGTCCGGTTGGAGGAGTACCACTCCAAGACCGAGCCGATCATCGGCTACTACCAGGAGCAGGGCCTGCTGGTCACCATCTCCGCCCTCGGCAAGGTGGACGAGGTGACCGAGCGCGCGGTCGCCGCCCTGGAGAAGAACAAGAACGCCTGAGCCACGTGCCAGTGAGACGGCCGGGTCGCCCCGAAGCGGGCGGCCCGGCCGTCTCGGCGTCGTACGGTGGAAGGCAGTCAGACATCGGAACGTGGAAGGCGTTGACCAGATGGTGGAGATCAAGACCCCCGAGCAGATCGCCAAGATGCGGGCGGCCGGGCTGGTCGTCGCCGAGGCCCTGAAGGCGTGCCGCGAGGCGGTCGTCCCGGGGGTGACCACCGGCGAGCTGAACGACATCGCCGACCAGGTCATCGCCAAGCACGGTGCCACCTCGAACTTCCGGGCCGACCACGGCGGCCTGTGGTTCCCGGGCGTGATCTGCGCCTCGGTGAACGAGGAGGTCGTGCACGGCATCCCCGGCGACAAGGTGCTGAAGGCCGGCGACCTGATCTCGATCGACTGCGGCGCGATCCTGGACGGCTGGCACGGCGACGCGGCGATCACCGTCGCGGTCGGCGAGACCGCCGACGAGAACGTGATGCTGTCGAAGGTCACCGAGGGCTCGATGTGGGCCGGCATCGCCCAGATGAAGAAGGGCAACCGCCTGGTCGACGTCTCCCGGGCGATCGAGGGCTTCATCCGGCGCCAGCCGCTGCCGCCGAAGGGCAAGTGGGGCATCACCGAGGGCTACGGCGGCCACGGCATCGGCACCGCCATGCACATGGAGCCGCACGTGCTGAACTACGTGGCCGGCCGCGGCAAGGGCCCGAAGCTGGTGCCCGGCACGGTGCTGGCGATCGAGCCGATGGTCTCGCTCGGCACCCCGCACACGGCGATCCTGGACGACGACTGGACGGTCGTCACCACCGACGGCACCTGGGCCTCGCACTGGGAGCACTCGGTGGCCATCACCGAGCAGGGCCCGCTGGTGCTGACCGCGTTCGACGGCGGCAAGGCGGAGCTGGCCAAGCTGGGCGTCACCGCGGCGCCGGACCCGCTGGGCTGATCCCGCAGGGGCGGCACGCGCGGCAGCCGGCGGTTTGAGGGACATGTCTCAAAGTGGCTGATCGAGGCCCGGGGGTTTTGACCCCCGGGCCTCTTGTCCTATTTTCGTCAGCTGGTACCCGTAGCAGCTACCCCAGGAGAGACAGTGCTCAAGGGCTTCCGCGACTTCATGATGCGCGGCAACGTCATCGACATGGCCGTCGGTGTGGTCATCGGTGCCGCGTTCACCGGAGTCGTGACCGGCTTCGTGACCGCGTTCCTCACCCCGGTGCTCGGCGTGGTGGTCGGCGCGGCCGGCGACTTCAGCGCGTACAAGGCCACGGTGGCCGGCGTGACCTTCCCGTACGGCCAGTTCCTGAACGTGCTGATCGCGTTCGTCCTGACCGCCGCGGTGCTGTACTTCTGCGTGGTGCTGCCGGTCTCCAAGGCCACCGCCCGGTACATGCCGAAGAAGCCCGCCACGCCCAAGCGGCCGTGCCCCGAGTGCCTGACCGAGATCCCCGAGGCGGCCCGTCGCTGCTCGGCGTGCACCGCCGTGGTGGAGCCGGTGGTGCCCATCCAGGTGATGGCCAAGGGCTGAGAATTTCGCGTCGACGTGGTGCCTGGTTTACGATGGTGCGTCGGCTCTCTCGTAGCGTGTTTCGGCACGCCCTCAGCCCAGGAGGTCTCTCCCGGGTGGAGGTGAAGCCTGGTTCGCACGAGCGTTCCGCATACGGTAGCCGGACCCGAAGGGTGGATCTCGCAGTTCATGGCTAAGAAGCAAGGCGCCATTGAGATCGAGGGCACCGTGATCGAGTCTCTTCCGAACGCGATGTTCAAGGTCGAGCTGCAGAACGGTCACAAGGTCCTCGCGCACATCAGCGGCAAGATGCGCATGCACTACATCCGCATCCTTCCGGATGACCGGGTCGTGGTGGAGCTCAGCCCCTACGACCTGACCCGCGGCCGGATCGTCTACCGCTACAAGTAGGAACAACCCCTCGTCCTGACGAGGGGCTTGCCAGATCGAGACCCCGGAGAACCTGGATCATGAAGGTCAAGCCGAGCGTCAAGAAGATCTGCGACAAGTGCAAGGTGATCCGCCGTCACGGCCGGGTCATGGTGATCTGCGACAACCTGCGCCACAAGCAGCGCCAGGGCTGAGTCACCCCCAGCATTTCTCGTAGTACCTTCGCGCGACGCGCATCAACGTCATACGCGGGCCGCCCGATCCGTCCGAACAGGACGGACTGCCACCCCCGGTCAGAGGCCGGGGCTCCCTGTCGAGAGACAGCGAGTAGGCGGCTCGTCAGACCTCTGAAGAACCACAGGAGCCATCAATGGCACGCCTCGCCGGCGTTGATCTCCCCCGCGAAAAGCGGATCGAGATCGCCCTCACCTACGTCTACGGCATCGGCCGTACCCGCGCCCAGCAGACGCTGGTCGAGACCGGTGTGAGCCCGGACGTCCGCGTCCGCGACATCACCGAGGAAGACCTCGTCAAGCTGCAGAAGTTCATCGACGCGAACTTCGAGGTCGAGGGTGACCTCCGCCGCGCCGTCGCCGCCGACATCCGCCGCAAGGTCGAGATCGGCTGCTACGAGGGCCTGCGTCACCGCCGTGGCCTGCCGGTCCGCGGTCAGCGCACCCACACCAACGCGCGTACCCGCAAGGGCCCGCGTCGCGCGATCGCCGGTAAGAAGAAGCCGGGCAAGAAGTAGTCCGTCCCGTCAACCGGACATCCCTCCGGCCCGCGGGATAGCGGACCGACCACCTCAGTAGGAGAACAGACTTATGCCCCCCAAGGGTCGTCAGGCTGCCGGCGCGAAGAAGATCCGCCGCAAGGAGAAGAAGAACGTCGCTCACGGGCACGCCCACATCAAGAGCACGTTCAACAACACCATCGTTTCGATCACCGACCCCTCGGGCAACGTGATCTCCTGGGCCTCCGCCGGTCACGTCGGTTTCAAGGGCTCGCGCAAGTCCACCCCGTTCGCCGCGCAGATGGCCGCCGAGGCCGCTGCCCGTCGCGCGCAGGAGCACGGCATGCGCAAGGTCGACGTCTTCGTCAAGGGTCCGGGCTCCGGCCGCGAGACCGCGATCCGTTCGCTCCAGGCCACCGGCCTGGAGGTCGGCTCGATCCAGGACGTCACCCCCACCCCGCACAACGGCTGCCGTCCGCCGAAGCGCCGCCGCGTTTGATCCGGTGCCTTCGGGCGCACGGATAGCGTTTTAAACCTTGTACGGGGTCCCGTTTTGTGCGGGACCCCGTACGCTTGACTCCATCGGCATCAAATAGTGGGTGCCGAAGACAACTGGAGGATCCAGAACATGCTTATCGCTCAGCGTCCTTCGCTGACCGAAGAGGTTGTCGACGAGTTCCGCTCGCGGTTCGTCATCGAGCCGCTGGAGCCGGGCTTCGGCTACACCCTCGGCAACTCGCTCCGTCGCACGCTCCTCTCCTCGATCCCGGGTGCCGCTGTCACCAGCATCCGCATCGACGGTGTCCTGCACGAGTTCACCACCGTGCCGGGCGTCAAGGAGGACGTCACCGACCTCATCCTGAACATCAAGCAGCTGGTCGTCTCCTCGGAGCACGACGAGCCGGTCGTGATGTACCTGCGCAAGCAGGGCCCGGGTGTGGTCACCGCCGCCGACATCGCGCCCCCGGCCGGTGTCGAGGTGCACAACCCCGAGCTGGTCCTCGCCACCCTGAACGGCAAGGGCAAGCTGGAGATGGAGCTGACCGTCGAGCGCGGTCGCGGCTACGTCTCCGCCGTGCAGAACAAGGCTTCCGGCCAGGAGATCGGCCGCATCCCGGTCGACTCGATCTACAGCCCCGTGCTGAAGGTCACCTACAAGGTCGAGGCCACCCGTGTCGAGCAGCGCACCGACTTCGACAAGCTGATCGTCGACGTCGAGACCAAGCCCGCCATGCGTCCGCGCGACGCGATGGCGTCGGCCGGTAAGACCCTGGTCGAGCTGTTCGGCCTGGCCCGCGAGCTGAACGTCGACGCCGAGGGCATCGACATGGGTCCGTCCCCGACGGACGCCGCCCTGGCCGCGGACCTGGCGCTGCCGATCGAGGAGCTGGAGCTCACGGTCCGCTCCTACAACTGCCTCAAGCGCGAGGGCATCCACACCGTGGGTGAGCTCGTTGCCCGCTCGGAGGCCGACCTGCTCGACATCCGCAACTTCGGTGCGAAGTCGATCGACGAGGTCAAGGCGAAGCTGGCCGGCATGGGCCTGGCCCTCAAGGACAGCCCGCCCGGATTCGACCCGACCGCTGCCGCCGACGCCTTCGGCGCCGACGACCTGGACGACCAGGGCTACGCGGAGACCGAGCAGTACTGAGTTTTGGCACCGGGGGCGGTTCCCAGTGAACCGCCCCCGGCACCATGAAAAGTCGTGCGGACGCGGTGTCCGTACGCCCGCTGCGGTACCTGGTACGGCCGCAGTCGGAGATTCAAGGAGCTGAACATGCCCCGTCCCACCAAGGGCGCCCGCCTCGGCGGCGGCCCGCACCACGAGCCGCTGCTGCTGGCCGGCCTGGCCCGCGAGCTGTTCCAGTACGGCCGCATCACCACCACTGAGGCCAAGGCCCGTCGCCTGCGCCCGCTGGCGGAGAAGCTGATCACCAAGGCGAAGAAGGGCGACATCCACAACCGTCGCCTGGTGCGCAAGACCATCACCGACGTGTCGGTCCTGCACACCCTCTTCACCGAGATCGCCCCGCGGTTCGAGAACCGCCCCGGCGGTTACACCCGCATCACCAAGATCGGCACCCGTCGTGGCGACAACGCCCCGATGGCCGTGATCGAGCTGGTCGAGGGCGAGATCGCCACCAAGGCGACCGTCGCCGAGGCCGAGGCCGCTGCCAAGCGCGCCGTCAAGGAGGCCGACCAGGCCGCCGAGGCCAAGGCCGACGAGGCCGAGACCACCGAGGCCGAGACCACCGAGGCCTGAGCCTCCTAGGTCCGTGACCGGGCCCGCTCTCCCGTCCGACGGGGGAGCGGGCCCGTTCGCATCTCAGCAGCGAGACAGGGGAGTTGGAGTGGTGAACGACTGCGCGGAGCAGCCGCCGGTGAAGGACGGCCCGGCCGACGGGCACACCCGGATCAGGCTGGATCTGGCGTACCACGGCGCGGAGTTCTCCGGCTGGGCCCGGCAGCGCGGACGGCGCACCGTGCAGGGCGAGCTCGAAGACGCACTGCGGATCGTGCTGCGGAGTGAAGAGAACTTCCCGCTCACGGTGGCCGGGCGGACCGACGCCGGGGTGCACGCGCGCGGGCAGGTCGCGCACGTCGACCTGCCGGACGAGCTGTGGGCCCAACACGGCGAGAAGCTGCTGCGCAGGCTCGCCGGGCGGCTGCCGGCCGACGTCCGGGTGTACCGGCTCTCCGAGGCACCGCACGGGTTCGACGCGCGGTTCGCCGCGATCTGGCGGCGGTACGCGTACCGGGTCGCCGACCACCAGGGCGGGGTCGACCCGATGCTGCGCGGGCACGTGCTGTGGCACGACCGGCCGCTGGACGTGGAGAAGATGAACGCCGCCGCGAAGCTGCTCGTCGGCGAGCACGACTTCGCCGCCTACTGCAAGAAGCGCGAGGGCGCGACGACCATCCGCACCCTGCTGGAAGTCCACTGGGAGCGGGTGCCGATCGACCCGTACGCCGCCCAGGAGGGCTCGCTGGCGGTGGCGACGGTGCGGGCGGACGCGTTCTGCCACAACATGGTGCGCGCGCTGGTCGGCGCGATGCTGCTGGTCGGCGACGGGCACCGGCCGGTGGAGTTCCCGGGCGAGGTGCTGGCCGGCGGGGTGCGGAACTCGGCGGTGAACGTCATCCGGCCGCACGGGCTGACGCTGGAGGAGGTCGGGTACCCGGAGGACTCGCTGCTGGCGGAGCGGAATCGGGTTTCGCGGCGGCTTCGGACTCTGGGCGGGGATGCCGCCGAGGGTGCCACGGCAGCTGCGGCGGGCGGATCCGACTGAGGGTGCCCTCCCGCTTCGCGCGGTTCCCCGCGCCCCCGACGGGGCGCGGGTACTCGGGGGGTGACAGGTAATCCGTTTTGTCGCCCGGCGAGGGCTTGGCACAATTCCGTGGCATGGGACACGTCGAGATCTCGCACCTGGAGTACTACCTGCCGGACGGGCGGGTGCTGTTCGACGACGCGTCCTTCCGCGTCGGCGAGGGCGCGGCCGTGGCGCTGGTCGGCGCGAACGGCGCGGGGAAGACCACGCTGCTGCGCATGATCGCGGGGGATGTGCAGCCGCACGGCGGCTCGGTGACGGTGAGCGGCGGGCTGGGCGTGATGCGCCAGTTCGTCGGTACCACCGGCCGGGAGGACGCGAAGGACACCCCGGGTGCGCTGGCCGCCGACGCCTCGGTGCGGGACCTGCTGGTCTCGGTCGCGCCGAAGCGGATCGCGGACGCCGCCCGCCGGGTGGACGCCGCCGAGCTGGCGATGATCGCGCAGGACGACGAGAAGTCGCAGATGGCGTACGCGCAGGCGCTCTCCGACTGGTCGGACGCCGGCGGCTACGAGTACGAGGCCGACTGGGACGTCTGCACCATGGCCGCGCTCGGCATGTCGTTCGACCGCGCGCAGTGGCGGGGTCTGAACACGCTGTCCGGCGGCGAGCAGAAGCGGCTGGTGCTGGAGGCGCTGCTGCGCGGCCCGGACGAGGTGCTGCTGCTGGACGAGCCGGACAACTACCTGGACGTACCGGGCAAGCGCTGGCTGGAAGAGGCGATCCGGGCCACCAACAAGACGGTGCTGTACATCTCGCACGACCGCGAGCTGCTCTCCCGTACCGCCGAGAAGATCATCGCGGTGGAGTCCGGCGCGGCCGGCTCCAGCGTGTGGGTGCACGGTGGCGGCTTCGGCACCTTCCACGAGGCGCGCAAGGCCCGGTTCGAGCGGTTCGAGGAGCTGCGCCGCCGGTGGGACGAGGAGCACGCCAAGCTGAAGAAGCTGGTGGTGACGCTGCGGCAGGCGGCGGCGGTCAGCCACGAGATGGCGTCCCGGTACGCGGCCGCGCAGACCAGGCTGAAGAAGTTCGAGGACGCGGGACCGCCGGAGGCGCCGCCGCGCGAGCAGTCCATCAGCATGCGGCTGAAGGGCGGCCGCACCGGCGTGCGGGCGTTCACCATGCAGGGCCTGGAGCTGACCGGGCTGATGAAGCCGTTCGACCTGGAGATCTTCTACGGCGAGCGGGTCGGCGTGCTGGGCTCGAACGGCTCCGGCAAGTCGCACTTCCTGCGGCTGCTGGCCGGCGACGAGTCGGTGAAGCACGGCGGCACCTGGAAGCTCGGCGCCCGGGTGGTGCCGGGGCACTTCCGGCAGACCCACGCGCACCCGGAGCTGCTGGGCCGCACGGTGCGGGCGATCGTCGAGGAGGAGCACGCGCTGTCCCGCGGCGCCGCGATGTCGGCGCTGCGCCGCTACGAGCTGGACCGGCAGGAGGAGCAGAAGTTCGAGTCGCTGTCCGGCGGGCAGCAGGCCCGGCTGATGATCCTCAAGCTGGAGCTGTCGGGCGTGACGGCGCTGCTGCTGGACGAGCCGACCGACAACCTGGACCTGGAGAGCGCGGAGGCGCTGCAGCAGGGCCTGGAGGCGTTCGACGGCACGGTGCTGTGCGTCACCCACGACCGCTGGTTCGCCCGGACCTTCGACCGGTTCCTGGTGTTCGGCTCGGACGGCCGGGTCTACGAGTCGCCCGAGCCGGTCTGGGACGAGGCCCGGGTCGTCCGGGACCGCTGATTCCGCGGCGGCGATGCCGGGCCGGTTTGGAGTCAGTGCCCCCGGCCCGGTATTGTTGGCTGCTGTTGTGCGTATTGGCTCGCTCTATCTCACGTGAGAGGTCGGTACGCCGGAGACACCACAGGCCGAACTCCAGTGGCCAATGCCCGAATTGCGTCCGGGACGGTTGGCTGGAGGCCCCAGGTCCTGTGTGCTCCTGTCAGGACCCACTCACTGAAAAGCGAAGGCTACGACCGTGCGTACGTACAGCCCCAAGCCCGGCGACGTCCAGCGTCAGTGGCACGTCATCGACGCGACCGACGTCGTGCTCGGCCGCCTGGCCTCCCAGGCCGCCAACCTCCTGCGGGGCAAGCACAAGGCGATCTACGCGCCGCACGTTGACACTGGTGACTTCGTCATCATCATCAACGCCGACAAGGTGCACCTCTCGGGCAACAAGAAGACCCAGAAGCTCGCCTACCGTCACAGCGGCTTCCCGGGCGGTCTCCGCTCGGTGCGCTACGACGACCTGCTGGCGAACAACCCGGAGAAGGCCGTCGAGAAGGCCATCAAGGGCATGGTTCCGAAGAACAGCCTCGGCCGTCAGATGCTCTCGAAGCTGAAGGTCTACTCGGGCGACCAGCACCCGCACGCTGCGCAGCAGCCGGTGCCGTTCGAGATCTCCCAGGTCGCGCAGTAATTCCGGCCACCCACACCCCAACTGACGTAGAAGAGCTGAGGAACACCGTGGCCGAGACTGTCACCGAGACCACCCTCGAGGTCGAATTCGACGACGAGAACGTCGACGAGTACACCACCGAGTCCGAGTACACCACCGAGTCGCTGGCCGGCCGCTTCGGCGAGGCCGTCCCCGGCGCCGGCCTCGGCCGCCGCAAGGAGGCGATCGCCCGCGTGCGCATCGTCCCCGGCACCGGCCAGTGGAAGATCAACGGTCGCACCCTGGAGAACTACTTCCCCAACAAGGTGCACCAGCAGACCGTGAACGAGCCCTTCAAGCTCCTCGAGCTGGACGGCCGTTACGACGTTGTCGCCCGCATCTCGGGTGGCGGCGTCTCCGGTCAGGCCTACGCGCTGCGCCTCGGCGTGGCCCGTGCGCTGAACGAGGCGGACGTGGACAACAACCGCGGCCCGCTGAAGAAGGCCGGCTTCCTGACCCGTGACTCTCGCGCCGTCGAGCGCAAGAAGGCCGGTCTGAAGAAGGCCCGCAAGGCGCCGCAGTACAGCAAGCGCTAATCGCACCCTGCATGCGATCCTCGCCCCGGAGCACTTCGTGCTCCGGGGCGTTGTGCCTCCCGGACTCGTGCGGGGTCCGCGGGGGCTGGTACCAACCGAGCCGCAAGGCGCTGACAGGACGGGACGAACGCGAACATGGCACGACTCTTCGGTACGGACGGGGTGCGCGGGGTGGCCAATGTGGGCCTGACCGCGGAACTGGCGCTCGGCCTGTCAGTGGCCGCCGCCCATGTGCTCGGCGACGCGAACGCGTTCGAGGGGCACCGGCCGGTCGCCGTGGTCGGCCGTGACCCCCGCGCGTCCGGAGAGTTCCTGGAGGCCGCCGTCATCGCCGGCCTGGCCAGCGCCGGCGTCGACGTGCTGCGGGTCGGCGTGCTGCCCACCCCGGCGGTCGCGTACCTGACCGGCGCGCTCGGCGCGGACTTCGGCGTGATGCTCTCCGCCAGCCACAACGCGATGCCCGACAACGGCATCAAGTTCCTCGCCCGCGGCGGCCACAAGCTGGACGACGCCATCGAGGACGCGATCGAGGCGCACTACCGCCGCTACGGCGTCGGTGACGAGACCTGGGAGCGGCCGACCGGCGCCGCGGTGGGCCGGGTCCGCCAGTACAACGAGGGCTTCGACCGGTACGTGGCGCACCTCGTCGCGGTGCTGCCGAACCGGCTGGACGGCGTGAAGGTCGTCATCGACGGCGCGCACGGCGCGGCCGCCCGGGTCGCCCCGGAGGCGTTCGCCCGGGCCGGCGCCGAGGTGGTGTACACCCTGGGCACCGAGCCGACCGGCCTGAACATCAACGACGGCGTCGGCTCCACCCACCTGGACAAGCTGCGCGTCGCGATGAAGGAACACCAGGCCGACCTGGGCATCGCCCTGGACGGCGACGCGGACCGCTGCCTGGCCGCCGACGCCGAGGGCAACGAGGTCGACGGCGACCAGATCCTGGCGATCCTCGCGGTCGCCATGAAGGAAGCGGGCACGCTGCGCCGCAACACCGCGGTGGCCACCGTGATGTCCAACCTCGGCTTCAAGCTGGCGATGGAACGCGAGGGCATCGAGCTGGTGCAGACCGCGGTCGGCGACCGGTACGTGCTGGAGGAGATGAAGCAGCACGGCTTCGCGCTCGGCGGCGAGCAGTCCGGCCACGTGATCCTGCTGGACCACGCCACCACCGGCGACGGCACCCTGACCGGCCTGATGCTCGGCGCCCGGCTGGCCGCCACCAAGCAGCCGCTGGCCGACCTCGCCACCGTGATGACCCGGCTGCCGCAGGTGCTGATCAACGTCAAGGGTGTCGACAAGGACCGGGTCGAGTCCTGCCTCGAACTCCAGGCCGCCGTCGGCGAGGCGGAGGCCGAGCTCGGCACCACCGGCCGGGTGCTGCTGCGCAAGTCCGGCACCGAGCCGCTGGTCAGGGTGATGGTCGAAGCGGTCGGCCACGAGCAGGCCCAGTCGGTCTGCGAGCGCCTTGCCGAATCGGTTCGCCTGCACCTGGGCTGACGGTGCGTCGGGGGGCGGGGCCCCGGGGCCGCCCCCCCCCCGTGGGCCCCCAGCCGACCGCGGCGGCGGGGGGGGGGCGGCCGGGGTGTTGTTAACCCGGCTCCCAAACACGGGGGAGCCCCGGCCGGACGGGTT
>NZ_JBICXW010000006.1:0-370447 GCF_043200475.1 Kitasatospora sp. NPDC048407 | reverse complement strand
GGAGTTCGGCGCGCGCGGCCTCCTCGGCGGCGGCCCGGCGGGCGGCGGCGGCCTCGGCGGCGAGGCGGGCCTGTTCGGCGGCCTGCCGTGGGGGGGGCGGCGGGCGGCGGGGGGGGGGGGGGCTGGGCGGGGGGGGGGGGGGGGGGGGGGGGGGGGGGGGGGGGGGGGGGGGGGGGGGCGCCCCCCCCCCCCCCCCCCCCCCCCCCCCCCCCCCCCCCCCCCCCCCCCCACCCGATGGTCAGCCCAGGTCGCCGAAGCGCTCCCGGATCACACCGGCGTGCAGGTAGTTCGGCAGCGGGACGCCGCCGACCGCCACGCGAGTGGTCGCCACCTGGTCCTCGGTCTCGCTCTGGAAGCCCTCCAGCAGCTGGAGGCACTGCTGCACCCACTCGCGGGACTTGGGCCAGTCGCCGGCGTCCCGCTGCCGGACCGCCAGCGCGTAGGCGGTCTCGGTTGCCGCCCACCGGTCGGTTGCCAGCTCACGCTGGAAGATCGACTCCAGTTCTTCGCCGGAGGCCAGGCGGGTCTGGTTGGTCATGGTGCCCTCTCAGATCAAACGGTGGTGCCCCGGTGGTGATCAACGCAGCGGCGTCCCAGCAGTGACGCCGCGGTCCGCCATCAGTTGGTGAAGATCTCAGCCAGCGTTCGGTACTCGTGCAGCTCGTCCTTGTCGAACCACAGCTCGACCTCCTGCGCGGCCTCTTCCTTGTTGCCGGAGGCGTGAACCAGGTTGGCCACGGCCTTACCGACTGCCACGCTGCCCGCAGAGCTCATGTGCGAGAGGTCGCCGCGGATGGTGCCGGCCGGGGCCTGGTTCGGATAGGTGCTGCCCACGATCTTCCGAATGGTGGCGATGGCGTCGTAGCCCTCCAGCACCAGGGCGATGACCGGCCCCTGCTGCATGAACGTGGCCGTGAGGTTGTAGACCTCGGCCCCGAGCCGCTCTTCGAGGTCGAAGTAGTGCTTGCGGGTGAACTCCTCGTCCATCCACTTCATCTTGACGCCGACGATCTTCAACGCGGCGTCCTCGAACCGCGAGATGATCCTTCCCCCGAGGCCGCGCACCAGCGCGTCGGGCTTGAGCAGGACGAGCGTGCGCTCGACCGTGTGGACCTGGTCCTCGGCCATCAGTTCCCTTTCGGCTTACCGGCATACGAACATGACGATCAATCAGTTCGCCAGGAACTGAGGTTACCGGCGGCAGCGAGCCACTTTTGGCGCTCCAACGCGCCCTTCGAATGAGTGAACCTGGCGCGGTTCAGCGGACGCTCGCGCCACTGCGCTGCTCGCACGGCGGTCGCGCGGGCCGAATCGCCCAACTCGCTGTCCTGCTTCGGGTGCTCACCTAGAATCTCCGAGGGGTTTGGTACGACTGCTCTGGCTCTCCCGGAACCTCCCCCAAGGCTCAAGTGGACTGGATCGCAACGGCCTTGGGATATGACTGCAAGTCTTCCGACTTCCACGCCACGCAACGATGAAGCGCGGATGCAGTCGATGTGCATCTTCGACGCATACCCCGTCCATCAGAGCGGCCACGACGGAGAGGGAACGGCGTTGGACGTCATCGAGGCCTGGAGCGGTCGTTACGCCTGCCTGCTTCAGTCCGCTCTTCGCCTCACCAACGAGGCGTTCGCCGGCCAACTCGGGATCGCTGTAAGGACGGTGGCCACGTGGCACGCCGATCCCTCCGTGGTACCGAGAACGGAGATGCAGCAACTCCTCGACGCCGCCTACGAGAAGGCCCCGAAGGCGGCCCGCCAGCGCTTCGCACTTCTGGCGGCGAGGGAGGACACCGGAGGAGCCCGTGAACCAGGCAGGCCGGCTGCCCAAGCGTTACGGGTGGCCATCTCGATCGTCGTTCGGCAGACCGATGTCCTACTGGTCTGCCGGCGCGACGACGACACATCCGGTATCACCTGGCAGTTCCCGGCCGGGGTGATCAAGCCCGGCATGAAGCCGGAGACCGCGACCGTCCGGGAGACGCTGAACGAAACGGGGGTCCACTGCGCGGTCCGCCAGAGCCTCGGCAGTCGGCTCCATCCGGTGACGGGAGTGCTGTGCGAGTACTTCCTGTGCGAGTACCTGGCTGGTGAGGCGACCAACAGCGACGCCGTCGAGAACGTCGACGTGATGTGGGTTCCTCGAAACTCGGTGACCCGTTTCATCGACGCCGATACGATCTTCCCACCCATCCTGGCCGCCCTGGAGGAGCAGACGTGACACAGCAGACTGCCGAGGAACGCCCGGGAATCGCCGCCGCGATCGTGGTCCACGAGGGCCGCGTACTGATGGTCCGGCGGCGAGTCAGCGAAGGCCAGCTCTCCTGGCAGTTCCCGGCCGGTGAGATCGAGCCCGGCGAGTCGCCCGAGCAGGCGGCCGTCCGCGAGACAGCGGAAGAGACCGGGCTCGGTGTGTCCGCAACCAAGTTGCTGGGTGAGCGAGTACACCCGAAGACCGGCCGACTGATGTCATACACAGCCTGTGATGTCGTCAGCGGCACTGCCGAGGTGGTCGACACCGAGGAGCTGGACCAGCTCGCATGGGTAGCTCTCGCCGAGATCCCCGAGTACGTTCCGTATGGGTTGTTCGAGCCGGTTCAGGAGTACCTGTACGCCACCCTTGATCGCTGATCAGACCTCGACGGAACGGCCCTGCGGGCGACCCACCGGTTGGTGTGTCGCCCGCAGGGCCGTTGGCCTGGATTCGGGTGGCTTCCGGCTACTCGCGATACTGGCGTTCACCACCGCTCCGACGCCGGTCCTCGTCCGGTGACCGCGCAGATAGGCTCCGCGACCATGACCCCAGTCCACCTCGCCGGCTCCCGCCTGACACTGCGCGAGATCGAACACGCGGACGCCGACGCTCTCCTGGCCATCTACGGCGACCCCGAGGCCACCCGGCACCTCAGCTTCGAACCCCGCACCCGAGACCAGGTCCAGGCGATCGTCGACCGCTCGATGAACTCAGCGAAGGACAGCCCGAGGACCGAGTACGGCCTCGCCGTCACCCACCTTGGTGAGCACCGGCTGATCGGGTACGCGCGTCTGGCAACCGAACCCCAGCAGGCCGCCACCATCGGCTTCGCCCTCCACCAGGCGGAGTGGGGCAAGGGACTCGGCACCGAGACTGTCCACCTCCTGTGCGAACTCGGCTTCAACGTCCTCGGCCTGAACCGCATTTGGGCCGCGCGCTCACCGCTCAACGAAGCGTCCGCGCGAACGCTCCTCCGTGCCGGCATGACCGAGGACGGGCGCATCCGCGACCACGTCTTCGTCCACGGGGCCTGGCGCGACTCGATCACCTACTCGATCCTGGAGCACGAGTGGACACCAGTCGAGGGCCTGGGGGCCGACAGGGTAGTCGCGTCCGATACTGCGGAGATGACGCGGGTTCCCAGTAGCTCGTCCGACGACAACGCGCCACAAGAGAGGTGACGTTGTGCCGCGGGCGCGGCACCTGGATCCCGAGGATCGTTCGCTCACGCACGGGAACCCTGCGCTCATACTCGGTCAAGGCGACTTCAAGCAGGACGGCCCTCTGCAGATTCGGATGCGCCAGGTCGTTCTCGATCTGCGAGATGTGTCCCGCCGAGACCCCCACGTCATCCGCGAGTTGCTGCTGGGTGAGCCGGAGCCTGGTTCGGCGACGACGGGTTCGACGGCCTGCCGGCAGGCGGTCCGCAGGTGGGTGAGGACCTGCTGGGCGGCTGCGGCTTGCTGCTGGTGGCCTCGAGTCTCGTGCCAGCGGGTGATGGCAATGAGGACGAACAGGGCGGTGGACAGCAGGGCGGCGGCTGCCGAGCCGTCCTTTCCGCCTCCGGCGTACAGGAGGTCCTTGGCGGCCGAGCGGAGGGCTGCGGCCTGCTGGTGTTTTGGCGATACCGGAGAAGGGCGACCCAACCAGCCAACTGGCAATCAGCGACTTGCTCGAAGCCTGCGCGGCGGCCAAGGAACCGTTGCCGGGCTACGACGAGACCCTCCGCCGGTTCAAGACCGGGCAGACGCTCAACTCGAAGATCACCGTTGCTGAATGGCTCGACCGCTGGCTCGCCGGGCGTAAGCGCCTCCGGGTCACCGGTCTCAAGCGGTACGAGTGCGACGTCCGCGTCCACCTCAAGCCCCACATCGGCCACCTCCGGCTCGACAAGCTCCGGGTCCACCACCTCGACGCGATGTTCGACTCGATCAACGAGACCAACATCCTGATCCAGGAGCAGAACGCCCAGCGCCGGTCCGTCCAGGCCGAGTTGAAGTCCATCCCGCACCGGGGCGCGGAGAACCGTACCCGCCGCAAGTGGCTGCGGGCCCAACTCGACCAGATGCCGCCCTTCCGCCGCATCACCGGACTCAACACCCAGCCCCACATCAAGGCCACCGGCCGCGCGGCCCTCAACGTCGCCATCGCGCAGCAGGTGCTCAGCCCGTTCAACCCGTTCGAGCACGTCGAGCTGCTGCCCGGCACAAAGCCGAAGGCACTCATCTGGGCCGAGGAGCGGATCGCCCGTTGGCGGGAGACCGGCGTCAAGCCGACCCCCGTCATGGTCTGGCCCCCCGAGCAGACCGCCACCTTCCTCGACTTCGTCGCACACGACCGGCTGTACATGCTCTGGCGGATCACCGCCTTCCGCGGCACCCGCCGCGCCAGGCGTGCGGTGTCCGCGGGGAGGGACTACTCCTCCGCGCAGCGCTCCCTGGCCATCGCCACCCAGCTCGTCCAGGACGGGTGGGAGGTCTTGGAAGGCGCACCCAAGACCAGCTCGGACGTCCGGGTGCTGTCGCTTGACAAGGGCACCTCCGGCGGCCCTCGAAGAGCACAAGATCCGCCAGGAGAACGGGCGCACGGCCTGGGGCGACGCCTGGCAGAACACCGGCCGCATCTTCACCAATGAAGACGGCTCCATCCTCCACCCGGGCAAGGTCAGCGACCTGTTCGACCGCCTCGTCGAAGCAGCCGGGCTGCCCCCCCCCCGATCCGCCTCCACGACCTCCGGCACGGCGCCGCGACGATCACGCTGTTCGGCAAGATCGACCCCAAGATCGTGGCCGAGACCCTCGGGCACTCCGACACCCGGATCACCCGGGAGGTCTGCCAATCCGTCCTCGACGACCTCAACCGCGAAGCCGCCGAGAAGGTCGCCGAACTGGTCCCGCACACCCGCCGACCGCTCGCCGCCGTCCCCAACGACAGCACCGCGCGTGCGATCCCGCAGATGCGCCCACCGACCCGCCCGGCCGAGACCACCACCGACGAGGCGAAGACGGCCTAACCCTCAAGGTCGGCGAACGGCTCCGCGACAGCACGAACGCTGTCCCGGAGCCGTTCTGGCGTGGCCTTCATCGTTCCCTGGTCAGATCGTGGCGAAGTCCCGGACCGTCGCCGACCCGGAGCGGATGACATAGGTCCAGCTCCCCGGAGGGGTCTCCTCGGACTGGCTGCGGATGCCGTCCACGTCGACGTTCTCCGGCCAGGACGTACCGAACTCGGACCACCGGACACCGGCGAGGTCGATCCCACGCAGGTCGGTACCGCTCAGGTCGGTACTGGTGAAGTCGTGGAGGAAAGCGGTGACCGCTTCGGCCGTCGCCAGAGGGATGTCCCGATCCAAGTGCCGGGCCATGGTCTTGCGGGCCTCCATGACACAGGTCGCGACGAGGTCCTCGGCCCGCAGGTAGGCATGGTCGATCGCGGCGACGGGGGACCTGTCCGTTTTCGGGCGATGTACCGCTTCGGGATCCGCCAGCCAGCGCAGCACTGCGGATCGGGCACAGACCACGGCGTAGTCGAATTCACGAAGCCGGTCGCGGACAGAGGACGAGAGGACGAGACCGTCCCCGTACTGTCGACCGACCTTCTCGACGACTGAGCCAGTCTCCGAGCAAAACTCCCGGATCCGGGCGAGTACGTACTCCAGATGCCGTTCGATGATCTCGGCGCGCCGGCGCGCCTGCGGCGACCGGAAGTCGGTGCCCAGATCCTCGTCGAGCCTGGTCGCCTGGGACTGGTCCACCGTGCCGACGAGGCGGAGGACTCGCTGGAGGACCCCGTCGGCGTGGATCACCGTCGGGAGGTTCCGCACGAGCAGGCGCTCACGGGGATCGGTCAGACCGATGATGTTCAACGCGCCCCGTTCCAGCGGCTCCATGCTTGGTTCGAGGGCTGCGGGGGTCAGCGGGGTCAGCAGGATCTGTGCCAGGCCCGCTTCCACGTCCATCACTTTGCCGAGCCGGTCGCTGAAGGAACGGGCGTACCGCTCGACGAGAAGCTCGTCGCGCACGGCCTCCACCATGTCCGCTTTGAGCGCCTTGAGGTCCTGCCTCCGCTTAAGCTGAGCCTTCCGCATGATGTCGGCTTCGAGCGCCTTGAGGCGCTTCCTCCCCTTGCGCTGCCGCTTGAGCTGGGCCTTCCGCATGATGTCGTCCCACTTGGTCACTGTCCCTCCCCCTGTTCGACCATCCTCTGCCTGACGGTGGCGCGCGCTTTCTTGAGACTGGAGCGCACCGCTGACGAGCTCATTCCTCCGCCGATGACCTCAGCGATCTCCGCAGGAGTGAACTCGGCGATGGCCCAGCTCAGTACCTGCCGCTGTCGAACCGGTAAGGCCCGGACGATCTGCAGCATGATGTGTCGGGTCTCCAGCTCCCGGATCGCGTCAGGCTGCGGAAACATGGCCGAGGGCTCAGAAAGCTCATCGAGGGACTCTTCCCGGCTGGCTTTCTTCGACCGACGCAGGAGGCTGTTGGAGGCGGCCCGGAAGACCCAGGCTCTCCGGTGTGTCACTCCTCGCCAGTGCCGGTGGATGTCTCCCATCACGTCCTGCACGATGTCCTCGGCACCCGTGCGGTCCGCGCCCTGGTTCAGCAGGAAGCCGACCAGTTGCGGAGTCGTCGACCGGTAGAAGTCGGCGAACGCGATGTCGACTTCCATCTGGTCGTTGATCGTGCCGCTCAAGGGACGCGCGGCCGGAACAACTCCTGCGGGCTGCTCACTGCTTTCGGCTTGGCCGTGATCACTCACGCCTGCCCGCCCTCCGCCACCGGACCATCCGACCGGATCATCAACGTGATCCGGTGCCCGGCGGGGCTCACGTCTTCCAGAACCGCTTGCCTGGTAGCAACCAAGGTGACGGCGAGCCTGTCGAGCGACCGGCGATACGTGGTCTCCCGGCGTTCCCTCTCCCTGAGCCGCAACCACAGTGCCATCACGACGGCGCCCTTGCCGATCATCGCGGTGGCCACGATCGCCACCGCTGTCATCCCGTCCACGACGCTCCCCTCCTCGGCCGGCGAACCACAACCGCGGCCCGCCAGAAGTTAAGGGGCCTTTGGATCCGGCTTCGTGAACTCGCGCAACCATGATCTTTTGCCGTCTTCCGAGGAGAGCGATTCACAGGCCAGCCCCGCGCGAACCCCAGCCCCACCAAGCTGTCGTTGTAGAGGTCCGACAGGCCCGTGTCCATGCACGCAAACGGGCCCGGCGCCTCTCCGGCCACACCTTGCAGTGCAATTGCACTGGTGGCCACACTTCGGCCGCACCTGGCCTCCGGCGGAGCAAATCGACGCGGACGGCAACCAGCCCCAGCGCCCGAGAAACGACAAAGGCCCAGGTCAACGGCTATCTGACCTGGGCCTCTCTCTGAGCCGCCTATGGGATTCGAACCCATGACCTACGCATTACGAGTGCGTTGCTCTGGCCAACTGAGCTAAGGCGGCACCGCTGCCGGGAGAAACCGGGCTGGTGGGCCCAGGGTCGCATTGGCAACGCGGGTCAGTCTACACAGTTTCCGGGGGTGGTCCGTACGCGGTGCTGGGTGGGCGGGTCAGGCGGAGGAGACGGCGAGCTTCGCGGCGAAGCCGGCGAAGAGGACGGCGACGGAGGAGGTGAGGCCGGCGGAGAGGCGCTTGCGGCGGCGGAAGGCGTTGGCGAGGGAGGTACCGGCGAAGATCAGGAGGGAGAGGTAGAGGAAGGAGAAGGTCTGCAGGACGCTGCCGAGCAGGGCGAAGGAGAGGGCGGGCGCGCCGTAGCCGGCGTCCACGAACTGGGTGAAGAAGGAGAGCAGGAAGAGGATCGCCTTGGGGTTGAGCAGGCTTATGACCAGCGCGCGGCGGAACGGCCGCTCGGTGTCCTCGTCGGTGGGGTCGGCGGCGGAGGCGGTGGAGACGGCCGACCGCTCACGCCACATCTGCCGGGCGGCGCGCAGCATGCCGAGGCCGATCCACAGCAGGTAGGCCGCGCCGCCGAACTTGACCACGGCGAAGACGGCGGGGTTGGCGCGCAGCAGGGAGGCCGCGCCGAGCGAGGTGAGGCTTATCAGGGTGAGGTCGCCGAGGAAGACGCCGCAGGCGGCGCGGTAGCCGGTGCGGACACCCTTGCGGGCGGCGACGGAGAGCACGTAGAGGGAGTTGGGTCCGGGCAGCAGGACGATGACCAGTGCGCCGAGGACGTAGGTGGTCAGGTCGTGGACGCCGAGCACTGCGGTCTCCAAGGTGTCCGGGAGGCAGGAACGCCGAAGGGGCTGCGCCATGTTAGCTCCAGCCCCTTCAGTCACATACGTCCCTGACGTGACCGTCCATCATCCGGACGGCAGGGCAGGTCGGTCCAGGCGTCAGTCCTTGCAGACCTTCCCGTTGTCGGGCGCCGCCCCGCCGAGCAGGTACCGGTTCACCGCGTCGTCGATGCAGGTGTTGTGCCGCCCGTACGCGGTGTGCCCGTCGCCGTCGTAGCTGAGCAGCCGCCCGGACTCCAGCTGCCCGGCCAGGGACTTGGCCCAGGCGTAGGGGGTGGCGGGGTCGCGGGTGGTGCCGACCACGACGATCGGGTCGGCACCGGCCGCGCGGACGGTGTGCGGGGCGCCGGTGGGCTTGACCGGCCAGTACGCGCAGCTGAGCGCCATCCAGGCCATGTCGCGGCCGAAGTGCGGCGCGGCCTTCTCGAAGTCCGGGAGTGCGGCGGTGACGGCCGCCGGGTCGGTGAACGAGGCCGGCAGGTCGAGGCAGTTGACGGCCATGTTGGCGTACATCAGGTTTTCGTACGTGCCGTCCTCGGAGCGGCTGTAGTACTCGTCGGCGAGCCGCAGCAGCCCGCTGCCGTTGCCGCCCTGCGCGGTGGCCAGGGCCGTGCGCAGGTGCGGCCACAGGGCCTCGGTGTACATCGCCTCGGCGACGCCGGTGAGCGCCTGGGCCTCGGTGAGCGGGCGGTTGGTGTCGGTGGGCATCGGCTGCGCGTCGAGCTTCTTGAACAGCGCGGTGAGCTGGTCGCCGGCCTCCTGCTCGGTGTGGCCGACGGGGCAGTCGTCGCGCTTGACGCAGTCCTTGGCGAACGCTGTCCACGCGGTCTCGAAGCCGCCGGCCTGGGTGAGGTTGCCGGTGCGGGCGTCCAGCGAGGGGTCCATCGCGCCGTCCAGCACCACCTTGCCGACCTTGCTCGGGAACAGGCCCGCGTACGTGGCGCCGAGGAAGGTGCCGTACGACTTGCCGACGTAGTGGAGCTTCTGGTCGCCGACCAGTGCCCGCAGCATGTCCATGTCCCGGGCCGCCTCGACGGTGGAGACGTGGGCGAGCAGTTCACCGGCCCGGGCCGAGCAGCCCGCCGCGAACTCCTTGTCGACGGCCACCAGGGCGTCGATCTCGGACCGGTCGTCGGGGGTGATGTCGGCGGCCGCGTAGGCGTCCATCCGGTCGTCGGCGAGGCAGGTCACCGGCGCGGACTTGCCGACGCCCCGCGGGTCGAAACCGACCAGGTCGTAGCTCGCCCGCACCCCGGGGTCGTAGCGCGACGCGATGGCCTGCACGTACTCGGTCGCCGAGCCGCCGGGGCCGCCGGGGTTGAGCATCAGCGAGCCCAGCCGGTGCGCCTTGTCGGTGGCGGGCTTGCGGATCGCGGACAGTTCCACGTCGTGGCCGTCGCCGGGGTGGGCGTAGTCCAGCGGCACCTTGAAGGTGGTGCACTCGAAGTCCGTGGTGCACGGCTTCCAGTTCAGCTGCTGCGCGTAGTAGGGCGCGAGGCCGGCCGGCAGGTCGGTGGGCAGCGGCTCCAGCGGGGTGGCGCCGTTCGCGGGAGCCGGGGCGGGCTGGCCGGGCGGGCCGCCCGCCGTGGGTGCCGGGTGGCCCGAGGTGCAGCCCGCCAGCAGCAGGGACGCGGCGGCGGCCAGCGCGGCGGCGGGCACGAGCCGGCGGGGCCGGGCGACTCTCATGAACGTGGGTCCTCTCCCCTGGAAGCGGGCCGACCCGGGAGCCGACCGTCCCGGCCGTCGCCGGAACACCCGAGCCTAGCGGCCGCAACCACCGCACCCGGGACGCCGCCCGGCCGCCACCTCGACCGGCCGCCGTGCCCAAAATCCGATCACCACACTGACCAAACGCCCCTCAGGGCTTCGGCAGCTGCTCCGCCAGGTACTGCACCGCGACCCGCACCAGCCGCATCCGTTCCCCGTCCGCCGAGAAGTCCTGGACGATGTCGGAGATCCGCACCTCCGCCCGCACCCCGGCCTCCCGCAGCGCCTCCCGCACCGCCCGGGCGGACTCCAGCCCGCCCGAGTCCCGCCTGGCCGCGGCCAGCAGCAGCCGCGCCGACGACCCGGCCGGCGCCTCGCCTGCGGCGCTCGCCAGCGCCCGCCCGTCGTACCGGCCGGACACCGCCGCGGCCGCCCCGTACAGGTCGGGTCTGGTCAGTCCGGCCGCGACCGCGCAGGGGGCGCCGTCGTCCACGCCCAGCACGGCCCAGCTGTCGGGGCCGGCCGGCCGGGTACGGAAGACCGCGCCGACGGCCGCCCGCAGCGCCGCGTCGTCCGCGACCGCCTGCGGGGCGGCGGCCACCAGGTCGCAGGGGTGGCCGGTGCCGCTCGGGGCCTCGGGGGCGACCAGCACGAACGGGCGGGCCCTGCCCAGCTCGACGGCCGACGCCACGCCGTCGAACACGCCCGGCACGTCCTCGTCGGCGGTCCGCCCGGCCGTCCCGGAGTGCACCACGATCACCGGGAACCGGGCCGCCGGCTCCTCCTTGTACTCGGCGGGCAACCACACCCGCACCGCTCGCGGCCGCCCGTCCGGGCCGGGCACCTCGCCCTGCAGCAACTCGCCGCCCGCCGGACGGCTCACGTTGCTGAACAACGCCGGCACCGCCGGAGCCGACACCGGAGCCGACACCGGGGGCGCCGCTGGGACGGACCGCTCCGCGACGACCACCGCCCCCGCCTGCCGTACCGCCACCCGGCCGAAGCCGGCCCCCGGCAGCACCGCCACCCCGAGCGCGCTCACGCACATCAGGCACACCACCGCAGCCCCGGCCCGCACCAGCACCGGCCGCGCCTCCGCCGCCAGCTCGTACGTCTGCGCGGCCCGCAGGTCCCGCCAGCGCGACATCGCCGACCGGGCCAGCCAACCGCCCGCCACCGCAGCCACCAGCAACAACAGGAAGAGGAGCGATCGGGGCATGGGGGACGCACCACCTCGGGGAAGGACCGGCCGGACGCGGGCGCGTGGCCAGTGCACAGGGTGCAAGACCGCGCGCCCGCGGACCGCAGGGCGGTACGGGCGACTCCCCACCTTCACTCGAACGAGCTAACGGCAACGGCCCCCGAAGCCTTCAGCCCATGGCACGGCAACCGAGCCCATCGCCCCGGCAACCGAGCCCATCGCCACGTCAACTGAGTCCGTGGTCACGACAACCGAGTCCGTGGTCACGACAACCGGCCCCACAGCCACCCCAGCAGCTCAGCCGGCCCGCAGCGCCACCGTCATCGCCTCGACCGCCAGCAGCGGGTCCACGTTCCGGTCCAGCGCCCGCCGGCAGGCCAGCACCGCCTCCATCCGGCGCAGCGTGTTCTCCGCCGCGCCCTCGCCGGCCACCCGCTGCACGGCCGTCCGCTGGTCCTCGTTGGCCAGCGCTCCGCCCGAGCCCAGTTGGATCGCCAGCACGTCCCGGTAGAAGCCCAGCAGGTCGCCGAGCGCCACGCCCAGCGTCTCCCGGCGGGTCCGGGTGGCCCGGCTCTTCTGCCGCTTCTCCAGATCCTTCACCGCGCCCGCCATGCCGCGCGGCGCCCGGCTGCCCTCGGCCGCGCCGTACGCGGCCCGCAGGTCGTCGGTCTCCTTGGCGTCCTGGGTCTCGGCCAGCGCCTCGGCGTCCGCCTTCGCGGTGTCGACCAGCCGCTGCGCGGCGGCCAGGCAGCCGCCCAGGTCCGCGACCTCCAGCGGGATCCGCAGCACCTCGGCACGGCGGGCCCGGGCCTGCTCGTCCACCGCGAGCCGCCGGGACCGGTCGATGTCGCCCTGCCCGGCCAGCGCGGCCAGCCGGGCCGCCTCGGGCTCGACCCCGTCTCGCTGGACCAGCATGTCGGCGACGGCCTCCGCGGGGGGCGTGCGCAGCACCAGCAGCCGGCAGCGCGAGCGGATGGTCGGCAGCACGTCCTGCACGGACGGCGCGCACAGCAGCCACACCGTCCGCGGCGACGGCTCCTCGACGCCCTTCAGCAGCGCGTTCGCGGCCGCTTCGGTGAGCCGGTGCGCGGCGTCCACCAGGATCACCGACCAGCGGCCGCCGGTCGGGTAGCTCGATGCCCGCAGTACCAGGTCGCGCATGTCGCCGACGCCGATCGACAGGCCGTCGGTCCGCACCTGCTTGACGTCGGCGTGGCTGCCGGAGAGCACGGTGTGGCAGCCGTCGCAGAACCCGCAGCCGGGCGTCCCGCCCAGGTCCAGGTCCGGGCTGGTGCACTGGAGGGCCGCCGCAAAGGCCCGGGCGGCCGTCACCTGGCCCGCGCCGGGCGGTCCGGTGAACAGCCAGGCGTGCGTCATCAGCGAGGCGTTGCCCTCGGGGGCCTCCCCGCGGCCCGCCAGCACGGAGGCCCGGGCCGCCCGCGCGGCCGCCTGCAACTGTTCGACCACCCGGTCCTGTCCGACCAGGTCGTCCCACACACTCACGCCGCGCTCCTCCTCGCCCACACCGACCCGACGAGCCTAACGCCGCGCGGAGACACCGACGGCGACGCGGACCGCGCGGAGACACCGACGGCGACGCGGAGACCCCGACGGCGCCCCCGGACGCGGCGCGGGGAGCTGCGCGGCCGGTCCTGCGCCGCGCGGCTCCCCGCGTCCCTACCGAATCCTGCCGCCGGTGGTCAGTCCTTACGGCGGCGCCAGCCCCGCTTCGGCTGCTCGTCCTGCGCCGTCCCGGGGGCCTCGGCCTCCCAGCGGGCCCACTCCTCGCGGGAGCCGAGCAGGCTGTCGGTCAGGCTGGGCAGGTCGTCGAGCGGGGTCTCCTCCGCCCAGTCCGGCCGGGGCCGCAGCTCGCGGGTGCGGGAGGAGTCGTCCTCGTCGCGGAACAGCCCGGGCGGCACCTGCTTGGCCTCAGGCTTGGGCCCCGGGTCCGACTTGGGCTTGGGCGCCGGATCGGCCTTGGGCAGCACCGCGGTCTCGGCATCCTCGACCTTCGGCAGCACCGAGGTCTCGTCGACCTTCGGCAGCACCGAGGTCTCGTCGACCTTCGGCAGCACCGCGGTCTCGTCGACCTTCGGCAGCACGGCGGTCTCGTCGATCACCGGCTTCGGCAGCTCCCGGGTGGTCTCGCTGTCGGACTCGGCGGCCGGCTCCTCGACCTTGGGAAGCACCGCGGTCCGGTCCGCCTCGGCCTCGGCGGCCTTCCGGGCCTCCTCCGCACGCTGCAGCGCCTCTTCGGCGCGCCGCCGCTGCTCCTCGCGCTGCAGGTCGCGCTGGCGCTGGAGTTCGGCGCGCGCGGCCTCCTCGGCGGCGGCCCGGCGGGCGGCGGCGGCCTCGGCGGCGAGGCGGGCCTGTTCGGCGGCCTGCCGTTCGGCCTCCTCCTCGGCCTTGCGGGCGGCTTCCTTCTCGGCGGCGAGGCGGGCTTCCTCGGCGGCCTTGCGCGCGGCCTCGGCCTCGGCGCGGGCGGCTTCCTCGGCGGCCAGGCGGTCCTTCTCGGCCTGCTCGGCGCGCAGTTCCTCGAGCAGCGCGAGGCGCTTGCGCTCGGCTTCCTCGGCGGCCTTGCGGGCTGCTTCGGCCTCGGCGGCCTTGCGGGCAGCCTCCTCGCGGGCCTTGCGCTCCTGCTCGGCCTTGGCGACCTTCTCCTGGTCGGAGAGCGGCAGCTCGCGGTCGAGCCGGTGCCGGATGGCGGTGGTGACGGTGGCGGGCGTCTGGCTGCCGTCGACGACCAGGTAGCGGGCGGGGTCGGCGGCGGCCAGCGCCAGGAACCCGGAGCGGACCCGCTGGTGGAACTCGGTGGGCTCGGACTCCAGCCGGTCGAGCGCCTCGGTGAAACGATCCCGCGCGGCGGTGGGGTCGACGTCCAGGACGACGGTCAGGTCGGGCACCAGCCCGCCGGTGGCCCAGCGGGAGATCCGGGCGACCTCGGTGGCCGCCAGGTCGCGGCCGGCGCCCTGGTAGGCGATGGAGGAGTCCATGTAGCGGTCGGTGATGACGACGGCGCCGCGCTCCAGGGCCGGCCGGATCACGTTCTCGACGTGCTCGGCCCGGTCGGCGGCGTAGATCAGCGCCTCGGCGCGGTGCGACAGGCCGGTGTTGCCGACGTCCAGGACGAGGGCGCGCAGCCGCTGCCCGATCGGGGAGCCGCCGGGCTCGCGGGTGACGACGACCTCGTGGCCCTTGGCGCGGATCCATTCGGCGAGCGCCTGCGACTGGGTGGACTTGCCGGCGCCGTCGCCGCCCTCCAGGGCGATGAAGTAGCCCTTGCCGGCCACCCGGTGCGGTGCGGCCCCGGCGCCGCCGCGGACGGCCTGGACGAGTTCGCGGCCGAACGGGACCACGCCGCGCTGGTCGTCGGTCTTCAGCAGGACGACGGCGGCGAGCACCAGGGTGAGCAGTCCGGCGGTGGAGACGGCGAGCGCGGCGCCGCCGTGGATGAAGGTGAAGCTGCCGGTGCCGACGTGGCCGAGCGAGACCTCGCCGTAGGCGGCGGCCAGCAGCGGCATGCCGATCAAGGCGACGGCGACGACCACCCGCAGCACGGCGTACAGGTGCTCGGTGACCTTGCCGAGGCGGATCTCCTCGATCTCCTGGGCGAGCAGCCCGCGTCCGGTGGCGATGACCACGCCGGCGGCGAGGCCGGCCAGCACGGTGAACAGCAGCACCAGGACGAAGTCGAGGACCAGCCCGGCGAGGATCAGCGCCACACCGGCGGTGACCAGGCCGAGGGCGAGCAGCCGACGGCGGGACAGGCCCGGCAGGGTGGCGCGGCTGAGCCGGATGCCGACGGCGGGCGCGCCGGCGGCGGCGAGCACCACCAGGCCGTAGCCGATCGGGCCGGCCAGGTGCTCGGTGGCGGTGAGCAGTCCGAGCGCGGCGACGCCGGCCATCGAGGCGTAGGCGGCGGCGATCGAGAATGTGAAGTACGGGGCGGAGCCGGTACGGCCCTTCTTCAGGGACGGGCCGGGCGTGGCATCGGTGGGCGCGCGCAGGCCCTGCAACGGGGAGCGCGGCGCGGTGTTGGCGCCGGCAGGCAGCTCCTGGAAGTACAGCAGCCCGGCGTTGACGGCGAACAGCACGGCGGCGCCGAGCGCGGCGACGGTGAGCTGGTGGCCGCGCAGCCAGTGCAGGCCGACCGCGGCGAGCACGTTGTTCAGCAGCGTGAAGCCGATCAGGCCGGTGGCGGCCAGCGGCAGGGCGGCCCAGCCGGTGCGCAGGTCGAGGGTGCGGACGGCGTCCAGCGAGGCGGCGGCGGGCGGGCCCGCCTGTTCGGGGACGGCCAGCAGCGCGGGGACGGCGGATTCCTTGCCGATGGTCCAGACCCGTTCGGCGGCGCCGGCCACGAACACCGAGCCGAGCAGCGCCCACGTGGCGGAGCTGGGCGACCAGACCACCCACCAGGGGGCGAGGCCGATCAGCAGGGCGCGGACCAGGTCCGCGCCGAGCAGGCTCCAGCGCCGGTCGATCCGACCGCCGACCAGGGCGTGCACCGGGCCGAGCAGGGCCGCCCCGAACAGGCCGGAGGCGAGCAGCCGGGCCGCGAACAGGGCGGCGACGGCCAGCGCGAGCGAGCGGTAGCCGTGCCCGAACTGCCCGCCGAGCACGGCGGCGACCACGGTGAGCGGAACGAGCACCAGAACGGACAGCCGGTCGGCGGCACCGCCGAGCAGCTGGGTGGTCCACAGCTTCCGGTAGGGCCGCAGCCGGAGCAGCGCGCGGGCCCGTTCACCGGGTGTCCCCGCGGGGGCGACCTGGGCGGCGCGTGCGGTGGGGGGCAGCTCCTCGCTCGTCATACCGTCAGCGTAGCGAGTGCGCGGCCCCGACCTTAACGGGCCCGCCCGGATTCGAACAGGCCCGTTACGCAGTGTCCGTCAGCTCTCCTCGGATGTGTTCTCCGCGGTGGCGGACTCCTTCGCCGCCGTCTTCTTCGCCGTGGTGGTCTTCTTCGCGGCCGCGGTCTTCTTCACCGCGGTGGTCTTCTTCGCCGCGGTCTTCTTGGCCGCCGTGGTCTTCTTCGCGGCCGTGGCGGTCTTCTTCGCCGGGGCCTTCTTGGCGGCCTTCTTCACCGGTCCGCGGGCGCGCTTCTCGGCAAGCAGCTCGAACGCCCGCTCCGGGGTGATGGTCTCGACCTCGTCGTCCTTGCGGAGCGTCGCGTTGGTCTCCCCGTCGGTGACGTACGGGCCGAACCGGCCGTCCTTGACCACCACCGGCTTCTCGCTGACCGGGTCGTTGCCGAGCTCCTTCAGCGGGGCGGCCGCGGCGGCCCGGCCGCGCTGCTTGGGCTGGGCGTAGATGGCCAGCGCCTCGTCCAGGGTGATGCTGAGCAGCTGGTCCTCGCTGGTCAGCGACCGCGAGTCGGTGCCGCGCTTGAGGTACGGGCCGTAGCGGCCGTTCTGCGCGGTGATCTCGTTGCCCTCGGGGTCGGTACCGACCACCCGGGGCAGCGAGAGCAGGCGCAGCGCGTCCTCGAGCGTGACGGTGTCCAGGTCCATGGTCTTGAACAGCGACGCGGTGCGCGGCTTGACGGCGTTCTTGCCGGTCTTCGGGGTGCCCTCGGGGAGCACCTCGGTGACGTACGGGCCGTAGCGGCCGGCCTTGGCGACCAGCGGGTTGCCGCTGATCGGGTCGGTGCCGAGCTCGCGCTCGCCGCTGGGCTTGGCGAACAGCTCCTCGGCGAGCTCGACGGTCAGCTCGTCCGGCGGCATCTCGTCGGGGACGTCGGCGCGCTGCTCGGGCTCGCCCTCGACGGCGGCCGGGCGGGTCACGTACGGGCCGAACCGGCCGACCCGGAGCACGATGCCGTCGCCGATCGGGAAGGAGCTGATCTCCCGGGCGTCGATCGCGCCGAGGTCGGTGACCAGTTCCTTCAGGCCGCCGAGGTGGTCGCCGTCGCCGTTGCCCGCGTCGGCGGCGCCGGCTGCGGCGGATCCGTTGGCCTCGCCCTCACCGAAGTAGAAGCGCTTGAGCCACGGCACGGACTCGGCCTGGCCGGCCGCGATCCGGTCGAGGTCGTCCTCCATCTTCGCGGTGAAGTCGTAGTCGACCAGCCGGCCGAAGTGCTTCTCCAGCAGGTTGACCACGGCGAAGGAGAGGAAGGAGGGCACCAGGGCGGTGCCCTTCTTGAAGACGTACTTCCGGTTGATGATCGTGTCGATGATCGACGCGTAGGTGGACGGGCGGCCGATCTCGCGGTCTTCCAGCTCCTTGACCAGCGAGGCCTCGGTGTAGCGGGCCGGCGGCTTGGTGGCGTGGCCCTCGGGGGTGAGCCGCTCGGCGGCCAGCGGGTCGCCCTCGGCGACCTGCGGCAGCCGGCGCTCGCGGTCGTCCAGCTCGGCGTTCGGGTCGTCGGCGCCCTCGACGTAGGCCTTCAGGAAGCCGTGGAAGGTGATGATCTTGCCGGAGGCGGAGAACTCGGCGTCCCGGCCGTCGGCGGAACGGCCGCCGACCTTGACGGTGACGGACTGGCCGACCGCGTCCTTCATCTGGGAGGCGACGGTGCGCATCCAGATCAACTCGTACAGCCGGAAGTCGTCGCCGGACAGCCCGGTCTCGGCGGGCGTGCGGAACCGGTCGCCGGACGGGCGGATCGCCTCGTGCGCCTCCTGCGCGTTCTTCACCTTGGAGGCGTAGGTGCGCGGCGCGGACGGCAGGTAGTCGGCCCCGTACAGCTGGGTGACCTGCGCGCGGGCCGCGACGATCGCGGTCTCCGACAGCGTGGTCGAGTCGGTACGCATATAGGTGATGAAGCCGTTCTCGTACAGCTTCTGCGCGACCTGCATGGTCCGCTTGGCGCCGAAGCCCAGCTTGCGGCTGGCCTCCTGCTGCAGCGTGGTGGTGCGGAACGGCGCGTACGGGGAGCGGCGGTACGGCTTGGACTCGACGCTGCGGACGCTGAACGCGGTCTGCTCCAGCGCGGCGGCCAGCGTGCGGGCCGCCTGCTCGTCCAGGTGCAGGGTGTTCGCGGCGTTCTTCAGTCGGCCGTCGGTGCCGAAGTCGCGGCCGGTGGCGACCCGCTTGCCGTCGACGGAGACCAGCCGGGCGCCGAAGTTCTCGGGGTTGGCGGCGTCGGCGGCGGTGCGGCCGGTGGCGAAGGTGCCGACCAGGTCCCAGTAGGAGGCGGAGGTGAAGGCGATCCGCTCACGCTCGCGCTCGACCACCAGGCGGGTGGCGACCGACTGGACGCGGCCCGCCGACAGCTTCGGCATGACCTTCTTCCACAGCACCGGGGAGACCTCGTAGCCGTAGAGGCGGTCCAGGATGCGGCGGGTCTCCTGCGCGTCGACCAGGCGCTTGTTCAGGTGGCGCGGGTTGCGCACGGCCTCCTGGATGGCGTCCTTGGTGATCTCGTGGAAGACCATCCGGTGCACCGGCACTTTCGGCTTCAGCACCTCCTGCAGGTGCCAGGCGATCGCCTCGCCCTCGCGGTCCTCATCGGTGGCCAGGAAGAGCTCGTCGGACTCCTTGAGCAGCGACTTCAGCTTGGTGACCTGGGACTTCTTGTCCGGGTTGACCACGTAGATCGGCGCGAAGTCGTGGTCCACGTCGACCCCGAGGCGGCGCACCTCGCCGGTGTACTCGTCCGGAACCTCGGCGGCCGTGCCGGGCAGGTCGCGGATGTGACCGACACTGGCCTCGACGATGTAGCCGGGGCCGAGGTAGCCCTTGATCGTCTTGGCCTTGGCCGGCGACTCGACGATGACGAGTCGCTTGCCGTGCGCGGTCTCGCTGCTCGGGGACACCTTCGCTCTTCTCTCCCGGTCGTAAACCAAAGCTCCTGGGCTGTCGCACCGCGACGGTCCCACCAGCGGAGTGTGACCGTACCCTGGCCACCCTTGTCAAACGGACGGATGCCGCTTTTTCACCGGCAAGGCCGACCGACGCCACTCGAACGGTAACCCGATGGCCGCTCTTCGGGCATGTCTTTCCGGGGCAAACAGGCCTTCCACCGGGCCCGGACCGGCGCGTCCATGGGCGGTCCGGGCGGGTTTCCGCGCACTCCGGGCACCGCGGAAAGCGGACCGGACGGCGGTGGAGAAAAGAGGAGCGGAACAGCGCGCTCCGTAATCGGGCGGGGGCCCTCGCCGGTTCGTCGGCGCGGGGTGGGGTCAGCGCAGGGCGAGCGCGAGCAGGGACAGGCCACCCGCCAGCGCCGAGGTGCCGAGCAGCGCCCAGAACAGGTCGGCGGGCAGCGAGGGCAGTTCCTGGTGCGCGGCCAGCACCACCCGCTCCGGCCGGCTCGGGTCGTACGCGACCTGAACGGCCGCACCAACGGCCAGCTGCGGCGGGCGGCGCAGCGGCGTGTGCCCGCGCGGACGGGCCAGCACCAGGTGTCCCAGCGGATCGGGGTGCAGTTCGTGAACGGTGCCGAGCCCGGCCTCGACGAACCCGCCGGCGGCGTCCACGGAGTAGGAGAGCAGCGGGCTGCTGTCCATCGCGTCGGTCCGGTCCCGGTCGGCGACCACCTGGGCGGTGGCGGGCGCGCCGTACCGGCGCAGACGGTGGCGAAGGCGCAGTTCCACGGCGCACCACAGCAGCAGCGCGCTCCCGAAGACCACCAGGACCGCCCCGCCCACCAGCGTCGTCGGCGTCTCCACCAGGTCCTCCCCCGCACTGCCCACAGCCTGTGGACAGCACCCTGGCACCCGGTGGACAACCTGCGGCGGACTCCCGGCGTCCGAGGGGCCACCCCCGGGGAACGCCCGGGTGAACACGGCCGCCGGCCGGGGCCTTCGGTGTCCAACGCGGCCGGACCGCCCAGGTCACCCGAAGCACCGACCACGCGGACGCGTCATGCCGATACTTCAGGTGACCAATGTCACCGCCCGGACAACGACCGGTTCGGGCCCGGCCGGCTCCGCTCAGGGCCGGTTCAGCCTCGGCCGGTCCCGCTCAGGGCCGGTTCAGCCTCGGCCGGTCCCGCTCAGGGCCGGTTCAGCCTCGGCCGGTCCCGCTCAGGGCCGGTTCAGCCTCGGCCGGCTCAGCGGACCGGCTCGATGAACCCCTGCTCGGTGAGCAGCCGCAGCGACTCGGGCACCCGGGCCCGCAGCTGCGCCGCGTCCTCGCCGAGCAGCTGGGCGATCGCGTCGACGATCTCCCCGGCGGCCAGCGTGCCGTCGCAGACGCCGACGAAGCCCGCGCCGACGGTGTCCACCTTGGTGGCGCGCCGCATGCCCCGGTTGTGACGGAGCACCACGTGCTCGGGGTCCTCGGAGCCGGGTGCGCCGATCTGCTCCTGCACCACCTCGTCGGCGAGCAGGTAGCGGGCGGCCAGCAGCCCGGCGTCGTCGTGGCCGCGCAGGAAGTCCTGGCGGGCGAACCACTCCTCGATGTGCGGGCCGAGCGGCTGCTCCACCGGGTGCGGCCACTCCTCGATCCGCACCACCGGGTCGGCCGCGCCGGACGCCCGCAGGGTGATCCAGCCGAAGCCGATGCCCTCCACGCCGGCCGCCTCGAAGCTGTCCAGCCACTCCTCGTACCGGGTGCGGTACTCGTCGCCGCGGTGGTCGCCGCCGTCGCGCAGCCACAGTTCGGCGTACTGGGCGACGTCCTGCACCTCGCGTTGCACCACCCAGGCGTCCAAGCCGGTGCCGGCCACCCAGCCGGCCAGCCGGTCACGCCAGTCCTCGCCCTTGACGTGCTGCCAGTTCGCCAGCAGCTGGCAGTAGCCGCCGGGCTCCAGGTGGTCGGCGGCGCCGCGCACCACGCTGCGGCACAGCTCGTCGCCGGCCATCCCGCCGTCCCGGTAGGTGAACCGGCCTGCCGGGGAGATCACGAACGGCGGGTTGGAGACGATCAGGTCGAAGCGCCGCTCGCCGATCGGCTCGTACAGGCTGCCCTCGGCGGTGGTGACGTTGTCGAAGCCGGACAGCGCGGCAGTCAGCCGGGTGAAGTGCAGGGCGCGCGGGTTGAGGTCGGTGGCGGTGACCCGCTGGGCGTGCCGTGCCGCGTGCAGCGCCTGCACACCGGAGCCGGAGCCCAGGTCCAGCACCTCGCGGACCGGGCGGCGCACCGTCAGGTTGGCCAGCGTGGTGGACGCGCCGCCCACCCCGAGCACCAGGTCGCGGCGCTCGACGCCGGCGTCCGTCCGCCCGGAGCCGATGCCGCCCGCGCCGCCGACGGCGCAGCCGAGGTCGGACACCACCCAGGCGTCCGCGCTGGGCAGGCCGGCCACCTCGTCGGCGTACGGCCGCACGTCCACGGTGGCGCGCAGCTCGGCGCCGTCGCGCACCAGCCAGCCGTCGGTCAGCAGGCCCTCGACGGGCAAGGCGGCCGCGGCGGCGGCCTCCGGCACCGGCTGTTGCAGCAGGAACAGCCGCACCAGGGTCTCCAGCGGCGAGCCGCCGCGGGTCGCCCGCAGCGCCGGGACGGCCTCGCTGCGGGCCAGCGCCGCGTACGCGGCCGGGCCGAGCAGGTCGAGCAATCCATCGGCGGTGAAGGAGGCCTTCAGCAGCGCCTCCCGCAGTTCCGCCGTCCGGGCGGTATCAAGAACGGGGCTGTTCGTCACCCCGCCATTCTCCCCCGTCCACCGGCGCGGCCCGTCCACCGCACCCGGCGACGGGCCGACCGGTCGTCAGCTCTTGCTCGGCGAAGCCGATCCGGCGCCCTGGTCGGGCGCCCCCGAGGACGGCGCGCCGGATGACGGGGCACCGTTGCCGCCGGGCGACGCGGACCCGGACGGGCTGGCGCTGCCGGACGGGTTGGCGCCGGACGACGGGTTGGCGCTGCCGGACGGGTCGGCGGCGGGTGCGCCGGCGCCGGCCGCCTTGCAGCCGGGCTGCTTCTTGATCGCGTCGCCGAGGTCGCCGCTCTGCAGGGTGGCGAGCGCGCCAGTGGAAACCTGGGACAGGCGCTGCACCTGGTCGCCGACGCTGCGCAGGCCGTCCGCGAACTTGGCCTGATCGGCGTTGGTCAGCCCGTCCAGCTTCTTCTGCGCGTCCAGGTAGCCCTGGGCGACCTGCTTCAGCTCGTTGACGGCGTCCTGCTGGACCTTCGCCCCGTTGTCGATCTTCGGCACGCCGGCCTTGTCCACCGCGTCCGCCAACTGTTGGTTGGTGGTGGCCAGCGCGGCCAGGTCGGTGGACAGCCGCTTCTGCAGGTCGACGGGGGACTCGCCGTCCTTGACGTTTCCGGTGTCGGCGAGCGCCGCCCGGGACTGCGAGATCGGGTCCCGCGCGGCATCGCAGACGTTCTTCGCCCAGCCGTCGAGCTTCTTCGCCGAATCGTCGGCGGAACAGCCGACGGCGGCGAGCGCGAGCAGCGCGCCGAGCGTGGAGACGGTGACCAGTCGCTTCTTCACCGGGGCCCTTTCGGTCGCTGACACCCGGTCCCGGGCATCGACCAGCGAACCTACACGGCCGCCCGCCCCCGGCTGCGCGGAAGGCCGCGGCCAGCGACATCCGGGCAGCTCAGCGGGCCCGGCCCGACGCAGGGACTCCAGGCGGGGGCGTCTCAGGCGTCGGGCGGGTCTCAGGCGTCGGCCGGGGCGACCGACCAGCTCATCCGGATCACACTGCCGTCGTCGCCGTTGCCGACCTCGACGTCCTCGACCAGGCCGGTGATGACCGCCAGGCCGAGCGCGTCCTCGTCCTCGGAGCCGCCGCCCGCGGCACCGGCGGCGTGCGCCGGCCCGGCCTCGTCGGCGACCTCGATGAGAAAACGCTTCTCCTGCTCGATCAACGCGACCCGGACCGCCCCGTCGACGCCGTTGCGCTGGTGCAGCGCCACCGCGCGGGAGCAGGCCTCGCCCACCGCGAGCCGCAACTCGTCGAGCACCGACTCGTCCACCCCCGCACGTCTGGCCACCGCGGCGGCCACCAAACGGGCGGTCCGCACGTGCTCGGGCAGTGCGCTGAATCGAAGTTCGACGGTTGCCATGTCTCCCCTCCGGGGTTGCTCCCCACCGCCGGGCACACCGGCCCGCACGGCGGAGGCGGGAACACCGACCGCGCCGGCCGGGCAGGGCTCAGCGCCCGGCCGACCGGCGGCGGTCGATCGAGAAGATTCGGTTGGAACGGCGGACCGAACGGAAGGTCAGTCGGTCGCCGCGACGGCGTCGTCCACCGAGTTGTGGATCGGGAACACCTTGGTCAGACCGGTGATCCGGAAGATCTTCAGGATGCGCTCCTGGTTGCACACCAGGCGCAGCGAACCCTCGTGCGCGCGCACCCGCTTCAGGCCACCGACCAGCACACCGAGGCCGGTGGAGTCGAGGAAGTCCACGCCCTCCATGTCCACGACCAAGTGGTAGTTGCCGTCGTTGACGAGCTCGACAAGCTGCTCGCGCAGCTTGGGGGCGGTGTACACATCGATCTCGCCGCCAACCTCGACGACCGTGCGATCGCCGACAGTACGGGTCGACAGGGACAGGTCCACGGAACCTCCAGCACCTTGCCTTGCTACGTCATTGCGATCTTCAGCCCCACGGCTGCGACCACGTGGTCGCAGGCCCAGGGCGCGGCAAACCGGCAGGTCGGAGCCTCGGTTTCTGCGGCCCTCGGCCATGCGGCCGTCACGGGCTTCATTCAACCACTTGCGACCATGGGCGCACGATGGTTAACAGCGATTCTCCGTCACGCCGGTGACACACTGGGTCTTCATGCCGCCCCGTCACCACCAGCCCGAGGCCCTGCTCGCGACGCTTTCCACCGAGCGCGGCAGGTCGGATCGCCTCACCCATACGGAGCAATTGCCCGCACGCGAGGCGCGCTATGCGCCTTGGCCGGAAGGAATCCGTCAGGAGGTGGTCGCGGCCGCCGCCCAGTTCGGCGTGCTGCTGCCCTGGGCGCACCAGGCCGAGGCGATGGACCTGGCCGCGGCCGGGCGGACCACCGTGATCGCGACCGGTACCGCCTCGGGCAAGTCGCTGGGCTATCTGGCCCCCGTGCTGAGCGACCTGCTGACCGGCACCGAGGCCCGCAACGGGCGCGGCGCCACCGCGCTGTACCTCGCCCCCACCAAGGCGCTGGCCGCCGACCAGCGCCGGCGCGCCGCCGAACTCGTCCCCGACCGGGTCCGGGTGGCGCTCTACGACGGCGACACGCCCCCGCAGGAGCGCGAGTGGGTCCGCCAGTACGCGTCGTACGTGCTGACCAACCCCGACATGCTGCACCGCGGCATACTCCCCGCCCACCCACGCTGGTCGTCCTTCCTGAAGGCGCTGAAGTACGTGGTGATCGACGAGTGCCACACCTATCGCGGGGTGTTCGGCTCGCACGTCGCCCAGGTACTGCGCCGGCTGCGGCGGTTGTGCGCCCGCTACGGCGCGTCGCCGACCTTCCTGCTGGCCTCCGCCACCACCGCCGAGCCGGCCGTCACCGCGCAGCGGCTCACCGGCCTGCCCGCGACCGCCATCACCGAGGACTGCTCGCCACGCGGCCCGATGGTGTTCGCGCTGTGGGAGCCGCCGCTGACCGAGAACGTCGGCGAGCACGGCGCGCCCGTCCGCCGCTCCGCCACCGCCGAGGCCGGCTACCTGCTCACCGACCTGGTCCACGGCGGCACCCGCACGGTGGTCTTCGTCCGCTCCCGCCGGGCCGCCGAACTGGTCGCCCTGCAGGCCCAGGAGCAGCTCGGCCAACCGCTCGCCGCCCGGGTCGCCGCCTACCGCGGCGGCTACCTGGCCGAGGAGCGGCGGGCCCTGGAGCGCGACCTGCACACCGGACGCCTGCTCGGCCTGGCGTCCACCTCCGCACTGGAACTCGGCGTGGACGTCTCCGGCCTGGACGCCGTCCTGCTGGCCGGCTACCCCGGCACCCGGGCCTCGCTCTGGCAGCAGGCCGGACGCGCCGGACGCGAGGGCCAGGGCGCGCTGGCGGTGCTGATCGCCCGCGACGACCCGCTGGACACCTATCTCGTCCACCACCCCGACGCGCTGTTCGCCACCCCCGTCGAGGCGACCGTCCTCGACCCCGACAACCCGCACGTGCTCGCCCCGCACCTGTGCGCCGCCGCCGCGGAACTCCCGCTCACCGACGCCGACCTGGAACTGTTCGGCCCGTCCAGCGAGCCGCTGCTCCCGATACTGGAGCGACGCGGACTGCTGCGCCGCCGGAGCGACGGCTCCTGGTACTGGACCCGCCGGGAGCGCGCCGTGGACGGCGTGGACCTGCGCGGCAGCGGCGGCAGCCCCGTGCAGATCGTCGAGGCGGACACCGGACGGCTGCTCGGCACCGTGGACGCGGAGGCCGCGCACACCACCGTGCACACCGGCGCCGTCCACCTGCACCAGGGACGTACCTATCTGGTCCGGGAGTTCGACCTGGAGTCCTCGGTCGCACTGGTCTCCCCCGCGAATCCGCCGTACACCACCTCCGCTCGGGACGTCACCTCGATCTCGATCCTCTCCACCGACACCACCGAGGAGTGGGGCGAGGCCCGGCTCAGCTTCGGCTCGGTCGAGGTGGTCAACCAGGTCGTCGGCTACCTGCGCAAGCGGATCTCCACTGGCGAGATCCTCGGCGAGAGCAAGCTCGACCTGCCGCCCCGCACCCTGCGCACCCGCGCCGTCTGGTGGTCCGTCACCGAGGACCAACTCCTCGACGCGACCATCCCGTTCGACCAGCTCCCCGGCGCGGCCCATGCCGCCGAACACGCCTCGATCGGCCTCCTTCCGCTGTTCGCCACCTGCGACCGCTGGGACATCGGGGGCGTCTCCGTACCGCTGCACCCCGACACCGGCCTCCCCACGGTCTTCGTCTACGACGGCCATTCCGGCGGCGCGGGCTTCGCCGAACGCGGCTTCCGCCGCGCGGTGGAGTGGCTGACCGCCACCCGGGACGCCATCGCCGCCTGCGAGTGCGACCGCGGTTGCCCGTCCTGCGTCCAGTCCCCCAAGTGCGGCAACGGCAACGATCCCCTCGACAAGGCCGCCGCCATCCGCCTGCTCACCACCCTCCTCGCCCACGCTCCCGACCGGCCGGACAGCACCGACACTCTCGGCCCCTCCGACGCCCCCGACGCCTCCGGCGACGGCGCGGCCGGCCCGCTCGACTGACGGCCCGTCCGTTTCAGCGGCGTTGTCGCCCCAGGCCCACACCGGGCCGGCCCGGGAGCGGGCTCGGGCCGGCCCGAGCGGGACGGGCAGGCCCCGGATCGGGACCTGGACGACCACCTCCACCGCGTCCCGGTCCGGCAGGACGCGGCAGGAGACGAGGTCGGCTCGCTCCTGGGCCCGGGTCAGTTCGGCTGCCCGGCCACAGCCGCCGTCCGGGTCGAGCAGTAGGCGGTCGGCGGCGGCCAGCGCGGCCAGGTCGGCCGCCGACTCGGCGCGGTGGCGGGCGACCACGATCTGACCCACCATCAGGCAGGCCGAGAAAACCACCACGCCCAGCAGGCCCAGCGCGACCAGCCACACCGTCGCCGACCCACGGTCGGACGCGGCGGCCTCGGCAGGCAGACGGTGTCGCTCTCGCACGGCAGTTACCTCCTCTCGACGTCAGCTTTCGTCGGTCAGCACGTCCTCGCGGGCGCTCACCGCGGTGGCGGTGAGGCGGACCGACAGGAGGGCGGCGAGGCGGCCTGGGCCCGGACAGGGGGCCTCGACGGTGACCCGGGCGGTGGTCGCGTCCAGCGCGACGGCAACCTTCGCGCCCTCCGGGGCGGCTGCCGCGGCAACCGCTGCCGCGTCGCCGTCCCCGCGGGCGGCGGCCCGGGCGCCCGCCCGGGCCGCGTCCACACAGCGAATCTGGGCACCGGCGGCAACCACTCCCCAGATCAGCATCGCCGCGAGCAGCACCAGGGCAGGCAGGGCCACCGCTGTCTCGGCGGTGACCATCCCCGAGTCCGGCGCCCCCGTGCGGCCGGCCCGGCGCTCACGCCGCATGCAGGGCGCGATCGAGGATCTCCGACAGCGCGCCGGAGACCGTGCCACTGGTCACCACCTTGTAGAGCACCGCCGCGAAGGCACACGCCGCCACCGTGCCGATCGCGTATTCGGCCGTACTCATCCCGGCGTCCGGCGGCCCCTCCGCCATCGTTCGGTACCGGTGGCGCAGCCAGCCGCCGATTCTGCGGGTGGCGCGCACCGCGAGCGCCGGCCGGACAGGCGGGGAGAGAGTCATCATCGGTGAAATCCCTTCGTTGGAGTGGAAATTCGGCAGGTACGGATCAGAGCCGCTGGGAGAAGGTGCCGGTCAGGCCCATCACCACTGGCACGACGCCGATCAGCACGAACGTGGGCAGGAAGCAGAGCCCGAGCGGTGCGGTCGCCAGGACGCCGGCCCGGCGGACCTTCGCGTGCGCCGCCCGTGCGGCCGCCGCCCGCTGGGACTGTGCGAGGCCGGCGAGCGCGGTGGCCGGTGGTGCGCCGCTGAGGGTGGTGCGGGCCAGGCAGCGGGCGAGCGGGGCCATCGGTGGGCAGTCGGTGGCCAGTTGCTCCCAGCAACGCTCCGGGGAGGCACCGAGGGAGAGCTGGGCCGCGATGCCGGACAGGCGGTCCCGCATCGGGGACGGGACGCTCTCCGCGACCGCGAAGGCCGCTCCGGCCGGGGAACCGCTCGAACCGAGACAAGCCGCCAGCAGGTCTGCGGTCAGCGGCAGTTGACGGACCAGCCAGTCATGCTCGGCGGTCCGCCGCCGCTCGCCGGGCGACCGAATCCTGGGCAGCGACCGCCACCCCGCCCAGCCCGCCACCAAACCGACCACCGGGCCCGCCCAACCGCCGACCAGGACGGCGGCGGACACCCCGAGCAGCACGGCCAGCGGCCGGTCGCCCGCCACCCAGCGGATCGCCCGTCGTAAGGCATCCCCGCCCCGGCCACCCCGCCCATCCCGCGCGGGGACGGCCGCCACTGCTGGGACGCAGCGCCCGACCCTGCGCCGGATCGCCCGCCCTCGCACCACCGCCAGTGCCTCGCCGGCCAGGCCCACGGCGGCCACCGGCACCAGGATCACCATGGCGCCCACCTCACCTCCATCGAAACCTCCACCAGAACCTCCATCGATGCCTCCGTCGACTCGAACTCGGATCACTCGTCGACCAGTTGGCGCGCCTCCCCGCGCCGCCCAGCGGGTCACCCCGGCCCCGGACCGGGCCACCGGACCCGTTCACTCCCACCGGTCCGCCCGGACGGCCGGCTGGTCCCCGGCGAGGGGCGATGCGGCGGCAAGCCACCGGTCCTGCCGGGATCGGGAGATCCCACACCCGGAAGCCACCGCCCGGACCGAGTCGGACCGCGACTCGGACCGAACCTCGGGCTGAACCTCAGGCCGGACCGGACGGGGCCCGGCCGGGGCGTCCTCGGCTGCCCGGACGATCCGGGCGGTCCAGGCGATGCCGACGGCCTCCAGGACAGCCCCAGCGAGCAGGCTGAGCAGGCCCGCCGGGGTGTGCAGCAGGACCTGCGCCGGGTGGGCGCCGAGCGCGCTGCCCAGCCCCATGCCCACGGCGGGCAGGGCGGCCAGCACGATCACGGTGGTGCGTGGACCTGCGAGTTCGCCCGCGATCTCCTCCGCGAGCGCCCGCTCGGCGCGCAGCGCGTCCGCGACCTGCTCCAGGCCGAACGCCAGCCCCGTACCGCTCTCGGTGCTGACCCGCCAGCAAGCCGCGACGGCCGCCGCGCCCTCCCCGCCGGGCAGTTCGGCCACCTGCCCGAGGGCTGCGGGCAGGTCCGCCCCGTAGCGGCCGGCGGCCAGCCGGGCAGTCGGCTCGGGGCCGAGGCGACCGGCCCAGTCGGGGGCGGCCCTGGAGATCACCGAGTGCATGGCCTGTTCGGGTGTCGCGCCGCTGCGCAGTTCGGCCGCCAGGCCGGCGCACAGGTCGATCACAGCCGCGGCCCGTCGCCGCGCCGCCCGACCCGCGGCGTACCGCGCACGCCATCGGCGGAGCGGAACCACCGCACAGGCCGCCCCGATCAACGGCAACACCGAGGCGGTGCTCTGCCCGGCTGCCGCTCCAGCGGGGAGCAGCAGCAGTTCGGGCACCAGCCAGCGCGGTCGCCGTCGCCGCCATCCCGCCCGAATCCGGGCGAGCCGACCGGCCGGCACCCGATGCCCGTTCAGCATCCGCCGCAGCCGCCCGTCACCACGCTGCCGGTGCCGGGCCGCCGCCAGCCAGACCGCCCCGAGCAACGCCGCGCCGAGCCCGGCGACCGCACCGAGCAAAGCTGCCGCGCCGGCGGCGCCGGCCGACGCCATCGCCGCCAAGGCCCCGAACTCCCCTGCCATCACGACCTCCTGACCTCGGAGCGCAGCAGTCGCCACGCCACCGCCCCGATCACGCAGAGCCCGACCACCCACAGCAATTCGATCTGACTCAGCGTCATGGCACCTCCACCTGGGGTTCGCAGGAGGGAACGTCAACCGAACCGGTGTCCTGCTCGAGCGGATCGGGTTCGGAGACCGCCTCGGGGTGCGGGGGCAGCTCGACGCCGCGTTCGGCGCAGAGGTCCCGCAGCCTGGTCCAGCCGGGGCCGGGTCGGCTGCGTCCGTCACGGTCGAAGTGGACGGCGGCCGTGGTGCCCGTCAGGCCGCCCGGTTCGGCGATCAGCAGGTGCAGGCCGGTGACCCGGCGTCGGCCGTCGGCGCGGTCGCGTCCGAGGTGGACGACGGCGTCCAGTCCGGCCCGGAGCTGGCTGTGCAGCGACTGCCGGTCGAGTCCGGCGAGCGAGCCGAGGGCTTCCAGGCGGGCAGGCACGTCGGCCGCCGTGTTGGCGTGGACGGTGCCGCAGCCGCCTTCGTGGCCGGTGTTGAAGGCGGCCAGCAGGTCGACCACCTCGGCGCCGCGGACTTCTCCGACCACCAACCTGTCGGGTCGCATCCGGAGTGCCTGCCGCACCAGGTCGCGCAGGGTCAGTTCCCCCAGTGACTCCTGGTTGGGCGGGCGGGACTGGAGCCGGACGACGTGCGGATGGTCCGGCCGGAGTTCGGCGGAGTCCTCCGCCAGCACGATGCGTTCGTTGACCGGGACGAGCCCGAGCAGCGCTGCGAGCAGGGTGGTTTTGCCGCTGCCGGTACCGCCGGAGATCAGCAGCGACAGTCGGGCCCGGAGCGCGGCGGCCAGCAGGTCGGCGCCGGACGGTGGCAGGGCCCCGGCGGCCACCAGTTCGGCGAGGGTGAAGGGCGTGCTGCGGCACGTGCGCAGCGAGATGTGGGTGCAGTCGGCGGCGATCGGCGGGAGGACGGCGTGCAGGCGGGTGCCGTCGGACAGCCGGGCGTCCACCCAGGGTCGGGCGTCGTCCAGGCGTCGCCCGGCGGCGGTGGCCAGTCGGTGGGCGAGCCGGCGAACGGCATCGGTGTTCGGGAAGCGCACCTGGGGCGCGCGCTCCAGGCCCTTGCCTCGGTCGATCCAGATCTGGTCGGGTCCGTTGACCAGGACGTCGGTGACGCCGGGCTCGGCCAGCAGTGGGTCGAGCGGCCCGGCGCCGACGATCTCGGCGCGCAGACTGCGGACGGTGTTGAGCACGTCGGCCCCGCCGAGCGGCGGCCGGGCGGCGCGCAGCGCGGCGGCGACCGAGCCCGCGGTGGGTGCCGCGCCCGCCTCGGCGAGCCGAAGCCGGACGACATCGACGAGTTCGGCGGCCCCGTCCGCAGGCAGACCGCCGGGCGGCCCGTCCCGTTCGGGCGCGGCCGACGCATGTCGGCGGACCAGGTAGCGCACCGGCGGGCCGGCTTCGGCCGGTGCGACGCCCTCGGCGGGCCCCGGCGGGGTGCCGCGCAGGGCCCGGGCGCGGGGTACGGGGATGCGCCGGTGGGTGCGGGTGATCGGCTGCCGGGCGGGCCTCGGCTCGCCGGTGTGCCCGTCGGTGGTGTCGGGGTGGGGGTCGACGGCGTGCAGGCGGTTGGCCATGGGTCCTCCTCAGGCCGCCACGACGGGCGGCATCGCTTCGGTCAGGAATTGCCCGCAGAAGCGGGCCAGCGGCCCGCCGTCCCGCAGGCCGGGCGGGGCGCCCCGTTCGGCGTCCAGGGCGAGGCCGGGCTCGGGGGCGAGCTCCCCGGCCAGGCGCAGGTGCAGGCCGCGGGCGACATCGGCGGCCGTGAGGCCGGACGGCCCGGGGGTGCGGACGACGGCCCGCAGGTCGGCGAGCCGTATCCGGACGGCCCCGGCGACCCGATCGGCGGCGGCCAGCGCGCGCAGTTCGGCGGGGACCACGAGCAGCCCGGTGTCGGCCTGTTCGAGGGCCTGGGCGGCCGCCGCGTCGAGGTGTCTGGGCAGGTCGAGGACAACCAGCCCGCCGCGTCTGCGGGCGGCGGCCAGGACGCTGCACATGGCTTCGGCGGAGATGGTCAGGGTGTCGGAGCGGTCCCAGGACAGCGCGCTGAGCCGGTGTGGCTCGGGCAGTGCCCTGGCGAGCTCGGCACCGCTGATCCGGCCGCGCGAGGCGGCCAGGTCCGGCCAGCGCAGGCCGCCGGCTTGTTCGGCGCCGAGCAGGACGTCGAGTCCGCCGCCGAGTGGGTCACCGTCGATCAGCATCGTGCGGTGTCCGGCGCGGGCGGCGCGGACCGCGAGCGCGCAGGCCAGTGTGGAGGCCCCGGCGCCGCCGCGGCCGCCGAGCACGGCGACGGTGAGCGCGGGTGGTCCGACGCCTTCGGTGGCGTCGGCGATCCGGTCGAGCAGCCAGGGCTGCGCGTCCGGCAGGAACAGCACGTGCTCCGCGCCCAACCGGACGGCGCGGACCCAGATCTCGCCGTCGTCGAGGTCGAGTCCGAGCAGCAGCACGCCGGGGCGGCGGGGCAGGCCGGCGCACTGCTCGGCGAGGTCGTCGCCGACCAGCACCAGTGGGGCGTTCTCCCACAGCGGGGCGGGCGGTGGGGCGCTGCTGAGCAGCCGTGGTTCGGCTCCGGCGGCGGCGCACAGACGGGTGAGCTGTTCGGCGAGGGTCTCGTCGCCGGTGAGGATCAGCGGCCCGGGCTGGGGCTCGGGGCCGGTGGCGTGCGGGTCGGTGACGAATGCGGACAAGGCGGGCCTCCGCGTGGTGCGGGATCGGTCTGACGGCGCGTCGGACGCGGCGGCCCGGGTGGGTCGGCGCGGTGGCGCGGACACCACGGTGGGGCACGGCACGGAATGCGTCAGCCGAGTTCGCAATGCCTGTGGATAACCCGCCCCTGTGGATAACCGAGCTCACTCGGACGGGGGCCAATACAGTTCGGAATTGACGCATCGGAGATGCCAATATGACGCTCAATCCACTACGGAGAGTGACATATGGCTGAGTGCGAAGAACCCTCGACAGCGGCTCGGAAACCGCCGGAACACCCCCTCCGAACCGCCCGTCACGCCACTCCCTGGAGGCTCAATTGCCTAGGGAAATGGCCCCGGACATGCGACGACCCCCGCCGGGGGGGAGAGCGGGGGTCGTCTATCCACGGCCCGACTCGGGGGGGAGGAGCCGGACCGGGTTAGCACGGTCGCGCGAACGATCCGTGACTTCCATGGTGTACCCGACCGCCCAGAAACACAAACCCGCATGCCCGCGGGTCCACCGAATGGCCGCCTGTTTTGCCGATCCCTCTATCCTCGGTTCCCGTGGACACCACCGAGAACGCCGACTTCGCCGACCGCGGTGCCGACTCCGACGCACCGGACTCCACCGAGCCCGTGACGGACACCACAGCGCCCGTCCGACCCGGATACGGCGTGCCGCGGACAGCCGCCTTCTTCGACCTCGACAAGACGATCATCGCCAAGTCCAGTGCCCTCGCCTTCAGTCGGCCGTTCTACCAGGGCGGCCTGATCAACCGTCGTTCGGTGGTGAAGAGCGCCTACGCCCAGTTCGTCTTCCTGGTCGGTGGCGCGGACCACGACCAGATGGAGAAGATGCGGGCCTACCTGTCGGCGCTCACCCGGGGCTGGAACGTCCAGCAGGTGCGGGAGATCGTCGCGGAGACCCTGCACGGCATGATCGACCCGATCATCTACGACGAGGCCGCGTCGCTGATCGAGCAGCACCACGCGGCCGGCCGGGACGTGGTGATCGTCAGCAGCTCCGGCTCCGAGGTGGTCGAGCCGATCGGCCAACTGCTGGGCGCCGACCACGTGATCGCCACCCGCCTGCACGTCGAGGACGGCCGCTACACCGGCGAGATCGAGTACTACGCGTACGCCGAGAACAAGGCCGCCGCGATCCGCGAGCTGGCCGAGCGGGAGGGCTACGACCTCGCCAACTGCTATGCGTACAGCGACTCCTCGACCGATCTGCCGATGCTGGAGACGGTCGGCCACCCGGCCGCGGTGAACCCGGACCGGGCGCTGCGCAAGGAGGCGGTGGCCCGCGAGTGGCCGGTGCTGGTGTTCAGCCGGCCGGTCGAACTGACGCGCAGGCTGCCAGAGTTCCACGCGCCCAGCCGTTCGGTGCTGGCCGCCGTGGCGGTCGGCGCGGCGGCGCTGACGGCCGGAGTGCTCTGGTACAGCGCGCGGCGCCGTCGCCCGGTGGCCTGAGGCCGCGCCGGGCGGATCGGTCCCGCGCGAAGTGGAGCGACCCGACGCGGGGTGGAACGACCTTGCGTCGGGCGACGGTTCGCCATATCGGACAAACCGCACGGGAACCCGTCAAAGCATCCCTTTTCGGGTTCCCCTTTTGTCTGATCTGCGGTAGAAATGGGTTAGGCCCGCGAGACCCGGTCAGGACCCCAAAGGGGTCGTTCCGACAACGCAGTTCAGGCCCCACGGACCCGTGTACGGACAACTGGGCACCCACATGCAGCCGACCCGCTGTCGGGCCGCCGCACCAGGCGAAGGGCAACAGGACCCCGCCTGATGGGCATTGCACGGTGCATGCACTGGTAACCCGGTCTCCGTACCAGCGGCGACGCCCGGAAGTCTCGGACGTCGCCGCAACTGCGTTGCCGGGGCTTCCCGTTCAGCCCCGCCACCGCTTGGACGGTCGGAAGGTCAGACCATCCCGCGCTGCATCGCCTCGCACACCGCGGTGCTCTCGCGGACGCCGAGACCGAGCCCGGCGGCGCAGTGGGTGAGCCAGCGGGCCATGCCCTCGGGGGTGCCCTCCAGGTAGCCGAGCAGGGCCTGCCGGTAGGCGGCGGTGCCGAGTTCGGCGAGGCCGACCTCGGCGGGGCAGATCGCCTTCGGGTCGAGGCCCTCGGCGGTCAGCACGATCCGCTGGGCGGCCCGGGCGACCAGGCCGTTGTAGCTGCCGAACGGGCGCAGCGCGAGCAGTTCGCCGTGCACGACGGCGGCGACCACCAGGGCGGGCGCGCCGCCGGTGGGGCGATCGGCGCGGGCGGCCAGCAGTCCGGCGAGCTGGTCGAGGCGGGCGGCCGCCTCGTCGGCCGGGGGCGGCGGCGGGAGTTCGCCGACCGGCCCGTCGGGCGCGGCGCCTTCGGTGGCGGCGATTTCGCGTGGGAACAGCGGTGCGGGGTTCTCACCGGCCCGGCGCGGGCGGCCGGCGGACGGGTCGGCCTCGCCGACGGCGAGCAGGTGGAGGCGGGCCAGCACCTGGAGCGGGGAAGTGCGCCAGACACTGAGCAGCTGGCCGGCCTCGGCGGAGAGGCGCAGGGCCGCGCCGATCGTCCGGGCCTCGGGGTCGGCGCCGAAGTCGGTGCGGCGGCGGACCTCCTCCAGCGGCCAGTCGGCGCCCTCCAAGGCGGCGGAGGCGCGGGCGCCGCGCAGTGCGGACTCGGACGTCACCTCGCCGGCCCGGCGCCGCATCACGCGGTGTCCGTAGAGGCGGTCGACGTTCTTGCGCACCTCGGCGACGGCCTCGGGGACCCCGGCCAGCTGGGCCAGCGGGGCGAGCGGGTCTGTTCCTGTGGTCACCTACCCGAGAGTAATGAATCGTCCGGGCCGTCGGGCAGCAACCCCCGGGTCACCCTTTCGTGGCAATCCGCCTTTCCCCCATGTGCGACACCCCAAACCACCGCTAGCATGAGCCGCAATCGGTGACGATAACGATTTCCAACAAGCGTCCTGCCGCGGCGGCAGTGCCATCGCACCCCGCGGCAGCCCGTGGCACACAGAGCTACAGCACTACAGAGCCAAAGAGCCGGAGACTCAGATGAAGATCGCCTTCGTCGGCAAGGGCGGCAGCGGCAAGACCACCCTGTCCGCACTGTTCATTCGCCACCTGGCCGCCGCCGGCTGTCCGGTGGTCGCCGTCGATGCGGACATCAACCAGCATCTGGGCCCGGCCCTCGGCCTGACGGATGCCCAGGCGGCTTCGCTGCCCTCGCTCGGCGCGCACCTGCCGGAGATCAAGGAGTACCTGCGCGGCGCCAACCCGCTGATCCGCTCCGCCGAGGAAATGATCAAGACCACTCCGCCCGGCCCCGGCTCCCGGCTGCTGCGGATCGTCGAGGAGAACCCGGTGTACGCGGCCTGCGCCCGGCCGGTCGCCCTGGACGAGGGCTCGGTGCGACTGCTGGCGACCGGCGCGTTCACCGAGGAGGACCTCGGGGTGGCCTGCTACCACTCCAAGGTCGGCGCCGTGGAACTGCTGCTCAACCACCTGCTGGACGGCCCGGACGAGTACCTGGTCACCGACATGACGGCCGGCTCCGACTCGTTCGCCTCCGGCCTGTTCACCCGCTTCGACCTGACCTTCCTGGTCGCCGAACCGACCCGCAAGGGCGTCTCGGTGTATCGCCAGTACAAGGAGTACGCCCAGGACTTCGACGTCCACCTGCGGGTGATCGGCAACAAGGTGCAGAGCGCGGACGACCTCGAGTTCCTGCGCCGCGAGGTCGGTGACGACCTGTACGCCTCGTTCGGGCACTCCGACTGGGTGCGGCGGCTGGAGCGCGGGGACGAGCCGCCGCTGCGCGAGCTGGAACCGGCCAACCGCGAGGTGCTGGGCCGGCTGCGGACCGCCGCGGACGCCGCCCACCAACTGCGCGACCGCGGCCGCTACAGCGCCCAGGCGGTCCGCTTCCACCTGCGCAACGCGGAGAGCTGGGGCAACGCCAAGATCGGCGCGGACCTGGCCACCCAGGTGGACCCGGACTACGTGCTGGGCGCCGAACAGGCCCGGACCGCCGGGGTCTGAACCGCCCGCCCGAGGGGCCGGCTCGTCCTGCTGGACGGGCCGGCCCCTCGGCGTTTGCGACGAATTCCCGCTTGGTTCGAGTACCACACGATGTGGTGAAAAGCCCTTTTTGCGCTTCCACCGAACGCGCACGCTGTGCAAAGGTCTCATTACTCTCGGTTTACCAAGTCTTGAACCCGGGTCGCCACTGGCCGTCGCCGCGCACCCCGGACTCCGCGCGGCCACCCACCGTCAGGCCGCCCCGCCACACCCGCTGCGACCCACGACAGCCGATCCGACCGAGACCTCACCGCCGGACCTGACTGCGTTCGTTCCCCCGGAAGAAGACGGGAAGAGACATGACCCTCGACATTTCCAGCGCCCCCATCGCCTCCGACACCACCGACCACGCCCCGCCGGGCACCCCCGCCGCCTCGGCTGGGGGCACCTCCGCCGGGCAGCGGGTGCGCGCGCTGCTGGCGCACGACCTGCCGGCCTCGCTCGCGGTGTTCCTGATCGCGGTGCCGTTCTCGCTCGGCATCGCGCTGGCCACCGGCGCGCCGCTGACGGCCGGCCTGGTCGCGGCCGCCGTGGGCGGATTGGTGGCCGGCCTGCTCGGCGGGACCCACTTGCAGGTCAGCGGGCCCTCCGCCGCGCTCACCGTGGTCACCGCCGGGGTGATCGCCCAGTACGGCTGGCAGACCGCCTGCCTGGTGACGGTCGCCGCCGGCCTGCTGCAGCTGCTGCTCGGCTCGCTGCGGGTGGCCCGCGCCGCGCTCGCGGTCTCCCCCGCCGTGGTGCACGGACTGCTGGCCGGAGTGGGCCTCACCATCGCGATTGCCCAACTGCACGTCATCCTCGGTGGTTCGCCGCAGAGTTCGGCCCTCGCCGACCTGCGCTCGCTCCCCGGCGAACTGGCCGGCCCGCACCCACCCGCGCTGGTGGTCGGCCTGCTCGCACTCGCCGTGCTCTTCGGCTGGCCGAGGCTCGGCCGGCTGCCCGGCCCGATCGGCCGGTTCGGCACCCGGCTGGCCCGGCTGCCCGCCGCCCTGGTCGCGGTCGCCGCCGCCACCACGCTGTCGCTCATCGCCGAACTGCGCCTGGCCCGGGTCGAACTCCCGGTCTGGGAGCACCACCAGTTCTTCTTGCCCCCCTCACCGGGCATGCCGGCCGGCCACTGGGCGGCCCTGCTCGGTCTGGTGCTCACGGTCGCCGTGGTGGCCGGTGTCGAGTCCCTGCTGTCCTCCGTCGCCGTCGACCGGATGACCCGCCGGGCCGGCGACCTGAATCGCGAACTGCGCGCCCAGGGTGTGTCCAACCTGCTCTCCGGGCTGCTCGGTGGCCTCCCGGTGGCCGGCGGCGCAGTGCGCTCCACCGCCAATGTGCAGGCGGGGGCGGCCACCCGGATGTCGGCGGTGCTGCACGGCTGCTGGGTGCTGGTCGCCGCGCTGGCGCTGACCGCCGGGCTGCGCCGGATCCCGCTGGCCGCACTCGCCGCGCTGGTGCTGGTGGTCGGTGTGCAGATGGTGAGCTTCGCGCACATCCGCCGGGTGCACCGGCACCGCGAGTTCCCGGTCTACCTGGCCACCGTGCTCGGCGTGGTGCTGCTCGGCGTCCCGCTCGGGGTGGTCCTCGGCGGCTCGGTCGCCGTGCTGCTCGCCCTCTACCGGCTGACGCGGGCGCACGTCGAGGTGATCGCCGAACCGGACGGCTCCTGCACCGTCCGCACCCACGGTCCGCTGACGTTCGTGGCGGTGCCCAGGCTGAGCCGGGCGTTCGCCCGGATCCCGGCCGGCGCCCGGGTGACGGTCCGGCACGACGGCTCCTTCCTCGACCACGCCGCGTTCGAGGCGTTGCACGCCTGGCGCGCCGACCATCAGGCCACGGGCGCCCAGGTCTCGATGCTGACCGACCGCCAGGCACAGGAGGTGCTCGACCCGGACGGCACCGTCCTGGTCGACGACGCCCCGGGCGGGCACCGCTGCAGTGCCTGGACGCCCTGGGTCGGCCACCACTGCATCGAGCCGGACGAGGACGATCCGCACGTCCGGCTGCTGCACGGCGTGCGCGGCTTCCAGCAGCACACCGCCCCGCTGGTCCGCCAGGAACTGGCCCGGCTGGCCCGCGACGGCCAGACCCCCTCGCAGCTCTTCCTCACCTGCGCGGATTCCCGGATGGTCACCAGCATGATCACCAGCTCCGGCCCGGGCGATCTCTTCACCGTCCGCAATGTCGGCAACCTGGTGCCCGCCCCGTACGAACCGGGCGCGGCAGACGATTCGGTGGCCGCTGCCGTCCAGTACGCGGTGGAGGTGCTGGAGGTCGCCTCGATCACGGTCTGCGGGCACTCCGGCTGCGGCGCGATGAAGGCCCTGCTGGACGGGGTGACGGAGCAGACGGGGCCGCCCACCGCGCTGGCCCGGTGGCTGCGCAACGGACGCGGGTCACTGGCCCGACTGCGGCGGGCCCCAGCGGAGTTCGAGGGCCGCGCGGCGGCGGATGTGGCCGAGCAGCTGTGCATCACCAATGTGGTGCAGCAGCTTGACCAGTTGATGGCCAATCCGGCCGTCGAACGCCGGGTGTCGGACGGGTCGCTGCGCCTGGTCGGGATGTACTTCGACTTCGCCACCGCCCAGGCCTATGTGATGGACAGTCGGTCGGGCCGCTTCGCGCCGGTGCACGCGGAGGCCGAGCACCCAGCCGGGCAGACGCCGAAACCGGAACTGGCCGCGTAGCCGACAGCGCGACCGGGCAGCCGTCGGCCGTCGGCCACCGGCCACCGGCCGCCGGAGACCCGACGCCGGCCGCAGTCCGCGAACGGCAACCGCAAGAGCAGCCGCTGGGCGCAGACCGCCAACTGCCGGTCGCGAAGAAGAAGAAGAAGAAGAAGACAGGGGCGCGTGGAGACAACTCCAGCGCCCCTGATTGCGCGTCAACCGCCGGTTCGGTGGTTGAGCAGGTTGGCCAGGTCCGCGGGGGTGACGTAGCCGGGCCAGCGATGGTCGTCGAACAGGTGGACGCCGGCGTCCTGGTAGCACTGGTCGACGAGTTGCGAGCAGATCATGTGCTTGGTGGAGGCGACGTACTTGCGCAGCGGCGGGCCTGCGGGGAGGTGCAGGCGGGCGGCGGCGAGGGCGAGGTAGTCGGTGAAGGAGTAGGGGGTGCCGAGGTAGGAGCGGGCAGCGGTGGTGATGGCGGTGCGCTGGTCGTCGGTGAGCGGTATGCGGCCGGTGGACCAGAGCACGGGGTGTCCGTCGTAGTCGCCGAGCGGATCGAGTGCCGCTCCGCCCGGCTGGGCCTCAACCACGTGGCCGTCGCCAACGAAGACGAAGGCGTGTTCGTAGTCGGAGAAGCCGTCGCCGTTGAGGAATTGTCCGATCCGGATCAGGCGGCCGGTGCGGCCGTCCATGCGGACGACCGCGAAGTCGCCCGGCCGGGGTGAGGTGTCGGTCATGCAGAACCCCCGCCACTGTCGCGTACGGTGATGGGTTGCGTACTGACAGTGGAGTACCGGGGCCGGGGGTCGTCAAGGTGCTGTGCGGGATTGATCGCCCCTGGGGGCGGGAAGGCGTCGGGTACGACCGGCCGAGCGGCATCGGAGGCATCCACCCGGGGCGCAGCCTCCTGTCGATCAAAGGTCTACACCAATTTTCCGGAGCCTCTTGTCAACACGGCTCTTGGCCTGGTGAGCTGTGCGCTGGGACACACGGGACCATCCTCCGCACGGGGTTCCCGGTATTTGAGACTCGATGAGGAGTGCGCGTTGAGCAACGAGAGCCTGGCCAACCTGCTCAAGGAGGAGCGGCGCTTCGCCCCGCCCGCGGAGCTCGCCGCCTCCGCCAACGTCACCGCCGACGCCTACGCCCAGGCCTCCGAGGACCGGCTGGCTTTCTGGGCCGAGCAGGCCCGCCGGCTGAGCTGGGCGGTCGAGCCCACCGAGACCCTGGACTGGTCGAACCCGCCGTTCGCCAAGTGGTTCGCGGACGGCAAGCTCAACGTGGCGTACAACTGCGTCGACCGCCACGTCGAGGCCGGCAACGGCGACCGGGTCGCGATCCACTTCGAGGGTGAGCCGGGCGACAGCCGGGCCATCACCTACGCGCAGCTGAAGGACGAGGTCTCCAAGGCCGCCAACGCGCTGCTGGAGCTGGGCGTGGCCAAGGGCGACCGGGTCGCCGTCTACCTGCCGATGATCCCCGAGGCGGTGGTCTCGATGCTTGCCTGCGCCCGCATCGGCGCCGCCCACTCGGTGGTCTTCGGCGGTTTCTCGGCCGACGCGGTCGCCTCCCGCATCCAGGACGCCGACGCCAAGGTGGTGATCACCGCCGACGGCGGCTACCGCCGCGGCAAGCCGTCCGCGCTGAAGCCGGCCATCGACGAGGCGCTGACCAAGGTCGACGGCGTGGAGAAGGTCCTGGTCGTGCGCCGCACCGGCGAGGAGGTGGCCTGGACCGAGGGCCGCGACGTCTGGTGGCACGAGCTGGTCGACAGCCAGTCCGCGGAGCACACCCCGGAGGCGCACGACGCCGAGCAGCCGCTGTTCATCCTCTACACCTCGGGCACCACCGGTAAGCCCAAGGGCATCCTGCACACCTCCGGCGGCTACCTGACCCAGGCGAGCTACACCCACCACGCGGTGTTCGACCTGAAGCCGGAGACCGACGTCTACTGGTGCACCGCCGACATCGGCTGGGTCACCGGCCACTCGTACATCGCGTACGGCCCGCTCGCCAACGGCGCCACCCAGGTGATCTACGAGGGCACCCCGGACACCCCGCACCAGGGCCGGTTCTGGGAGATCGTGCAGAAGTACGGCGTCACCGTCCTCTACACGGCGCCCACCGCGATCCGCACCTTCATGAAGTGGGGCGACGACATCCCGGCCCGCTACGACCTGTCGAGCCTGCGGGTGCTGGGTTCGGTCGGCGAGCCGATCAACCCGGAGGCATGGGTCTGGTACCGGGAGCACATCGGCGCGGGCAAGACCCCGATCGTCGACACCTGGTGGCAGACCGAGACCGGCGCAATGATGATCAGCCCGCTGCCGGGCGTCACCGAGACCAAGCCGGGCTCGGCCCAGCGCGCCCTGCCGGGCATCGCCGCCACCGTGGTGGACGACGAGGCCCGCGAGGTGCCGAACGGCTCCGGCGGCTACCTGGTGCTGACCGAGCCGTGGCCGTCCATGCTGCGCACCATCTGGGGCGACGACCAGCGCTACATCGACACCTACTGGTCGCGCTTCGAAGGTCGCTACTTCGCCGGTGACGGTGCGAAGAAGGACGAGGACGGCGACATCTGGCTGCTCGGCCGGGTGGACGACGTGATGCTGGTGTCCGGTCACAACATCTCGACCACCGAGGTCGAGTCGGCGCTGGTCGGGCACCCGGCGGTGGCCGAGTCCGCGGTGGTCGGCGCGAGCGACGCCACCACCGGCCAGGCGATCGTGGCGTTCGTGATCCTGCGCGGCAGCGCCACCGACAGCCCCGACCTGATCGCGGAGCTGCGCAACCACGTGGGCAAGACGCTCGGCCCGATCGCCAAGCCGAAGCAGATCAAGGTGGTCTCCGAGCTGCCGAAGACCCGCTCCGGCAAGATCATGCGCCGCCTGCTGCGCGACATCGCCGAGGGCCGCGAGGTGGGCGACACCACCACGCTGGCCGACTCCACGGTGATGAACCTGATCCAGTCCCAGCTGCCGGGCGGCACCGAGGACTGATTAACCGTCAGACAACGGGCCGGGCCCGCTCCGTGAGACCTCGGAGCGGGCCCGGCCCGTTGTCGTTCCCGGGCACCCAAACACTCATAAAGTGAGACAGAACGACATACCTCTTGCCGCACCCCGTTAGGATGTCAAGGAACCATCAAGGTTCTGAGGCGCGCCGGGAAGTCTGGTCGGCACTGCACCACCCGTGTGTCCGCATGCCGCCCGCCTCAGGAGGTCCCCCCGTGGCCAGCCCGTCCAACGAGCGCCGCCAGTTCCTCGGTCTGCTCCCGCTGCCCGAACGCCGCTTCCTCGCCGACGCGCTGCGCACCGAGACGGTCGGCGGGGTACTGCTGCTGGGCGCCGCCCTGGTCGCGCTGATCTGGGCGAACGTCTGGCCGCACGCTTACGAGACGGTCCGCGGGCTGACCTTCGGCCCGTCCGCGCCGCTGCACCTGGACCTCCCGCTGGAGGCCTGGGTGCAGGACGGACTGCTGACGATCTTCTTCTTCGTCGCGGGCATCGAGCTGAAACGCGAGTTCGTGGCCGGGGAGCTGCGCACGCCGAGCGCGGCGCTGCTGCCGGTGGTGGCGGCGGTGTGCGGTGTGGCGCTGCCGGCGGTGCTGTACACGGTGGTGAACGTGGTCGGGAACGGCCATCCGGCGGGCTGGGCGATCCCGACCGCCACTGACATCGCGTTCGCGCTGGGCGTGCTGGCCGTGGTGGGCAGCCACCTGCCGTCCGCGCTGCGGGCGTTCCTGCTGACCCTGGCGGTGGTGGACGACCTGATCGCGATCCTGATCATCGCGGTCTTCTACTCGACCGGGATCACCTTCTGGGCGCTGGGCGCGGCGTTCGTGGGCCTGGTGCTGTTCTGGTTCCTGCACCGGCGCGGGCTGGGCCGCTGGTGGGTGATGGTGCCGCTGGGCGTGGTGATCTGGGCGCTGATGCACGAGAGCGGCGTCCACGCGACGGTGGCCGGTGTGGCGATGGGCCTGATCCTGCGCTGCCACCGCGAGGAGGGCGAGGAGCACTCCCCCGGCGAGCACGTCGAGCACCTGGTGCGTCCGCTGTCGGCGGGGTTCGCGGTGCCGATGTTCGCGCTGTTCGCGGCGGGGGTGCCGGTGTCCGCGAAGGCGCTGGGCGAGGTGTTCACCGAGGCCGCGCCGCTGGGCATCCTGATCGGCCTGCTGATCGGCAAGTCGGTGGGCATCTTCGGCGGCACCTGGCTGGCCGCCCGCTACACCAGGGCCACCCTGAACCCGCAGCTGACCTGGTCCGACATGTTCGCGCTGGCCACCGTGGCGGGCATCGGTTTCACGGTGTCGCTGCTGATCAGCGACCTGGCGTTCGTCGGCGACCCGCACCTGGCCGAGCTGTGCAAGGAGGCCGTCCTGGTCGGCTCGCTGACCTGCGCGGTGGTCGGCACCCTGCTACTCAAGCGCCGCAACCGGTACTACCGGCAGCTGTGCGAGGACGAGGAGCGCGATTCGGACGGCGACGGCATCCCCGATGTGTACCAACAGCGGGGGTGACACGCCGTCCGCCGGGGACCCGGAGTGGTGCCCGACTCACCGGTAGGGGCATGATGCTGAGCTGACACCCGTGCGTGACGCACCCTCAGCGCGCCGCACCAAGCCCGCGAAGTGGAGACCGCCGATGGCCGCAGGAGCCACCAACCCGAACGGCAACGGCCGCATCCCGCACGAGGGCGAGCGCACCGTCGGCGAGCTGTTCGCCGCCGCCTCCGCCGAGCTCTCCAGCCTGGTGCACGACGAGATCGCGCTGGCCAAGGCCGAGATCAAGGCGGACGTGGTGCGCGGCGGCATCGGCACCGCGGCCGGGGTGGTGGCCGGCGTGGTGGCGCTGGCATCGATCCCGATGTTCTCGTTCGCCTTCGCCTGGGGCCTGCAGGCGCTGGGCATCACCACCGGCTGGTCGTTCGCCATCGTCGGCGGTGCGTACGTGCTGATCGCGCTGCTGCTGGCGTTCATGATGATCCGGTACTTCAAGAAGGTCCGGAAGCCGGAGCGCACCATCGCCGGTGCGCAGGCCACCGCGCAGGTGCTGAAGAACGCCCGGCCGAGGCCGGCCACCAAGGAAGAGATCGACCGGGCGCTGGGCCGGATCCAGTGACCGACGGCCGGTAACGGTTTACGCCCGGGTGTGAGTGCCGGGCAGGTACGGAGGGCGCGGGTATGACAGGCTGCGGGTATGTCGTTGGACCAGAAGCCCGTGGATGAGCCCGCCTCCGTTCCCGTCCGGCCGGGTGCCGGGGAGCCGTGGAGCGTCCGCTCGGCCGGGCCGTGGACGCACCGCGATCTGGCCGCGAACGGCGCGCGTTTCCACATCGCCGAACTCGGCGAGGGCCCGCTGGTGCTGCTGGTGCACGGCTGGCCCGAGTACTGGTGGGCGTGGCGGCACCAGCTGACGGCGCTCGCCGAGGCGGGCTTCCGGGCGGTGGCGCTGGACCTGCGCGGGATGGGCGGTTCGGACCGCACGCCGCGCGGCTACGACCCCGGCAACCTGGCGCTGGACGTCACCGGCGTGATCCGTTCGCTCGGCGAGCGGCAGGCGCACCTGGTGGGCCACGGCACCGGCGGCACGCTGGCCTGGGTGGCCGCGGTGATGCGCCCCTCGGTGATCCGCAGTCTGACGGTGGTGTCGGCCGCGCACCCGCGGCACCTGCGGCGGGCGCTGCTCACCGACCGCCGGCAGATCGCCGCGTTCGAACACGTGCTGGGCTTCCAGCGGCCGTGGATCCCGGAGCGCCGGCTGGTCGCGGACGACGGGGCGCTGGTCGGCGACTACCTGCGGGCCTGGACCGGGCCGAACACGCTGCCCGAGGAGGCGGTGACGTCCTACCGCCAGGCGATCCAGGTGCCCAGCACCGCGCACTGCTCGATCGAGCCGTACCGCTGGCTGATGCGCTCGATGGCCCGGCCGGACGGCATCCAGTTCGCGCGCCGGATGAAGAAGCAGATCAGCGCGCCGGTGCTGCACGTGCAGGGTGCCGCCGACCCGGTGCTGCTGTCGCGCACCGCGCTGGGGGCGGGCGAGTTCGTCTCCGCGCCGTACCGGTGGCGACTGCTTCCGGGGGTGGGGCACTTCCCGCACGAGGAGGTGCCGGAGGAGTTCACGTCGGAGCTGATCGGGTGGGTCCGGCAGCACAAGGACGGCTGACCCTCCGACGCCAACGCCCGTACGCCGAAGCAGACTTGACGGCGTTCATATGACAAGCGCATAAGCCAGTCGCATGCCGCCAGGGCGGTTACTCCGGGCGGCCCCAGGGAATCCCTCCGGTATGACCTGGATGCCCGATCGAGAAGCCCAGCCGCGCCGAGGCCGCCGTGGCAGCAGCAACTCGCAGCAGCACGTTCCGCAGCCGGACTGGCCCTACCAGCCGACCGAACGGACGCCACGCGGCGCGGGGTACCGGCTCGGAATTCCGAAGATCATCGGACGGCGCGCCCGCTGGGTCGGCGCGAGGCTCCGCCGGGAGGGGTGAGCCCGCGAAGCGGCCGGGGCCGCGAGGGGCGTGAAACCGGGGGCGCGTGGGGGCACCTCCCAGCCCCCTAGGGCTGGGGGAGAACTGCGCGACAGGCGCAAAGCCCGTCCGCAAGGTCGCGAGCACGTGCAAGTCATTGCCCTGCATCGCGATCTTACGGTTGGGGCCTTCCGCTTCGCGCAGTTCCCCGCGCCCCTGGTGGAGCTTCCCCTGGTGGTGCTTCAGCCCAGCACGCTCGGCGAGATCGCGGTGGACCAGAGCAGCAGCCCGAAGGTCGCCACCGACATCACCGGGACCAGGATCTTGGTCTCCATGTCGTTGCCGGTGCGCTTGATCAGCACGACCTCGTAGCGCTCTTTGTGCGGCCACAGCAGTGGCGAGCCCTGCTTGGTCAGGCAGTCGCCGAGCAGGTGCGCCAGGGTGCCCAGGGCCACCGCGTACGGCAGCCAGCCCGGGGCGTCGGGCAGCCAGGTGAGCATGCCGAAGGTGCCGAGCGCGGCCAGGCCGACCACGATGATCCACGGCGCATGCCCGTGGCCCGGCGGGTGCAGGCGCAGCGCCTTGATCGCCATGGCGAGCAGGAAGAACGTCAGGCCGATGGTGAAGTACCGGCCCAGGAAGGTGATGCCGGCCCAGCTGCCGGCGCCCATCAGGGCGACGAACAGCAGCGAGTGGGTGGCGTGCCGGTGGCCGCCGGAGGCCCAGGCGACGAAGCGGCACAGCGCCTTGGAGATGGGGCCGAGGAAGTTGGCGATCGTCCCGTCGTGGTGGTCGAGGTCCGGCAGCAGCGCCGCGCCCGCGCACAGCACGGTGCCCATCAGCACGCCGGCCGGCGTCAGGTGAATGCCCATCAGCGGTGGGACGAACGGCGCGGTGGCCGCGAACAGCAGCGCGCCGCTGACCGCGTGCGAGTGACCCATCATGACGTCTGTCGAACCTCCCGTCGGGCTCCGCCGGGGGCGACCCGGCTGGGCCGTTCGGGTGAGCTCCGCCGACGCTACCAGGCAGGGCCGACGGGTCGTCAGGGAATGCTCGGCGGGTGGACGGTCAGAGCGCGCAGCCCTCGGTGCCGACCTTGCCGGTGGCGGTGGCACCCTCGGTGACGTCCTCCTTCACCTCGGCGGCGGTCAGCACGTAGCCGGTGTCGGAGCTGTCCAGGGACTTGGCGAACACCACCCCGTACACCTGGCCGTCCGGGGTGAGCAGCGGGCCGCCGCTGTTGCCCTGGCGGACCAGTGAGCGGACCGAATAGACGTCGCGGACCACCTGGCCGCGGTGGTAGATGTCCGGGCCGTTGGCCTGGATGCGACCGCGGATGCGGGCGGGCTGGACGTTGAAGGCGCCGTTCTCGGGGAAGCCCGCGACGATCGCCGAGTCGTTGGTCCGCGCTTCGCCGGCGAAGGTCAGCGGCGGGGCGTTCAGCCGGGGGACGTCCAGCACGGCGATGTCGCGCTGCCAGTCGTAGCGGACCACGGTGGCGTCGTAGAGCTGGCCGGTGCCGCCGATCTGCACGGTCGGCTCGTCGACGCCGCCGACCACGTGCGCGTTGGTCATCACCCGGTGCGGGGCGAACACGAAGCCGGAGCCCTCCAGGGTCTTGCCGCAGGAGGGGGCGGTGCCCAGCACCTTCACCAGCGAACCCTTGGCCTTCTGCACGCCCGCGCTGCCGGCCAGTGCCGGGTCGGGCGGTTCCACCTCGGTGATCGGCTCCTGCTCGAACGGGTTGAACACCTGCGGGAAGCCGTTGCGGGCGAGTTCCTTGCTGAAGTCGGAGAACCAGTTCGGGGCGTCGGACGGCAGCGCCGACTGCACCGAGCCGAGCACCTTGGAGGTGCGCACCTGCTTGGAGACCGTCGGCAGTGAGGTGCCTGCCAGTGCCGAGCCGATCAGCCAGGCCACCAGCAGCATGGACATCACGTTCACCAGCGAGCCGCCGACCGCGTCCAGCGCCTTGACCTTGCCGCGGCCGATCCGTCCGCGCAGCTTCCAGCCGAAGTGGGTGGTGATCGCCTGGCCGATCGCGGCGAGCACGATCACCACGACGACCGCCACCACCGAGGCGGTGGTGCCCTGGGAGAGGTGGCGCAGCAGGAGCGGGAGCAGCTGGACGGCGATCAGGCCGCCGCCAAGGAAACCGAGCACCGAGAGCACGCCGACCACGAAGCCCTGCCGATAGCCGGAGACGGCGAAGCCCAGTGCGGCGGCGATCAGCAGCAGATCCAGGACGTTCACCCGGATACCCTCCCACGTCCCACCGGGCGGGGGACACCGGCCACCGGTGGTCGCCCGATCGGGTCAGCCCGGCGGGCAACGCGCCCGGATTGGTTGCGACTGTCTGACCATCCGGACAGCTGACGAGGGACCAGGGAGTCGTGCCATGGAACAGCCCAGGTGGGACGTGCCCGTCGTGGAGCGCACCGAGTTCCAACCGGCCCTGGACCTCCCGCCGTCCGCCCGGCAGAACCGGCTCACCGTGCTGCTGCGTCTGCTGCTGCTGATCCCGCAGTTCATCGTGCTGTGGCTGCTGTCGATCGTGGCCTTCGTGGTCACGGTGATCGGCTGGTTCGGCGCGCTGTTCACCGGCCGGCTCCCCCGGTTCGCCGCCGAGTGGCTCTCCGGGTACCTGGCGTACGACACCAGGGTCTACGCCTCGATGCTGCTGCTGGTCGACCGCTACCCGCCGTTCCGCTTCGCCGCACCCGAGCACCCGGTGCGGATCGAGGTGCGCCCCGGCGAGCCGCTGAACCGGCTCGCGGTGTTCTTCCGGCTGCTGCTGGTCATCCCCGCTGCGATCATCCAGGGCCTGCTGCAGGCCGGCTGGTGGACGCTGTCCGTGATCAACTGGCTGATCGTGCTGATCATGGGCCGGATGCCGCAGGCACTGTTCGAGGCCACCGCCGCCGTGCTGCGCTACCGGATGCGGTTCCAGGCGTACCTGATGATGCTCACCTCCGCCTACCCCAAGGGCGTGTTCGGCGACCCACCGAACTCCGAGCCGCAGCGCTCCGCGACCCGGCCGCTGGTGCTGACCGGGGCCGCGAAGGCGCTGCTGGTGATCTACCTGGTGCTCGGGGCGGCGTCGTGGGCGGCGAGCTCGGCGAGCGACGAGTGGAACAACGAGGACAAGAACCCCGGCACCAACGGCGTGATCTCGACGCTCGCCCCGCTGCGCGTCGAACGCTGAGCGGCGGTCAGGAGCGGTGGCGCAGCGACAGCGCCACCGCCTCCTCGGAGAGTTCGACGGTGCGGCCGCTGTCCCAGGGCCGCTCCAGGCCGCTGAAGTGCAGCACCCGGTCGATCACCCCCGCCGTGAAGCCCCACACCAGCCGGCCGGCCACCTGGAACGCCGGGCCGGTGGTACCGGACGGGTGGCGCAGCCGGGCCCGGTTCGCCGGGTCGGTCAGCTCCGCCAGCGGCACCCGGAACACCGCGCCGGTCTCCGCCGGGTCCACCACCGCGACCGGCGACTCGTGCCGCCACCAGCCGAGCACCGGCGTCACCACGAAGCCGCTCACCGGGATGTACAGCGCGGGCAACCGGGCGAACAGCTGCACGCCGGACGGGTCGAGCCCGGTCTCCTCGGTGGCCTCGCGGAGCGCCGCCGCCAGCGGACCGGCGGTGGCCGGGTCGCCGTCCTCCGGGTCCAGCGCGCCGCCCGGGAAGGACGGCTGGCCGGCGTGCGAGCGCAGGCTGCGGGCCCGCTCGATCAGCAGCAGGTCCGGGCCGGTCGGGCCCTCGCCGAACAGCATCAGCACCGCCGACGGCCTGCCTCCCTCGGCGGGCGGCAGGAACCGGCTCAGCTGCTCCGGCACCGCCCGCTCGGCGGCGTCGCGCACCGGCAGCAGCCAGTCGGGCAGACCGTCCCGAAGCACTGCGGGCCCCGTCATGCCTTGCCTCCCACGTTCTTCCGGGCCGCCCGCACCGCGGCCGGGGCGGTGTCGGGCAGCGGGTGTCCGGCCGCGACCTCGGCGCGGGCCGCCGCCTCGCCCGGGAAGTCGGCCGGGGGGCGCAGACGCTGGCCGGGCTGTCCGGCGAGCTCGTACTTGAGCAGCTTGCGGGCCTGCTCGGGGTCGGTCTCGCCGATGCCGTACGACGGGCAGAGCGGCGCGATCGGGCAGGCCCCGCAGGCGGGCTTGCGGGCGTGGCAGACCCGGCGGCCGTGGAACACCACGCGGTGCGAGAGCATCGTCCACTCGGACTTCGGGAAGATCGCGCCGACCTCGGCCTCGACCTGTTCCGGGTCCTCGGCGGTGGTCCAGCCGAAGCGGCGGGCGAGGCGTCCGAAGTGCGTGTCGACGGTGATTCCGCTGCCGCCGAAAGCGTTCCCGATCACAACGTTGGCGGTCTTGCGGCCGACTCCGGGGAGGGTGATCAGGTCCTCCAGTTTGCGCGGTACCTCGCCGTCGTAGCGGTCGCGGAGCGCGATCGACAGGCCGATCAGCGACTTCGCCTTGGCCCGGAAGAACCCCGTCGGACGGACGATCTCCTCCAGCTCCTCGGGGACGGCCGCCGCGAGATCCTCCGGCGTCGGGTACTTGGCGAACAGTGCCGGGGTGGTCTGATTGACCCTCAGGTCCGTGGTCTGCGCCGACAGCACGGTCGCCACCAGCAGCTGAAACGGCCCGTCGAAGTCCAACTCCGGGTGCGCGTACGGGTAAAGCTCCGCCAGCTCACGGTTGATCTTCCGGGCCCTGCGCACCATCCCCAGGTGCGTCTCGGGCTTCTTCCGCCCGGCCTTCGCGACCTTGCTCTCTGCCATGCACGAAGGCTACGCCGATCCGCGGGGCCCCCGGCCGCTTTGCCCCGAGGACGACGCACTGCCCGGCGCTCCACCGGGGAGCGCCGGGCAGCCGGTGCGGGCGGGGTGGATCAGGCGGCGGCCTCCACGGGCTCGGTGGCGGGGGCCGGGGTGCGCAGGGTCAGGAGCGAAGCCAGGGCGCCGAGCAGAGCCAGGGCGGCGGCGCCGAGGAAGGCGGCGGAGAAGCCGTGGGTCAGGGCGACCGGGTTGCCGATCTCCCGGGCGCCGTTGGCGGCGGCGACGGCGGTCATGGCGGCCAGGCCCAGGGCCGAACCGACCTGGTAGGAGGTGTTGACGATGCCGGAGGCGAGGCCGCCCTCGGCGGGGTTCGGGACGGCGAGCGCGGTGCCCAGCGACGGGATGAAGGCGAGCGCCATGCCGACGGCGGCGAGCAGCGAGGCCGGCAGGACGTCGACCGCGAAGCTGCCGTCCGGGCGGGCCAGCGACAGCCAGTACATGCCGGCGGCGAGCGCGGCCAGGCCGGTGACGATCAGCGGCTTCGGGCCGAAGCGGGCGATCAGGCGGGGCGCCAGGACGATCATCATCAGCATGATCGCGGCGGTCATCGGCAGCAGCGCCGCACCCGAGGCGAACGCCTTCAGGCCGAGCACCTGCTGCAGGTAGAGGTTGAGGAAGAACCACATCGGGATCCAGGCCGCCGCCATCAGCAGCTGCGCCAGGTTGGCGCCCGCCAGGTTCGGGCTGCGCCAGATGCCGAGGCGCATCAGCGGCTCGCTGCGGCGGGACTGGACGGCGACGAACGCGGCGATCAGCAGGAGACCGGCGGCCAGCACCAGCCAGGTCTGCGCGGAGTCCCAGCCGACCTCGGGGGCACGGACGATGGCGAACACGGTGACGGCGAGGCCGGCGGTGACGGTGATCGCGCCCAGCCAGTCGATCGAACCGCGGCGGACCGCGGCGGCGGGCATCACGGACGGGCTCATCGCGAGCACGATCAGCGCCACCGGGAGGTTGATCCAGAACACCCACTCCCAGCTGGCGTACTGGGTGATCAGACCGCCGAGGAAGACGCCCGCGGTGCCGCCGGCCGGGGCGGCCGCGCCGTACAGGGCGAAGGCCTTGGGCAGTTCGGTGGGACGTCCGCCGAACAGGGTCATCAGCAGGGTGAGCGCGGCCGGAGCGATCAGCGCCGAGCCGGCGCCCTGGGCGGCGCGGCCGACCAGTTCGACCCAGGCGGTGCCGGCCAGGCCGGCCACCAGGGAGCCGGCGGCGAGGACGATCCAGCCGGCGGCGAAGACGCGCTTGGCACCGAGCAGGTCGGACAGGCGTCCGCCGAGCAGCAGCAGACCGCCGAAGGCGATCACGTAGGCGTTGAACACCCAGGACAGGTTCTCCTGCGACAACCCGAGCGCGGTCTGCATCTTCGGCAGGGCCACGCCGATGATCGAGGTGTCCATGATGACCATGAACTGGGCGAGGGCGATTAAGGCGAGCGCCGTCCAGCGGCGGGGTGCGGGGGGTGCGGTGAGGTCTGACATGGCCGGGAGCTCCTCTGGAGATATACCGGGAGGGGGTATGTGCGCGACGTGGGTGTGCGCGGGCCTGGAATCCGCGCGGGGAGTGGGGCGGCCGATCAGTGGTGGTGGGCCGACTCGCTGGGGGTCGGGCTCGGGGCCGGGGTGGTGGCGGGGGCGCCGTCCGCGCCGGCGGTGAGAGTGAAGACGGCGGTGTGGACGGTGCCGGCGTGCTGGAAGTCCAGGAACAGCCGGTAGTCGCCCGCGGTGGGGGCGGTGGCCGCGAAGTCGACCTCCGGGCCGGGCTTGGTGACGCCGTCGCCGGGCTCGCCGTTCGGGTGGACGTGCAGGTAGCCGAGGTCTCCGGCGCGCAGCACCACCAGGTGGCCGTAGGCGGCGAGGTAGGGGTCGAGGTCGGCGACCGGTCGGCCGTCCTTCGACACCGCGAAGGCGAGCTTGCTCGCCTTGCCGGCCGTCAGGTCGCCGGTGAGGGTCACGGTGTAGCCGTCGACGGTGACCGAGCGGCCGGTCTCCGGGAGGGCGGCCGGCTGGTAGTCGCCGCCGGCGTGCAGGTCCGCGCCGAGCGTCAGCGCCTCGTCCCCCGCGGCCGGGGTGAAGTCGGCGAACACCCGGTAGTCGCCGGCCTTGGCGATGTTCGCCGGGACGCTCCAGGTACCGTCCGCCGCGCGGACCGGGTGCAGGTGCTGGAAGGACGTCAGGTCGCGGCTGGCGATGATCAGGTGGAGCTCCTTCTCGTGCGCCGGCCGGTACGCGGTGAGCGGCTTCCCGTCCGCGGCCAGCACCCGGAAGCTCAGCTCGGTCGGACCGGCGGCCGGGACCACCGGGCGGTCGAGGCTCAGGGTGTAGCCGCCCTCGGAGATCTGCAGACCGCCGACCGGATGGTCGTCCTTGCCGGCGCTGCCGCCGTGTTCCTCGTGACCGGCGGCGCCGTGGTTCCCGTCGGCGCCGTGCGCGGCGCGGGGCGCGGCCGGGGTGCCTCCGACGGCGTGGCCGACTCCGAAGGCGGCGCCGAACGCGACGGCGAGTCCGGACGCGAAGACGGCGACTTTGAGTGCGGTGTTCATGGCGGACTCCCTTGGCGTTGGCGGTGCCTTGCGACATCACGGAGTAGATACCCCCCAGGGGTATGAGTCAAGCGCCTCGAAGCGTGGAGGCAGGCCACCGCGAGGCTTGCGTGGAGCGAGAGTTGCGAGGTCAGGGGCGGTGCGGGCCGGGGGTGGCACGGCGTCGGAAATTTTTCGCAGCCGGAGGAACGGCCCGCCACCGGAGGGAACTGCACCCGGCCCACACCCCCCACAGGGCCGGGCAGGCCCTGAAATTCGGGCCGGGAAGCCCTTGCGAGGCATACCCCCCAGGGGTATAAATGTTGCCACCGGGAGGGATACCCCCTCCGGGTATCGAGAACTTCAACGGAGGATCCCATGTCCTGCTGCTCCAGCGACGGCACCTGCTCCACCACCGCGACCATCGCCGCGCCGGCCGCCGTCACCACCGTGTTCGCGGTGTCGGGGATGACCTGCGGGCACTGCGAGAAGACCGTCGGCAAGGCGATCGGGGCGCTCGAGGGCGTCGAGGCCGTGCAGGTGGACGTGAAGAACGGGCTGGTCACCGTCGGTTCGGTGGCCGAGCTCGACGACGAGACGGTGCGCGCCGCCGTCGACGAGGCCGGCTACGAGCTGACCGGCCGCGCCTGAGGAACGAAGGAACCCGGCCACCCGCCGGGATGTTCGAAACCCACGAGGAGCCCCTGATGACCACCCAGGCAGCACCCGCCTCCACCGAGGTGGAACTCCGCATCGGCGGCATGACCTGTGCCTCTTGCGCCGCGCGGATCGAGAAGAAGCTCAACCGCATGGACGGCGTCCAGGCCACGGTCAACTACGCCACCGAGAAGGCCAAGGTGGTCATCGACGGGCCCGTGGAGGTCTCCGCCCTGATCGCCACCGTGGAAGCCACCGGCTACACGGCCGCACTGCCGGAGCCCCCGGCCGAGGACAAGGGCGAGCAGGCCGCCGACGCGGCCGACGAGCTGGCCCCGCTGCGGCAGCGGCTGATCACCTCGCTGACCCTGGCCGTGCCGGTGATCGCGATGGCGATGGTGCCGGCGCTCCAGTTCGACAACTGGCAGTGGCTGTCGCTGACGCTGGCCGCACCGGTCGTGACGTACGCGGCGTGGCCGTTCCACCGCGCCGCCTGGACCAACGCCAAGCACGGCGCCGCCACCATGGACACCCTGGTCTCGCTGGGCACCGGCGCCGCGTTCCTGTGGTCGCTGTGGGCGCTGTTCTTCGGCGACGCGGGCATGCCGGGCATGCGGCACGGCTTCGAGTTCACCATCGCCCGCTCCGACGGCGCTTCGAACATCTACCTGGAGGCGGCGGCCGGCGTCACCGCGTTCATCCTGGCCGGCCGGTACTTCGAGGCCCGGTCGAAGCGGACGGCGGGCGCGGCACTGAAGGCGCTGCTGGAACTGGGCGCGAAGGACGTGACGGTGCTGCGGGACGGCCGCGAGGTGCGGGTCCCGATCGGGCAGCTGGCCGTCGGGGACCGGTTCGTGGTCCGTCCCGGCGAGAAGATCGCCACCGACGGCACCGTGGTCGAGGGCAGCTCCGCCGTGGACGCCTCGATGCTGACCGGCGAATCGGTGCCGGTCGAGGTCGGCCCCGGCGACGCGGTGACGGGCGCGACCGTCAACGCGGGCGGCCGGCTGGTGATCGAGGCCACCCGGGTCGGCGCGGACACCCAGCTGGCCCGGATGGCGAAGCTGGTCGAGGACGCGCAGAACGGCAAGGCCGCCGCGCAGCGCCTGGCGGACCGGATCTCCGGCGTGTTCGTGCCGGTCGTGATCACCCTGGCGCTCGCCACCCTGGGCTACTGGCTGGGCACCGGCGAGGGCTGGACCGCCGCCTTCACCGCCGCCGTCGCCGTCCTGATCATCGCCTGCCCCTGCGCCCTGGGCCTGGCCACCCCGACCGCGCTACTGGTCGGCACCGGTCGCGGTGCCCAGCTGGGCATCCTGATCAAGGGCCCCGAGGTCCTGGAGAACACCCGCAAGGTCGACACCATCGTGCTGGACAAGACCGGCACCGTGACCACCGGCAAGATGACCCTGGTCGGCGTGCACACCGTCGAGGGCACCACCGAGGACGAGGCGCTGCGGCTGGCCGGCGCGCTGGAGCACGCCTCCGAGCACCCGATCGCCCAGGCCGTGGCCACCGCCGCGCAGGAGAAGTTCGGCGAGCTGGAGGCGGTCGAGAGCTTCGAGAACGTCCCCGGCCTGGGTGTGCAGGGCGTGGTCGACGGCCACGCGGTGGTCGCCGGACGTGAGGCACTGCTGGCCGACTGGGCGCAGCACCTGCCGGCGGAGCTGGTGACGGCCAAGGCCGAGGCCGAGCGGGCCGGCCGGACCGCGATCGCGGTCGGCTGGGACGGCGCGGCGCGGGCCGTGCTGGAGGTGGCGGACGCGGTGAAGCCGACCAGTGCCGAGGCGATCGCCGAACTGCGGGCGCTGGGCCTGCGTCCGGTGCTGCTGACCGGTGACAACAGGCTGGTGGCGGAGTCGGTGGCGGCCGAGGTGGGCATCCCCGCCGAGGACGTGATCGCCGAGGTGCTGCCGGAGGACAAGGTCGCCACCGTGCAGCGGCTGCAGGCCAAGGGCCGGACGGTCGCGATGGTCGGCGACGGCGTCAACGACGCGGCCGCCCTCGCCCAGGCCGACCTGGGCCTGGCCATCGGCACCGGCACCGACGCCGCCATCGAGGCCGCCGATCTGACCCTGGTCCGCGGCGACCTCCGCTGCGCGGCGGACGCGATCCGGCTGTCGCGGCGGACCCTCGCCACCATCAAGGGCAACCTGTTCTGGGCCTTCGCCTACAACGTGGCCGCCCTGCCGCTGGCGGCGACCGGCCTGCTCAACCCGATGATCGCGGGCGCCGCGATGGCCTTCTCCTCGGTCTTCGTGGTCGGCAACAGCCTGCGGCTGCGGACCTTCAAGGCCCGCTGAGCCTCAGGTGGAAGGAGTCCGGTCCGGGAGTCTCCCGGGCCGGACTCCGGCGTTTCCGGGACCGGCCGGTTGGCCGGTCGGTTGGCCGGTCGGTTGGCCGTCGGTTGGCCGTCGGTCGACCGATCAGTTTCCGAGAAGCCGCGGCGGTGGCCCCGTTCCTACGATGAATAACGTCACCAGGGAACGGAACGGGAGAGCGGGTCATGGCGGAGAAGCACGAGGGTTTCACGGCGGACGAGCGCGCGGCGATGAAGGAGCGCGCCAAGGAGCTGAAGGCGGAGTCCAAGCGGGCCTCGGCCGCTGCCAAGGCCGCTGAGGCGGAGCGGGACCTGCTGGAGAAGATCGCCGAGATGCCGCCGGAGGACCGGCTGCTGGCGGAGCGTTTCCACGCGATCGTCACCTCGGTCGCGCCGGAGCTGGCGCCGAAGACCTGGTACGGGATGCCCGCGTACAACAACAAGGACGGCAAGCCGGTGTGCTTCTTCCAGAGCGCCGCCAAGTTCAAGTCCCGGTACGCGACCATCGGCTTCAGCGACCAGGCACGCCTGGACGACGGCGACCTGTGGCCGACGTCCTACGCGGTCGCCGACCTGGGCGAGGGCGAGTCGGCGCGCATCGCCGAGTTGGTGAAGCGCGCCGTCGGCTGAGCGGCCGGGTTCAGGAGGAGTACGCGCGCAGGGTGAGCAGGGCGGCGAGGGTGACGCCCGGGCGGGCCTCGTGCTCGGTGGACTCGGACCAGCGGGCCCAGTTGATCGGCCAGCCGCCGTCCGGGAGTTGGGCGGACACCAGATGCACGAGTCCGCGCTCCAGCTCGGCGTCGGAGAACCAGGCGCGGGCCAGACTGTCCGGGCGGGGCGCGAAGTCGTGCGGCAGGTGGTACTCGCGGGGCGCGTACCCAGGGGCGATCCGGACCTCCTCCGGGTGCGCCGGGTCCAGCAGCACCAGCTGCTGCTTGCGCACCAACTCGCCGAGGCGGGCGGCCTGTTCGGCCGCCCAGGCACGGTCGGGCGAGGTGTCCAGGATGCCGACGGCGGTGAACACCTCGTACGGGTGGGTGTGCTCGATCGCCTCGACGGCGCGGCGGCAGAACGCCTCGGCGGCCGTCAGCCACGGGTGCTGGACGCCGTGGCGCAGCAGCGGGGCGGCGATCTGGCCGGTGGAGAGCAGTTCGGCAGGCGGGTCGTCGGCGATCGGCAGGAACGGCGGGTGCGGGTAGCGGCGCAGGGTGGGCAGCACGGCGGGCACGCCGCCGTCCGGGGTGGTCAAGGTAGCGGCCCAGTCGCAGAGTTCGCGGCCGCGCGGGCCGGTCAGCGCGCCGGCCTCGCCGAGGATGCGGGCGGCGGCACCGGCGGCCAGCGGTTGGGCGGCCGGGCCGCGGACGTCGGGTTCCAGGCCGTACGCCCAGCCGCCGTCCGGGGTGCGGTAGGCGTCCAGGGCGGCGAGGACGCCCGCTTGGTCCGGGGCGTCGAACAGGTGGGTGAAGCGCCGCTGTTCCAGGACCCGGCCCGCGGTCCACAGGTAGTCGGCGGCGCGCTCGATCGTGCTGTCGTCGATCCATGCCATGACCCGACCGTAGGCCGCCGGAGGGGGACGCGTTCGGTGTTCGCGGGACGCCACGAGAAAGTCGCGAAAAAAGATTCACGGGGAGCGATGAGTTCCGCCCGGGCCGCCCGTCCATACCTGTGACGGCAACGACAGCAGACGACAGCGGCGGCCCCAGCGGCAGCGCGGAACGCGGAGGAACCCGGGATGAGCGTCAAGGGACCGGCCAGCTACTTCCCCTCCATCGAGCAGAAGTACGGGCGTCCGATCGCCGACTGGCAGGAGCTGATCAGCAGCTCGCCGCTGACCAAGCACATGGAGCTGGTCACCTGGCTGAAGACCGAGCACGGCATCGGCCACGGCCACGCCAACGCGCTGGTCGCCCACACGCTCGCTACCGCCGGCCGGCCCTGACCTCCCCCGGACCCCCACCACACCCACCCCCCACCCCGCAGGAGTTGAAGATGACCGAGTACGTGACCTCCGCCGACGGCACCCGGATCGCCTACCAGGCCGCGGGCGAGGGCCCCGCCGTGGTGATCGTGGACGGTGCGATGTGCCACCGCGGCTTCGGCCCGTCCGCCGGGATCGCCGGACAACTCGCCGACGGGCACCGGGTGTTCAGCTACGAACGGCGCGGGCGCGGGGAGAGCGGCGCGGACGGCGCGGACGGGGCGAGCGGCGCGGACGTCGTCGAGCGGGAGATCGAGGACCTGGCGGCGGTCGTCGCGGCGGCGGGCGGCAGCGCGACCGTGCTCGGACTGTCCTCCGGCGGTGCGCTGGCGCTTCGGGCGGCCGGCGCGGGCATCGGCGTCGAGCGGGTCGCCGTGTACGAGCCGCCGTTCAGCACCAGCGACGAGCAGCGGGCCCGGTTCGCGGACTACCGGGCGGGCGTGGCACAGGACGTCGCCGCCGGTGACCGCGGCGCGGCGATCGCCCGCTTCATGACCTTCGTCGGCACCCCCGAGCCGATGCTCGACGGGCTGCGTAACTCGCCCGTCTGGCCGCTGTTCGAGTCGGTCGCGCCGACACTGGTCAACGACGCCGAGGTGCTGGACGGCGCGGCGGACGCCGCCGTACCCACCGAGCTGCTGGCCGCGCTGACCGTGCCGGTGCTGGTCCTGGACGGCGGCCTCAGCCCCGACCTGCTGCGGGACGCGGCCCGGGCGACCGCCAATGCGGCCGCCGGGTCCGCGTACCGCACCCTGGAGGGTCAGACCCACGAGGTGGCGCCGGAGGTGCTGGCGCCGGTGCTCGCGGAGTTCGTCGCCAAGGGCTGACCGTGCGGGCTCCGGTCGGGACCGCCAACTGCCTCAGGGCGCGTCGACCAGGTGGCGGAGCAGCCGGCTGAGGGCGACTCCGTCCATGGCCGGGCGGCCCGGTCCGGGGAAGGCGGCGGGGGCGAAGAACGAACGGTCGGCGGCCTCGACGTCGGGGATCGCGGCGCGGGCCAGGCCGACGCCCTGCGAGGTGATGCGCAGGCGCAGGGACCGGGTGTCGTCCGGGTCGGTGGTGCGGGTCAGCAGGCCCTTGGCCTCCAGCTTCCGCACCACCTGCGAGGTGGTGCGGACGTCGGTACCGGCCTGCTGGGAGAGCTCCTGCTGGTTGGGGGTCTTGCCCTGCTCGTTGAGCCACCAGGCGCAGGAGAGCAGGACGAACTGGGGGTGCGTCAGGTCGTAGGGGGCGAGCGCGGCGGCGACTTCGCGCTGCCAGCGCATGGTGGCGTGCCACAGCCAGAAGCCCGGGCTGTGCACCGGGCCGTCGGCCAACAGGTCCTGCTCGACGATCGCTGCGTCTTCGGGGTGAATCTTCATCGGGCCACTCGCTCCGCCTGGGCCAGCAGGCCGGCCATCGCCTCGGGGAAGTCCTCGGTGATCATCGGGCCGAGCTCGGGGCCGAGCCCGTCGGCGTCGGGGCCGGTGATCTCGAGGCGGTGCAGGACGCGGGTGCCGCCGTCGGGCAGGGCGGTGAGGGTGTGCGAGAAGCTCAGCGTGGTCCCGCCGAACTCGGTCTCGTCGGCGTAGACGTGGTTCTCCTCGATCCGGGTGATCACCGAGACGATCGGCTCCTGGCCGGTCGGCGTCATGGCGACCTTGCTGCCGACGGCGAACGGGCCGTCGAGCGTCACCGACTCCATCGAGGTGTCCCAGTTCGGCCAGGCGTTCAGGTCGCTGAGCACCGCCCAGACGGCGTGCGGCGCGGCGGTGGTGTCGGCGGTGTGCTCGTGCTGCCACATGGTGAGGTCCCCCTGCAGAGTCGGTCGTGTTTCCGAGTTGCTCTACGCAGAGATTATCTCCGCGTAGAGCAACTCGCAAGCGTGACCGAACCTGACCGAACCCGATCACTTCTGACCACCCCCACCGACCCCCCACCCGCCCCCCACCCGCCCCCCAAAGCCCGTGCACCCCGATCCGCCCCCCTGCTACGGTCGGGACACTTCACCTGGCTGTCCCGAGGAGCAGACTCCGATGCATGATGCCCGCGCCCTGATCGACCTGGGGGACGAAGCCGTCCGGCGGCTCGCACGTCGCGGCTACCGGCTCGACCTGTCCGCACTGGAGGCCCTGCAGTCCCGGCGCAACGCGGGCATTCAGGCCGGTGACGAGCTGCGGGCCAGGTCGAAGCAGGTCGCGCAGGAGGTGCAGCGGACGGCGAAGCAGGGCGGGGACGTCTCGGAGCTGAAGGAGAGCGCCCGCGCGCTGAAGGAGCAGATCCAGCAGAACGAGGCCGAACTGGAGACGGTTCAGCAGGAGTTGACCGATCTGCTGCTGACCATCCCGAACCTGCCGGCCGACGAGGCGCCGGACGGGTTCTCGGACGAGGACGCCCTCGAGGTGCGCCGGGTCGGGGAGCCGCAGGCGTTCGGCTTCGCGCCCAAGGACCACGTCGACCTGGGCGAGACCATGGGCATCATGGACTTCGGCCGGGCCACCAAGCTGTCGGGTTCGCGGTTCAGCGTGCTGCGCGGCACCGGTGCGGCGCTGGAGCGGGCGATCGTCGCGCTGCTGCTGGACCTGCACACCCGCCGGCACGGCTACGTGGAGCACGCGGTGCCGTACCTGGTGAACCGGCGCTCCATGACGGGCACCGGCCAGCTGCCGAAGTTCGAGGAGGACCTGTTCCGGACGGGCGTCGCGGACCGGGACCTGTTCCTGATCCCGACCGCCGAGGTGCCGCTGACCAACCTGTACGCGGACGAGATCGTCGCCCCGGTCGAGCTGCCGCTGGCGCTCACCGCGCACACCCCGTGTTTCCGTTCGGAGGCCGGTTCGTACGGCCGCGACACCCGCGGGCTGATCCGGCTGCACCAGTTCTCGAAGGTGGAGATGGTGCGGATCTGCGCCGCCGAGCAGGCGCGGGAGCAGATGCTGCTGATGGTGTCGCACGCCGAGGCGTGCCTGCAGGAGCTGGAACTCGCTTACCGCGTGGTCACGTTGGCGGCCGGCGACACCGGCTTCTCCTCGCAGCTGACGTACGACCTGGAGGTGTGGCTGCCCAGCCAGGACACCTACCGGGAGATCTCCTCGGTGTCGGACTTCGGCACCTTCCAGGGCCGCCGGGCCGGTATCCGTACCCGCGACGAGAACGGCAAGCCGACCCCGGCCGCGACGGTGAACGGTTCGGGTCTGCCGCTGGGCCGCACCATCGCGGCGGTGCTGGAGCAGCACCAGCAGGCCGACGGTTCGGTGCTGCTGCCGAAGGCGCTGCACAAGTACCTCGGCTTCGCCCGGATCGCCGCCGACGGCACCCCCGTCGAGGAGTAGAGCCCGAGAGCCAGTACGGCGCGTGGCCACCCCGACGCAAAGGGGCGGCCACGCGCCGTCGGCATGTCCGGGCGCGGGTGCGTCAGGCGGTCAGCGGCGTCAGTCGGTCGGCGGCGTCAGGCGGTCGGCAGCGTCGCCGCCACCCGCCAGCCGGTGCCGTGCGGGCCGGCGGTCAGTTCGCCGCCGAGGTCGGCGATCCGGGTGCGCAGGGCGGTCAGGCCGGTGCCGCCGCCGGGGCGGGCGTGGGGGTGGGCGGGGCCGGTGTCAGTGACGGTGACGGTGAGGCCGGTGCCGGGGTGGTGGGCGACGGCGACGGTGATCCGGTCGGCGGCGGGCGCGTGGCGGCGGATGTTGGTGAGCGCTTCCAGCGCGACCCGGTAGGCGGCGTCCTCGACGGCGGGCGGCAGCGCGGGCAGATCGGCGGGGTGGTGCAGCGCGGGCCGGTCGGGGAAGTGGTCGAGCAGGGCGGGGAGTTCGGTGAGGGCGTGGCGGCGCGGGGCGGCGTCGTCGGGGGCGCGCAGGGTGTCGAGGGTGTGGTCCATGGAGGCGAGGGCGCGCTGTCCGGCGGCTTCCAGCCGGGTCAGCAGCCGGGCGTTCTCGTCCGGGTCGTAGCCGCTGACCTGGGCGGCCTGCACTTCGAGCAGGATGCCGGTGAGCTCGTGGGCGACGTAGTCGTGCAGGTCGCGGGCGACGGCGAGGCGCTGTTCGTGGCGGGCGTCGCGGACGGCGCGGGCCCGGCGGTCGTCCTGGCCGCGCAGGTAGAGGGCGGCGCCGAGGGCGGTGGCGACGGGGGCGACGGCGATCACCAGGCCGGCCACGGAGGCGTCCAGCGGCACGGGTTGGCGCAGCGCGAAGCGCAGCGGCAGGGCCAGGGCGGCGGCGGTGGTGAGCGCGCCGGCGGCCCAGGCGGGGCGGGCCGGCAGGCGTCGTACGGCGCGTACCACCAGGGCCAGCAGGGCGGCGAACTCGGCGGGCATCCAGAGCAGTTCCAGCCCGTGGTCGCCGAAGTAGCCGGCGTCGACGGCGAGTGAGAGCAGGGCGGCGGCGACGGGTGCGAGGACGGGTGAGCGCGGGCCGAGCGGTCGGTGCAGCGCGGCGAGGGCGAGGACCAGGACGGCGGTGCCGCCGGGGATCCAGCCGGCCGGGGGCCCGAGCACGGCCGGCACGAGCAGCAGCACGGCCGCGACGGCGGTGAGGGCGCGGCGGACGGTCATGCGGGCAGGTCGGTGAGGTAGCCGAGTTCGAAGGCGCGCATGGCGATGCCGACCCGGTTGCGGACGCCGAGTTTGCGCTGGATGTGTGCGACGTGGGTCTTCACGGTGCCCGCCGAGATGAACAGCGCGGCGGCGATGTCGGCGTTGGTGCGTCCGGCGGCGACTTCGCGGGTGATCTCCTGTTCGCGGGTGGTGAGGGGTTCGGCGAGCGGAGCGGCCTCGGGGCGGCGGCCGGTGACGTGCTGGAGCAGGCGGACGGTGACGGACGGGCTGATCAGGCTGTCGCCGGCTGTGGCGGCGCGGACGGCTTCGATCAGCAGGGCCGGCCCGGAGCGTTTGAGCAGGAAGCCGGAGGCGCCGCCGCGCAGCGCCGGGTACACGTACTCGTCGAGGTCGAACGTCGTCACCACGACCACTTTGACCTGTGGGTCGGCGGTGGGCCCGCAGAGTTGGCGGACGACTTCGAGGCCGTCCATCCGGGGCATCCGGACGTCGACGAGGGCGACGTCCGGGCGCAGCGCGCGGGCGGCTTCGACGGTGGCGATGCCGTCGGCGGCCTCGCCGACCACCTGGATGTCCGGTTGGGTTTCGAGGATGCGGCGCAGTCCGCGTCGCACCATCTCCTGGTCGTCGGCGAGCAGTACCCGGATGGTCACCCGGCGGATTCTGCCACAGCCCGATTGTCTTTCCGGGTCCGATGGTTGACGGGGCGTTACCGTCGGTGGATGGGTGAGGTGGTGCGGGCGAAGTGGCTGGCGCGGGCCGCGATCGGGTGCGGGACGGCGGCGGTCGGGGTGCTGGCGGCGGGGGCGGGGCTGCGCGGGGCGCTGGTGGTGGGGGTCGGGGTGGCGGCGTTGGCGCTGATCGCGGTGGGGGTGTGGTGGGCGTTGTCGCGGCGCGGGCCGGCGCGTTGGCTCGGGGCGCTGTTGGCGGTGGCGGCGCCGGTGGGTGCGGTGGCGCTGGTCGTCGGGGCGGAGACGTGGCCGTGGGTGCTGGGCGCGGTGGCGCTGTGGTCGGCGGGCCTGTCGCTGGGACGGTCGGCGCTGCGCTCGGCGCGGGGGCCGCGCGAGGTGCGGGAGCGGGAGGCGCCGGGGCCGCGCAGGCCGGTGCTGATCATGAATCCGGAGTCCGGCGGCGGGAAGGTGCGGGAGTTCCACTTGGCCGACCGGGCCCGGGAGTTGGGGGCCGAGGTGGTGCTGCTCGACCCCTCGGCCGGGCCGGAGCAGGACGTGGCGCTGCTCGCGGAGCGGGCGGTGGCGGACGGCGCGGATCTGCTGGGTGTGGCCGGCGGGGACGGCACGCAGGCGCTGGTGGCACAGGTCGCGGCCCGGCACGGGTTGCCGTTCCTGGTGGTGGCGGCGGGCACCCGCAACCACTTCGCGCTGGATCTGGGCCTGGACCGGGACGATCCGGCGAGCGGCCTGGACGCGTTGACGGACGGTGTGGAGCTGCGGGTGGACCTGGGCGAGGTGGCGGGCCGGGCGTTCGTGAACAACGTGTCGTTCGGCACCTACGCGGAGGTCGTGCGGAATCCGGAGTACCGGGACGCGAAGGCGTCGACGGTGCTGGCGATGCTGCCGGACCTGCTGGTGGGGTACGCGGGCACGGAGCTGCGGGCCGAGGTGGGCGGGGAGGTGCTGGAGCGGCCGCAGGCGGTGCTGGTCAGCAACAACCCGTACGACGCGGGGGACCTGCTGGATCCGGGGCGGCGTTCGCGGCTGGATCTGGGCCGGTTGGGGGTGCTGGGGGTGAGGGTGGACGGCGCGGCGCAGGCGGCGGAGCTGGCGTTGCGGGGTACGAATGCGGAGGCGGTGCGGACCCTGGTGGGGCGTGAGGTGCTGGTGACGGCGGAGGCGGCGAGGATTCCGGTGGCGGTGGACGGCGAGGCGTTGGAGCTGGACGTCCCGGTGCGATGCGTGATCCGGCCGGGGGCGCTGCGGGTGCGGGTGCCGCGGCGCCGTCCGGGTGCGGTGCGGCCGGCGCCGCCGCTGTCGTGGGGGCTGCTGTCGCGGCTGGCGGCGGGCCGCGTCGAGGCGAACGAGGGTGCGCGGTGAGGGCGGTGGAGCGGTGGGTGCCGGCCGGGCGCCGGGTGATGGCGGACGTGTCGGCGGTGGACCTGGCGGTGTACGTGGCGATCGCGGCGACGCCGACGCCGACGCTGGACGAGGGCCTGCGGCGGCTGTCGACGGCGGCGAACCACTCGAAGCTGTCGGTGGCGGTGGCGTGCGGCCTGGCGCTGGTGCCGGGGGCGTCGCGCCGGGCGGCGCTGGTGGGGCTGGGGTCGGTGGCGGTGGCGTCGGCGGCGGCGAACGTGGCGGGCAAGTCGCTGGCGCGGCGGGCCCGGCCGGACCGGGTGGCGGGGAAGGTGCCGCAGGCGCGGCAGGTGCCGATGCCGGAGTCGGGGTCGTTCCCGTCCGGGCACACCGCGTCGGCGTTCGCGTTCGCCACCGGAGTGGCCTCCCAACTGCCTTGGGCGGCGGCCCCGTTGGGCCTACTCGCGGCGTCGGTGGGCTACTCGCGGGTGCACACGGGCGTGCACTACCCGGGGGACGTGGTGGCGGGCGCGCTGCTGGGGACGGTCGCGGGCAGTGTGGTGGCGGGCGTGGGCCGGCGGCTGGTGGCCCGTCAGGGGAGGTAGCGGTAGCCGAGGCCGGGTTCGGTGATCAGGTGGCGGGGGCGGTGCGGGTCGCGTTCGAGTTTGCGGCGCAGGGCCGCGAAGTGGACCCGCAGGTAGTTGCTGTGTTCTTCGTGGCCCGGTCCCCAGACGGCGGTGAGGAGTTGTTGGCGGCCGACGAGCCGGCCGGGGGCGGCGAGCAGCACGGAGAGCAGTTTCCATTCGATGGGGGTGAGGCGTACGGGGCCGTCGGGTCCGGTGGCACGGGCGGCGGCGGGGTCGACGGCGTGGTCGCCGATCCGGGCGAGTGGCGGGGCGGTGGCGGGTGCGGGGCGGCGCAGGACGGCGCGGAGCCGGGCGAAGAGTTCGTCCATGACGAAGGGTTTGGTGAGGTAGTCGTCGGCGCCGCCGTCGAGGGCGTGGATGCGGTCGGCGGGGTCGGTGCGTCCGGAGAGCACGATGACGGGTGCGGAGCTGTGGCGGCGCAGGGCGCGCAGGACGTCCATGCCGTCCTGGTCGGGCAGGCCGAGGTCGAGCAGGACGGCGTCGGGCGGGGTCTGCTCGGCGAGCTCGAGGGCCTGTCGGGCGGTGCCGGCGGTGAGGGCCGCGTACTGGCGGGCGACCAGGTTGAGGCGCAGGGTGCGCAGCAGGCGGGGTTCGTCGTCGACGGCCAGGACGCGGGTCATGAGGCTTCCTGTTCGGTGGTGGCGGCGGGCAGGGTGAGCAGCAGGGTGGCGCCGCCGCCGGGGGTGTCCTCGACGTCGAGGCTGCCGCCCATGGCTTCGGCGAGGCCGCGGGAGAGGGCGAGGCCGAGGCCGAGGCCGGTGGTGTTGTCGGTGTCGCCGAGGCGTTGGAACGGCAGGAAGACGCGGTCGCGGTCCTCGGGCGGGATGCCGGGTCCGCGGTCGACGATGCGGATCTCGACGCGGTCGGCGTGGGCGGAGGCGGTGACCAGGACGGGTGCGCCGGGTGCGTTGTGCCGGAGCGCGTTGGTGATGACGTTGGCGAGGACGCGTTCGAGCAGTGGCGGGTCGGCGAGGACGGGCGGGGCGGTGTCGAGGTCGAGGGGTTGGACGGGCGCGTCGGGGTCGGGCAGTGAGTCGAGGGCGCGGGGCAGGATCTCGTCGAGGTGGGTGGGTTGCAGGTGCAGGGTGAGGGCGCCGGCCTGGAGGCGGCTGAGGTCGAGCAGGTTGTCGACGAGCCGGGTGAGTTCGACGAGGGATTCGTCGGCGAGGGCGAGCAGTTCGTTCCGGTCGTCGGCGGAGAATTCGACGTCGGGGCTGCGCAGGGAGCCGACGGAGGCGAGGGCGGTGGCGAGCGGGGTGCGCAGGTCGTGGCTGACGGCGGCGAGCAGGGCGGTGCGCATCCGGTCGGCGGCGCGGATGGGTTCGACCTCGGCGGCGACGGTGGCGAGGCGGTCGCGTTCGAGGGCGGCGGCGAGGTGGGCGGCGAACGCGGCGAGTACCCGGTGGTCGGTGTCGGACAGTCGGCGTCCGGTGAGGACGAGCAACGCGTCGGCGCCGACGGGCAGTTCGGTGGTTTCGGGGTGCTCGTCGGCGGCCGCGGGGCTGTCGGTGCGGGCGAGGACGTCGCCGGTGGCGGGGTCAAGCAGGGCGGCGGTGTCGAGGCCGAAGGAGGTGCGGGTGCGTTCGAGCAGGGCGGGGACGGCGTCGGCGCCGCGCAGGACGGAGCCGGCCAGGGTGGAGAGGGTTTCGGCTTCGGCGGTGGCGCGGGCGGCGCGGGCGGTCTGCCGGGTGGAGTGGTCGACGACGGTGGACACGCAGAGGGCGACGGCGGCGAAGACGGCGAGGGCGATGAAGTTGTTGGCCTCGCCGATGGTGAAGGTGTGCACGGGCGGGATGAAGTAGTAGTTCAGCAGCAGTGAGGCGACCACCGAGGCGAGCAGGGCGGAGGTCGCTCCGCCGAGCAACGCGACGGCGACGACGCCGAGTTGGAAGATCAGCGCGTCGGTGGTGAGGTTCAGCGCGTGGTGGCCCTGGGAGAGTACGGCGGTCAGCACCCAGGGGACGGCGAGTCCGGCGGCGTATCCGGCGAGGGTGCGGCGGCGGGAGTGCCGGCGGCCGAGCGAGGGGAGCCGGCCGCGGCCGGTGAACGCGTGGGTGACCATGTGGACGTCGATGTCCTCGGACCGGTCGACGGTGGTTTCGCCGATGCCGGGTCCGGTGAGGAAGCGGCTGGTGCGGCCGCGCCGGCTGGTGCCGAGGACGAGTTGGGTGGCGTCGCGGGCGCGGGCGAAGGTCAGCAGTGTTTCGGGGATGTCGTCGCCGACGACCAGGTGGTAGCTGCCGCCGAGGGATTCGACCAGGCTGCGCTGTTCGGCGAGCCGGCCGGGTGAGGCGCCGGCCAGGCCGTCGCTGCGGGTGACGTGCACGGCGAGGAGTTCGCCGCCGGCGGTGCGGTCGCAGATCCGGGCGGCGCGGCGGATCAGGGTGGGGCCTTCGGGTCCGCCGGTGAGGGCGACGACGACGCGTTCGCGGGTCTCCCAGACCCGGTCGATGTTGTGCACGGCCCGGTAGTCGCGCAGTCCTTCGTCGACCCGGCCGGCCAGCCAGAGCAGGGCGAGTTCGCGCAGTGCGGTGAGGTTGCCGACCCGGAAGTAGTTGGCGAGCGCGGCGTCGACCTTCTCGGCCTGGTAGACGTTGCCGTGGGCGAGGCGGCGGCGCAGTGCCTGCGGGGCCATGTCGACGAGTTCGATCTGGTCGGCGCGGCGCACCACTTCGTCGGGGACGGTTTCGCGCTGCGGTACGCCGGTGATCTTCTGCACCACGTCGTTGAGCGATTCGAGGTGCTGGATGTTGACGGTGGTGACGACGTCGATGCCGGCGGCGAGGAGTTCTTCGACGTCCTGCCAGCGCTTGGCGTGCCGTCCGCCGGGGATGTTGGTGTGGGCGAGTTCGTCGACCAGGGCGAGTTCGGGCCGTCGGGCCAGCAGCGCGTCCAGGTCGAGTTCGGCGAATTCGGCGTCGCGGTAGCGCCTTGTGGTGCGCGGGAGTTGTTCCAGTCCGTCGAGCAGCCGGGCGGTGCGGGGCCGGTTGTGGGTCTCCAGGAAGCCGACGACCACGTCGGTGCCGCGCTCCTGGCGGCGGTGCGCCTCGTCGAGCATCCGGTAGGTCTTGCCGACGCCGGGGGCCGCGCCCAGGTAGACCCGTAGCCGGCCCCGCCGGTGGGCGGGCATCCGCGCTCCGAAGGCCTGTCCTGGGTCAACTGGCATGGCTGCTCGTCTCACGGTCGGGTCGGTAGGGGCGGGTACGCGGCCGGCCGACCCGGGCGGGGGAGCGCCCGGGTCGGCCTGCTTCGGTAAGGGACGCATCGTCACTTCAGGTCGGCGACCGCACGGTTGAGCAGCACCACGTTGACGCCGCCCTGGCCGAGGAAGCCGAGCGAACGGCCGTCGGTGAACTCGCCGATCAGCCGGTCGAGTTGCTCGGGGCTGACGCCGCGGGCCCGGGCGACGCGCTGGACCTGTTCCTTGGCGTACGCGACGGAGATCTGCGGGTCGAGTCCGGAGCCGGAGGCGGTCAGCGCGTCCGGGGGGACGCTCGCCGGGTCGACGCCGTCGAACGCGGCGACGGCGGCGCGGCGCTCCTCGACGGCCTTCAGCAGGTCGTCGCTGTTCGGGCCGAGGTTGGACGCGCCGGAGGACTTCGGGTCGTAGCCGACGGCGGACGGGCGGGGCTGGAACCACTTCGGGTCGGGCTGCGCCTGCTCGTTCGGGTCGTCGGGGTTCTGTTTGGGCAGGTCGAAGCTCTGGCCGAGCAGGCTGGAGCCGATCTCCTTGCCGTCGTTCTTCACCACCGAGCCGTTGGCCTTGGCGGGGAACGCGAGTTGGCTGATGCCGGTGATCAGCAGCGGGTAGGCGATGCCGAGGATCACGGTCATCACCAGCAGCATCCGCAGCGCGGTGAGGTGGGTGCGCAGGAAGGTGGGCATGTCTCGTTCTCCTCTCTGTCAGCTCAGGCCGGGGACGAACTGGACGATCAGGTCGATGGCCTTGATGCCGACGAACGGCACCACCAGGCCCCCTATGCCGTAGACCCCGATGTTCCGGGACAGCAGCGAACTGGCGTCGGACGGACGGTACTTGACGCCGCGCAGGGCGAGCGGAATCAGGCCGATGATGACCAGGGCGTTGAAGATGATCGCCGAGGTGATCGCGGAGGTCGGGCTGTGCAGGCCCATGATGTTCAGGTGCCGCAGGCCGGGGTACACGCCGGCGAACATCGCGGGGATGATCGCGAAGTACTTGGCCACGTCGTTGGCGATCGAGAAGGTCGTCAACGCGCCGCGGGTGATGAGCAGTTGCTTGCCGATCTCGACGATCTCGATCAGCTTGGTCGGGTTGGAGTCCAGATCCACCATGTTGCCGGCCTCCTTGGCCGCCATGGTGCCGGTGTTCATCGCCACGCCGACGTCGGCCTGGGCGAGCGCCGGGGCGTCGTTGGTGCCGTCGCCGGTCATCGCGACCAGCTTGCCGCCCTCCTGCTCCTTGCGGATCAGGGCCATCTTGTCCTCGGGGGTGGCCTCGGCGAGGAAGTCGTCGACGCCTGCCTCCTGGGCGATCGCCCGGGCGGTCAGCGGGTTGTCGCCGGTGATCATCACGGTCTTGATGCCCATCCGGCGCAGCTCCGCGAAGCGCTCGCGCATGCCCTCCTTGACCACGTCCTTGAGATGGATCACGCCGAGCACCCGGGGCGGCCGTTCGCCCTCGCGGTCGGCGACCACCAGCGGGGTGCCACCGGCGGCGGAGATCCCGTCGACCAGCTGCGCGACCTCGGGGCCGACCGAACCGCCGTTGCCCGTCACCCAGTTGGCGACCGAGGCGGCCGCGCCCTTGCGGACCTCGCGGCCGTCCCCCTCGGGAAGGTTGACGCCCGACATCCGGGTCTGTGCGGTGAACGGCACCCATTCGGCATGCGCCAACTCGCCCTGGGCGCGGGCCCGCAGGCCGTACCCGGTCTTGGCGAGCACCACGATCGAGCGGCCCTCGGGGGTCTCGTCGGCCAGCGAGGACAGCTGCGCGGCGTCCGCGAGTTCCTCGACGCTCACGCCCTCGGCGGGCTGGAACTCGGCGGCCTGCCGGTTGCCGAGCGTGATGGTGCCCGTCTTGTCGAGCAGCAGGGTGTTGACGTCGCCGGCGGCCTCCACGGCCCGGCCCGACATCGCCAGCACGTTGCGCTGCACCAGCCGGTCCATGCCGGCGATGCCGATCGCCGAGAGCAGCGCCCCGATGGTGGTCGGGATCAGCGCCACGATCAGCGCGACCAGCACCACGGTGGGCTGCGGGGCGCCCGCGTACGTCGCCATCGGCTGCAGGGTGACCACCGCGATCAGGAACACGATGGTCAGCGAGGCCAGCAGGATGTTCAGCGCGATCTCGTTCGGCGTCTTCTGCCGGGCCGCGCCCTCCACCAGGGCGATCATCCGGTCGATGAAGGTCTTGCCCGGTTCGGAGCTGATCTTCACCACGATCCGGTCGGACAGCACCTTGGTGCCGCCGGTGACGGCCGAGCGGTCGCCGCCGGACTCGCGGATCACCGGCGCGGACTCGCCGGTGATCGCCGACTCGTCGACGCTGGCGATGCCCTCGACCACGTCGCCGTCGCCCGGGATGACCTGCCCGGCCTCGACCACCACGTGGTCGCCGAGCCGCAGCGCGGTGCCCGGCACCTCCTCCTCGGTCTGCTCCGCAGGCCAGTTGACGAGACGTCGGGCCATGGTGTCGGACTTGGCACGGCGCAGCGTGTCGGCCTGTGCCTTGCCGCGGCCCTCGGCGACCGCCTCGGCCAGGTTGGCGAACACCGTGGTCAGCCAGAGCCAGACGGTGATCGCCCAGGCGAACACCGACGGGTCGGCGATCGCGGCGACGGTGGTGACCACCGAGCCGACCTCGACCACGAACATCACCGGGTTCTTCACCATCACCCGGGGGTCGAGCTTCTTCACCGCGTCGGGCAGCGAGGCGAGCAGCAGCTTCGGATCGAGCAGGCCCGCGGAGACTCTGTGCGGCGCCTGTTCGGGGGCCGCCGGTTCAAGGGTGGTGGACATCAGTGGAGACCTTCTGCGATCGGCCCGAGGGCCAGGGCCGGGAAGTAGGTGAGGCCGACGACGATCAGCACCACACCGGAGAGCAGTCCGACGAACAGCGGCTTGTGGGTGGGCAGGGTGCCCGCGCTCGCCGGGACGGGCTGCTGCTTGGCCAGCGAGCCGGCCAGTGCCAGCACGAACACCATCGGCAGGAACCGTCCGAACACCATCGCCAGGCCCAGCGCCGTGTCGTACCAGGTGGTGTTCACGGTGATGCCGGCGAACGCCGAGCCGTTGTTGTTCGCGGCCGAGGTGAACGCGTACAGCACCTCGGAGAAGCCGTGCGCCCCGGAGTTGAGCATCCCGGCGCGCTCGCCGGGCAGGGCGATCGCGGTGCCGGCGCCGATCAGCACGATCGCCGGGGTGGTGAGGATGTACAGCGAGGCGAACTTCATCTCCCGGCCGCCGAGCTTCTTGCCCAGGTACTCGGGGGTGCGGCCGACCATCAGACCGGCCACGAACACCGCGACGATCGCCAGGATCAGCATGCCGTACAGGCCGGAGCCGGTACCGCCGGGCGCGATCTCACCGAGCATCATGTTGAAGATCGTCAGACCGCCGCCGAACGGCGAGTACGAGTCGTGGAAGGAGTTCACCGCACCCGTCGAGGTGAGCGTGGTGGACGCCGCGAACAGGCCGGAGGCGGCGATGCCGAACCGCTGTTCCTTGCCCTCCATCGCGGCGCCGGCCGCCTGCAGGGCGCTGCCGGCGTGCTGGTGCTCGAAGAAGGTCATCAGCGACGCCGAGGCCACCCAGAACAGGCCCATCACCGCGACGATCGCGTAGCCCTGCCGGTGGTCGCCGACCATCCGGCCGAAGGTGCGCGGCAGCGAGAACGCGATCACCAGCAGCAGGAACACCTCCACCAGGTTGGTGAAGCCGCTCGGGTTCTCGAACGGGTGCGCCGAGTTGGCGTTGTAGAAGCCACCGCCGTTGGTGCCGAGCAGCTTGATGACCTCCTGCGAGGCCACCGGCCCGCCCGGGATCGCCTGCTGACCGCCAGTCAGCGTGCCGACCTCGTGGAAACCGTGGAAGTTCTGCACCACGCCGTTCGCGGCCAGCACCAGCGCGAACACGATCGCGATCGGCAGCAGCAGGCGCAGCGAGATCCGGGTCAGGTCCACCCAGAAGTTGCCGACCCGGTCGGTGCGGTTGCGGGTGAAACCGCGGATCAGCGCCGCGACCACGGCGATGCCGACGGCCGCGGAGACGAAGTTCTGCACCGCCAGGCCCGTCATCTGCACCAGGTGGCCCATCGCGGACTCGCCGCTGTACGACTGCCAGTTGGTGTTGGTGGTGAACGAGATCGCGGTGTTCCAGGCCTGGTGCGCCTCCATCTCGGGCACGCCCAGGCTCAGCAGCAGGTGCGTCTGCAGCCGGATCAGCCCGTACAGGAACAGCACCGACAGCGTCGAGAACGCCAGCACCGACCGCAAGTACACCGGCCAGCGCTGGTCGGCGTCGCCATCGACGCCGACCAGTCGGTACAGGGCCTTCTCGGCTCTGAGATGTTTCGCGGACGTCAGCAGCCGCGCGATGTAGTCGCCCAGCGGCCGGTAGCAGAGAGCCAGCGCACCGACCAGGGCGATCGCCTGGAGCCAGCCGGCAAGAGTGGCACTCATGTCAGAACTTCTCCGGGTGGATCAACGCGAGAACGAGGTAACCGACCAGCGCGGCGGCGACGATGAGACCGACGATGTTCTCCGCGGTCACAGCTTCTCCACCCCCCGCGCGATCAGGGCGATGACGGCGAACACGGCGACCGTGACACCGACATAGATCAGATCCGACATGGCATCCACCAAGGTGGCTCGGGACAACGGCCTGCGTATCTCGCCGGCCCTCAGAGCCAATCAGCGAAGCCGCCCGCATTTACGGTCCCTGACGCCCCCCATACGGGTGGTTCCCCAGCCTTGACGCCCCCTTGACGCCCCACCTCCGGGCCCGTGGGTGTGGGTCCGGCCCGGTAGCCTCACAACAGAGGAGAGGAGCCAGTCATGGGCCAGGCCGCGTCCGAGGAGACGGAGCTCATCCCCCGGCCGGACAAGACCCCGGCCGCGCTGAAAGCCGCGCTGGCCGTGGTCGCGCCCGACCGGCTCCCGGAGATGATCGAGGGCCGGACCGGAGCCATGGCCGAGGCCATCGCCACCGCCACCGCCACCGCCACCGCCACCGCCACCGCCACCGGCAGCGTCCAGCCCATCCGCTCCTTCGTCGCGCACTGGGCTGCCGTGCTGGAGATCGAGCGCCTCCCGGCGACGTCCCGGGCCTACCACCGGTCGAACTACCTCGCCAACCACGCGGCGAGCATCGAAGAGTGCCGTCGGCACGCCGTCACGGTCGCCGAGCTGTACCGAGCCGCGTTCGCGGCGGTGAACGAGTGAGCTGGAGCCGGGAGTATCCGCCCGACGCCGAACACGTCACCGGCGGGCTGCTCACCCACTACGTCGTGCCACGGCTGAAGCTCGTCGCGATCTGCCAGCTCACCGCGCCAGTGGCGGCGTGAGCCCGGGCCGCTCGGGGCTACGCGCCGAGTCGCTCGGCCAGGGCGGTCAGGGTCTCGCCGAGGGGGCGGTCGAGGTGGAGGGTGGCGAGGTCGTCGGCGCGGGTGGGGCCCTGGTTGATGATGGCGACGGGTTTGCCGGCGTTCGCGGTGCGGCGGACGAAGCGGAGGCCGGAGAGAACGGCCAGGGAGGAGCCGAGGACGAGCAGGGCGCGGGCTTCGTCGACCAGGCGGTAGCAGTGCTCGACGCGCGCCTTGGGGACGTTCTCACCGAAGAACACCACGTCGGGTTTGAGGACCCCGCCGCAGCGGGCGCAGTCGGCGACGGTGAAGGACGTCACCAGGTCGTCAGGGAGTTCGACGTCGCCGTCCGGGTTGATGCGTGAACCGGCGTCCCGGAAGGCGGGGTTGAGGGCGGCGAGGCGTTCGTCGAGTTCGGCGCGGGGACTGATCGCGGCGCAGGAGAGGCAGATCACCCGGTCGAGGCCGCCGTGCAGTTCGACGGCGTCGGTGGTGCCCGCGGCGCGGTGCAGGCCGTCGACGTTCTGGGTGATCACCGACGCGAGCGGTCCGGCGGCGCGCAGCCGGGCCACCGCGAGGTGGCCGGCGTTCGGGCGGGCCCCGGCGATCACGGCGCGCCCGGCGTGGCTGCGCGCCCAGTAGCGGCGGCGGGCCGGCTCCCCCGCCAGGAACTCCTGGTACGTCATCGGCGCCCGGTGCCGTCGGATCCCGTCCGGCCCCCGGTAGTCCGGGATCCCGGACTCGGTCGACAGCCCGGCACCGCTCAGCACCGCCACGCCACCCCGGGCGAGCAGCCGGGTGAGCGCGGGCAGGCCGTCCTCGTGCGCGGTCATACGTCCATTGTGGACGCCCGCACAGGCGAGCGGCCCGGGAAGTGCCCCCACGCACCACCCGGGCCGCCCCGTTCGCGGCCGAGCGGGCCCCCACAGCCCGAACTGCCGCCGTCTCCTTTGTACTTGTGCTCACTTCCGGGGGCGCACCCGGCCCCGCGGGAGGGCGGCGAGCAGGGCCGCCGCGGTGAACAGCGCGAGGTGGCCGGCCTCGGGGCCGGGGCCGGCCCAGCCGATCTCGGCGTAGCGGTGTTCGGCGAAGCCGTTGTGGAAGAGCCAGGCCGCCAGGCCGACGAGCGGCGCGGCGGCGGGCCGGGAGCGGGTGCCGAGGGCGGCGCACCCGGCGGCGAACGCGGTGAGGGAGAACCAGCCGGCGCGCAGTTCGCCGAGCGGTGCGAGCGTGAGCGCGGTCGCCGCGCCCAGCAGCAGGGCCACCGCGCCGGACAGTGCGACGGGCAGCCGATCAGGCACCGCCGGACACCGCCACCAGCCCGCGCAGCTCCGCGTCGAGGGCCCGGGCGGCGAACAGGCGTCCGCTCACCTCGTCCAGGGCGGAGGCGAGTTCGGAGCGCGGGACGACCAGCACGGGGCAGTTCGCCCGGCGCACGCAGTACCCGGGGACGGAGCCGCGCAGGCCGCGGTGCAGCCAGGAGCCGGACGGGCCGAGAACCAGCAGGTCGCCGGGCCGGTCGGCGGCGGCCAGCAGGGCGGGGGCGGTCCGGCCGCGGACGGTGCGGGCGGTGAGCGGGACGCCGGGGTCGGTGCCGCCGAACGCCTCGGCCATCGCCTCGGCCAGCGTGGTCGCGGCCAGTTCGCGCACCGCCGACATCAGTGGCGGGCAGGGCGAGCGGCGGTGGCCGAACTCGCCGCTCGGCGGCTCCCAGGCGTGCAGGGCCAGCACCTCGCCGCCCAGCCGCCGGGCCTCGGCCACCGCGCGGTGCACGGCCGCCAGGCTGCCGAGCGATCCGCTGACCCCGACCACGATGCGCGGCCGCTGCTCCATCACGTCCTCCGTCCGGAATTCGCGGGCCCCGGCGGGGCCCGCAGGCACCAGCAGATCGCGCCGCAGGCCGCCCCCGGCCGTCCTTGACGGCTCCCTGACGCCCGCGGCCGGTTTCCCAACGCCGCCCTGACGCCCGGGCCGCCGCCGGCGGCGTTCACTGAAGGAGGGGGACGAGGAGGCCGGTCATGGAACCGAACGAGACCCATGTGGTGGTCGGTGTGGACGGCTCGCCGGACAGCCTGGCCGCGCTGCGCCGGGCCGCGATGGAGGCGGCGGTGCGCGGCGCCGTGCTGGTCCCGGTGCTCGCCCGCCGCCCGTCCGACGCGGTGCCCGCCCGCGCCGCCGGGCTGCTGCTGGACGCCGCGTTCGACGCCGCGCTCGGCGGCTGGCCGGGCGACGTGCTGGTCCGCCCCACCGTGGTCACGGGAGCGGCCGGCCCGGCCCTGGTCGCGGCGGTCACCGGCCCGGCCGACCTGCTGCTGCTCGGCACCCCGCACCGCCACTGGCCGCACCCGCACGGCGACCACACCGCGCGCCACTGCCGCGGTCACGCCCCGTGCCCGGTGCTGACCGTCGCCGCCCCGGCGACCGGCACGACGGCCGCCAACTCTCTTGCCAGAAAGCCGAGTTGACTATATCGCCGGAACCGGATCGACTGCTCCCGGAAGCCCCTTTCAGCGCCTCCCCGGGAGTGAACCGATGCACGCCACGCTGTTCCGCCAGGTCCGCCCGACCGGCGACACGCCGCCGGACCCAGGCCGCCGCGACCGTCACTCCAAGTGCGCGAATGGCCGCGTAGGCCGCACCCGGCACACCCCCCTCCTCATATGATCGGAGCGACATGCGTCATCCTTGGTGGTGAATAGCACTGCCCATGACACCAGCAGGAGGAAGCTCGTGGACGACGTTCTGCGGCGCGCCGCGCTGTTCGCGGCACTCGACGACGACCAGGCTGCCGAGCTCCGCGCTTCCATGACCGAGGTGACGCTCGCCCGTGGCGAGTCGCTGTTCCACGAGGGCGACCCGGGCGACCGGCTGTACGTCGTGGTCGAGGGCAAGGTCAAGCTGCACCGCGCGTCCCCGGACGGCCGCGAGAACATGCTCGCCGTACTCGGCCCCTCCGAGATGATCGGCGAACTCTCGCTGTTCGACCCGGGCCCGCGCACCGCCACCGCCACCGCCCTCACCGAGGTCAAGCTCCTCGGCCTCGGCCACGGCGACCTGCTCCCGCTGCTGCACGCCCGCCCCGAGGTCTCCATCGCGCTGCTCCGCGCGATCGCCCGCCGCCTGCGCCGCACCAACGACGTGATGTCCGACCTGGTCTTCTCCGACGTGCCCGGCCGCGTCGCCAAGGCCCTGCTCGACCTCTCCCGCCGCTTCGGCGTCCAGTCCGACGAGGGCATCCACGTCGCCCACGACCTCACCCAGGAGGAACTGGCCCAGCTGGTCGGCGCCTCCCGCGAGACGGTCAACAAGGCCCTCGCCGATTTCGCCGGCCGCGGCTGGCTCAAGCTGGAGGCCCGCGCGGTCGTCCTGCTGGACGTCGAGCGCCTGTCGCGGCGCTCGCGGTAGTACTCAGCTGCGAGATCGCGCCCACGTGCAAGTGATTGCTCGGGGCGCGATCTCGCTGTTGTCGCCTTCCGCTTCGCGCAGTTCCGCCCCCTCGCTTCGCTGGGGGGTACCCCCAGCGCCCCTGTTTTCGCGCCCGCCTGCGTTTCGCGACCCGCCTCAGATGAGGCCGTGCTCCTCCAGGTACGTGAGCTGCGCCCGCACCGACAGTTCCGCCGCAGGCCACAGCGCGCGGTCCACGTCCGCGTACACCCGGGCGACCACCTCGGCCGCCGTGCGGTAGCCCGCCTCGACGGCGGTTTCGACCTGGGCGAGCCGGCCGGCCCGGTGGGCGAGGTAGTAGTCGACGGCGCCGAGTGCGTCCGCGAGGACGGGGCCGTGGCCGGGCAGGACGGTGCGGACGCCGTGTTCGGCGGCCATCGCGTGCAGGTGGCGCAGCGAGGTCAGGTAGTCGCCGAGCCGCCCGTCGGGGTGGGCGACCATGGTGGTGCCGCGGCCGAGGACGGTGTCGCCGGTGAGGATCGCGCCGTCGGCGGGCAGGTGGAAGGTCAGCGAGTCGGAGGTGTGCCCGGGGGTGGCGACGACGCGCAGGTCGAGGCCGCCGATCTCCAGCCGCTGGCCGCCGTGCAGGCCTTCCTCGCCGAGTCGCAGGGCGGGGTCGAGGGCGCGTACCGCGGTGCCGGTGAGTTCGGCGAACCGGGCGGCGCCTTCGGCGTGGTCGGCGTGGCCGTGGGTGAGCAGGGTGAGGGCGATGCGTTTGCCCTGCTGTTCGGCGGTGCTGACGACCCGTCGCAGGTGGGTTTCGTCGAGCGGGCCCGGGTCGACCACGACGGCGAGGTCGGAGCCGGGTTCGGAGAGCAGCCAGGTGTTGGTGCCGTCCAGCGTCATCGGGGACGGGTTGGGTGCGAGCACGCACTGGGCGCGTGGGGTGGCGGCCCCGCCGACGTGGTCGGCGGGGTCGCCCGGAAGCAGACCGCTCACGCGGCGTCCGCCTCGGCCCGACTGAGTCGTCGCAGCGGGAGCGGCCGCACCAGTGCCCGGGCGGGCAGCTCGCGGACCAGCAGCCGGGTGGTGGTCGCCGCGGGCGCGGGCGCGTCGCAGGCCGCGGCGCGCGGGGTGACGGTGCGGGTGGGCATGGCCGAGGTCCGGCGAGCCACGTCGTTGTGAGTCATCGGAGGTCTCCTTCCGGGGTGTACGCGGTCGGTGCTGTCGCAGCCAAAAGGCGCTGGTCGGCGCGGCTTTTGCCGAGCTTCCCGGGGGAAGGCTCTCACGCCGGGAACACGCCGTCGACAGTCAGTTCGTCATACCCGGGCCAGCGCACCGTCATGCGGTCCCCGGCCAGCTCGGCGCGCCCCAGGACCGGGGTCACCTTGCGGTCCGCGGCGGCGGTCAGTACCTCGGCGGCGCTGGGTACCGGCGTCAGTTCGCGGAGCACGGTGACGGTGGGCGGCATCATGCCGAACCGGCCTTCGTGGAAGCCGGCCACCGCGTCGGCGGGTGTCATCCAGCTGACCCGGTCGGCCTCGCCGACGGTGTCGGCGGCGGCCTGCCCGGCCGGCAGGGCGGCGACGAAGAACCAGGTGTCGAAGCGGCGTTCCTCGAACTCGGGGGTGATCCAGCGCGCCCAGGCGGCCAGCAGGTCGCTGCGCAGCACCAGGTTGTGCTGTCCCAGGAAGTCGGCGAGGGACAGCTGGTGGGACTCCAGCGCGGCGCGTTCCTCGGCCCAGTCGCCGGGTTCGACCAGGGTGCGGTCGTCGGGGCCGGCCAGCAGTACGCCGGCCTCTTCGAAGGTCTCCCGGACGGCGGCGCAGACCACCGCGCAGGCGGTCGGCTCGTCCACGCCCAGGCGCTCGGCCCATTCCGCGGTGCTCGGGCCGGCCCACGGCGGGCGTACCTCGCGGTCGCGCGGGTCGACCCCGCCGCCGGGGTAGGCGTACATGCCGCCGGCGAAGGCCATCGTGGTGCGCCGGCGCAGCAGGTACGCCTCGGGGCCGGTGGCGCCGTCGCGCAGCAGCACGACGGTGGCGGCGGGCCGGGGCGCGGCGGGGGTGAGTTCCCCGGTGGCCAGGGCGCGGATTCGGGCGGGCCAGGACGGCGGCATCTCGGGCATGTTCACGGATGTTAACGGCCGTCGACCCGGGCGGACAGGCCCCAACGCGAGGGGCCCGCCACCGCATTGCGGCGACGGGCCCCTGGGCAGTGCGATCAGTCGCGGAAGCGGACCATCAGCTCGACCTCGACCGGCGCGTCCAGCGGCAGCACGGCCACGCCGACGGCGCTGCGGGCGTGCACGCCCTTGTCGCCGAAGACCTCGCCCAGCAGTTCGCTGGTGCCGTTGACCACGCCGGGCTGGCCGGTGAAGTCGGGGGCGGAGGCGACGAAGCCGACCACCTTGACGACCTGCTCGACCTTGTCGAGGTCGCCGATCACGGACTTGATCGCGGCGAGCGCGTTCAGCGCGCAGATCCGCGCCAGGTCCTTGGCGTCCTCCGCGGTGACCTCGGCGCCGACCTTGCCGGTCAGCGGCAGCTTGCCGCCGACCATCGGCAGCTGTCCGGAGGTCATCACGTAGTGGCCGGTGCGCAGCGCCGGAACGTACGCGGCGACGGGGGCCGCCACCTCGGGCAGGGTCAGCCCGAGCTCAGCGAGCTTCTGCTCTACCTTGCTCATGACTACTCCTTCTCGCGCTTCAGGTACGCGACCAGCTGCTCCGGGTTCGGCCCGGGGACGACCTGGACGAGCTCCCAGCCGTCCTGGCCCCAGGTGTCGAGGATCTGCTTGGTGGCGTGCACGAGCAGCGGCACGGTGACGTATTCCCACTTGGTCATGGGGGTGACTCTAGCCGCCCGGGCCGGTGTGAGGTGGGACACAAAGGGGCCACCAATCGCCGGGGCGGCCGGGATGGTCCCGTCATCCGGAGCGCGCGCTCGTTACCCTCGCGGTGAGGGGTGCCCGTGGGGTCCCCCCGGCAGGAGCAGGCAGCGACGGACGGAGAGCGGGCGTGGCGGGCAGCAGCGGTACGGCGGGGCCGACCGGGCAGGCGTCGCCGCGGGAGCCGGACTGGGAGGGCGTCAGGCTGCACGTGGTCAGCGGAAAGGGCGGCACCGGCAAGACCACGCTGGCCGCGGCGCTGGCGCTGGCGCTGGCCGCGGAGGGCGGCCGCACCCTGCTGATCGAGGTGGAGGGCCGGCAGGGCATCGCCGAGCTGTTCCAGATCGCCGCGCTGCCGTACGAGGAGCGCCGGGTGGCGACCGTGACGCCGGCTCAGCTGGGTCTGCCCGGCAAGGGCCACGGCGAGGTGCACGCGCTGGCCATCGACACCGAGCAGGCGCTGCTGGAGTACCTGGAGATGTTCTACAAGCTGGGCCGGGCCGGGAAGGCCCTGCAGAAGGTCGGCTTCGTGGACTTCGCCACCACCATCGCCCCCGGCGTGCGCGACGTGCTGCTCACCGGCAAGGCCTGCGAGGCGGCCCGCCGCAAGGGCCCGGACGGCCGGCGGGCGTACGACGCGGTGGTGATGGACGCCCCGCCGACGGGCCGGCTCACCCGCTTCCTGAACGTCAACTCCGAGGTGGCGGGCCTGGCCAGGTTCGGCCCGATCCACACCCAGGCGCAGGCCGTGATGCGGGTGCTGCGCTCCCCGGAGACGGCGGTGCACTTCACCACCCTGCTGGAGGAGATGCCGGTGCAGGAGACGGTGGACGGGATCGCCGACCTGCGCGAGGCCGGGCTGCCGGTCGGCGGTGTCCTGGTGAACATGGTGCGTCCGCCGATACTGGACGCGGCGGCGGTGGAAGCCGCCCACGGCGACCACCGCGAGGAGGTGGCGCTGGCCCTCGGCGAGGCCGGCCTCGGCGGGCGTTCGCGCAAGCCGGAGACCGTGCGGGCCGCCGTGGAGCCGCTGCTCGACCCGCTGCTGGAGCAGGCCCGGGAGCACGCCGAACGGGTCGAACTGGAACGCGCCCAGCGCATCGACCTTCAACAACTGCGCCTGCCCAGTTACGAGTTGCCACTGCTCGGCGAGGGCATGGACCTGGCCGGCCTGTACCGGCTGGCGGGCGAACTGAAGCGGCAGGGAGCGGCATGACCGGGCTGGACATCGACACCCTGATCGACGACCCGGAGACCCGGATCGTGGTCTGCTGCGGCTCCGGCGGCGTCGGCAAGACCACCACCGCCGCGGCGATCGGCCTGCGCGCCGCCGAACGCGGCCGCCGCGCCGTGGTGCTGACCATCGACCCGGCTCGCCGGCTCGCCCAGTCGATGGGCCTGACCGAGCTCGACAACACCCCGCGGGTGGTCAAGGGCACCCGCGGGAACGGCGAACTCCAGGCGATGATGCTGGACATGAAGCGGACCTTCGACGAGGTCGTGCTCGCCCACGCCGAACCCGAACGGGCCCGGGCCATCATGGAGAACCCGTTCTACCAGTCGCTGTCGGCCGGTTTCGCGGGCACCCAGGAGTACATGGCGATGGAGAAGCTCGGCCAGCTCCGCGCCGAGGACCGCTGGGACCTGATCGTCGTCGACACCCCGCCGTCCCGCTCCGCGCTGGACTTCCTGGACGCCCCCACCCGCCTCGGGTCCTTCCTGGACGGCAAGGTGATCCGGCTGCTCACCGCCCCCGCCAAGGTCGGCGGCCGCTCCGCGATGAAGTTCCTGAACGTCGGCATGGGGCTGATCACCGGCACCCTCGGCAAGATCTTCGGGGCCCAACTGCTCACCGACGTGCAGATGTTCATCTCCGCGACGGACTCGATGTTCGGCGGCTTGCGGGAGCGCGCCGACCGCACCTACCAGCTACTGAAGGCCGACGGCACCGCGTTCCTGGTGGTCGCCGCGCCCGAGCGCGACGCGCTGCGCGAGGCCGCGTACTTCGTCGACCGGCTCGCCGCCGACGCCATGCCACTGGCCGGGCTGGTACTCAACCGGGTGCACACCAGCGGCGCCCAGCAGCTCACCTCGGAACGCGCGCTGGCCGCCGCCGAGGCGCTGGAGGAGAACGGCACCGCCACCTCGACCGTCGAGGCCGAGACCCTGGCCGCCGGACTGCTGCGCCTGCACGCCGAACGGATGCAGGTCATGACCCGGGAACGGCGCACCCGCGACCGCTTCGCCTCGGTCTACCCGGACGTGCCGATCGTCGAGGTGCCCGCACTGCCCGGAGACGTCCACGACCTGGACGGACTGCGGGCCATCGGCGACCGCCTCGGCTCCCCCGCCGAGTGAGCCGACGACCCACCGCACCGCCCTGCTTGACGGAGCGTCAGCCCGCCTGGGCGTAGTCCCGCAGGACCACCCCGGTGGCCAGCGACTCCTCGTACTCGGTGCGCGCGGTCTCCAGCAGCCTCCGCCAGGACCCCACGGTCGGCCGCCGGCGCAGCAGCGCCCGGCGCTCGCGCTCCGTCATTCCGCCCCACACGCCGAACTCGACACGGTTGTCGAGCGCGTCCGCGAGACACTCGGTGCGCACCGGACAGCCGCTGCACACCGCCTTGGCGCGGTTCTGCGCCGCCCCCTGCACGAACAGTTCATCCGGATCACTCGTGCGGCACGCGGCCTGCACGCTCCAGTCGTCCACCCAGCCCATCCCGGCGCCGTCCTCTCCCGATTCGGGGCTCCCCCACGGCGGCAACGGCATATTCACCGTTGCCAGTTGAGGACGTTACGGAAGAACGACACAACGCAACAGCCCCTGTCGGCCCAATCTCGAATGACCCGATCGGACTATGGGTGTCCGACAGCTCACTCGTTGGAGTGATTGCAGGTCGCGGGCCTTGCGGGGGCCGAATGGTGCGTTTTCGTCACGGTGTGCAACAGCGGCCCGCCGTGCAGCCGCCTGAAAGTGGCTCAGAATGCCCCGAATCGGACAAAGCTCATCACTCACAAGAGTGACGGTGATGAGCAGAGCGAAGCTGTCGCAGTTCTGTGACAAGCGTAGGCGAACACCTGCCCCCCTGTACGGGATTCCGCAACGTAGGGTTCTCCCCATGGCAGCTACCCGATCCGAGGGCACCGCACTGGACAAGGCAGGGCTCGGCGTCAAGTTCCTGGGCAGCGCCGTGCTCGCAGGCATCCTGGTCGCCGGCATGGCCCTGCCGGCCGTCGGCGCGTTCGGCCTGACGGCCAAGGACACCGCCGAATCGTTCGACAACATCCCGGACGACTTCAAGACGCCCACGCTCTCGCAGGTGTCGATGATCTACGACGCCAAGGGTGGCCTGATCGCCAAGGTCTACGACCGCGACCGCACCATCCTCACCAAGGAGCAGATGGCGCCGATCATGCGCCAGGCCCAGGTGGACATCGAGGACAACCGCTTCTACGAGCACGGCGCCGTCGACCTCAAGGGCGTACTGCGCGCGGCCACCAAGAACGCGGAGTCCGGCACCACCGCCCAGGGTGCCTCCACGCTCACCCAGCAGTACGTGAAGAACGTCTTCGTCGAGCAGGCCGGCGACGACCAGCAGGCGTTCCTGGAAGCCACCAAGAAGAGCATGGGTCGCAAGATCCAGGAGCTCAAGTACGCCATCAAGCTGGAAGAGGACCTGAGCAAGGACCAGATCCTCACCAACTACCTGAACATCACCTTCTACGGCCACCAGGCGTACGGCATCGAGTCCGCCGCCAAGCGCTACTTCAACAAGAGCGCCAAGGACCTCACCCTCCCCGAGGCCGCGATGCTGGCCGGCCTGGTGCAGAACCCCTCGGCGTACGACCCGATCACCCACCCGCAGGCCGCGCAGACCCGCCGCAACACGGTGATCAACAAGCTGCTGGAGTACAAGCACATCTCGCCGGACGAGGCCAAGGCCGCGATCGCCGCCGACCTGGGCATCAAGTACACCGAGCCGCAGAACGGCTGCATCACCGCCAGCAACGGCATGGGCTTCTTCTGCGACTACGTGCGCCACGTGATCAAGCAGGACCCGGCGTTCGGCAAGACCGCCGCCGACCGGCAGAAGCTCTGGTCGCAGGGTGGCCTGAAGATCAACACCACCATCGACCCGGACAAGCAGCAGGCCATGAACAAGGCCGTCACCAAGAAGGTCAACGTGACCGACAAGGTGTCCGCCGCCGGCACCATGGTCAAGCCCGGCACCGGCGAGATCCTCGCGATGGCGCAGACCCGCCCGTACGGCCTGGACGAGTCCAAGAAGCAGACCGTCCTCAACCTGAACGCCGGCGCGGCCATGGGCGGCGGCAACGGCTTCTCCCCCGGCTCGACCTTCAAGCCGATCCTGGCCGCGGCCGCCCTGGAGAACGGCGTCCCGCTCAGCCAGGAACTCTCCTCGCCGAACAAGATGGAGTACCCCCGGGTCTCCACCTGCCAGGGCACCTGGAACGACACCTCCAAGCCCACCGTGCAGAACGAGTCCGAAAAGGAAGTCGGCCCGTACAACATGACGGTCGCCATGCAGAAGTCGGTCAACACCTACTTCGTGCAGCTGGAGCAGCAGACCGGCCTGTGCCCGATGAAGCAGATGGCCGACAAGCTCGGCGTCGGCACCCTGGCCAACGGCAAGGCGCTGCAGGAGGTCCCCTCCATGGTGCTCGGCACCCAGGAGGTCAGCCCGCTCCAGATGGCGTCGGTCTACGCGTCCTTCGCCGCCCGCGGCGTGTACTGCTCCCCGATCGCGCTGACCTCCGTGGTCACCAGCGACGGCAAGAAGCTCGACGTGCCGAAGGCCAACTGCAACCAGGCGATGTCCCAGTCCACCGCGGACAACGTCAACAGCCTGCTGATGGGCGTGACCGAGAAGGGCACCGGTTCCTCCCTCGGCCTCGACGACGGCCGCCAGATCGCCGGCAAGACCGGTACCACCGACGAGCGGTACGCCGCCTGGTTCACCGGCTACACCCCCGACCTCGCCACCTCGGTCTGGCTCGGCGGCGTCGGCGGCAACGTGTCGATGAAGAACATCACCATCGGCGGCAAGTACTTCTCGGCGGTCTACGGCGCCGACGGCCCCGGCCCGATCTGGCAGATGGCCATGAACGACGCCCTGGACGGCACCCCCGTCACCAGCTTCAAGAACATCGTCACCACCCCGCCCGCGACCACCACCCCGCCCGCCACCGACAACCCCGGCGACCCCTCCGGCGACAACGCCGGCGCGACCACCGGCGGTGGCAACGGCAACGGTGGCGGCAATGGCGGTGGCAACGGCGGCGGCAACGGCGGTGGCGGCAACAACGGCGGCACCACCGGCTTTCCGACCGGCGGCCTGACCACCGGCGGCTTCTCCTTCCCGCCGCCCACCGGCGGCAACAGCGGCAAGCCCGGCCGCCACTGACCGCGCCCCGCACACACTGAAGCCGCCCGCCCGGAGATCGTCTCCGGGCGGGCGGCTTCAGCAGTTGTAGGGGCAGCCGAGGGTCAGCCGGCCAGTGCGGCCTTCACCGCGGCGGCCACCCGGCCGCCCTCCGCCTTGCCCTCGACCTGCGGACGCACCAGCTTCATCACGGCGCCCATGCCCTGCGGGCCGCTCGCCCCGGACTCCGCCACCGCGGCGGCCACGATCCCGGCCAGCTCCTCGTCCGTCAGCTGCTTCGGCAGGTACGCGTCCAGCAGCTCGCCCTCTGCCCGCTCGCGCGCCGCCTGCTCCGTGCGACCGGCACCCTCGAACGCCTCCGCGGCCTCGCGCCGCTTCTTCGCCTCCTTGCCGATCACCTGAAGCACCTCGGCGTCGGACAGCTCGCGCTTCTGCTTGCCCGCCACCTCCGCGCTCGTCACCGAGGCCAGCGTCAACCGAAGGGTGGACGAGCGCAGCTCGTCCCGTGCCTTGATGGCAGCCGTCAGGTCCTCGTGCAGCTGCTCCTTGAGCGTCGTCATGCCGCCGATTCTGACACCTGTCACGCCCCGACGCCGCCCCATTACCTGCCGGTTCGTGCTGACGACCCGTCACCCTCCGGCGTCCCCCGGGCGCTTGCCCGTCTTTTCGAACAGTCTGCGACCATGGACCGATGCGACCGCTGTACTCCGTCCCGCTCGGTGTCGCCGCCACCGGCGCCGCCTGTCTCGTCTACGCCGCCGGGTACGAGGTCCGCTCGTTCCGCCTACGCCGCGTCGAGGTACCGATCCTGCCCGCCGGCGCCCGGCCGATCCGGATCCTCCAGGTCTCCGACATCCACATGGTCACCGGACAGACCAAGAAGCAGCGCTGGCTGCAGAGCCTCGCCGGGCTCCGCCCCGACCTGGTCGTCAACACCGGCGACAACCTCTCCGACCCGCTCGGCGTCCCCGCCACGCTCGACGCGCTCGGCCCGCTGATGGACTTCCCCGGCGTCTACGTCTTCGGCTCCAACGACTACTACGGCCCCGCCCGCAAGTCCCCCACCCGCTACCTCAAGGCCCTGCGCAGCGGCATCCACGGCCTCAACAACCCCGACGGCACCGGCCGCCGCGGCATCTCCGGCGCCGTCCACAACCCCTGGCAGAAGCTCCGCGACGGCTTCGACCGGGCCGGCTGGCTCGACCTCAACAACGCCCGCGGCCGCCTCGACATCGCCGGCCTCGACATCGAGTTCACCGGCCTCGACGACCCGCACATCCGCCAGGACGACTACGCCGCGGTGGCCGGCGGCCCCTCCCCCGACGCCGACCTCTCCCTCGCCGTCGTCCACGCCCCCTACCTCCGCACCCTCGACGCCTTCACCGCCGACGGCTACCCCCTGATCCTGGCCGGCCACACCCACGGGGGCCAGCTCTGCATCCCGTTCTACGGCGCCCTCGTCACCAACTGCGACCTCGACACCGACCGCGTCAAGGGCCTCTCCACCCACACCGCCGCCGGCCACCGCGCCCACCTCCACGTCTCCGCCGGCTGCGGCACCAACCGCTACACCCCCGTCCGCTTCGCCTGCCCCCCCGAGGCCACCCTCCTCACCCTCACCCCCGCCCCACGCTGACCAGCCACTAAACCGGATTTCGTGTCTGGCCCCACCTCCTGTAGAGTTCTACTCGTTGCACCGGAGACGGAAAGCAACAAAGCAGGACCGGGGTATAGCGCAGCTTGGTAGCGCGCTTCGTTCGGGACGAAGAGGCCGTGGGTTCAAATCCCGCTACCCCGACTTCGTAAGTGCAGGTCAGGGCCGGTGTTCCTCAGGGAACACCGGCCCTGCTTGTCTCTCCCAGCGCTCTCGGGAGAATCCTGGGAGAAAATCGCCGGAGAACCGGCTCCCCGGGGTCTACTGCTGAGGCTCCCTCAGTAGCGCGTCGAGGACCGTCACGGGCGAGCCCGGCGCCATCCGTCGGCGAACGTCGAGAGCGGCGGTCCACATCCGGGTCAGGCCGTCCATCAGGTCTCGGCGCATCTCCGGTGTGATGTGCGAGTAGCGGGCCTGGACCGAACCGTCCTCATGCCCCATCCGCTCGTCCTTCAGCTTCGTCGGCGTCCGGAGCTCGTCCATCATCGTCTTGTGTGAGTGCCGCAGCCCGTGCGGGGTGAGGCCGCGCGCGATCGGCAGCCAGCACGCCTGAGCACGCCCCGTGGCTCCCCTACCCCGGGCGGGGACGCCGGGCCAGGGTTCGGCCAGCACCGGCACCGGGCGCGCCTCCTCCGGGGCCTTCTTCGGGTACCAGCCGGTGGCCGCCGGGTGGAACAGCCACGTGGCGAACCCGTTTCGCCGCCAGTGCGCCGCATTCTCGCCGCTCGTCTGCCAGCGGACGTAGCCGAGGTCGGCCATCGCCTTCTCCACCCGCACGCGAGTGGGCTCGGCCACCATCTCCGGGCGGTTGAGCACGTTGGACACGGTGCCGGTCGAGACGCCGGCCGCGCGGGCGACGTCGGACAGCTTTGCCCCGGGCCGCTGGGCCGCGCCGTTCGCGGTGCCGTGCCCGCTGAACAGGTAGTGCAGCCCATGGCATTCGCACGGCGTCCGCTTGGCCCGCGCTACCTGTCCCGCCAGCAGGGCGGACAAGAACCCGGGTGAGTCGATCGTCCGGTAGGAGTCGTCCTTGGGCGGGCAGCGGTGCAGCTCTCCCGTGTCCAGCTCGTAGAGCTGCCACTCCACCCGGACGCTTGCCGGGCGGACGAACGAGCTCTCCAGACCGACGATCTCGCCCCACCGCATGCCGGTGAAGCCCTTGAGGACGACGGCGACGAACTCGTCATCCCGGCCGGACAACAGGGCCGCCCTCTCCGCGATCAGGAGGACCCCGAGCGCGTTCGTCACCACCTTCTCGGGACCGCGGTTCCGGGAACGTCCGGCCCGCTTGCCCCGACCGCGCCGGCGGGTGGCCGGGTTGGAGTCGCGCAGCCCGTCGTCCACGGCGTCGGCGAGGATCAGATGCAGGGTGCCGCGCCAGGTCTTGATGCTGCTCGCCGCGTAGCCCCGCTCGCGCTCCTTGCGCTCCCAGGTGTCGATCGCACCCTTGGTGATCTCGCTGATCAGGGCGTCCTCGAACTCGGGGAGCAAGTGCTCCTCGATGTGGCGGCGGTAGTTCTGCATGGTCGAGGCCGCCAAGTCCTGCTCCTCGTACCAGGCGCTCGCGTACTCGCCGAAGCTCATCTGCTCCGGCTCCGTCGCGGCGGGCGGCTGAGCGGCAACCTTGGCGGCTTCGTCCTCGGCGATTCCGGCAGCCTTCTCAGCCGCGCGCTTGGTCTTGTAGCGAACCGCCTTGCCGTGGGCGTCGAGCACGGTTCCGTACTTCCCGGGCGCGATCTTGTACCGGGCACGCCAGTAGTCGCCCCGGTTTTCGCCGTATCCCAATGTGGTCCTTCGGAGAACGGGCCCCGTCCGACTCCTCGGCCGGACGGGGCGGTGACGCGTGATCAGGCAGCGTCCTGCTGCTGGTGTGCGGCCCGGCGCGGGATCCGGGCGCGGAGTCGGGCCGCCGGTCGGCCGGACCGCTGGCCACGATCCTGCTTCTTGGGGTCGCGAACATCGGCGGCCTGCGGCTGCGGTACGGCCACGATGGCCGGCCGCTCCTCGTAGAGCCGGACGATCTCGGTGACCTGGGCAGCCGTGAAGCGGTAGGCCCGTCCCGGCTTCGTGAAGGGGATGCGCCCGCGGCGGGCCTGTTCCTTCACCCACCACTCGGACTTCCCGAGAGCCTTGGCAACGTCGGCCGGCTGAAAGAGCGTCGGCAGCGCGCCTCGATCCTGACGCATGGAAATCCTCCGGGTCTCGTGGGGCCCGGCTTCGGCCCCTCCTTCTCAGGAATCCGCTACTGCCGCTACTGCCGCTACCGAGCAGGTCAGGGGCATGTTTTTGGTAGCGGATTGGGTAGCGGTAGCGGATTGGTGCCGCTCCCGGGCGGGTGCCGGGAGCGGCGAGGTGGTTCAGGGTGCGGTGGCGCTGTGGGTGGCGGGTAGCGGATCCGTATCCGCTACCTCTGCCGTATCCGCTACCGGAAACAGGGCCCTGACCTGCGCGGTAGCGGCAGTAGCGGAGGTAGCGGCTTCCTGGGACGGGGGCGGGCAGTAGCGCAGCCAGGCGTCGGCGAGGTCGCTGGCGTAGTAGCCCTTGGCGCTGGACTTCGGGCCGGTCTTGATGTTGCGGGGCTTGATGGGGTCGTTGTCGGCGGTGACGTAGTCGCCGAGCATGCGGGCCAGCGCGCGGGCGGTGATGGGCTTGCCGTCGAGGTCGGCCCACGGGGCGTCGTCGAGTTCGGCGAGCTTGCTGAGCAGGTCGGCGCTGAGCAGCCGCTCCGCGCCGGCGAAGATGTCGCGCAGGTCGGTGAGCAGACGGATGCCGACGGAGCCCTTGTCGTTGGCCTTTGCGGCGTTGACGAGTTGGACGCAGGCGGCGCGGGCGCGGGCGGGCCAGTGGCCGCCGGCGGCGTCGGCGACGGCGAGCAGGGGTTCCCACACGTCGGCGGGGCGGTCGCTGATGCCGTCGGGGAGTTCGGGCCAGACGTCGTTGAGCGATCCGCGGACGGTGTCGGCCCAGGTGGCAAGGCGCTTGCGCAGGGCGTGGCCCTCGGCGGCGTGGATGCGCTCGCGGAACGGCTCGGTCTTCTCGTTGGGGGCGCGGCGGCGCATCCGGATGATGACGGAGCGGCTCATGATGGTGTCGGGGAGGTCGCCGAGTCCGCCCATGGCGAGGGCGGCGTAGACGGGGAAGGGCTGGACGGTCTGGGTGTTGCCGTCGCCGACGCAGCGCAGGACGACGCCGGAGCGGCGGTGGCCGGAGTTGATGAGTCCGCGCAGGTCCTCGTTGCCGGCGGCCTTGGGGCCGAAGGTGGTGTCGATCTCGTCGAAGAGGACGGTGGGCCGGGCCTCGGGGTCGCAGACGGAGCGGAACAGTGCGGCCGGGGAGACGTCGGTGGTGAGGATCGGGCGGGGTGTGAGGGTTTCGATGATCTCCAGGGCGCGGGTCTTGCCGGAGCCGGGCTCGGGGCTCAGGAAGGCAATGCGGGGCGTGGACTCGAAGCAGTCGAGCAGGTGGGTGTGGGCGTCCCACAGGACGACGGCGACGTACGCGGCCTCGCTCGGGAAGACGTTGAAGCGGCGATGGTGGGCTTCGACGGCGTCGAGGAGGGCGGCGCCGTCTTCGGGCTCGGGGGCGGTACGGGGCGGGGTGTGTTCGGTCATGCGGGTGTTCTCCTGGTTCTCGCGGCGGCGGGTCGCCGGGCCTAACTGGCCTGGCCCGTAGGCGGGTTACCGGGTGCAGGTCAGGCGGCGGCGTCGAAGCCGCGGGTGACGGCGCGTGCGGCGTAGTCGTCGGGGACGCCGACGGAGGTGGCGGCGGCGATGAGATGGTCGGCGATGGTGTCGAGGCCGCAGGGGCCGGGGCACCGGGTGTGCTGTTTGGCGAGGAAGCGGGCGACGCCGAACGTCTGGGAGCCGGCGCCGCTCTCGACGTGGGCGCGGATCTTGGCGAGGCCCTTGGTCAGGCCGTCGGTGATGTAGCGCTCGGTGTGGCGGCAGCCGGTGGCGACGTGCCGCGACCAGGGGGCGGGGGTGGAAGAGGCCAACCGCTCCCCGTTCGGCGGCGGGTTGGCCTCTTCGTTCCGGATCACGATGGCGCGGATTGCGTCGGTGAGGCGGGTCATGGTGCCGGAGCCGGGGCCCAGCCAACGGGCGTACTGCATCAGGGACTTGACATCCACCCCGGGTTTGACGGCGTTCGAGGAGGACATGGAGCCGAGGTAGATCCAGTGCTCGCCGCGCGTGGTCGCGACGGTGCGGGTGGCGGGCATGTGCTCGCTGGCCCAGGCGACCGCGTCGGCGTTGTCGAGGTCGAGGACAGTCAGGCCCGCGCCGCCGGGGTGATAGGCGACGGCGCGGGCCTCGCGCCAGGCGTCCAGCCACGGTTGGCTGAGGATGACTTGCTGGTCGGTGGTGGCGGCGGCCCAGGCGTGGCACGGCCTCGGGCAGTGGCACGGGCCGGGGGTGCGCATGTTCGGCCGGCCGCCGCATCGGGAGCGGGTCGGGCTGATCTTCTCGCAGGCGGGGCAGTTGCCGAGGGGCCCCTTGCCCTCGCGCAGCGGCAGCACGGGGACGCCTGCGGCGGCGAGTTGGAGGGCGTCGGCGATCAGGTGGTGCATGGGGTGGGGCATTCGTGTCCTTCCGGGCGGCCCGGCCCGCCGAGGCCCACCGGCAGACCGGGCTGCGGGTTCAGAGGTCGAATAGGGCATCGGCCTGGGCCGGGCGGCTGCGCGCGGTGCGCCGGGCGGCGGTGCGGGTGCGGTCGTGGCAGGTCGGGCACCATGCGGACAGCTGCTCGACCGGAAGGGCGGAGGCGCGGTGCGGGGGCAGGAGCATGTCGGCGGGGTCGGTGGGGGCGACGAGCAGACGGAGAATGCCGCTGTGCTTGCTGGCCCAGCCGCCGTGTTCGCGTTCGCACCGGCCGTTGCCGGCGGTGTGCTTGCTGCCGCAGGTTCCGGTGCACTGGCAGCGCATGCCGGCCCGGTCGGTGACGTCCTGCCAGAGCGCCGCGCAGACGATCGGGGGCCGGGTGTTCATGCCGCCTCCGGGAGTCCGTCGAGGGTCGGTTGATGCCATACGGGCAGGGAGCCGAGGAGACGGGTGCGCCAGGCGAGGGCGTAGGGGAGACAGTTCGCGCAGTTCTTGTGCGTGTGGCCGGGCAGCGGCGGCTTGCGACGGGCCTCGAACGACCAGGCCAGGGAATCGGCCGAGGCGAGGCGGTGGCCGGCCAGCCGCAGCCCGAGGGTCTTGAACCCGAACCCGTGCAACTTCAACGAGCGATCGGCGAGGGCGGCCACGATGAGGGCAGCTTCTCCGGTCGCCTGGCGGCGGCACACGGAGCCGAGCCCGACGACCGGTTCGGCGGCCAGGTCGATGCCGGCCTTCTCGTACAGGTCCGCGCAGCGCTGGTAGTCGCCCAGTTCCCATCCCTGCAGGACGGGGACGATCGGCAAATCCGGTGCGCTGTGGCGCAGGTGGAGGAAGTTGGCCACGGTGCGGCGCTGGTGCTCGGCCACGCTCAGGCCGGTGTTCTGCACGATCCAGGGCTCGCACATCCAGTCCATCGGCGCGGCCCAGGCGAGGTTGCCGATCTCGTCGCTGAAGCGCCGAACAGCTGTCAGGTAGGCCGCGGGCTCGGTGCGCCATTCGCCGTGCATGGACAGTTCGGTGAATCCGCCGGAGTCCAGCGCCCACATGCCGGCCGCGCGGGGCAGGGTCTTGCGGTGGGCCAGACGTCGGTGTGAGACGAACAGCGGCACGGCGGTGCGGGCCAGCCAGTCCGGTTGGTGAGTGCCGAGGAAGAAACGCAGGCCCGGATTGCCGCCCCCCATGGCGCTCACCGCCCGACCCCGGCGGTAAGGCCGTTCACGAGCTGGGCGTGCGTGTTCGCCCAGATCACGAGCGCGGCGATCGCGTTTTTGGCCTGGGCGGTCATTTCGTAGCCCGGCACCGTGGCGGTCGGGGTGACGAGGACGTGCTCGGGGACGGGCAGCAGCAGGGTGGCGGTGGTCAGCAGGGCGGGCCGGCCGGTGGGGCGGGGTTCGGTGAGGGCGGTGAAGTCGTCGGCGGTGGCCCACACGTCGCGCTGCCAGTCGGTGAGGCGGTGGTCGGGCTGGGCCTCGAGGTGGTGGTGGCGCAGGGGGACGTCGATGCGGAGCGCGATCTGGTCCATGTCCTCGCCGTAGGTGGTGAGGGTGAGGTCGTGCAGGTCGGGGCGGTGGCGGACGTAGCCGGGGGACATGACCGGGCTGGTGGCGACCTGCCAGACGGCGAACGCGAAGTCCTGGGAGTTGAGCGGCTGGCCGTCGTCGTGGAGCCGGTGCGCGTTGCGTGCGAGGTAGGAGCCGAAGCGGGAGTGGCCGTCGGAGGCGGCGCGGCGGTCGGCGACGTCGTCGGCAATGGCGAGCGTGGAGCGGGTGAAGTCGGGCATGCTGTGTCCTGGTTCGTCTCGTACGGACCTGGGCCCCGCAACAGCCGTTCGTCTGCCAAGATCTGGCGGCCGTTGCGGGGTTTTGTGGTTCCGGGGTCGGGCTGTCCGTCCCCCGCACCGCCCAACAGCCGCCGTTGGGGCGGGCGTTGGGCGGCACGGCGGTCGGCACGGGCCGATCAGCAGCGGTGAAGGCCGTCGCAGTACGAGTCCTCGCAGGAGCAGCCGCCGCACTCTGTGCAGATGTCGTCGGAGCAGTCCTCGCACAGCTCGTGGCCGGGGCAGTTCTCGTCGGCGCATTCGTCGCAGTAGTGACCGGGGCAGTCCCAGTCGTCGCATTCGTCGCAGTAGGACACGGTGATCTCCATGGATCAGCGGTTGCGGTTGGTGACGTTGACGTGGACGTTCACGGCCCCGCCGTGTGCGCCGCCCGAGCTGCTGCCGTTCTTCAGCAGCCAGACGAGGGCGAGGACGGCGGCGAGCAGGCCGAGGCCGGTGGTGGCGGCGGCGAGGGCCTGAAGGAAGAACCCGAGGCCGACTCCAGCGGCGCCGACACCGATTCCGCCGGCGAGCAAGCGGGCGGGCCACACGTCCCGGCCGGGGACGTCGGCCTGCGCGGGCAGGTAGGTGATGGCCGTAGGGTGCTGCTGCTGGGCGACGGGTGCGGGGAGCACGGCGGTGGGCTGGTAGATGGCGAGGGGTGCCGGGGCAGGCGGGGCGGCGTAGTAGGGGGTGCCGTCGGAGCCGTAGGCCACCGGGGCAGGGGCGGCTGTTTGAAGGTGCGCGTGCATGGGCCGGTCTCCTTCTCGTAGGTCAGCGCAGGGATCCGGCCGCGGCGGCGATGGTGGTGATGAGGTGGTCGATGGCGGTATGGAGGCCGGTGGAGGCGAGGGCGTAGCCGAAGAGGGCGGCGGTGGCGGCGGATCCGAGGCGCAGGTAGCCGTGGCGCAGGAGGAAGAAGAGGGTGACGCCGGCGGCGACGGCCAGCGAGACGGAGAAGATCACGGGGTGCTCCTGGGCTGGTCGGGCGGTGGGTGGTGGCGCGGGGACGGGCGGGTCAGCGGAGGTTGCTGAGGGCGTTGCGGATGCTGCCGAGCTTCACGGGGCGTCCGCCGTCGGCGTTGACGGCTTCCAGCAGGTCGTGGGAGTCCATGTCGCCGTCGGCGGCTTCCAGGGCGGCCTGGACGCGCTCGGGGATGGTCATCCGTCGGGCGTCGCCTGTCCCGGGTCCGGCCGGCGCGCTGCTGCGGCAGGATCGGCCGCCACCGCCTTCGTCGTCGGTTTCGGGCGGGGGGAAGGCGGCGTTGTAGGCGGCCTGGCCGTCGAGCTTGTCGAGGTAGGCGCGGCCGGCGACGGGCCAGGACGCCTTCTCCAGGACGGTGTGCGGGCCGTCGCCGTACAAGGCGAGCATCTCGGGGTCGAGGCCGTCGGTGGGGGTCTTGGAGCCAACGTTGAACGCCCGCATCCTGGCGCCGGGGTAGGGGCCGGAGAGGTGGTAGCCGCTGCCCTGGGTGCCGGGACGGTCGTCGTCGGCCTCGGACTCGAACTGTGAGATGAGGCGGGTGGCTCCGGCCTTCTTCGGGATGGGGGCGAGCTTCTGGCCGGCGGGGAGGAGGCCGTCGGCGACGAGCTGCTGCATCATGCTGGATGTCCAGCGCAGGAGGAGGACTTCGCCCTCTTTGAGCATGGCGCGCATGGTGTCGGACCCGCCGAGTTCCTCCAGGTGTCCTGCCTGGGCGAACAGGCCGATGCCAATGCCGAGGGACCGGCCGGTTCGGCCGATGTCCTTGATGTAGAAGGTGGCTTGCTCCCGGTAGGGAGCGCCCTTCTCCAGCAGGCGGTTCGGCTCGTCGATGATCTGGTAGAGCAGCGGGTCGGGCCTGCCCATGAGGAACTTGGAGCGGCCCATCTTGGCGTAGCGGGCCTCGCGTTCGCGCATGATGGACCAGGTGGTGTGCAGCTGGGCCATGACGCCCTCTTGCGAGTACACCGGCCAGTCCACGTTTTCCCTTGCTTCCGGGGCGGACTGGCCCCCTTTCAGGTCGCCGTAGAACGTGGCGATCCCGGAGCGTTTCATTGCGGCCAGGATGATCTGGCCGAGTGTCGACTTTCCGGCGCCGGTGGTGCCGAACACCAGCAGGCGCTGAGCGGATCCGGAGACGGGGTCGTAGAGCTGGATCCAGACCCGGCGGCCGTTGTGGTGGACGCCGATCCAGATCCGGCCGCGGTCGTCCATGGCGAGTGCTTCGGGGCTGGGGAGTTGGACGTCGGCGAGCGGGTCGGTGGGGTAGACGGTGACCAGGGCCTGGCTGCCGCGAGCTTCGATCGCGAGGCGGGAGGGGTCGTCGATGCGCATGGCGTCGGCGAGGCGGGCCGGGTCGTAGGTGATGATGTCGCCGGGCGGGGCCTCGACGGTGAACTCGTAGATGCGGCTCACGCGTCGACCTCCCGGCCGGCGTCGGCATCGACGACGCGGATGCCCGTGATCCTGGTGCCGGGCATGCCCTTGGGGGCGATGTTCTGTGCCCAGTGCGCGTACAGGTCGATGGCGTCCTGCGGCGTGCGGCCGACGGTGAGCCGGCGGACTCCGGCGCCGCGTCCGGACATCTTGGTGACGGTGATGTCTTCCTCGTCCCAGTCGAGCAGCGCGGACAGGCGGGTGGTGGAGATGGTGGGGACGGGCGTGCCGGGGTGGGTCGAGCGGATGACGGCGGTCATGGACTCGGGGCCGGTCACCTCGATGTGCTCCAGGACGGTGCCGGGGGCGACACCTCCGTCGGCGGCGGCGTGCTCGGACCACCAGGCGGCCAGCGGGTGCCGGTCGGTGGCCGCTTCCAGCCCGGTCGGTGTCTCCTGCTGGGCCTGCTCGACGGCGTCCGGGGTGAGGGAGCGTTCGCGGCCGGCGATGACGCGGGCCATGCGGGCGGGGCGGACGACCCACACGGTGACGGCCCAGGCGGCGTCGGCCGCCAGCTCCCACCAGTGGACGCCCGGGGTCAGGCGCTCGGTGACGAGCAGGATGGTGAGGGTGGCGCCCGGGGCCAGGTAGAGGGCGGCGGCGATGTCCCGGACATGGCCCTTGGGGAGGGTGACGGACCACAGGAGACCGTAGGCGCCCGCGACCGCCGCGCCGCCGGCTGTGACGGGGAGGAAGTCGGTGGTGAACGCGCCGGCCGCGAGGCCCAGGGCGCCGGCGATGGTGGCGGCGCGGCCGATGCGGCCGCGGGCGGTGGCAATGTGCCCGCGGATCGGGCCGAGGGACATCATCAGCGTGCTCTCCTTCACGTTCCGTGGCGGGGTGAAGGGGCGGCGGCGTCGCCAACGGGGCGGCACCGCCGCCCCGTTGAGGGTCAGCGGTTGCTGTAGAAAGTCCGCTCGGCCATGGCGACGGGCATGGCGTTGGCGGCCTCGGCGACCGACCCGTAGTCGGCCTCGTGCTCGGCGGCGGTCGCGTGGAACGAGGTGGACAGGTCGGCGAGGTCGGCGGCCATGGCCTCGGCCTCGGCCAAGACCGAGCGCATGAGGGTGGCGGCATCGCGGTGTTCGGCGACGGTGTCATCGTCGACGGCCAGGGCGGCGGCCTGGTCGGCGAGGCGGTCCACCGAGACGGCGCACTTCTCGACGTACTTGTAGGCGTCGGTGACGATGTCGGACACCAGGGCCAGCTTCACGCCGGCCTCGATGAGCTGGGCGATGACGATGCCGTAGCGGACGGCCTCGGTCATGACCCGGCCGGCGGCGACGAACGCGGCCCCGACCCTGGAGGCGCTGCCCCCGTCGGTGGGCGCGGCGGACGTGGTGACCGGCTGACTGCTCGTCACCGGCTCGTTGGTGCTCTCGGACACGGACGTCCTCCCTACTCGTTGTGGTAGTCGCGCTCGGCGGGCGCGGTGTGGCCGGCGTCGCGCACGGCGTCCGCCAGGCCCTTGTGGCGGTCGGCGGCGTTGTTGCCGGCGGCGATGATGGCCTCAGAAGCGGCCGGGATCTTCTCGGCGACCGCCTCCGCGCGGGCCTGGACCATGCCCGCCTTCTCCATCAGGCGGACGACCGCGCCGGCCAGGATGCCGGGAACCTTCAGCTCCAGGATCTTGGCGTGCAGCCTCTCCAGGTGCTCCGTCAGCTCTTCGCAGTCGCAGGCGGCCTGCTTGGCCTCGGCGGCGCCCTGGAGGATCTCCTCGCCCATGTCGGCGTCCGCCTCGATGACGTCGTAGATCGTCAACTCGGCGTCGTTGTACTGCGTGCCGTGCGCGGCGCGCGGCAGGGGAATGCTCACGGGCTGTTCTCCAACGGGTCTCGGCGGCGGTGCGGGTGGTGGTGCGGTGGTGCCGGGACGCTGGTGTTCCGGGCGGTCCGGCGCGGGGGGCAGGGCCGCCTGGCCCCGGCCGATCGCGGCGGGCTGACGGGGCCCGCGCCGGTGGGGACCGCCGTCAGCGCGCTCGACCGTGATCGTCTCGCCATCGGTCCAGCCCCAGCCCGGCGGCGGACCGAACCCGCCGTCCGCGCCCGCGCCTTGACTCGGCGGCGGGGTGGCTTCTTCAGCACGTCGGTTCCTGGCCCATCGGTCCCACCAGTTGGCGTGCCGCCACCAGCGGTTGTGCTTGCGGTGACGCCCTTCACGGCTGGACCGGCCCTGCCCGGGGCGGCTGCGCCAGGGCCTCGACCCGGTCGCGCCTCCCGGAGTCATCCGCCGACGCTTGCGGGCACGCTTCGGCGGCTTCACCCTGCCTCGCTTGGTGGAGCCGCTGCCCGCCGCCGGACCGGCCGTGGCACTGGCAGCAGTGCCGGCGGGGGCAACGAGGCCGGTGCCGGGAGTCCCGGCCGACTCCGCCTGTTCCTTCGACTCGGCGGGGGAGTCGCCGTCGGCGTCGGGCTTGGGCCTGCGGCCGTTGAGGATCCGGTCGGCGGCCCGGGCCCGGAGTGCCGCGCGGATAGTGATCGGCGAGTCGGACGGGGTCTTGTGAGCGCCGGTCGGTTTCCACGATCCGGTGCTGATCCGGTCGGCTACCCGGCGGCTGGCGGCCCCCCGGATCGTGTCCGCCCCGGGCGGAATCCGCTCCGCCTTGGCCTGCTTCTCCCGGGGGCCGTGCGTGATGCGGTCGGCGATCCGGTGGCGGACCGCGCCCCGGACCGTGTCGGGTCCGGCCGGCTGGCGCGACAGGCGTCCGTCGGTCCGGCCCCGGAGGGCGGAAGAGGCCATCCCGCCGCCCGAGTAACCTCCGGCGGCGAGGCGGTTCGGGCGAACCGTCGCCCCGGAGGCTTCCAGGGCCCCTCTGCGGGCCTCTCGCACTCGCCCCGCCCCCGCGCCCCCACTCACACTTGACGGGCCGTCAGAGCGGCTGTGGGGTGCCTTCGCGGGTGTCCTGCCGCCAGGGGCGGCGGTGTGGTGGCGGAACGTCGGCGGGACGGACGGGTCGGTGCGGGCCGGGCCGTGCGGCTGCCGGTGCGCGCTCCGCCCGAATTCCGGGCCGGACTGGACGCGGCCCCGGGGTGAGGCGCCAAACAGCGCGCGGGAATCCACAGGCTGTGGAGTTCCGGAGCTGCCCGGTGACTTCCGCTGGCCCTCCACCGCTTTCTGGTGTTCGGCGCGGGATTTCAGGTGGGCGACGAAATGCGCGGCTCCTCGCAGGGCGGCCACGGTGATTCCGGCCATCATGACCGTGGACATCGCGGCCACGTTCACCAGGCTCCCGCTTTCGCCGGAAGGAGCGCCCGGCTCGGCGGATTCGCTTTCGGGAGAAAGATTGGGATTGTCGGGGATCAGCAGGGACGCGGGCGGCGCCAGGTCGGTGGCGAGCGGGACCAGCGCCGGGATGTCGCCGGGCGGGCGGTCCTCGGCCACGACCCCCGGCACCGTCAGTCGGGGGAACCCGAGCACCGTCCCCCCGTCGTCGTCGGCCATTGGGCCTCCAATCGGGATGTCACGCTCCGTCACGCATCCGGGGGTCCTCACACGCGTACGCGTGTACGCGTACGTGGGACCCTCGGATGTGCGGAGCGGAGTGATGATGATGAGCGCGAAGCGTCATCGGGAGTCGGGTGTCAGGACGCGGCGTGGTGTTGGGTCCAGGTGCTGAGCAGTCGCACCAGATCGGCCCACGATTCCTCGTCGGTGCCGGCCAGGGCGCGGGCCAGGTCCCACAGCACCCGGGCCCGGTCGGGGTTCGTCGTCGTCGCGGCCAGGCGCTTTTGCCAGTAGGCGACCTGGCCCGGCGTGAGCGGCATCAGGCGCTTTCCTTGAGGAAGTCGAGGAATGCCGGAGTCTGCTTCTCCTTGGAATTCCCTTCCGCCTTTTCGGAAACCGCACCGGTGATTCCGTGAAGGGTGGCGGCAGTGTTCACGGCGTTCATGGTCCGGGTCGCCTGGAGGCCCGCCTTCCGCGCCTTTTCGATGGACTTCTCGGCGGCGCGGGCGGCGCGCTTCTTCGGGAGTTCGACGAATCGGCGGTTGTATTCCGCGTCGAGCTTTCCGGCGCAGTTCACGGCCTCCCGCAGGTGCCGCTCCAGGCTGGCGAGCGGCCGGGTGGCGAGGTAGGCGCGGACCTTGTGCTCCAGGGGCTTGTCGCCGTCGATGTGCACCAGCTCCAGGTCGGCGCGGTACTCGCGCACCAGGGCCTGGACCTCGTCGGCCATCTGCCGCAGCCGCTCGCGCTGCTGGGCGGCGTAGATCGCGGTTCCGCCGGGGGCCGTCAGGTGGTCGGACGTCCATCTGTTCGTGCTGGTCATGGTGTTCCTCCTGCTCCGTATTCGTTCGGGGTGGCGGTGGGTCAGGCGGAGGCGATGAGCGCCGCGATGGTCTCCCAGCCGTGGTGCCATGCCTGGTCGAGGGCGTAACTGCCTCGGCCCAGGTGTCGGCCGGTGATGCCGTCCTCGGCGGTGGAGGTGTCGACGACGTCCGCGCCCAGGGCGTAGAAGTCGCCCTTACCGGTGGCCTCGGCGAGGCGGCGCAGGGGCTCGCGCCGGTCGGCGACGTAGTGGGTGACGGCGGACACGGTCAGCGCGGCGGCCACCGGGACGGGCCGCAGGCGGACGCCGAGCAGCCGGGCCCCGCCCCACAGCGCGAGCCCCTGGGTGCCGACGTAGGAGGCGACGTGAGCGGCGCACGCGGCGCGGCCGGCGGCGCTGGACTGGCCCTCGTGGCCGTCGTGCTGGCCCTTGGTGCAGGCCTGGTGGTCGGTCTGGATCCAGTGGTCGGCGACGTCGGCGGCGGCGCGGAGCAGGGCGTACGCGGCGGCAAACCGCGCGGCGCGGGAGGAGATCACGGCAGGCTCCAATCAGCTTGCGGTGTACAGGAGTTGGCGATCAGTGGCGGTTCTGGGCGCTGTTCCACCGGTCCTGAAGTGCGACGAACAGCGCCCAGGTGGTCTCGCCCTCCTCGCACGGCTGGTCGTCCCCGCACGCCGGGCAGCTGCTCGTGTGCAGGACGGACGCCTCGAACGCGACCATGTAGTCGATGAACAGCCGGTCGGCCGGCCGCGCGAACTCCAGCGCGGCGGCCACGGTGCCCGGAAGGGTGTCGCGGACTGGCGCGCCGTCCTCGTGGGCGAGGTCGATCAGGTACCGGTTGCGCTCCGGGTTGGGGCAGTCGGGCGGGCAGCCGAGCACGATCCTGCGCTTGGCGATGTCGTAGCCGAACTCGACGTTCGTGGTGAAGCCGGGCATGGTGGCCAGGTCGCGGGGGATCCAGAACATGACCACGCTGGCCCGCGCGCGGGCGGCCCGCTCCCACCTGGTCTGGTCGGTGTAGCGCTCGGCACGGATGCCGCCCCGCGATTCGGGCGAGAACACGGTCAGCGTCGTGTCCTGGCCGCGCCACTGGCGGTCGAGCTCGGCGATCGCGGCCGGCCGCCACGATTCGCCCGGGCCGCCCCGGTCCGGGGTGGGTCCGGCGAGGAAGACGCTCGGGCCCGGGACGGTGGGGAACGGCTCGCGGGCCATCACGACGTTGATCACTGCTGGTCTCCCATCGGGGTGCGGGTGCGGGCGTTGTGCTGGGGCGTCCACGGCAGCGGCAGGCCGTCGCCGTAGGCGCGGGGCACCACGTGGATGTGCAGGTGGAACACGGTCTGCGTCGCCTCCGCGCCCTTGGACGTGATGACATTCGCGGCCGGCAGGGCGGCGGCCAGCTCGGCGGCGCGCGCCATCGCGGCCGCCGAGACGACCGGGTCGGTGCTTACGTCGGCGACGTGGGCGCGCGGGATGACGAGCAGGTGGCCGGGGTGGACGCCGCCGGAGCGGGGCCGGATCGCGATCGCGTCCGGCCACTCACGCACGACCACGGCCGGCGCGGTGCCGGCCACGATCGCGCAGAACACGCACGACAGGTCGGCGTTGATGGTCACTGTGCGTTCTCCTCGCCGGGGGTGGTGCGCTCGGCCTCGACGGCGGCGCGAAGGCGGACGGCGTGCTCGTTGCGACAGCCGAGCAGCAGGCGGACCTTGCGGGTCGTCAGCTCCTCGCCGTGGGCGGCGAGGTCGGCGGCCAGCAGGCGGACCCGGGCGAGGTCGACCGGGTCGAGGGAACGTTCCCCGGTCGCGCCGGAAGCGTTCCCGCCACCGTCGGCGGCGGGCTCGTTCACGGGTTCGTCGGGGTTCTGTGTGGGCACGTCCAACCCCGTTCCGTAAAGGGATTCGAGTGCTTCCGTCGTGATCGGGGAAGCGTTCCCCCGGTCGTCGGGAACGGTGTCGAGGTAGACGCTGTCCGGGCCGCCCGGGGGAAGCGGGAGGGTGAGGGCGGGGAACGGGTCGTCGGGCATTCCCGGCCACAGATCGGCTGGCGCGGGAAGCACGCTCAGCTCCGCCACCCGGGCCCTGGCGTTGAGCCGCTGGGCGAGCAGGTCGGCGGTGAGCCCGGGGGTGGTGACGCCGTGGACGTACTCCCACGCGATGCGCCACGCCTCGTCCGGCGACAACGCTCCGTAGGCGGCGGCGGACAGCAGGCGGTCCGCGACCTCCCGCACCTTCGGGTGGTGCTCGGCCCGGCGCCGGGCGTGCTCGGCGCGTTCCTTCTTCTGCTTCTTCTCGGCCGTGGTCGGGCCGCGCCCGCCGTGGGTCTGGAGGTCGGTCAGCCAGACCGCGCCGATGCTGGACAGGGCCAGCACGAACGCGACCCAGTGGTGGGCCGGGTACTGGGTCCAGCCGTGGGCGAAGTTGATGCCGGCGGCGACCGCCCCGGCCGCCCACGCGCCGAGGCGGTAGGTGCGGGTGGATCGCTCGCCCTCGGCCTGGGAGCCCATGGCGACCAGCGCCCACGCGCCGCCCTCCAGCATCGCGGCCAGCAGCACCGCGAGCAGCAGATACACCTTCGCGTGATCGAGCGCGGCGACCTGCGAGACCACGGCCGGAACGATCGAGCACGCCTGCACCAGGCGGACGAACGCCCGCGCCGGGTTCGCCGACACCCAGCCGGTCACCCGGCCGAACCGCGCGGCCCGCGCCGCCCGCCGCCGCTCCCGGGCCTGCTCGTCGGCGAGCCGGTCGGCCTCGCGCCGCTGGCGGGCCGCCTCGGCGTCCAACCGGTTCTGCTCGCGCTCCTCGCGCCGGTCCGTACGGGCGTCCGCCCGGTCGGCCTGACGGTCGGCGCGCCGCTCGGAGCGGAACTCGCTCAACCCGCTCACGCCGCCACCCGCTCAACACTGGCGATGCGCTGAATGACCGCCGGGCGCCGCAGCGGCACCGGCGCGATGCTCAGCAGCCGCTCGGCGTAGGCGGCCAACTCCGGGTCCTCCCGGCGCAGGTCCGCCACGATGTCGTCGGCAGCGAACATCCGAGCCTCGCGCTCATCCTCGCTCTCACCGGGCACCCCGGTGAACAGGCGGGCGAACTCCGAGTCCGTGACCAGGCCGAGCGCCAGTTCCGCGAACTCTTCCTCCGTTGCGGCCGTCTGGCCTGCAACCATGTCCTTCATGGGTCTACCTCGTCTCTCGTTGGAGGTGGGCCCGGGGCCGCCGCGCTCCGGCCAAGGAACGCGCGGCGGCCCGCTTCATGCGGGCCCTGGCTATTCGTCACGTCACGAGCAGCCACGATCCCCGGCACCCGCCTCGCAGTCATGGATGCGAGAGGTGCCGAGGGCCGTGGTCACTGGTGAAGCAAGGGGTTCGGTCTCAGCTGGACGCGGTGCCGCTAGCTCCGGGGAGATCCCTCCCGGAGGTCGTCGCTGGCGAAAATGTCGGCCGCGTCGTTCTTTTGAGTCGGCTGCGTGTCCCATGTACGGCCGCCGTCTTAAGGGCGACCGAGGTGTCAGGGCGTGTGCCCCTTCTCTGCCGACTGGTCTCCACTCACCCCGACCGGTGCGGTCACGGAAGGACTTCGGTGGTGGATCACGCTCTTGAGTTGTCGGTGTTGCGTTTGCGCAGCTCAGAGCAGGCCCACATGGGCACAGCTCCGCTACATGAGCTTTGCTCCGTCACTCATGTACAGGAGCGACATGCAGAAGACTGCACTACTCCTGTACATGAGTCAACCCGCCGCGAAAGATCTCTTCGTAGCGGGTTGCTCGGGCTTACGGCGCGTCAGTCTCTAGCGGGGAAGCGGTAGTCCAGGACGAACTGGTCAGCAGCCATTACGGTGTCGCATACCTCCACCACCACGCCATCAGCAGTGATGGCATTCCTGACCAGGTGGATGACCGGTGCGCCCGGGCTCAGGGCGAGCGCGGACGACTCGCCCTTGCTTGCCAGGCGGGCACGGACCGTCTCGGTGAACTCAGCGAGGACGTGGCCGTGTTCTTCGAGGCGGGCATAGATCCCGCCGCCACCAGGATTCTCGGCAAACACCTCCGGGATCTCCTTGACCACCTCCCAGGGCAGGTAGGAGGTGGCCTCCTCCGTCGGGACGCCGTCCCGGAAGTACCGGCGCCGGCGAACCAGCACCTTCGCGCCCGGCAATACACCCAGGCGTTCGGCGATCTCGGCCGGCGCGTCGGCCGGGCCGACGAACAGCACGGTCACCGACGGCGTGCCACCCGACTGCTCCGTCTCGGCAAGGTACGCCGCCTTTCCGGCCGCGCGGTGGGCTCGGCGGAACCGGTCCGACGACTTCCGCTGCACCGGGGGTCGGGAGCGAACAAATGAGCCACGTCCGTGATGGGTCTCGATGAGCTGAGCGGCCCGCAGCTCCGCCACGGCCTTGCGGACCGTGCCCGAGGCCACCTTGTAGCTGTTCATGAGATCGGCCTCGCTCGGGACCGGAGCCCCTGGAGCGAGCGTCCCGGACCTGATCTTTGCCGCGAGGTCGTCCGCGATCTGCAGATACTTCGCCTTGGCCGATGCGGCCGTCTCGCTACTCGCCATGGTCCTTCTCGTCTCCTATGCTCATGTACATGAGTAGCAGCAGCCAGGAAAGCCCGTCAACGCCGCTCCACTCCGTGTCGGTTGCCGGAGCGGTAGTACGTGAGGACGGCCGGGTTCTGGTCATCCAGCGCGCAGACAACGGCACCTGGCAGCCGCCGGGTGGAGTGCTTGAACTTGGTGAATCGATTGAGGACGGGGTTCGCAGGGAGGTCTTCGAGGAGACCGGAGTGCGGGTCCGGCCAGAGCGCCTGACCGGCGTGTACAAGAACATGAATCGCGGGGTCGTGGCGCTGGTGTTCCGCTGTGAGGTCGAGGGCGGAGAGGCCCAGCCCACCGAGGAGGCTGTGGCGGTGGACTGGTTCACGTCCGAGGAGGTTCGTCGGCATGTAGCCGAGGTGTTCGCCGTGCGCATCCTCGATGCCTTGGACGCCGACCATGGGGCAGAGCCTCGGATTCGCTCTCACGACGGCCACCGGCTGATCGCCTAAGAGGCCCACCCGAGCCAGCACCGCACGCGCCGGCCTTCTGAGCCCCTGGGAGAATCCCGGGAGAAGATCTTGAGATTCAACCCTGCATTGGCTCCCCAAAGCCAACGATGACCGACGCTGTGACCTGCACTTATCTTGGTTCGCGCAGGTAGCAGGAATCCCCGGACCTCGTTCGGGACGAAGAGGCCGTGGGTTCAAATCCCGCTACCCCGACCGAGCAGTGAGGGCCGTATCGGAGAAATCCGGTACGGCCCTCACTCGTTGTGGGGCTGTGGGGGTTTGGGCGTCACCTGTGTCGGGTCGGGCCGTTGTGATGGCATGAGTGCGTTTGCGATGACACAGGCGTTCCCTGGTGGGCCGGGGCCGACGAGCGTTCCGGTGTTCTGGTCGGGGTACTGGTTGCGGCCGGGGTACATGCAGCGGGTGGATGACGAGCAGTGGGATCTGCGGGTGCCGGCGGGGCAGTTGGCGGGGCTGGGTGGGGCGGTGGATGCGGCTGAGCGGTTGGGGGCTCGGCGGGAGTTGTTGGCGAGTCCGCAGAATGCGGCGCGGGCGCATCTGTTGCGGGAGTGTCCGGAGCTGTTCGGGATCGTCGGGCGGGTGGTGCTCGGGGTGGACGAGCGGTTGTGGCGGGCGGAGCCGGACTGGGGTGGTTGCAGTGTGGAGCTGTCGGGGATCGAGTGCATCGACGGGTTCCAGACGCTGGGGCTGCTGGCACGGGGTGCGGGCGAGTTGTCGGTGGAGCATCTGGACCGGGCTGTGCTGGATGTCCGGATCGTCAGTGGTGCGGCGCGTGCTCTCGCCCGGGTGGCCCATGACGAGGCGCACCGGCATCACAATCCGACGGCCGCGCAGGATCTGCTGCTGCGTCAGCCGGTGATGCGCAGGCTGGTGGGGCAGTTCGAGCGGGACGGGATTCCGTTCCGGTTGCGGCGCGGTGAGCGGCGGGGGCCCAGCCGGGAGGGGTACGGGGTGGACGAGGCGACCACCGCGTTGGCGTTCTTCCTGGCGGGGGGTGAGCCGGCGCTCGCGTTCCAGACGCTGACGCCGGAGGGCCGGGAGGAGATCTGGCGGGATCCGTCGGGGCCGAAGTTCCGGGCGTTGTTCGGCCCGCACACGGAGGCGACCGGGGTGCGGATCGCGATCACGTTCCGGCGGGCGATCCTGCGGGAGTTGGAGGGGTTGTTCGGCGAGCGGTCGGCGAATCATTGGCATCTGTTGGCGGATGCGCCGGATCTGGTGGTGTGGGCGGTGGCCCGCGAGTTGCCGCTCGGCGCGTTGCACCGCGATCCGGCGGATCCGTCGGCGCCGGAGTGGGACCGGATCCTCGACCAGCGGGTACCCGTGCTGACCAGGTTGACGGCCGAGCGGCTGGTCGCCGCGTACCGGGGTCTGCGGGCGCGGGTGTACCGGCGGGACGAGGTCGAGAAGTTGGAGTGGTGGGTGCGCATCCTGGGCGGCACGGTGTCCTGAGCACGCGCGAGGCGGCGAGTGACGGGGCATGATCGGTGGGGTTGTGCCGGTTGCTGCGGAGAAGGGACGTGCGTGGTGGGCGAGTTGGCCGAGCGGGTTGCCGGTTTGATGGGGCGGGCCCGGGGGGATCTGGCGGAGCTGGTGGCGATTCCTTCGGTGGCGGATCCGCGGCAGCAGCCGCCGGAGCGGTGCCGGGAGGCCGCGGAGTGGGTGGCCGCGGCGTTCGCGGGGGTGGGGCTGCGGGACGTGCGGCTGGTGGAGACGCCGGACGGGAGTTTCGCGGTGCTGGGGCACCGTCCGCCGCCGCCGGGGGCTCCGACGGTGCTGCTGTACTGCCATTACGACGTGCAGCCGCCGTTGGACGACGAGGCGTGGGTGTCGCCGCCGTTCGAGCTGACGGAGCGGGACGGGCGCTGGTACGGGCGCGGGGCGGCGGACTGCAAGGGCAATGTGGTGATGCACCTGACCGCCTTGCGGGCGCTCGGGGACGAGTTGCCGGTGGGGTTGAAGCTGGTGGTGGAGGGGTCGGAGGAGCAGGGGACGGGCGGTCTGGAGGAGTATCTGGCGCAGCATCCGGACGAGTTGCACGCCGATGCGCTGCTGATCTGCGACACCGGCAACGCGGCGGTGGGGGTGCCGACGGCGACCGTCTCGTTGCGCGGGATGGCGAACGTGGTGGTGTCGGTGCGGACGCTGGAGTCGGATCTGCATTCGGGGATGTTCGGCGGTCCGGCCCCGGATGCCCTGGCGGCGCTGATCCGGATGCTGGACTCGTTGCGCGACGCCGACGGCGGGACGCGGGTGGAGGGCCTTCCGGCGGACGGCAGCTGGGAGGGCATGGGGTTCGACGAGCAGCAGTTCCGGTCGGACGCGGGGGTGCTGGACGGGGTCGCGCTGATGGGGTCGGGGACGGTCGCGGACCGGCTGTGGGCCCGTCCGGCGGTGACGGTGCTGGGCATCGACTGTCCGCCGGTGGTGGGTTCGGCGTCGGCGGTGCCTTCCGAGGCGCGGGCGCGGGTGAGTCTGCGGGTGCCGCCGGGGATGGATCCGGAGGTGGCGCAGCAGGCGTTGACGGCGCATCTGGTGAAGGCCGCGCCGTGGGGTGCGCGGGTGTCGGTGGAGCCGGAGTCGAAGGGTTCGCCGTTCCGGGCGGCGACGGACGGGAAGGCGTACGGGGCGCTGGACCGGGCGGCGCGGGAGGCGTACGGCCGGCCGCTGTCGTTCCTCGGGCAGGGCGGTTCGATTCCGCTGTGCAGCGCTCTTGCCGCGCACTACCCGGAGTCGGAGATCATCCTGATGGGTGTGGAGGAGCCGCGTTCGCTCATCCACGCGCCCAATGAGAGCGTCGACCCGGGCGAGATCGAGCACATGGCCCTGGTCGAGGCGCTGTTCCTGCGTCACTACGCGGCCGTCGGCCGCTGACCCCGAGGGAGGGGATCCTGATGCCCGAGCCGTTCACCACGGCCGATTTCCAGGCCCGGATGGCCCGTGCCGCGACGGCCGCCGCCGATGCGGGCCTGGCGGGGCTGGTCGTCACGCCCGGCCCGGACCTGACGTACCTGACGGGGTACCTCCCGGTGAACACCGAGCGGTTGACGGCGCTGCTGGTCGCGCCGGGTGCCGAGCCGGTGCTGCTGGTGCCGAGGCTGGAGCGTCCGGACGCGGAGCGGGCGGCGGGTGCGGAGGCCGTCCGGATGGCCGACTGGATCGACGGCGAGGACCCGTTCGCGGTGCTGGCGCCGCACATGGACCGGGCCGGCCGGTACGGGATCTCCGACAACGCCTGGGCGATGCACCTGCTGGGGTTCCAGGAGGCGCTGCCGGGTACCTCGTACGCCTCGCTGACGGCGGTGCTGCCGATGCTGCGGGCGGTGAAGGAGCCGGACGAGCTGGCCCGGCTGGCGGCGGCGGGCGCGGCGGCGGACCTGGTGTACGGGGCGATCCTGGGCGTGCCGTTCGCCGGCCGCACCGAGCGCGAGGTGGCCTCCGACCTGGCGGCGCTGCTGCTCGAGCACGGGCACAGCCAGGTGGACTTCACGGTGGTGGGTTCCGGCCCGAACGGGGCGAATCCGCACCACGAGGCCGGGGACCGGGTGATCGAGCGCGGGGACACCGTGGTGCTGGACTTCGGCGGGCTGAAGGACGGCTACGGCTCGGACACCACCCGCACGGTGTTCGTCGGCATCGAGCCGCCCGCGGAGGTGCAGCAGGTGCACGACCTGGTGCGGCGGGCCCAGCAGGCCGCGTTCGACGCGGTGGCGCCCGGGGTGACCTGCCAGGAGATCGACCGGGTGGCCCGGGCGGTGATCACCGAGGGCGGGTACGGCGCGTACTTCATCCACCGCACCGGGCACGGCATCGGGCTGACCACGCACGAGCCGCCGTACATGATCGAGGGCGAGACCCGGCCGCTGGTGCCGGGGATGTGTTTCTCGATCGAGCCGGGCGTCTACCTGCCGGGCCGGTTCGGTGTCCGGATCGAGGACATCGTGACGGTGACGGAGACCGGCGGCCTGCGGTTCAACGGGACGCCGCACGAGCTGGCGTTCGTGAACTGACCGGCCCCCGCCGGGCGTTCGGTTTCAGCGGCTGAACGCCCGGCGCAGCTCGGCCAGCAGTGCGCGCAGCGCCGGGGCGGGGCCGGGGCGGGAGACCAGGGCGAGCAGGCCCGGGGTGGTGAGGTCGGTGACGGGGACCGGCACCAGGGCGGGGAACGCCTCGGCCATGGAGCGGCTGAGCACGGCGACGCCGAGGCCGCGGGCGGCGAGGTCGGCGATCGCGGAGGCGGCGGAGGCCTGCAGGGCGATCCGCGGGGTGAGTCCGGCGGCGGCGCAGTCGCGGTCGAGGACGGTGCGGACGCCGGTACCGGGCGGCAGGCAGATCAGCGGGTGGGTGAGCAGTTCGGCGAGTGTGCTGCCGGGCCCGGCCAGTGGGTGGCCGGGTGGGACGGCGGCGACCAGGGGTTCGCTGATCAGGGTGTGCGCGTCCAGGCCGTCGGGGGTGGTGCCGGCGCAGCCGATCAGTGCGAGGTCGAGGGTGCCGGCCCGGACGGCTTCGGTGAGGTGGTCGGAGTCGCCTTCCAGCAGGGCGAGTTCGACGCCGGGGTGGGCTCGGTGGAAGGCGGCCAGGCCGTCGAAGAGCGGGGTGAGGGTGCAGCCGGCCACCATGCCGACGGTGAGGCTGCCGCGGATCAGGTCGCTGACCTCGCCGACCGCCTGGCCGACGGCACGGGCGGCGGCGAGCGCCTGCCGGGCGTGTTCGAGGGCGGCCTTGCCGGCCACGGTGAGGGTGACGGTGCGGGCGGAGCGGTCGAAGAGTTCGGCGCCGAGTTCGCGTTCCAGCTGCCGGATCTGGGCGCTGACCCCGGACTGGCTGATGTGCACCCGCTCGGCGGCGCGGGTGAAGTTGCGCTCCTCGGCGACGGCGAGGAAGTACTCGAGCTGCCTCAGTTCCATGACCACGGATTCTAGTTCTGATCAGAACCAGCTGTTGGACTTCTGATCAGGCGGACGGGAGGCTGGAGGCACGACGACGAGGAGGCCGTGATGAGCGAGTACGAAAAGGCGATGCGCCCCGAGGACCTGACCCGGCTGTTCGTGGAGCGCTCCAACGCGGGCGACGCCGCCGGGGTCGCCGCGCTGTACGAGGAGCACGCCGTGGTGGCGTACCCGCCGGGGCAGTTCACGGTCGGCCGGGAGGCGATCCGGGTGCTGTGGGAGCGGGTGCTGACGCACCGCCCGCAGTTCACCCCGGAGCCGCCGCTGCCGACGCTGGCCGCGGACGGCATCGCGCTGACCGCCACCCCGCCGAAGGACGGCAGCGGGGCGCGCGCCCAGGTGGTGCGCCAGCAGCCGGACGGCAGCTGGCTGCGGCTGCTCGACCAGCCCGAGTTCCTCCGGCCCGGCGCCGCCGCCTGAGCAGGCAGAAGCCGGTTCAGCCGGTGAGCTGCTTGTAGTAGTACGTGGTGTCGGCGAGGACGCCGTCCGGGGCCGCGGCGTGGCCGGGGACGGTGCCGAATGCCGTCCAGCCGGCGCTGCGGTAGAGGTGTTCGGCGGCGCTGCCGGTCTGGGTGTCGAGCAGCAGCAGGGTGGCGCCGCCGTCGCGGGCGGCCTGCTCGGCGGTGGCCAGCAGCCGCCGGCCGAGGCCCGCGCCGCGGGCGTCGCGGTGCACCAGCAGCTTGGAGACCTCGGCGCGGTGGCGGCCGTTCGGCCGGTTCTCGCGGACCAGTGCCACGGTGCCCAGCAGGCGGCCGTCGGGGCCGGTCGCCGTCCACAGCAGCCGGGTGCCGTCCGCGACGGACGGGTGCAGGGTCCGCCACCAGGCGGCGGCCTCGTCGCGAGGGGTGCCGGCCAGGAAGCCGACCGAGGCGCCGTCGTCGACGGCGTCCAGCAGCAGATCGGCGAGGGCGTCGCAGTGGGCGGGAAGCTCGTCGGCGCTCAGTGGGCTGATCACGGTGGCCACCCTACGGGTGCGGCGACACCCGGCGGTCGGGGCCGGTGTCAGGAATGGTTACCGTGGTGGGGTGTACCGGTTCCTGTTCAGCCCGCGGTGGCTCATCGGCTCGGTCGTCGCGGTGGCGGCGATCGGGGTCTGTCTGATGCTCGGCTCCTGGCAGTTGGGCCGGTTCGAGGACCGGGTTTCGACGCACAAGGAGATCGACAAGGCGGCCGCCACGGCCTCCCAGGCTCAGGCGAGTCCGCTGGCGGAGGTGCTGCCGGAGGCCGCGTCGAAGGTCGGCACCGACACCCTGGGCCGGACGGTGAGCGTCACCGGCTCCTACGACGTCGCGCACCAGCTGCTGGTGCCGAACCGCACGGTGGACGGCCGGACCGGCTACTACGTGCTCACCCCGCTGCTCACCGACGGCGGCCGGGCGGTGCCGGTGGTGCGCGGCTGGGCGGCGGGCTCCCCGGGCGAGGCGCCGGAGGCGCCGTCCGGGCAGGTCAGCGTGACGGGCCGGCTGCAGGCCCCGGAGAACAGCGGCAGCGGCGGCGCGGTGGCGGGCGGTCTGCCCGCCGGGCAGCTGGGCACGATCAGTCCGGCGACGCTGGTGAACGTGCTTCCGTACCCGCTGTACGACGGCTGGGTGGCGGCGGACGACGTCCCGGCGGGGCTTACCTCGGTGCCGACGGTGCAGCCGCAGGGCGGCGACGGGCTGAGCCTGCGGGCGTTCCAGAACCTGGGCTACACCTTGGAGTGGTTCGTCTTCGCCGGGTTCGTGGTCTTCATGTGGTTCCGGCTGGTCCGCCGCGAGGCGGAGGCCGCCCAGGACCGGGCCCTCGGACTGGACCCGGCCCTGGACTGACCTCCGCCCGCCTGCTGATTCAGCGCGTCTGATTCAGCGCGTCCCGGACCGCGACGCGCTGGGCGACGCCGGGGCCGAGGGCGAGGGGAGCGCGGACGGCGAGGCCGAGGCGCTGCCGGACGGCGACCCGCTCGGGCAGGGCACCGGCGGGGCGGCGGCGCTCGGCGCGGCGGACCCGCTCTGCACCGCGGAGGGCGAGCCGCCGGCGGGGCTCGCGGCGGGCAGCGCGTTCGGGCTCGGGCAGTCGTTGCCGAAGCCGCCGAAGCCCGGCGCGGGCGACGGGTTGCCGCACTCGTCGACGTAGTCGTCGCTGCGGCTGGAGCCCGGCCGGTGGTGGTAGTGGTGCACCACCCTGGTACCGCCGCCCCCCGTGTACGGCGAGGTGCCGGACCCCTTCCCGCCGCCGCTGGACCCGCCCGACCCCTTCGAACCGCCGGACCCGCTGGACCCGCTGGAGCCCTTGGAGCTGCGGCTCCCGTTCTTGCCCTTGGCAAGGACCTGCAGGTCGATGCCGGTGTCGGCCTTCGCGGGGGCGGCGGCCTCCACGCAGTCGTACTTCTGGTTGTTCGAGCACCCGGCCAGGGTCAGCACGATCGCGCCGACCGCGGCGGCGGCCAGCGCGGCGCGTCCACCCATCGGTTGTAGTTCCCCCCTGTCGACCGGGTCTACCTGGTCATCGGACGGTGCCGGGGGCCAGGTGTCGCCGGACGAAGTCGATCTCCAAGCGAAGCTGCTTGATCCGCTCGTCGACGACCAGCGAACCGTGCCCGGCATCGTAGCGGTACACCTCGTGGACCTTGCCGAGCTCCTCCAGCCGCTGGACGTAGTTGTCGATCTGCCGGATCGGGCAGCGCGGGTCGTTGACGCCGGCGCTGATGTAGACCGGTGCCTTGACCTGCTCGACGTACGACAGCGGCGAGGAGGCGTGCCAGCGCTCGGGGACCTCCTCGGGGGTGCCGCCGAACAGCGTGCGGTCCAGCGACTTCAGCGCCTCCATCTCGTCCGCGTACGCGGTGAGGTAGTCGGCGACCGGGACGGCGGCCAGGCCGAGCGTCCACCGGTCGGGCTGGGTGCCGAGGCCGAGCAGGGTCAGGTAGCCGCCCCAGGAGCCGCCGGACAGCACCAGCCGGTCCGGGTCGGCCAGGCCGGAGGTGACCGCCCAGTCGCGGACCGCGCCGATGTCCTCCAGCTCGATCAGGCCGACGCGTTCGGTGAGCGCGTCGGTCCAGGCCTGCCCGTAGCCGGTGGAGCCGCGGTAGTTGACCCGGACCACCGCGAAGCCGTGGTCGAGCCAGGCGGCGGGGCCGGCCGCGAAGGAGTCGCTGTCGTGGTGGGTGGGGCCGCCGTGCACCTCGAACACCGTCGGGAACGGGCCCTCGCCGGTGGGCCGCTGCACCAGGGCGTGCACCCGGCCGCCGGGGCCGTCCACCCAGACGTCCTCGACCGGCACCGAGCCCGGCGGCACCGGGCCGGGCGCGCGCAGCACCACGGTGCCCGCGGTGGAACGCACCGCGGACGGCTCGGCGGCCGAGGACCACAGGAACTCGACCGTGCCGTCGGGGCGGGCGGTGGCCCCGGCGACGGTGCCGCGCGGGGTGTCCAGCCTGGTCAGCTCGCCGGTCTCCAACTGGTAGGAGAACAGCTCGGAGCGGGCCTCGTACTCGTGCTCGATGAGCAGCGAGCGGGCGTCGGGCCGCCACTGCGCGGACAGGTCGCCGGGGAACGGGCGGCCCTGCTCGTCGCGCAGCGCCAGCTCGGTCTCGGCACCGGTGGCGACGTCCCACAGCATCGGCTCCCAGCGCCCGGTGCGCTGGTGGGCGACCAGCAGCCGGGTGTCGCCGGCGGCGGGCGCGAAGCCCAGGCAGGACACGCCGCGCGGCTCGGCGCGGCCGGTGACCTCGTCGAGCTGGGCGACGGTGACGCCGTCGGACAGCCGCAGCACCCGGATCGCGCCGTGCATGGCGTCACCGTGCTCGGTGTGATCGACGGCCAGCAGGGTGCTGTCGTGGGAGAGGTCGCCGACGCCGCCGTACTCGGCGTGGTGGTAGACCACCGTGGGCTCGGCGGCGCCGGGGCGGCGCAGGTACAGGGTGGTGCCCTCGTCGTCGGTGGAGGTTCCGACCACCACGGTGCCGTCACGGCCGAACGCCAGGCCCGCCTCGTAGGCGGCGGGGACGCCGGGCACGGCCTCCTGGTCGGGGCCGCCGGCGAACGGCTGGCGGCGCCAGACGCCGAACTCGTCGCCGTCGGTGTCGTCGAACCACCAGATCCACTCGCCGTCCGGGCTGAGTTCGGCGTCCGTGGTGCCGTGCGGACGGTCGGTGACCCGGCGGTGCTCGTCGGTGGCGCGGTCCCACGCGTACACCTCGTAGGTGCCGGTCGCGTTGGACACGTACAGCGCCCGATCGGGTGCTTCGTCCGCCCAGTCGGGCAGCGAGACCCGCGCTGCCCGGAACCGCTGCTCCCACGCCGGCACGACGTTCGTCTGCTCGTTCATACCCTCATCCAACCCGATTCCGGGCGTTGATCGGAACGGCGGACAGCGAACGGTGGGGACACGAAACGGCTGCGGTGCGGCTCCTGATGGACGATCAGCGGAAGAGGTACAAATACGACATAACGACCGGAGGAGTTGTACCATGCCCGCTTCAGCGCCGTCCTTCGACCGGCTCGACCGACTCGACCTGCCCGTCCTCGCCCAGCACCTGGGCCTGGTCGAGGAGATCGAGCAGTACCTGGCCGGACTCCCCGCCCCCGACCGGCTGCCCCTGCTGCCGCTGCCCGCACTGCCGCCGGTGGAGCCCGGCTGCGACGGCGGGCTGTACGGCTCCGTCCACCGGCCGTGGAACTTCGGCTACCCGCTGCCCCGCCGCACCGTGCTGGACCGGCTGGTCCGCCGCCCCGCCCGCCCGGTACCGGTCACCGTCGCCGGGCACCTGCGGCTGACCTCCCACTACCTCGCCGAGGCCGGCTGGATCCAGGGCGCGATGTGGGACGCCGCCGGCCGGGTCTGCCTGCTCGGCGCGCAGACCGCCGTCCTCGCGCACGGCTACGGCACCGCGTACACGGTGCGGCGGGCACGCAACCAGGTCATGGAGGTGCTGCACGCCACCGGCCGCCCGGCCGCCTCCCCCGACGCCTGGAACGACCGCCCGGGCCGCCGCCAGGCCGAGGTGCACGCCCTGCTGCGCCGCGCCGAGGCGCGCGCCGAGTCGCTGGGCATCTGAGCGGCCGGCCTCAGATCCGGGCGGCGTCCGCCAGCAGCGCGAGCCGCTCCGCGGTGGGCGAGCCGGGCTCCGCGGTGTAGACGACCAGCTGCAGTCCGGGCTCGCCGGGCGGGGTGAGCGTCTCGTAGCCGAGGTCCAGCTCGCCCACCCGCGGGTGCAGCAGCAGCTTGCGGCCGTGGCTCTTCTCCCGGACGCCGTGCCGGGCCCACAGTTCGGCGAACAGCGGGTCGGCGGCGAGGTCGGCGAGCAGCGCCGCCAGCTCCGGGTCGTCCGGGTGCCGGGCCGCGTCCACCCGCAGGAACGCCGCGGTCTCGGCGGCGACCCGTTCGAACTCGGGGTAGAGCCGGCGTCCGGCCGCCGACAGGAACGCGTGCCGGGCCACGTTGCACTGCCCGGGCGGCATGTCGGAGAACCCCATCACCGCGTCGCCCAGGGCGTTCCAGGCCACCACGTCCAGGCACCGGCCGAGCGCGAACGCGGGCGCGTCCAGCGCGTCCAGCACCAGCCGCAGGCCGCCCCGCAGCTGCAGCGGGCCGGGCCGGGCGGGCTCGCGCGGCGGCCGGGCCAGGTCGTGCAGGTGCTGCCGTTCGGTGCGGTCCAGGCGCAGCACCCGGGCGACCGCGTCCAGCACCTCCGTGGACACGCCGTCGCCGCGGCCCTGTTCCAGCCGCACGTAGTAGTCGACGCTCACCCCGGCGAGCTGCGCGACCTCCTCGCGGCGCAGCCCCGGCACCCGGCGCCGCCGCCCGAACTCCGGCAGTCCGACGTCGGAGGGCCGGATCCGGGCCCGGCGCAGGCGCAGGAACTCCCCCAGTTCGCTCATGCCCCGACGATACGGCCGGTGTCACGAAGGTGGTTCTCGCAGACCCAGGAAAAGCACAGCCCTGGGTCCGCCGGCGGTCCGCGCCGAGACTCGTGGACGTCACCGCAGCAGACTCGAACAGGAGCGTGACTTCCATGGCACACCAGACCCTCGGCGGCCGGACCGCCGTCGTCACCGGCGCCGCCAGCGGCATCGGCGAGGCCGTCGCCCGGCAGCTGGTCGCGGACGGCGCCCGGGTGGCGCTGCTGGCCCGCCGCGAGGACCGCCTGGAGCGGCTGGCCGCCGAGCTCGGCCCGAACGCGCTGGCGGTGCCCGCCGACGTCACCGACCAGGCCTCGGTGGATGCGGCCCGGCGGCTGACGCACGCCGCCTTCGGGCGGGTCGACCTGGTGGTGAACGCGGCCGGCGTGATGCTGCCCAACCCGGTGGACGACGGCCGGATCGACGAATGGACCCGGATGATCGACACCAACCTGACGGGGGTTCTCCGGGTGGTCGGCGCGTTCGGCCCGGACCTGGTGGCCGCCGCGGCCGCCGGCGCCACCGCGGACCTGGTGAACGTCTCCTCGATCGGCGCCCACGTGGTCTTCCCGAACTACGCGGTGTACGGCGCCACCAAGGCCGCCGTCACCCAGCTGTCGGCCGCCCTGCGCTCCGAGTACGGCCCGCGCGACGTGCGCGTCACCGCCGTCGAGCCCGGGCTGACGGACACCGAGCTGGGCAGTCACATCGACAACCCGGCGCTCGGGCCGGACGGGCAACTCGGCGCCATGTTCGAGGCGATCGGCGCGCTCTCCCCCGCCGATGTCGCCGACCTGGTCGGGTACGTCGTCGGCCGGCCGCGGCACGTCAACCTGCGGCACGTGGTGGTGCTGCCGACCCGGCAGGCCTGAGCGGGTGGTCAGGCGCCGGCGCTCGGCGAGGGGGCCGGGACGCCGGTGGCGGGGGCCGGTTCGGGGGCCGAGTGGTAGACGGTGCCGCCGCAGCCGGTGGGCAGGACCGTGGTGGCGGCGAAGCCGGTGGCCGGGTCGGGGGTGTAGCCGAGCCGGAAGGTGTCGCGCGGCGACTGGTGGCCGGCGGGGGCGTACGCGCCGGTGGGGCTGGGGTCGACCGCGGGGGTGCTGCCGGCCGGGGTGTCGGTGCCGGGCATTGCGCCGCCGCTGGGGGTGGGGCTGGGCTGCGGGTCCACCGGGGAGGGCGAGGTGGTGGGGCAGCCGGTGGGCACCCAGGCGAACCGGACCAGGTAGGAGCCACCGGGCGCGAGCAGCAGTTCGCGGGGCAGCCCGGCCGGGTCGGGCAGCGCCTCGGCCGGGTCGCCGACGGTGTGGGCGAGCAGGCGGACGCCGAGGGTGCCGGGGTCGATGGTGACGGCGCCCGGGCCGGTGATCCGGCACGGGTGCCCGGCGGTGTTGGTGAGTTGGAACCAGCCGTAGATCCGGCCGTCGGCCGTGGCGGCGGCGGCCTTCTGGACCTCGCCCCGGCCGAGGTCGGTGCCGGTGCACAGCGGCACGACGACGGGCGGCCCGCCCGGGCTGCTGTCGGCGCTCGGGTCGGCGGAGGTCTCGGGGCCGGTGCCGTCGGGCCCGGCGGCGGTCGCGCCGGCGGGGTTGTGCGGGTGGCCGGGGGCGGCCACCGAGGCGTCCGGGGTGGCGGTGGCACCGGGCGCGGCCTGGCCGCCGGTGGGGTCGCCGGACAGGTGGAACGGCTGGGCGGCGTGCACCACGGGCAGTCCGACGACGGCGGCGGCCAGCACCGCGGCGCCGCCCCAGGCGCGCCGCCGGGCGGCCCGGCGGCGGGGGACGGCGGTGCGCAGCCGGGGCAGCGCCCCGGGTTCGGGCTGGACACCGGCGACGGCGCGGTGCAGCCGGTCGCGGAGCTGGTCCTCGCTCAGTTCGTGCTGCGGGCCGGGCCGGTGCGGGTCAGTCATCGGCGGACCCCAGCCGCACCCGCAGGGCAGCCAGTCCGCGCGACCCGTAGGCCTTGACCGAGCCGATGGAGATGCCGAGCACCTCCGCGACCTGTGCCTCCGTCAGGTCCGCGTAGTAGCGCAGCACCAGCACCTCCCGCTGACGGCGTTGCAACCCCCGTAGCGCGGCCTTCAGTGCGTCGCGCTCCAGCGCATCGTATGCCCCCTCTTCTGCACTGGCCATGTCAGGCATGGGCTTGGGCAGGAGGCGCAGGCCGAGCAGTCGGCGCCGCAGCGTGGAGCGGGAGAGGTTGACCACGGTCTGCCGCAGGTACGCGAGGGTCTTCTCGGGATCGCGGACCCGGCGCCGGGCGGCGTGCACCCGGATGAACGCCTCCTGCACGACGTCCTCGCAGGAGGAGAGGTCGTCCAGCAGCAGTGCGGCGAGCCGCAGCAGGGAACGGTAGTGGGCCCGGTAGGTGTCGGTGAGCTGGTCGACGCTGGCCCCGGTCGCGTCCGCTGCCGCCGCAGCAAAGCCCATCCGACTACCGGCCCGCCGGGCCGCCCCGGGCAGGGTGATCGCCACCACCGCCCCTGTCACGTTCGTCACGCTGGTTGGACACCCGATCCCCTGTCCTGGTTGCCCCGCGCCGGGGGAGTTTTTCCGCAGAGAGGAATCCCCCTCCGGAACACATCGCTCCGAAGGGGGATTCTGGCAGACCCGGCGGACGGTCAGGGTCCGCTTCACCCGTCCCGCACACAACCTCTGCGCTGTGCGCGGACCTCAGGTGCGGGCAATCTTGCTAGATAAGCCTCAGCGGCCGGTGCCGCCGTAGACGACCGCCTCGTCGCCCGAGCTGTCCAGCCCGAAGGCGGTGTGCACGGCGCGGACCGCCTCCGGCACGTCCTCGGCGCGGGTGACCACCGAGATCCGGATCTCCGAGGTGGAGATCAGCTCGATGTTCACGCCCGCCTCGGACAACGCCTCGAAGAAGGTCGCGGTGACGCCCGGGTTGGAGCGCATGCCGGCGCCGACCAGCGAGATCTTGCCGATCGCGTCGTCGTAGCGCAGCGACTCGTAGCCGATGCCCGCCTTGACCCGGCTCAGCGCGTCGATGGCCTTCTGGCCCTCGGTGCTGGGCAGGGTGAAGGAGATGTCGGTCAGGCCGGTGGCGGCGGCGGAGACGTTCTGCACCACCATGTCGATGTTGACCTCGGCGTCCGCGATGGCGCGGAAGATCCGGGCCGCCTCGCCCGGCTTGTCCGGCACGCCGACGACGGTGACCTTGGCCTCCGACGTGTCGTGGGCGACTCCGGAGATGATGGCCTGCTCCATCTCGCCCCCTTCGGGCTGGTTCGGGTTGGTGCCACTGACGATGGTCCCCGGCAGACCGGAGAACGACGATCGTACGTGAATGGGGATGTTGTAGCGCCGCGCGTACTCCACACAGCGGTCGAGCAGCACCTTGGAACCGGACGAGGCCAGTTCCAGCATGTCCTCGAAGGCGATCCAGTCGATCTTGCGGGCCTTCTTGACCACCCGTGGGTCGGCGGTGAACACGCCGTCCACGTCGGTGTAGATCTCGCAGACCTCGGCGCCCAGCGCGGCCGCCAGCGCCACCGCGGTGGTGTCGGAGCCGCCGCGGCCCAGCGTGGTGATGTCCTTGGAGACCTGCGAAACGCCCTGGAAGCCGGCCACGATCGCGACGTTGCCCTCGTCCAGGGCGTTGCGGATCCGGCCCGGCGTCACGTCGATGATCCGCGCCTTGTTGTGCGTCGAATCGGTGATCACACCGGCCTGGCTGCCGGTGAACGACTGGGCGTCGAAGCCCAGCGTCTTGATCGCCATCGCCAGCAGCGCCATGGAGATGCGCTCTCCGGCGGTCAGCAGCATGTCGAACTCACGGCCGGACGGAATAGGCGTCACCTGTTCCGCGAGTTCGATGAGCTCGTCCGTGGTGTCACCCATCGCGGAGACCACGACGACGACCTCATGGCCGGCCTTCCGGGTGTCCACGATTCGGCGGGCGACGCGCTTGATGCCTTCGGCATCAGCGACGGATGAGCCGCCGTACTTCTGCACGACAAGGCCCACGGGGGCTCCTCGACTTGGGGTGTTGGGTCACCGTCAGTCTAACGAGCAGGGATGTTGCGACCGACGTCTTCCACATCGTGAGATGTGAATATCGAAATCTGATCACCGGGGACCGTCAGGTCTGCGGGCTCCGGCGGCCCACCCCGAAGAATCACCGCCCGCGCACCGCCCCCGGTACCGGAATCTTCGCCTCCGGCGCGCGGGTGACGGATGCGTCACACTCCCCCGGGCTCCGGCCTAGAGCCCGAGCTCGGCCGCCATCAGGTCGCCCGCCTGCTGCTCCAGCTGCTCGTCCGTCAACCCGTCGTCGTCAGTGTCCGCCCCGTCCGGCACCGCGCCCAGCGGCGAGTCCAGCCGCACGTGCGCGATCAGCGACTGCAGCGCCCGCAGCACCGCCGTGCAGGTCGAACCCCAGTTGGACAGGTACGAGAACTGCCACCACCACAGCGCCTCCGACACCCGGCCCTCGCGGTAGTGCGTCAGGCCGTGGCTCAGCTCGCTGACCACCCCGGCCAGGTCGTCCGAGATCCTGAACGCGCTCGGCTTCTCCGGCGGGCCGTACGGGTCGAACACCTCGTGGTAGACGTCGATCGGCGCCAGCAGTTCGGCGAGACGCTCGCGCAGCTCCACCCCGTCCGGCTCCGGGCCGGCGTCCGGCTCGAAGCGGTCATCCGGCAGCACGTCCTCGATCGCGCCCAGCCGGCCGCCCGCCAGCAGCAGCTGCGACACCTCCAGCAGCAGCAGCGAGATCGCGCTGCCCGGCTCGTCGCCCTTGGCGACCTCGGTGACGGCCAGCACGAAACTCTCCACCGAATCCGCGATCTGCACCGCGAAGTCGTCCGGGGCCTCGGTCCGGCCCAGCAGCGCGGCCGGGTCCGACGGGTGGGGACGGCCGGCGGTGGCGTGGCGCGCGGCGTCGCGGTGTGCGGCGTCGGTTCGGTGAGCGGTGTCGGTTCGGTGAGCGGTGTCGGTTCGGTGAGCGGTGTCGGTTCGGTCAGACATCGAGCAGTCGTCTCCCTTCGAACGCCCGGCCGAGGGTGACCTCGTCGGCGTACTCCAAGTCCCCGCCGACGGGCAGTCCGCTCGCCAGCCGGGTGACCTTGAGGCCCATCGGCTTGCACAGCCGGGCCAGGTAGGTCGCGGTCGCCTCCCCCTCCAGATTGGGGTCGGTGGCCAGGATCAGCTCGGTGACCGTGCCGTCCGCGAGCCGGGTCATCAGTTCGCGGATCCGCAGATCGTCCGGACCGACCCCCTCGATCGGGCTGATCGCCCCGCCCAGCACGTGGTAGCGGCCGCGGAACTCACGCGTCCGCTCGATCGCCACCACGTCCTTGGGTTCCTCCACCACGCAGATCACCGCGAGGTCGCGACGCGGATCCAGGCAGACCCGGCACTGCTCGGACTCCGCGACGTTGCCGCAGACCGCGCAGAACCGCACCTTCTCCTTCACCTGCTGCAGCGCGAACGCCAGCCGCCGCACGTCCGTCGGATCGGCCTGCAGGATGTGGAAGGCGATCCGCTGGGCGCTCTTCGGACCGACTCCGGGCAGCCTGCCCAGCTCGTCGATCAGGTCCTGCACCACGCCCTCGTACACCGCCACGCCTTCCTTCGACCGAGGTTCGCACTCCGGTGCCATCATCCAACGAATCGGGCGCCGGACACACCGCCCGACGCCCTACTGGCTCATAAATCACACAACTCACTGGCAGCGAGCGTTTCAGTAACCGCTCAGCGCTGCACGGTGCGGCGTGTGGTTCAGAACGGGAGGCCCGGGATGCCGCCGCCCAGGCCCTGGGTCAGCGGGCCCATCCGCTCCGCCTGGAGCTTCTGCGCCGCCGCGTTGGCGTCCCGCACCGCGGCCAGCACCAGGTCGCCCAGGGTCTCGGTGTCCTCCGGGTCGACCGCCTCCGGGGAGATGGTCACCGACGTCAGCTCGCCGGCGCCCGTCACCGTCACCTCCACCAGACCGCCGCCCGCGGAGCCGCGGACCACGGTCTCGGCGAGCTCCTTCTGAGCCCGGCCGAGCTCCTCCTGCATCTTCTGCGCCTGCTTCAGCAACTGCTGCATGTTCGGCTGGCCACCAGGGAACACGGCACTCTCCTCGATCCATCGGCACTCACACTGGCCGACGCGAACCACCGCGGGCACCCGCGTCGACACCTGCCCCCGAGCCTACGCGGCCGCCCGCCGGCCCCACGTCAGTTCCGGAAGCCCCGTGCTGCCTGCGACGACTCAGCCCGGACGGTGGTGGATCTCCTCCAGCACCGTCGCCCCCAGCTCCCGGACGATCAGGTCCTGCGCGGAGAACACGTCCTCGTTCAGGTCCGGGTCGTCCTCCTCCGGGATGTCGTCCTCCGGCGCCACCGCGGGGGGCGCCTGCACCGGCGGGGCGGCCGGCGCCTGCTGCACCGGCGGCGCGACGGGCGCGGACGGCTGCGGGGCCGGGGCCTGCGGAGCCTGCTGCACCGGCGGCGCGACGGGCGCGGGCGCGGACGGCTGCGGGGCGCGCGCCTGCGTGCCACCCCAGGCACCGCCCGCCGGCGCGGCCGGAGCCGGGGCCATCGGGGCGGCCGGGGGCGCGTACGAGGCGGCCGACTGGCCGGACGGCGAGGACGTGCCACCCGACGGGTCGACGATGCACTCCACCCGCCAGTCCACGCCCAGCGCGTCCGTCAGCGCCTGCTTCAGCACCTCGTCGCTGTGGCTGCCGACGAAGCTGTCCCGGGCGCCCGCGTTCACGAACGACACCTGCAGGGTGCTGCCGTCGAAGCCCGCCACCTGGCCGTTCTGGCTGAGCAGGATCCAGGTGAACCGGCGGCGGTTCTTCACCGCCTCCAGGATCTGCGGCCACATCTGCCGGATCTGGCCCGCGCCCTGCTGCGCCGCCACCGAGGGCTGGGCGGCAGGCGCGGCCTGAGCCTGCGGCTGCGGGGCGTGCGGCTGCGGGGCGTGCGGCTGCGGGGCGTACTGCTGCGGGGCAGGGGCCGGGGCCTGCGGGGCCGCCGTGGCGGGCGGCGGCGGGGTCTGGTCGGCCGGGGGGAAGCTGCGTGCGATCGGCCACGCGCCCGGGGCCGGGCCCGCCGGGGCGGGCGCCGGAGCGGGTGCGGGGGCGGGCACTGGTGCGGGGGCCGGGGCGGCGGGGGCCTGCGGCTGGGCGGCCGGGGCCTGCGGCTGCACGGGCGCCTCCACCGACGCGGGCTGGAACGCCATCGGCGCGGCGAACCCGCCCGTGGCGGCCCGGCGCTCCAGCTTGTCCAGCCGGGCCTGCGTCGACAGCTCGTCCCCGTACGCGCCGGGCAGCATCACCCGGGCGCAGATCAGCTCCAGCTGCAGGCGGGGAGCGGCGTTGCCGCGCATCTCCGTCAGGCCGGTGTTGACCAGGTCCGCGGCGCGGCTCAGCTCGGCCCGGCCGAAACGGTCGGCCTGCGCCTGCATCACCGCGACCCGGTCGGCCGGGGCGTCGATCAGGCCCTTCTCGCCCGCGTCCGGCACCGTGGCCAGGATCACCAGGTCGCGCAGCCGCTCCAGCAGGTCCGTGACGAACCGGCGCGGGTCGTGCCCGCCCTCGACCACCCGGTCGACCACCTGGAACACCGTCGCGCCGTCCTGCGCCGCGAACGCGTCCACCACCTCGTCCAGCAGCGAGGAATCGGTGTACCCCAGCAGCGAGGTGGCCATCTGGTACGTCACACCGGCCTCGCCGGCACCCGCCAGCAGCTGGTCCATCACCGACATCGAGTCACGCACCGACCCGGCGCCGGCCCGCACCACCAGCGGGAACACCGAGTCCTCGACCTGGATGCCCTCGCGACCGCACACCTGCGCCAGGTAGTCGCGCAGCGTGCCGGGGGGCACCAGCCGGAACGGGTAGTGGTGGGTCCGGGACCGGATCGTCCCGATCACCTTCTCCGGCTCGGTGGTGGCGAAGATGAACTTCAGGTGCTCCGGCGGCTCCTCCACCACCTTCAGCAGCGCGTTGAAGCCGGCCGAGGTCACCATGTGCGCCTCGTCCAGGATGAAAATCTTGTAGCGGCTGTGCACCGGCGCGAAGAACGCCCGCTCCCGCAGCTCACGCGCGTCGTCCACACCACCGTGCGACGCGGCGTCGATCTCGATCACATCGATCGAACCCGGCCCGCCGGTCGCCAGGTCGCGACACGACTGGCACTCCCCGCACGGCTCCGGGGTCGGCCCCTGCTCACAGTTCAGGCAGCGGGCCAGGATGCGGGCACTGGTCGTCTTTCCACACCCGCGCGGCCCGCTGAACAGGTACGCGTGGTTGACCCGGTTGTTACGCAGGGCCTGCTGGAGCGGGACGGTCACGTGCTCCTGCCCGATGACCTCCGCGAAGGTCTCGGGGCGGTAGCGGCGGTACAGGGCTAGGGACACGCCACCGACGATATCGGGACCAACGGACAAACGTGGCTCCCCACCACCACCGGCCCCGGAAAACGCAAGGACCCCTCGCGCACCCGCCAGAGCCCTCCTACCCTTGCTGCCTTCCGGCCCTGGGGGGGTTCAGAGAGATGACGCCACACGAGGGGCTGCCCCAAGAGTAGCGGATCCCGGCCCCCATTCCCCCCACCCACCCCAACCTCCTCCCCGATCTCCGATCCGCAGGCCACCCCCTCCACCCACCTGCGAGAGCGTGGTCGCAACCACCCCTCAACATGTACTAAGCTCTCCCACGGAGGATTCGCCTAGAGGCCTAGGGCGCACGCTTGGAAAGCGTGTTGGGGGCAACCCCTCACGAGTTCGAATCTCGTATCCTCCGCCTTCACGAAGGCCCGGACCGTCTCGACGGTCCGGGCCTTCGGCGTTTACTCTCTGGTCCGCCCGATCGATGTACGTTATTCTGTACAACATGAAGACGATGAGTGCCACCGAGCTCCGCGGCAATCTCGCCGCCGCGCTCGATGCCGTCGAGAGCGACGCCGAAGAGCTCGTCATCACACGCGCCGGCCATGAGCCGCTGGTCGTCGTCTCGCTGGCCGAGTACGCCTCGCTCCGCGAGACCGACTACCTGCTGCGCTCCCCGGCCAACGCCGACCACCTTCGCCGCTCCCTGCAGGAGTACCGGGAGGGCCGCGCGGTGGCCCGCGAACTGATCGACCCCGAAGACCTCACCGAGCAGAGCGCGTGAAGGTCCAGTTCACCGAGCGTGGCTGGAGCGACTACCTGTCTTGGCAGGCCGACGATCACCGCCTCCTCAAGCGCGTCAATCTACTGATCGACAACATCCGTCGAAACGGCAACGAGGGCATCGGCAAACCCGAACCCTTGCGGCACGAGCTCGCCGGGGCCTGGTCCCGCCGGATCGATCAGGAACACCGCCTGGTCTACATTCTTGACGAGCAGGCCGACACCCTATGCGTCATCGCATGCCGGTACCACTACGGCAAGTAGGGCGGGGCCCAGGACCATCGGAAGGCACGCGCCCTGGTCTCAGTTTTGGTCTCATTCACCCCCGTCCGGCCGAGTTCGGCGGCTGCCAAGCAGTCCGCCCCGCCGCAGGTCAAAACCGCCGTGAACCCCGGAGGACGGGGTTCGGAAAGCGTGTTGGGGGCAACCCCTCACGAGTTCGAATCTCGTATCCTCCGACGAAGACCGGCACCAACAGCAATCCGATAAGCTCACGCTGGCTGCATGAAACCCCGAACGCGTGTCCACTACCGCGGGGGAAGGCCCCTCGCCACCGTGCTGATCCGCACGCTGGTCACGGCATAGCCGCGAACGCCTCCTGCACCGCCTCGCGCCGCTCGGTCCACCAGGCGAGGAACCGCTCGGCGGGCAGGAACAGGTGGTCGCAGGAGCTGTCGTCGCGGTCGTAGTGGAAGACCAGCTGCCAGTAGTCCGACATCCTCTTCCACCACAGCCGCTCCACCGCGTCCGCCAGGGCCGCCACCGAGATCGGCACCACCGACCGGTAGCCGGCCACGAACGCGGCGGTCCGCCCCAGGTCGAGGAAACCGTCCTCAACGAGATAGCGGGCAAGGCATTGCGCTCGGATCGGGTGCCGTCAGTGACCGGCGGCGACGCGTCGTGTTCCTTGCTCGGTGTCCTCTCGCGCGGTGGGCAGCAGGACGTGCGTGGTGAGGCCGCCTGCGGGGTTGGGCGTGATGGTGAGCGTTCCTTGGTGGGTGGCGGCGACGGCCCGGATGACGGACAGGCCGAGTCCTGCGCCAAGGCCGCCGGTCCGGCCGCGGCGGAAGGGTTCCAGGAGGGCGGGGATGTCGGCCTCGTCGATCCGGGGCCCGCTGTTGGTGACCTCGATGTACGAGTGCCCGGCGCTGTGTCCGGTCGAGAGGTGGACGGTGCCGCCGGGGTGGTTGTGGCGTACGGCGTTGGCGAGCAGGTTGTGGACGAGTTGGGTCAGCAGGGACGGGTCGCCCATAACGGGGGCGGGGGCGAGGCGGGTTTCCACGGCGATGGCGGCGTCGTCGGCTTCCGCGCGGGTGTCGGCGATGGCGGTGCGGGCGAGGTCGGTCAGGTCGGTGGGTCGCGGGGTGAGGACGCCGCTCTCGCCGCGGGCGAGGGCGAGCAGGGAGCCGATGAGGTTCTCGCTGCGGTCGACGGCGGCCAGGGCACGGTGGATCGCGGGCCGGAGGTTGTCGGGCACGAGGCCTTGGGCAAGGGGGATCTCCAGGGCGGTGCGCTGGAGGGTGAGCGGGGTGCGCAGTTCGTGGGAGGCCTGAGCGGTGAACCGCCGCTGTTCGGCGAACGACTTCTCCAGCCGGTTGAGCATCGCGTCGAAGGTGTCGGCGAGTTCCCGGACCTCGTCGTCGGGGCCGACGAGTGCGAGCCGGTCGTGGAGGTTGGCGTCGTTGATGTGCCGGGCTGCGGCGGTGACGGCGCCGATCCTGGTGAGCGAGCGCCGCGCGACCCACCAGCCGGCGAGCAGGGCCAGCGCGAGGACGGCGAGCAGGACGAACGCGGATCGGGTCAGGAGGTCGTGCAGGACGGCGTCGCGGAACTGCTCGAACTGGCGGGCCGGCAGGACCGTTGCGGCCTCGGCGGGGACGGCCGGTGTCGTCGTGGCGGGTGCGAGTTCCGTGGCGGCGTTCGGCTCGATCACCGTGGCGCTGTGGTCGCCGAGCGCCTCGCGCACCAGGAACCAGTTGATCGCCAGCAGGACGGCGCCGCCGGCGGCGAGGACGGCGGCGTTGAGGAGCGCGAGACGGGTGCGGATGGTCGGGCCGCGCCCGCGGCGGTGCGGGCTCACAGGCGGTACCCGAAGCCGGCCGCCGTTTCGATGAGCGGAGGTTCGCCGAGCTTGCGCCGTAGCTGGTGCACGGTGACCTTGACCGCGCTGCCGGACTCGGGTGGCGTCTCCCAGACGGTGTCGCGCAGTTCGGCGGCGGTGACGAAGCCGCCGTCGGCGGTGAGCAGCGCCTCCAGGACGCCGAGTTCCTTGGGGGTGAGGCGAAGCAGACGGCCGTCCCGTTCGGCGAGGCGGCGGACGGTGTCGACCCGTACCCCGCGCCGTTCCAGCACCGTGGGGGTGCCGGCCGGACCTCGACGGGCCAGTGCGCGCAGCCGGGCGAGGAGCTCGATGTAGGAGAACGGCTTGGACAGGTAGTCGTCGGCGCCCTGGGCGAGGCCGTCGACGAGGTCGGAGAGGGTGCCCGCGGCGGTGAGCATCAGGATGCGCGCCGGGTACCCGGATCTGTTGAGGGTGCGGCACACCGCGTCGCCGCTCATGCCCGGCAGGTCACGGTCCAGGATCAGGACGTCGTACGCGTCGGCGGCGGCCAGCTCCAGGGCGCGCACGCCGTCGTGGGCGGTGTCCGTGGCGATGCCCTCGGCGCGCAGCCCGTCGGCGATCATCTCGGCGAGGGCCACCTCGTCCTCGACTACCAGCACCCGCATTCCCTGCTCCGTTCCGGGCACCCCGGCCGCGTGGCGACGCGGTCGGGGTGCCGATCTGTCCGTGGCGGCGGAGTTCCGCGTTCCCAGGTGCGGCTCCGCCGTAGTCCAGTGTCGCCGGAGCCGGGTTAGGTGCGGGTTGGCGCCGGCTGACCTGTGCGTAACCGCCGCCCGCGTACCTCTTGTCTCTGCGTGCCGGCCGGGCGCGCAGGTGACTCGACGCGTGGAGGCAGGGATGACCCGTTCGACTGTGCGGTTGGCCGCGGTGGCGATGGCCGTCGGCAGTGTGGTGGCGATGGCCGCCTGCTCGTCGGACAAGGGCGGCGCTCCGAACGTCGCCGGGGCGAGTGGCGGGGGCGGCAGGACGCTGGACGAGGGAGCGATCAACCAGGCGTGGGTGCAGTGCATGCACGAGGCGGGGCAGACCGGCGTGCAGCTCACGAAGGACGGAAAGGCCTCCGTGCCCGCCGTGGGGACCGACGCCGGGCAGGCCGCGGGTGCCGATGCGCTCGCGCAGGCGATGAGCGCCTGCGACGCCAAGGTTCCCGGGAAGCAGCAGCTCAATGACAGGGCTGTCCGGGCCATGGTGGAGGAGGCCCGCGGGTTGGCGGTCTGCCTGCGCAAGAACGGGTTGACGGCCGAGCAGGTCCCCGACCCCGACCCGAAGTACGGCGGCAACCTGGCGATCTCGCCGGACACCGACTCCGCCCTGTTCCAGAAGGCCTTCGCGATCTGCAGCAAGGACCATCCCGGCGTCGGCGTGACCAGCCTCGGCCAGGACGGGAAGTGACCATGACCGAGCGCGAGTCCGCTGTCCCGGCCCCCGACACCCACGAAGCCCCGGACACGAACGCCGTACGGCCCTCGGGCCGAAGCCGCAGTGGCCGGGCGGTCCGCCGTACGGCCGTCGCCCTCGTGGTGGCCGCCGCACTCACCGCCGCGGCCGTGGTCGCCGTCCGCCAGCCGTGGCGCACCGACGACGCGGCCGCCGCACCGGCCGGCGGAAAGCACAGCACGGTCGCCGTGCAGCGGACGTCCCTGTCGTCGGGGATGAACCTGGGCGGCCGGATCGGCTACGGCACCGCCACCGAGCTGGGCGCCCAGGGCCAGGGCACGTTCACGAAACTCCCCGCGGCCGACGAGGAGATCAAGGCGGGCGGCGTGATCTACGAACTGGACGGCAAGCCCGTCGTGCTGTTCACCGGAACCCGCCCGTTCTGGCGTGAACTCGCCGTCGGCATGACCGACGGCGCCGATGTCCGGCAGCTCGAACAGAACCTGGTCGACCTCGGCTACGCCAAGGGGCTGGACCTCAAGGTGGACGACAAGTTCACCGACGCGACCGCGGCCGCGGTCAAGCGGTGGCAGAAGGCGCTGAAGCTGGAGGAGACCGGGAAGGTCGAACTGGGCCGCGTCGCCGTCCTGCCGGACAGGACCGTGCGCGTCCAGGAGGTCGTCGCCAAGCTCGGCGGCACGGCGGCCGGCGGCTCCGGGGGCACGGTCCTCAAGGTCACCGACACCGAGCTCGTCGCCACGGTCCAGCCCGAGGACGACCAGCTCCCGCAGTTCGCGCCTGGCAGCACCGTCGAGGTCGCGCTCGCCGGCGGCGGCAAGGTCCAGGGCAAGGTCCGCACCATTGCCCGCCCGCGCTCCGGCGCCGACGGCCCGGGCGCCGGCGGTGGCGGGGGCGGCGGGAAGGACAAGGCGACGGTGACGATCGCGCTCACCGACCAGGCCGCCGCCCGCAAGACGCTCGACGGCGCGCAGCCGGCGGTGACGGTCACCGTGACGGACCGCCGGGCGGACGGCGTCCTCGTGGTCCCGGTCACGGCCCTGCTCGCCCTCGCCGAGGGCGGCTATGGCGTTCAGGTCGTCCGCGACGGGGCCGCCCCCGTACTCGTCCCGGTCAAGCCCGGGTTGATCGCGAACGCCCGCGCCGAAGTGTCCGGAGAGCTCCGTGAAGGCGACCAGGTGGTGGTGCCCTCGTGACCGCACTGACTGCTGGGCACACCCGGGAACCGGTGCTGCGGCTGGAGAACGTCGTCAAGGAGTACGACGGCACCCCGCCCCTGCGCATCCTCCACGGCATCGACCTGACCGTCGACCACGGCGAACTCGTCGCCGTCGTCGGACCGTCCGGCTCGGGAAAATCCACCCTGCTCGCCCTGATCGGCACCCTCGACCGGCCCACCTCCGGGACCGTGGCCGTGGACGGGTACGACCTCGCCGTGCTGCGCCCCCGCCAGGTCGCCGCCCTGCGGGCCCGCCGCATCGGCTTCGTCTTCCAGCAGTTCTTCCTGCTCCCGGGCCTGACCTGCGTGGAGAACGTCGCGACCGGACTGCTGTACACCGGCGAGCACGCGAAGGCCCGTCGGGCCCGCGCCGTGGAGGTGCTGCGTCAGGTCGGGCTCGGCCACCGCCTCGACCACCATCCCGACCAGCTGTCCGGGGGCGAGAAGCAGCGGGTGGCGATCGCCCGCGCCCTGGCCGGCCGCCCTGCCCTGCTGCTGGCCGACGAACCCACCGGCGCCCTCGACACCGCGTCGGGCGCCGGCGTCGTCGACCTGCTCCGCGAACTCAACCGCGACGGCACCACCGTCGTGGTCATCACCCACGACCGCGAGCTCGCCGCCTCCTTCCCCCGCCGCATCGGCATCCAGGACGGACGCATCGCCTTCGACGAACGGACCGTGCCCGTCGAAGCCGCACCCGCGCCCACCACGGCGGGAGGCACCCTGTGAACCGCGCCCGTACCGGCCTCCGGCCCGCCCGGCTCCGCCCGCTCGACCTGCTGCGCGTGGGACTGATCGGCCCCCGGACCCGCAAACTCCGCGCCGCGCTGTCGGCGCTCGGCATCGCCCTCGGCATCGCCGCCGTGGTCGCGGTCACCGGCATCTCCGCCTCGAACCAGCAGCACCTGCTCGACCGCCTCGACCGCCTCGGCAGCAATCTCATCACCGTTGGGCCGGGCACCGACGCCCGCCAGCAACCGGTGCCGCTACCCAAGGAAGCCCCGACGATGCTCGGCAACATCGCCCCCGTCCAGCACGTCACCACCACCGGCGGCACCAAAGCCGCCGTCTACCGCAACGACCTCGTGCCGCCCGGGCAGACCAACAGCCTCACCGTCCTGTCCGCCCGCCTCGACCTCCTCGACGCACTGCGCGGGCGACTCCGCGCCGGACGCTGGCTCGACCAGGCCGCCGAACGCCTCCCCGTCACCGTCCTCGGCGACGCCGCCGCGAAACGCCTCGGCGTCACCTCCGCCGGCGAACGCGTCTGGATGACCGGCAAGGGCGTCGCCGGACAGTGGTACGAGGTCCTCGGCATCCTCCGGCCCAACGAACTCGTCCCCGAGATCGACGCCGCCGCCCTCGTCGGCGGCCCGCAGGCCGACGCCCACCTCGGCGGCGACGGCACCCCCGCGACCGTCTACCTGCGCGTCCACCCCGACCGCGTCGCCGCCGTACAAGCCGTCGCCGGTGCCACCGCCAACCCCGCCCAACCCAGTACGGTCGCCGTCTCCAGGCCTTCCGATCTGCTCAAAGCACGCGCCGAGACCCAGGACACGCTCACCGGCCTCGTCCTCGCACTCGCCGGAGTCGCCCTCCTCGTCGGCGGCGTCGGCATCGCCAACACCATGGTGGTGGGAGTCATGGAACGCCGCGGCGAAGTCGGACTGCGCCGCGCCCTCGGCGCCCGCGAAGGCCAGATCGCCGCCCAGTTCCTCATCGAGGCCGTCCTCCTCGGACTGCTCGGCGGCCTCGCCGGCGTCGCCATCGGAGCCGGCGCCGTCTACGGCTACGCCGCCGCCCAGGGCTGGCCCGCAGTCGTCCCCGTCGTCTGGGCCGCGGCCGGACCGGTCATGGCCGTCGCGGTCGGCACGATCGCGGGCCTCTACCCCGCACTCCGCGCCGCCCGCATGGCCCCGACCACCGCGCTACGGGCCGCCTGACGGCCGCCATCCTGGTTGCAGTTCTGGTTGCATTCACCCCCGTCCAGCGCCGTTCAGAGGTCAGCCGGCGGATCACTCCACCACAGGTCAGAACACCTGCGACCGTCCCCGGACGGCCGGACGAACATTTGGAAAGCGTGTTTGGGGCAACCCCTCACGAGTTCGAATCTCGTATCCTCCGCCTCCGCCCGCCGGGGCAAACGAGGGCCCCGACCGCTGAGCGGTCGGGGCCCTCGTCGTTCATGGTCCCGGTTCTGGTCTCACTCATTTCCAGCAAAATCCGATGATTCGACCGATCTGGCGCTGCGCGATTACGCCTCGCACTCCCATGGGTTCAGGGTGAGCGCGCCGGTCCGGGCCAGGTGTTTGATGTTCCGGCTCACCACGGTCCAGCCGTTCGCGATAGCGGTCGCGGCGATCAGTGCGTCCGGCGGGTCGATGCTCGTTCCGTTGCTCTTGAGTTCTCGATGGATCGCAAGGTAGGCAAGGGCTTCGCGCTCACCGATCGCGGCGATCCGGTTGCGATACTCATCCTGGATGCCCGCGAGCGCCAGTTCGAACGTGGCCCGCCGTTGCGGGTCGGCTGTCTGAGCGACACCCATCTCGATCTCCGCGATGGTGATGACGCTCAGGTAGAGAGCGGGAGCCGGCACCGAACAGGCCCACGCGACGACGGCCGGATCCGGCTTCGGCCGGGTGGTGAGCTCAGCGACGACGTTGGTGTCGAGTAGATAGATCACTTACCGTCCGCCGCGTCGTCATAGGAACGTTGCCCGAACTCCAGTCCCTCGAACGGAGTCGACAGCAACCGCTGAATGAACCCGTCGTTCCCGAGCGTCGCCCAACGGTGCAGCATGGCAGGCAGTGCATCGATGTCGGTATCGGCAAGTTCGGCGTCGAAATGCTCAAGCTGGTGCTCCGGCAAAGCTTCCCGAATCTCCCGGATCGTCCTCAGCGGATGAGGCTCCTCGGGTCGGCGCGGTGGGAGCGGCAGATTTGCCGCAGTAGTCATGATCAGCTCCTCCATGTCGCACCCCACAGGCTCACACTTAGCGACAGCCTAGAGCCGAGCAGGCCAGGCCGTCCCGTATGTCATTCAACGTGCCTGCCTGTCCCCACCGTGTTCCGCAGCGAGTGACGCACAGACTCAGCCCGTGGAGCCTCGGGCCCTCTTCCTCGGGCAAGGAAGAGCGCCTATCCTCGCGATCACGTCATGTGGGGGGAGCTAACGTGGCTGCTGAGGCAACGAGTTGGCAGAAGGAACAGATCAGTCGCGCGTATGTTCACGCCCTGGCCACACAGGGCGGCTACACGATCTGCGACTGGAACGTCGACAAGGACGGCGTCGACGTGACCCTGCGCTCGCGGGGGCTGATGATCGACATTCAGCTCAAATGCACACAGCGCCCTCGAGTCACACGCGACGGCTACAGCTTCGACTTGGACGTAGACACCTACGACAAGCTTCGCGACCCTGAGCGCTCAGCCCCCGGGCACCTTGCGCTATTGATCGTCCCGCCAGACATCGGCCGGTGGGTGACCCATCAGCCGAACTCGGTGGTCTTGGCCTGCCATGGGTACTGGGCTTCTTTCCAAGGTTTGGAGACCGTGCGTGGGAACACCACGGCGGTCAGATTGCCACGGCAGCAAGAGCTGACCGCCAAGGCCATGGGGAGCATGTTCGATGCGGCGCGTCGGATGACCCTCGGGGGCCTGCGGGGGTTGAACTGACATGGTGGAGATCACGCCCGATTTCGGTCCCAACGAGATTCGGAGCTACTTGAAGGTCGGCGGCTGGACTCGCATGGATGGCGGCGAGCTCGCTGAACTGTGGACCCTGCCAGGTCTTGCAGATGAGGTCGTCCTCGTACCGCTCAGGCCGAACGCCCCTGACTTCGCCAAGCGCACCCACATCCTGCTGAATGACCTCGCGCGGGTCGAGGCTCAGGACGCTCGCGCGGTCCAGGACGCGATCGCAACGGTGTATCACGACGTCACCGACCTCCGAGCCTCGCACCCGTCGTTGACCGACGGATCGATCCCGCTCGAAGCAGGCTACGAACTGTTCGTCTCGGCGAAACGCTTGCGGGTAGCTGCAGCCGCCGCCACCATCCGTCGGCAGGGCCATTTCCGGAACTTTCCACCCCGAGCCAGAGAGCAGGCACGCGAAGTGCGGCTCGGCCAAACTCGGCGCGGCTCCTACATTGTGCCGATCATCAGCCAGGCCAGATCACCACTTGAGGTCTACACGCCTGGCCAGACCGACATCGATGTAGGCATCGAAGAGGTCCTCTTCGATCGACGCGTGACCGCGACGATGTCACGCGCCCTCGGTGTACTTGAAGAGATGGCCACCGCCATCCGCGAGCCGACGCCCAGCGAGATCACCGACTGCGTCGGGGAGGGCGTCTCCTACGAGCTGTGCCAGGCCCTGGCCAAGGTGGTCAACGCCGGCTCCGTCGACACTCTCGACATCTCCTTCAACTGGTCACGCGTCGCCGCTCCCCCATCGGGAGCTCCGCCACGGGTGGAGTTCAACCACGAGGCGATCGAGATCATCGACAGGGTCTCCACCCAGCTCAAGACACGTACCTACACAAGACAGCACGTGATCTACGGGGTCGTCACCGATCTGAGCCGCCAGCCCGACGACGAGGACGGACGCGTAGGCGTGAGAACGCTCATTCAACGCCGAAACCGCATCGTATGGATGCACCTCCCGCCGGCCCTCTACCACGTGGCTGTCCGCTGCCACGATGAGGGGATTCCGGTGCGAATCCAAGGTGAGCTCACCAGTCCTCCAGGTGGTCATGCCACGATGGATGTCAAGGGCTTCGGCCCGGACCCCTCTCTGCCGTTGAGTCAGGGCACCATGGTTTGAGTCAGCGATGCACGGCTCGAAATTGCCCATGTTCCTGGTCTCAGTTTTGGTCTCGTTCATCGCCGGTCAGGCAGGTTCGGCTTGCTCACCGCCAGCCGGGAAGCCGCAGTTCAGAACATGTTCGGACGCCGCCGGACAACGCTGCGGGGAATTGGAAAGCGTGTTGGGGGCAACCCATCACGAGTTCGAATCTCGTATCCTCCGCCTCCGCCCGCCAGGGCAAACGAAGGCCCCGACCGGGTTCCGGTCGGGGCCCTCGTTGTGTTCGGGACGCGAGCCGGAGTGGCGGCCCGAGGCGTTCTCCGGGCATCATCCAGTCCTTCGTGTGACGCGCGACCCTTTTCGTACGCCATCCTGGAGCCCCGGCCGGTCCCGCGGCGGAACGGCGGTACTCCTGCGTGGCGAGGTGTTCCCCATAAGCAAGACGAACGGTTCGGCCATGGCGGCGTGGCTGTGCGGACTCGACGCACCCGAGTTGGAACGGGTCCTGGCGGCGCGCCCGGATGTGGCGGTGGCGCCGGAGCCGCGGTCGGTCGGTGAACTGGCAGACCGTCTTCAGCGCCCGGCGTCAGTGGCACTGGCCCTGCCCCGGCTCGCACTGCCGTGCCTGCAGGTGGCGGAGGCCATCGCCGCGCTGGGGTCCGTGTCCCGGGACGGCCTGGCCACCTTCCTGGACGCGGCGGACGGGGAACGCACCCGCGGATTGGATGTGGCCCTGGAGGCACTGGCCGATCGTGCTCTGGTGTGGCCGGGCCACGACGGGGTGCTGCACATGGCAGCACCGCTGCGGCACGCATGGGACTCACCCCTCGGGCTCGACGCACCGCTGGCACATCTGCTCGCAGGCACGAACTCCGACGAACTGGGCCGCGTACTGGCGAAACTGGGCGTCAAGCCGGCTGGCAACAACAAGTCGCGGCGATTGGCGGCGCTGATCGACCATCACAGCGATCCGGAAAGGGTCGCCGCGCTGGTGGCCAAGGCTCCGGGGGCAACGAGGAAGCTCCTTGAGCAGCGTGCGAGCCGGCCTCCGAAGCAACCGGCGTTCATCATGTTCACAGGCTCGCAGTCCGGCTCCGAGCCAGGCGAACAGTGGGCGCTGGAGCGGGGGTTGCTGATCCGGGACCGCCATCGGTACGGGTCGGCCCGGATGCCGGCAGAGGTGGCACTCGCGGTGCGCGGGCCCGGCTGGTTCGCTCCGTTCACGCCCGTCCCGCCGGTCGTGCGTTCGGTGTCCGTCACCGCTTCGCAGATCGAACGGGAGGCCGCAGCCGCCTCGATGGCGTTCGCCGCCCATGCCGCGTCGGTTCTCAGGGTGTGCGCCGTCACTCCCCCGACTCGGCTCAAGGCTGGTGGGATCGGCGCACGCGAGTTGTCCCGGATCGGCAAGGCGGCGCAGTGCGACGAGATCGTGGTCCGCATCGCGCTGGAGGCGGCGAACGGGGCTGGGCTGCTCGCCCGGGACGGCGACCGGGTCGTGGCGACCGCCGGCTACGACGTCTGGGCCGAGAAGGAGCCGGCCGACCAACTCGCCGTGCTTCTCCAGGCGTGGTGGACACTCCCGCTGTCCCCCGGCGGCAGCCGCGACGAGGACGGGAAGGCTCTGCCTGCCCTCGCCGGCCCACCGGCCTGCGGGGGCTGCGTACAGGGTCGGCACGGACTGCTCTCGGCCGTGTCACAGCTCCCGGCCGGCGAAGGCGCGTCGAACCCAGCGGAGTTGGGGGCGCTGATCGTGTGGCACCGGCCGCTCGCCGACGAACTCCCCCAGGACGCCACGCCGTTCGCCACCCTGATCCGTGAAACGGAACTGCTCGGCGCACTCGCCCTCGGGGCGCTGTCCCCCATCGGGACCGCGCTGCTCGCCGGTGACACCGCCGCGCTGGCGGACGCCTGCCGGCAGCTACTGCCCGCCGCCAGCGGGACCGCCCGCTTCGGCAGCGATCTCACGGCCATGGTTGCCGGTACGCCATCAGCAGCCATCGCCACGTTGTTGGACTCCGCCGCAGACCGGGAGACAGCCGGAACGGCGTCCGTGTGGCGGTTCAGCCCGGGAAGCGTCCGCCGCGCCCTCGACGCGGGCCTGACCCCCGACGCGATCACGGCCGACCTGGCCGCCGTCGCCGTCGAACCGCTTCCCCAGCCGCTCTCGTACCTGATCCACGACACCGCGCGCAGCCACGGCCGGGTCCGTGTCGTCTCCGCAGCCAGTGTGATCCACGGCGAGGAACCGGCTCTCCTGGCCGAACTCGCTGCCCACCGCAAGCTCTCCCCGCTCGGCCTACGGCAATTGGCACCGACCGTCTTGATCAGCCGGACCCCGCCGGACAAGACACTCGCGGCGCTGCGATCCGCGGGCTATGCCCCCGTCGCCGAGAAGCCCGACGGCACCGTCCGCGTCGAGCGGGCCGAGCGCCCCCGCGCGGCGCCCCCGGTACCGTCCCCGCGCCTGCCCCGCGGCAGGTCCCGGCCGCAGCAACCGGGGAACCGTCCCGTCGACTTGGGAGCCCTCGCCGCCCGCCTTCTGGCCGGCCCGCAGGACATCCCGGAGCCCGACCCGTGGGACGGCCGCCCCTACGGCAGTGACACCGAGGAGATCATCGCCGGGTACGCGCGCAACCTGTCCTTCACCGACGTCCGCCAGCTGGCCCACGCGGTCAACGAGGGCCTGGCGGTCACCATCGAGTACATCGCCACCTCCGGCAACGAGACCATCCGCACCCTCAGCCGTCTGGATCTCGACCCGCCCTACCTTCAGGCCTGGTGCCATCTGCGGAACGACGAACGCGTGTTCACCATCTCCCGCATCCACGGGGTGATGCCCGGGTAGCCAACGCCGTCGTCGGCCTCCCGTCATCGGACCTCCGGTTGAGCGGCCGAGGTCACCTACAGGTTGCGGTAGACGTCGCGACGGTTGCCGACAGTCAGGACCCACACCACCAGTTGGCCGTCCTCAACCGTGTACACGACGCGATAGTCCCCGACCCGCAGTCGCCAACGCGCACTGTGCCCCTGGAGGGCTTTGACATCGAAGGCCCCGGTGTCCCCGTCGTCCAGCGCCTTCTGGAGATCAGTGAGGCGATGCAGAATGCGCACGGCATCAGGCCGGGGAATCTTGAGCATGTCCCGCTGGGCGTGCGGTGTGAACCGCGTGAAGTAGCCCATGGCTCAGGCGTGGTGGTCGCGGAGCATGGCGGCCATCTCTTCGAGCGACACGGATCCGTCGAGCCCCTCGGTCTCCGCCTCGTCGGCCAACCGGTTGAGCCAGGCGTCTTCGGCCTGCTCCGCCAGCCTGCGCAGGTGCTGGTACTCACGGATGTCGATCACTACGGCTTCCTGCTTGCCGCGCCGCGTGATGATCGTGGGGGTCTCGTCCCTGCGCGCGCGATCGAGGACGTCCGCAAGGTGGCTGCGGACCTCGGCCATGGATTCGATCACCGGCTCGCTCATGCAACAAATGTAGCAGATGTACATCCATGCCATCTTTGATTGCAGCGCTCAACGAACCGAGCGCGCATGACGCGAAGCCCGGCTGGTGGCAGTTCTGGTTGCATTCGCCCCGGTCCAGCGCCGTTCGACGCCCAGCAAACGAGTCACACCGCTGCAGGTCAGAATGCCCATGGACCTCCCCGGACACCTGGACGCATTTGGAGAGCGTGTTGGGGGCAACCCCTCACGAGTTCGAATCTCGTATCCTCCGCCTGATCGAAGGCCCAGACCGCAACGGCGGTCCGGGCCTTCGTCGTGCTCCGTCCCCTTGTGTTCGGCACCTCCCGCGTCCATGGCGCCATGCCGACGCAACCCGGGCCGGGGTGGCGCGGGCTGGGGGCGGGGTGGCGGCGGGGGCGGGGTGGGTCAGAGGTTGAACATCCCGCGGTACGGCTCGGCGATGCGCTCCTGCCGGGATCCGAAGTCGACGAGTACTGCGGTGTCGCCCTCGACGCCGATGACCCGGCCGAGGCCGTAGGCGTCGTGGGTGACGCGATCGCCGATGGCGAAGTGCTTGCGCGGCGCTTCGGCCTTGGCCTTGAAGGGGCTGGTGGGCAGGTGGCGGCGGACTGCTTCAGGTTTTCTCATCCAGGTCAGTATGCTCCGCGAAGCGTGGTAGCGGCCCTTTCTGACGACCCGAAATCTTGGATGCCTGAAATGCCGGGTTTGTTGAACGTCACTTTCCGGGGGCGTGCGCCCGGAGTCACACCACAGGTCGGCCGCCGCGCCGGGCACCGCGCGCGGTCGGATCAACTGCCCGCACCAGCAGTGATGTTGGCGTACGCGGTGGATCCGGCCCGCTGGCGCCGGGGCAGCGGCCGCCGAAACCTGGGGCAAAATGTCCCCCCGTTCCGGGCTTGGGGCTGCTACAGTCGGAGGAGTTGCAGTAGTGGTTCCCATGAACTTTGTGTGCGCCTGCTGATGTATCGCAGGCGCATTTCTGTTTTCCGGACATTTTCCGGGCGGGCGCTCATCGCGGTGACTCGGTGCCCGTATCGTGCGGGTTCCGGAAGGTCCCTTGAAGGAGATTTTTTACATGGCTAATGGCACCGTGAAGTGGTTCAACGCGGAAAAGGGCTTCGGCTTCATCGAGCAGGAGGGTGGCGGCCCGGACGTCTTCGCCCACTACTCGAACATCAACGCCAGCGGCTTCCGCGAGCTGCTCGAGGGCCAGAAGGTCGAGTTCGACGTCACGCAGGGCCAGAAGGGCCCGCAGGCCGAGAACATTCGCCCGCTGTAGTTCCTACTGCCACGGCAACCGCCTGGCAGCGAGGGGCCCGCGCCGCGCACATGGTGCCCGGTGCGGGCCCCTCGGCTTTTGTGCCGCCCCGAGGAGGGTCTCCCGCATGAACCGTTCCAGCCGCCCTCCGCGCCGACACACCGGTTCCGGTTCCGGCTCCGCATCGGGCAGCGGCGCGGGATCCGCCTCCCTGCGGGAGTTCTCGGTGCCGGTGAGTACCGTGCCGGCCCTGCCGCCCGTCGAGTCCTTCGAGGAACTGAACCTGCCGAGGGAACTGCTGACGATCCTGGCGCGCAGGGGCATCAGCACGCCCTTCCCGATCCAGGCCGCGACGTTGCCGAACTCGCTGGCCGGCCGCGACGTGCTGGGACGGGGCCGTACCGGCTCCGGCAAGACACTCGCGTTCGGTCTCGCCGTACTCGCCCGCACCGTCGGGCAGCAGGCTGAGCCGCGGTGCCCGCTCGCACTGGTCCTGGTCCCCACCCGTGAGCTCGCCCAGCAGGTCACCGAAGCCCTCACCCCGTACGCCCACGCGACGCATCTGCGGATGGCCACCGTGGTCGGCGGGGTGCCGGTCCGCCGCCAGGCGCAGGTGTTGAACCGCGGTGCGGAGATCGTGGTGGCCACGCCCGGCCGGCTGGGGGACCTGATCGAGCGCAGGCTCTGCCGCCTGGACCGGGTCGGTATCACCGTCCTCGACGAAGCCGACCGGATGGCCGACATGGGCTTCCTGCCCGACGTCACCGCACTCCTCGAACAGGTCGCCGAAGGCGGCCAGACGATGCTGTTCTCCGCCACCCTGGACCGCAACGTCGACGGCCTGGTGCGGCGCTTCCTGAAGGACCCGGTCACGCACTCGGTGGATCCGTCCGCGGGAGCGGTCAGCACGATGGAGCACCACGTGCTGCACGTGCAGAACTCCGACAAGACCGCCACGATCGCCCACATCGCCTCCCGCGACGGCAGGGTGATCATGTTCATCGACACCAAGAGCGGCGCGGACCGCCTGGTCGACACCCTGCTGGCAAAGGGGGTGAAGGCCGCGGCCCTGCACGGGGGCAAGTCCCAACCGCAGCGCACCCGCACCCTGGAACAGTTCCGCACCGGTCAGGTGGCCGCGCTCGTCGCGACCGACGTCGCCGCCCGGGGCATCCACATCGACGGCCTCGACCTGGTCGTCAACCTGGACCCGCCAGCGGACCACACGGACTACCTGCACCGCGGCGGACGCACCGCCCGGGCCGGCGAGTCCGGCACCGTCGTCACGCTGGTCCTCCCCAACCAGCGCCGCGGCACGGCCCGGATGATGTCCACGGCCGGCATCACCCCCGTCACCACCAAGGTCCGGCCCGGCGACGCGGAACTCACCCGGATCACCGGCGCCCGCGTCCCCACCGGCGTGCCCACCACGATCCCCGACCCCGTCGTCGAACGGCCCCGCCACAACCGGTCCACCGGCCGCTCCCGCTACGGCCGCCCGGCCTCCGCCACCCGCACCCGGCCGACCAGCGACGGCTCGGGCGGCACCGCGTCCCGGTCGCGCAGCAGGTAACCGCGAACAATCGCCCCGGCGGGGTCTACCGGCGGCGGCGGACGTCGCGTCGGTTGCCCATCGCCATGACCCAGATGGTCAGTCGGCCGCCCTTGAGGGAGGGCCGGAGCCGGCAGGCCGGGCGGGGTTCGGGCTGCACGGGCGTGGCTGACGGGCACCGGTGGCTCTGTGCCGGGCCTTGATCTCCAGTGGGCTTGAAGTTCTAGCCTCAGCGGTACGCGGCCGGGTCGGCCGCGGCAGGCAGCGCGAGCCGGGGAGTCACGGCCATGGGCATCAGCACGGAGGCGTTCGCCGCTCTGGAGCGGCAGGTTCAGGTTCTGGTCGATCGTGCCGAGATCACCGGACTCATCGACGGTTATCTGATCAGCCTCGACACGGTGCCCCAGGGCGGCGGCCGGTTCGACGAAGCGTGGGCGCGGCGGTACTTCACGTCCGATGTGCGGATCAGCAGGCCGGTCGGGGACCACGAGGGGATCGCCGGGCTGGCCGAGGCGGAGCAGGTGGCGCTCGGAAAGTTCAAGCGCACTCAGCACACGGGGGCCAACTACATGATCGACCTGGCCGGGGACCGGGCCGCGGTCCGCTGGAACGCGATCATGACGCACGTGCACCTCGCCGCGACTCAGCAGGCGCGCGGCGAGGAAGCCGGCGGCCACTTCGATGTCGGCGGCACGTTCACCGGCGAGGCGGTGCGGACCTCGGACGGCTGGCGACTGCGCCGCCTCGAGGTGCAGGCCGTCTGGACGAACGGGAAGGGGCCGCTCGCCCTGACGCCGGAGGCCGAGGCGACGCTGCGCGACCTCGCGGTCGGCGTGTGACGTCCCGTGGGGACGGCCGACCCCTTGGCGGGTGACAAAGCGACCAGAGTGTTGCGTACATGTCCAGCGCGAGCCTAGCGTGAGGGCCTGTTGGACTGTTCGCACGGAGAGGCTCGATGTGATGCTTCGTCAAGTCAGGGCAGCAACAAGCGCGGTGATCGCCGCCGGACTGGCGGTCGCCGGCGGATGGGTGGGGGCCTCGCCGGCCGAGGCCGCGGCAGGCCCGACGGCGCTGAACGGGGCGGACTACACGCTCAGCGCGGACTACCACAAGTACGACGCGCTCGACTCGGCGCTGGTGACGGCACTGGGGACGTCGCCCGTGCACACCGTGATGGAGAACGCCAACCACACCCGGCAGGCGCTGCCCTCGTCGTTCTCGGTGGCGGGGCTGTCCACGGGGTTCCGGTTCGACGACGGTGACAACACGGACTGCAAGAGCGTTCCGCAGGGGATCACCACGAGCCGGGACGCCGTGGGGACCGCGAACAGCGGGAACTACGACGGGCATCAGCTGGTGCTGGTCAGCTGGTACACCGCCGACGCCTGCGGCGGGAACCACCAGCGCAGCCGGATCACGCTGGCGGACTGGGACGCCACCTACCCCAACACGTACCGCAAGATCCTGCTGGTGGAGCCGACGGGCACGGCGGCGGCGCCGGACTTCAAGGACATCCCGATCCACGCGGGCGGCGTCTCCTGGTACGGGGACTACCTCTATGTCGCCGACACCGGGCGCGGCATGCGGGTCTTCGACATGCGCAAGATCCTCAACACCGACACCGGCGGCACCGCCGATCAGATCGGCCGCCAGGCCAACGGGGCCTACTACGCCCACAATTACGCCTACGTGCTGCCGCAGGTCGGCACCGTCACCTCGCAGACGGCCACCGGTGTGGCCGGGCTGGCGTGGTCGTCCATCTCGCTGGACCGGGTCAGCGAGTCGATCGTGATGACGGAGTACACCTGCCCGGTGAGCTCGACCTGCACCGACTACCCGAAGCGGGCGCCGCGGGCCGTGCGCTTCCCGTTCGCGCCGGGGGCGACGACGTTCGCCACGACGACGACCGCGAGTCAGGCGCTCATGCTGCCCTGGTACCACCTCAACGGCGTGGCGTCCCACAACGGCCGGTGGTGGTTCAACTCCTCGGGGGCGAAGCAGCTTTACTACTGGACGCCGACGGCCGGGCCGTCCACCTTCGCCTGGGTGGGCGGCGGCGAGAGCCTCTCCTACTGGGAGGACGCCACCAACCCCGACCTGCTGTGGTCGTTGCAGGAGACCACGGGCGGACGCAATGTCTTCGCCGTCACCCAGGCCACCTACGGCGGGGGCTGAGCGGCGGCGCGGTAGCGGCCGGGTGTGGTGCCGAACTCCCGCTGGAACGCGTGGGAGAAGGCGTAGGGCGTGCCGTAGCCGACCCGGCGGGCGATGGCGGCCAGCGGGTCGGGGGTGTCCCGGAGTCTCGCGGCGGCCAGGGCGAGGCGCCACCAGGTCAGGTACGCCATCGGCGGCCGGCCGACCAGTGCGGTGAACCGGCGCGCCAGGGTGGCGCGGGACACCCCGACCTCCGCCGCCAGGAGGTCGGTGGTCCACCGGGCGGCCGGGTCCGCGTGCAGGGCGCGGACCGCGGCCGCCGCCACCTCGTCGTCCAGGACGGCCGGCCAGGCGCCCGTCGAACCCTCGGCGAGCCAGGCGCGGATCAGGTAGACCAGCAGCAGGTCGAGCAGGCTGGGGACGGCGACGCCGGAGCCGGGGCGGCGACCGCTCGCCTCGCGCCCCAACAGGTCGATGGCGGCGCGGAGTTCGGGGTGCCGGCCGACCCGGCTCGGGAGGTGCACCAGCTCCGGCAGCTCGGCGAGCAGTGGGTGCGCGCGGCTGTGGTCGAGCCGGTACTTGCCGCACAGCAGCTCCACCTCCCCCTGGCCCGGCCGCCCGAGAACGTCCTTTTCGGCCAACTGCTCGAACGGGACTGCGCGTTGGGCAGCGCCCGGACCAGCCTCGGCGTCCGCGAGGACGTGGCCGGCGCCGCGCGGCAGCAGCACCGCGTCGCCGGAGGTGAGCGCCAGGGTGGTGCCGTCCGCGCCGATCAGCCGGCAGCTGCCCGCCAGGACGACGTGGAAGCCGGCGCCGTCGTACGGGGCGAGGCGGGTGCTCCAACTTCCGCCGACCCGCACGCGGTTGGAGGAGGGCCGTCCGATCCGGACCGTCGATATCGCGTCGCTGACCACGTCCATGCCCGGGAGTGTATTCACCCGCGCAGGTGAGAGCGTGTTGCGTATCCGGATGAGCCGATCGAGCATTGAGACACTCGCCAAATGGCCCTTAGCGTCGGCGACATGAACAGCGAACACGTGCGGAGCATCACGCTCGGGAGTGTCGAAGTCCTCCGCGTCATCGAGTGGCAGGGCCCGTTCCTGCCGGCCCACCAGCTGGTCCCCGGGTTCGGGGCCGAGCGGTGGGAGGAGAACGCCGGGTGGCTGGCGCCGCAGCACTGGGTGCCGGAGAGTGGGCTGGCGGCGGCCGCGTTGCAGACCTGGGTGCTGCGCAGCGGCGGCCGAACTGTCTTGGTGGACACCAGCGTTGGCAATGGGCGCGAGCGGCCCGAGACGCCGGCGTTCCACCAGTGGCAGGGCGATTTCCTCGGCCGGCTCGCCGCGGCCGGCGTCCGCCCGGAGGACGTGGACGTCGTCGTCAACACCCATCTGCATGCCGACCACGTCGGGTGGAACACCACCGAGTCGGACGGGGAGTGGGTGCCCACGTTCCCGAACGCGCAGTACCTGCTGCACGCCGCGGACGACTTCCACCTCGGCCCGGGGAACTCCTACGGCGGCGGGCGGGAGGCGGAGCTGATCTACCAGGACAGCATCGAACCGGTGGACCGGAGTGGGCAGTTGGCGCGCTGGGAGGGTGAACACCGGATCGACGAGAACCTGGTGCTGGAGTCCGCGCCCGGCCACACGCCCGGCTCCTCGGTGCTGCGGCTGGAGTCCGGGGGCGAACGGGCCGTCTTCGTCGGTGACTTGATGCACAGCCCGGCGCAGATCATCGCCCCGTCCTGCAACAGCTGTTGGTGCGTCGACCCCGCGCAGGCGGCGGCCAGCCGTCACCGGATCCTCGAACGGGCGGCGGCGCGGCGGGAGTTGGTGGTGCCGGCGCACTTCGGCGGAGCCGGGGCGCTGGAGGTCCGGCGGGCGCCGGGCGGCGGGTTCGCGATCGAGCGGTGGGCGGCCGCCTTCGCCTGAACTGCGTTGAAAGTAGCGAAAGTTCTACTTCGCAGACGCCAGGGAGTGCCTCAACGCGTAGCCCTGTTCGGGCAGACGGAGGGAAGCGGTCGAGAGTGTGACAGATATCGACCGTCTGCGGTCGGGAATGGTCCGATTTCATCCGCAGGTGGCGAAATTTCGGCTACTCGCCGGTTTCGCCGATCTTCGATCGGTTCGGGTGCTAAGTTCCGTGCCTGTAAACATAGTTAGCCCCGACGACGCGGCAACGTCCCGGGGCGTGGCAACAGGAACAGAACTTCCCGATGCGTATTCATCGTAGCGCCCAGAGCGGCGAATCCACGGCTATCGCCAACGACATTCTGCAGAACCGTGACCTTTCGTACGTCGCCAAGGGCGTGCTCGGGTACCTTCTCTCGCTGCCGGACGACACGCCGGAGAACTGCAAGAACCTGGCCGACGCAGGCTTCGAAGGCCGCACCACCATCACGAAGGCCGTGGCCGAGCTGCGGGCCGCCGGGTACTACCGGCTGGTGAAGAAGCGCCTCCCGGCGGGCCGGGTCATCAGCGAGATCCACGTCTACGACACGCCCCAACTCCCGCAGGACGCCGCCGAGTCGGGCACCGACGCACCGGGGGCCGGAAATCCGGGCCCCGGTGCAGCGAGCGTCGGTGCGCCGGGCGGGTACCTACAAAAGAAGGTAAAAGAAACTACTACCCCCCTACCGTCCCCAGCGCCGAGCGACCGGCGCGAGCCGGGCGGGGCGGGCGAGCCGGGCGGGGCGGGCGAGCCGGGCGGGGCGGGCGAGCCGGTCGAGCCGGACGCGCTCGACGAGGCGGTCGAGCCGGGCGGGGCGGGCGAGCCGGGCGAGCCGGGCGGGGCGGGCGAGCCGGGCGAGCCGGGCGAGCCGGGCGAGCCGGGCGGGGCGGACCGACCGACCGAACCGGTCGAGCCGGACGCGCTCGACGAGCCGGGCGAGCCGGACCTGCCTGGCCAACCCGACGAGCCGGACCTGCCGTACTGGGCGAACTGGCCGACCTGGCCGAACCGAACGCACACGCCTGCCGATCCCAGCGAGCCCAGCGGGACGACCGATCCTGGCCAGCCCGACGGACCGGACCAGCCGGACCTGCCGGACCAGCCGCATGCGCCCTGTGAGCCCTACGAGTCGAACGCGCCCGCCGACCAGGCCGGTCAGCCCGAGCCGGACGACCGCAGCAGGCCCGCCGCGCCGCCACAGCAGGCCGCACCGCCGGCCGAGCCGGACGAGCGCAGCAAGCCCGCCGCGCCGCCGGCCGCGCAGGCCGCACCGCAGGCCGAGCCGCCCCAGCTCGCCGAACGCGCCGAACGCGCCATCCCGGCGCAGCGAGCCGCCCCGACCGTGCGGGCGGAGCGCGCCGAACGTGCTCCGCGAACCCCGCGTGGCACGGCCCGGACGGCCCTGACGGCCATGGACGGCCGGACCCGCGAGGCGGTCGCCGCGCTGTTCCGGGCGCTCCGCAACGAGCCGCGCCTGCGTCTCGGCGAGGCCGAGGCGCGGAGGCTCGCGCCGCTGGTCGTGCCGTGGCTGGAGCGCAATGTGCCGGAGGCCGATCTGGTCCGGGCCCTGACGAGCCACCTGCCCCCCGAAGTCACGTCGCCGGCCGGCCTGGTGCGCTTCCGGCTGAGGGACAAGCTCCCGCCCGTCCCGGAGCCCGCGCCTCCCGCCAAGCCCCCGCAGGCCGAGTGCGCCAAGTGCTGCGACCCGATCCCGCAGCCCGGCATCTGCGCCCCGTGTGCCGGTCTGGGCGCCCGTCGGGAGCCCGCTGTAGGTGGCGGCGCGGCGTTCGCCCGGGCGGGTGCCGCCCGGGTCAGGGAGGCGATGCAGTGGGTCGCCCGGCCGGGCAGGTCGACTGTCGGCAACCCCGTCCCGGCGGGCTGATCGGGACGGCTCGCCGTCACGGGTTGGCGTCGAGCAGCGCGTGCCCGAGCGGCGTGAGGGCGTGCTGCACCTGGCGCCCCTGCCGGGTGGTGGTGATCAGTCCGGCGGCTCGCAGCGCGTTGGTGTGCGGCGAGGCGGACGGTGCGGCGATGCCGAGCGTGGCAGCCAACTCCGTGGTGGTGCACGGGCCTTGGGCGACAACCCGGAGAGCTCGGGTGCGGGCTGGGCCGAGCAGCGCGAGCAGGCCGTCGGGAGCGGCGTCCGGACGGACGGCGAGCGTCACCGGGTGCAGCACGGCGGTGGGCCGGTCGGGCGGGTGCAGGACGGCGCACTTGTCGAGGAACAGGTTCGGGTGCAACTGCAGCCCGCGGCCTGCGAGTCGGTGCCGGACCACAGGGCCGGGGCGTTCGACGGTGAGGGTGCCGGCGTCGTGCCAGCTCAGCCGCGGGTGCAGGCGGGAGAGCATCGCGGCGGGCCCGTCCGTCGCCACCGTCTGTGCATGGCAGCGGACTTGGGCGTCGAGGGTGCGGCGCAGGTCCCGCCAGTCGGGTGCCAGGCATTCGCGGTAGAGGGCGGCGGCAGCGTTCATCACGGGGCGCAGCGCGCGGGCGCCTTCGTCGCGGAGGCGTTGGACGACGGGTGGTGCGGTGCGGTCGTAGCAGTGGCCGAGTTCGGCGCGGATGCGGTCGTCGTCGGCGGTGAGCACGCTGTCGAGTTCGTCGGCGAAGCTGCGCAGGTAGGCGGTGCTGTCGGCGAGCAGGAAGTCGGGAACGCCTGCGCGCGCTGCTCTGAGCCGTGCTCAGTCCCGCTGCACCCAGTCGGGCACCCAGGTGCCGGGGGCGTCGTGGGCGGCCTTGGTGGCGGCCAGGTGGGTGCGCAGGGCGGCCAGTGCCGGGTGCGGGTTGTCGCGGTGCCACACCAGGGAGTGCGGGTAGACGGGCGTCGGGTCGGTGAGCGGGATCCGGCGCAGGCCGTGGCTCTCGGGCCAGACCAGCCGGGTGCCGTCGCTGAGGAAGGTCGCCAGTGCGGGAGTGTCGGCGATGGTGTCGAGCAGGGCGTCGGAGCCGAAGTTGGGGCCGGTGGCCTCGATGGTGAGGCCGAACTCGGCGACCAGGTCGTCGTAGTAGGCCGCCCACTCGGAGCCGGGGAGGATGCCGGGCATCCAGATCCGGTGGCCGACGAGTTCGCGCGGCGTCACCGAGCGGGCCTCGGCGAGGGCGTGGTCGGGGCCGGTGAGCAGCTGGAGCTGCTCGTCGATCACCCGGGCGGCGGCGAGGTCGTCGGGCAGCGGCCGGCCCGGGGCGGCGACGGCACGGAAGGTGGCGTCGATGGCCCCGGAGCGGACGGCGCGGACGGCCTCGTCGATGTCGAGCAGCTTCACCACGTCGAGTTCGGTCTCGGGGTGGCTGCGGTGGAAGTCGCGCAGCAGGCCCGACGCGGCGCCGCGCAGGTTGATCACGTCCACCCGGAGCGGGCGGCGGGCGGCGTGCACGGAAGCGACGGCGCGTTCGGCGACCCGCAGCAGTTCGCGGGCGTGCGGGAGGAACGCCTGACCGTCGATGGTGGCCTCGGCGCCGCGCGGGGTGCGGATGAACAGCCGGACCCCGAGGTCGCGTTCGAGGGCGGCGATGCGCTTGGAGACAGCCTGCTGGGTGATCGCCAGGTCGGTGGCGGCCTTCTGGAACTGGCCCGCCTCGGCGACGGCGAGGTAGGTGCGTACGGCTTCGAGGTCCACGTTGCCCCACCTTAGTGAACAACCACTGGTTGTACAGTCGGCCCTCCTCGGTTGTTTGACCTGCGCTTGTGCGGCCCGGTTGGCTCTCCATGGTCAACGAAGGTTTGTACGGTCGGCGGGGGTGGCGGTGGGCAGGCGGTCCTTGGGACGACGGTTCGGGTGGCTGTGGGCGTCGTACGCGGTGAGCGCGTACGGGTCAGGGCTGGGGTTCGGGGCGCTGCCGCTGATCGCGGTGCTGGTGCTGCACGCCGGGCCCGCCGAGGTGTCGGCGCTGTCGGCCGTGGGCCCGGCGGTGGGGGCGATGCTGGCGGTGCCGCTCGCGCCGTGGGTGGAGTTCCGGCGCAAGCGGCCGGTGATGATCGCGGCCGACCTGGTCCGGTTCGGCGCGATGGCGTCCATCCCGCTCACGTACGCCTGCGGGGTGCTCGGCATCGGGCAGCTGTTCGCGGTGTCGGCGGTGGTCGCCGCGGCGAAGATCGCGTTCGGCGCGGCCAGCGGCGCCTACCTGAAGACACTGGTCCGACCGGAGGACCTGCTGGTCGCCAACTCTCGCTTTGAGTCGACGAATTGGAGCTCGATCGCGATCGGGCCGCCACTCGGCGGGGCCGCGATCGGCGCGTTCGGGCCGGTCATCACGGTGCTGGCCGACGCGGGCAGCTACCTGCTGTCGGCGCTCGGCCTGACGGCGATCCGCGACCGCGAGGAAGCACCCCGGCGGCGCGAAACAGGCAAGGCCGGATCGCTGCTGGACGGCTGGCGACACCTGCTGGGCGACCCCGGGCTGCGCGCGCTGTACCTCAACAACCTGCTGGTGTCCGGCCTGATCATGGCCACCGAACCGGTCCTCGCCGTCCTACTGCTGCGCCAACTCCACTTCCCCGCCTGGCAGTACGGCCTGGCCTTCGCCGCCCCCTGCCTCGGCGGACTGATCGGCTCCCGGCTGGCCCCGCGGGTGGTGGCGCGGTACGGCCGGACGTGGGTGTTCCGGACGATCGGCACGCTGCGCGCCGTCTGGCTCGTCGGGTTGGCCTTCGTCCGGCCCGGCGTGGTCGGACTGGTCACGGTGATGGCCGTCGAGCTGGCGATCATCGTCAACATGAGCCTGTTCACGCCGGTGCTCGCCACCTACCGGCTGGAACGCACCCCGCAGCACCTGGTCGCCCGCACGCTCTCGGCCTGGTCGATCGGCCAGCAGGCCGCCATCGCCGCCCTCACCGCGCTCGGCGGCCTGCTCGCCACCCTGACCGGCCCGCGCACCACGCTGGCCGTCGCGGGCCTGCTCGCCCTGGCCACCCCGCTGCTGCTGCCCCGCCGCGAACCGGCAGCGCCGCACGAAGCCGCGCCGCACGAGCCCGCGCTGCTCGACAGCCGCGCCTGATTCGAACCGGCGCCGCCGCGCGAGCCCGCGCTGCTCAACAACCGCGCCTGATCACCCCCTTAGGAGTGAGGAGACTCCCGTGAAGAACACCGCGCTGCTCCTGCTGGACTGCCAGCCGGCCGTCCTGTCCGCCGTCCCCGAGGCCGGTCCGCTGCTCGACCGGCTGGAGCGGGCCGTCGCCGAGGTCCGCGCGAAGGGCGGCGCGGTGGCCCACGTGCGGGCCGCGTTCACCGAGGACGACTGGGCGGCCGTCCCCGCCGCCAACACCACGTTCGCCGCCGTGGCCCGGCACCGCGCCCTGCACCACCAGGACCCGGGCGCCGCCTTCCACCCCCGACTCGCCCCGCAGCCAGGCGACTTGGTGGCCCGCAAGACCCGCCTCGGCGCGCTGTCCACCACCGACCTCGACCGGGGGCTGCGGGCCCGTGGCATCGACACCCTGATCGTCGGCGGGCTCAGCACCGGCGGCGCCGTACTGTCCACCGTCCTGGACGCGGCCGATCGCGACTACCGCCTGCACGTGCTGTCGGACGGCATCGCGGACCCGGACCCGGAGGTGCACGCGTTCGTGCTCGACCGGCTGCTCCCGTCCCGCGCCCAACTGGTCACCTGCGCGGCCCCGTTCGCGCCCTGATCACGCGTCAGGCCACCGCCATCCGGGCGAACGCGGCGCGCGCGGTGGCGAGGAACGCCGGTACGGCGGGCCGGAGTTCGGCGCTGCGCAGCCAGCTCATGGTGATCGTGGTCCGGGCGGCGTCGCCGAGCACCGGGACGGCGGCGAGTTCGCCGCGGGCCGCCGCGTCGGCCACCGCGAGCTCGGGCAGCAGGGCGCAGCCGAGCCCGGCCACGGCACACTGGCGGAGGGCGGCGATGCCGGCCAGCTCGGTGTCGATCACGGGGGCGTCCGGGCCGAGGCTCCCGATCAGGGCGTCCAGCATCTCCCGGAAGCCGCAGCCGGGCGGGGTGGCCAGGAAGGGTTCGCCGCGCAGTTCCGGCCCGCCGAGCTGCGGGTACCGGGCCAGCCGGTGGCCGATCGGAGCGACCACCATCAGCCGTTCGCCGGCCAGCGTCTCACTGGCCATCAGCTCGTCCTGGGGTGCCCGGCCGAAGGTCAGTGCCACGTCGAGCTCGCCGCGTCGCACCGCGTCGTACAGCTCGCCCCGGTTGCCCTGGCGGACCGCGACCTGCACCTGGGGGAACTCGCGGCGGTACGGGGCGAGGACGGCGGGCAGGCGGTGGGCACACAGCGTCTCCAGCCCGCCGACCACCAGCCGGCCGCCGGGCCGGCCGTCCTCCTGCTCGACGGCCGCGCGGGCCTGCTGGGCGAGCAGCAGCATCCGGTCCGCGTACTCGAGCAGCCGTTCGCCGGCCGGGGTGAGCGACAGTTGGCGGTGGCTGCGGTCGAACAGCTTGGCGTCGAGTTCCGCCTCCAGGGCCTGCACCTGCGCGGTGACGCTGGACTGGGCGTAGTTCAACTCCGCGGCGGCCCGGGTGAAGTTGAGCGTCCGGGCGACGGTGCGGAAGGTCCGGAGATGGCGCAGTTCCACGGTGTCCGCTCCTCGTCGTCGGCCGAGTCGGCCCGGGCCGGCTTCGTCATCGGCTCCGGCGATGGGTGCCATCGGAAGCTTCCGCTTCCTCAACCGCCGTGCCGCGGCAAGAATTTCAGTGATCGCCCGCCGCTCACAACCGGCCCGGCGAACCGCGGCGCCGCCGTCGTCCGGCGCGCCCGTCGCATCCACTCTTCTTCGCACCCTCGGGGGGACAGCTGTGCCCGGTGGACGGACCGACGCCCGGCGCGGGAACGGGCTGCTGCTGCTCGGAATCTCGCTCGGCTACTTCATGGTGATGCTGGACACCACGGTGGTGACCGTGGCGCTGCCCGCGATCGGCGCGGACCTGTCGGGTTCGCTCGGCGGCCTGCAGTGGGTCTCGAACGGCTACACCCTCGCCTTCGCCGCGCTGCTGCTCACCGCCGGTGCGCTGGCCGACCGCCACGGCGGGCGGCGGGTGTTCCTGGCGGGGCTGTGGCTGTTCGGCGCCTGCTCCGGGGTGAGCGCGCTGGCCGGGTCGATGGGCGTACTGATCGCGCTGCGGGCGCTGCTCGGCGCGGCGGGCGCGCTGCTGCTGCCAGCCTCGCTCGCGGTGATCGCGCACGCCTGGACCGAACCGGCGGCGCGGGCCCGGGCGATGGGCGTGTGGGCGGCGATCAGCGGCAGCGCGCTGGCCGCCGGGCCGCTGGTGGGCGGGGTGCTCACCGACCGGTTCGGCTGGCAGGCGATCTTCCTGGTCAACGTGCCGGTGGCGCTGCTCGCCGTCGCCCTGACGGTGCGCCACGCCCCGGCGGACCGGCCCGGGCCGGCCAAGGGCGTGGACCTGCCGGGTCAGCTCTGCGCGGTGCTGGCGCTGACCGGGCTGACCTGGGCGCTGATCGAGAGCGAGCCGGCGGGCTGGGCGTCGCTGCCGGTGCTCGGCGGCTTCGCGGTGTTCGCGCTGGCGGGCGGGTCGTTCGTGGCGGTCGAACGCCGCCGGGAGGCCGCGCGGCTCGCCCCGATGCTCCCGCTGGGGCTGCTGCGCGACCGGACCCTCGCCACCGGGCTGTTCGCCGGGCTGCTGGTGAACTTCGGGCTGTCCGGGGTGCTGTTCGTGCTCTCGCTGCACTTCCAGCGGGCGCACGGCCTGAGCGCGCTCGGCGCGGGCGTCGCGTTCCTGCCGCTGATGCTGCCGACAGCGTTCAACCCGGTCTTCACGGGACGGCTGGTGGGCCGGATCGGGGCCCGCCGCCCGGCCGTCGCCGGATTCCTGCTGATGGGCACCGGGGTGCTGGTGGCCGCTGCGGCGACCGCGGACTCGACGGCCGCGCGGGTGGCGATGGCGGCCGGGCTGCTGGTGCTGGGCTTCGGGGTGTCGTTCGCGATCCCGTCGCTGATGACGGCGGTGGTCGGCGCGGTCACCAAGGAGCAGTCCGGGATCGCCTCGGGCGCGCTGAACTCGGCCCGGCAGACCGGCGCGGTGCTCGGCGTGGCCGTGCTGGGCGCGCTGGCCGACACCGCCTCGGGCGGCTCCGGCACCCGGATCGCCCTGCTGGTCGCCGGTCTCGCGCTGCTGGCCGGCGCGGCCGCGGTCGCCGCGTTCCTGGGCCGCCCGGCCGGACGGCAGTCACCGGCCCGACGAGAGGCCCCGGCCCGGCGAGAGGCCCCGGCCGGGCGAAATGCCTGACCGGGCAAGCCGGTTCAGCGCTTGCCGCCGTCGCCCCCGTCCTCGGGGGTGTCGGCGTCTTCGGCGTCTTCGGCGTCCGACTCGGGCTTGACGTACAGGATTTCGCGGGCCTGCTCGGCCATCCGGAACAGCCCCTCCGAGACGAAGTCGAGGAACCGCGCGATGCTCTCCAGCCGGGCGGCGGCCGGAGTGTCCGGGCCGAGCACCGGAATGCCCTCGCGGACGGCGGCGACCACGGCGGCGTTGGCGCGGGCGCTGGCGATGGTGGCCTGGTACCAGATGTCGTCGTCGATCACGTACCGCTCGCGCCGACGGTCGTCGCGCTCACGGCGGATCATGGTCTGCTCGTCCAGGAAGGCCACCGCCTTGGAGATGGACGCCGGGCTGACCTGGAGGCGCTGGGCGAGTTCGGCCGCGGAGAGGACGCCTTCGTCGGTGACCATCAGCGCGGCCAGCACCCGGGCGGGCATCCGGCTCATTCCGGAGTGCATGAAGACCGTGGTGACGGTCTCCTCGTACGCGCGCACGGCCTCCGGGTCGCGCCCGTCGACGGGCCGGTCGGTGTACGGGTCACGGGGCAGCGCCGCGCGGCGCTGGGCGCGGTGTTCGGTGGCGCGGTGGGCGAGGTCGGCCCGGTAGCCGTTGGGGCCGCCGTTGCGCATGACCTCGCGGGTGATGGTCGAGGTCGGCCGGTCCAGGCGGCGGGCGATCTCGGCGTACGCCAGGTCGTCGGCCAGTCCCAGCGCGATCTGCTGGCGTTCCTGCTGGGTGAGCCTGCCTCCCGGCATCGCGGTCTCCTCGGGTCGAACGGTGCGTGACGCGACCCAGCATAGCGTTCACTCTTAGTCCATTGCAACGCACGCCCTTTCCGTCGTTGCGTTATCTCACGAACCATTGCAACGATTTACTAGCCCTGAGCTGCACAGACACTGATTGATTGCAACAGCCTTCTTGCCGACTTCATGAACGCAACGTAGCGTTTCCATCATCAGAAACGACGCACAGACGGAGTCCACGATGCAGAAGTTCGACACCCCCACCACGATCACCGCCGTCATCGACATCCCGGCCGGCCAGCTCCGCCTGATCGCCGCCGACCGCACCGACACCGTCGTCGAGGTGCGCCCCGCGAATCAGTCCAAGGGCCGCGACGTGCAGGCCGCCGAGCAGACCGAGGTGTCCCTCACCGACGGCGTGCTGCGGATCGTCACCGCCGCCTCGAACCACCGCCTGCTCGGCCCGAGCGGCGCGCTGGAGGTGACCGTCCAGCTGCCGTCCGGTTCGCGGGTCGAGGCGAAGGCCGCCGACGCCGAACTGCGCGGCGTGGGACGGCTCGGCGAGGTCTCGTACGAGAGCGCCCGCGGCAAGGTCAAGCTCGACGAGACGGCCGGCGGCCGCCTGAGCCTCCAGGACGGCTCCGTCGAAATCGGCCGGCTCACCGGCTCGGCGCAGCTCGACACCCAGCGCGGCGACCTGACCGTCACCGAGGCGGCGCGCGGCGAACTGACGCTCACCACCCAGTCCGGGTCGATCACCGTCGGCGCCGCCCGCGGCATCTCCGCCTCGCTGGACGCCGGCACCGGCTACGGCCGCATCCACAACGCGCTGCGCAACGCCGACGACGTGCCCGCGCTCGCCATCCGCGCCACCACCAAGAACGGCGACATCACCGCCCGCACGGTCTGACCACCACCCCGCACCGCCCCACCAGCTCAGCGACAGAAGAAGGAGTTCTCCCATGACCGGCCTGGCCATCGCGGCGCAGGGGCTGCGCAAGTCCTACGGGGACAAGACCGTCCTCGACGGCGTCGACCTGTCCGTCCCGGAAGGGACCGTCTTCGCCCTGCTCGGCCCGAACGGGGCCGGCAAGACCACCGCCGTCAAGATCCTCTCCACCCTGATCTCCGCCGGCCCGGGCAGCGGGCCGATCCGGATCGGCGGCCACGACCTGGCCGCCGCCCCGCAGGCGGTGCGCGCCGCGATCGGCGTCACCGGCCAGTTCTCCGCCGTCGACGGCCTGATCACCGGCGAGGAGAACATGCTGCTGATGGCCGACCTGCACCACCTGCCCAAGGCCGAGGGCCGCCGGGTCGCCGCCGACCTGCTGGCCCGCTTCGATCTCACCGAGGCCGCCCAGAAGCCCGCCTCCACCTACTCCGGCGGCATGAAGCGCCGCCTCGACATCGCGATGACCCTGGTCGGCAGCCCGCGGATCATCTTCCTGGACGAGCCGACCACCGGCCTCGACCCGCGCAGCCGGCACGGCATGTGGCAGATCATCCGGGAGCTCGTCACCGGCGGCGTCACCGTCTTCCTCACCACCCAGTACCTGGACGAGGCCGACGAACTCGCCGACCGGATCGCCGTCCTGCACAACGGCGTGATCGCCGCCGAAGGCACCGCCGCGGAACTCAAGCGCCTCGTCCCGGGCGGCCACGTCAGCCTCCGCTTCACCGACCCGGCCGGGTACCGGTCCGCCGCCGACGCACTCACCGAGGGCGCCCGCGACGACGAGTCGCTGACCCTGCTGGTCCCCAGCGACGGCAGCCAGCGCGCGCTGCGCTCGGTGCTCGACCGGCTCGACGCGGCGGGCGTCGAGGCCGACGCGCTGACCGTGCACACCCCCGACCTGGACGACGTGTTCTTCGCGCTGACCGGCGCACCCGCCGTCCCCGCCGAGTCCGTCCCCGCCCAGTCCGACGCAACCCAGTCCGACGCCACCCAGTCCGACGCCGCATCCACCGCCCCGGCCGCCGCGGCCGCATCCTCGAAGAAGGCTGTCCGATGAGCTCGTTCGCCCTCGCCGTCCGCGACTCGTCCACCATGCTGCGGCGCAACCTGCTGCACGCCCGGCGCTACCCGTCGCTCACCCTGAACCTGCTGCTCACGCCGGTGATGCTGCTCCTGCTGTTCGTCTACATCTTCGGCAACGCGATGAGCGGCGGCGCCGGCCGCGCCGCCTACGTCGCCTACCTGGTGCCCGGCATCCTGATGATGACCATCGGCTCCACCGTGATCGGCACCGCCGTCTCGATGGCGACGGACATGAACGAGGGCATCGTCGCCCGGTTCCGCACCATGGCCATCCACCGCGGCTCGGTGCTGTTCGGCCGGGTGATCGGCAGCGTGCTCCAGTCGATGCTGAGCGTGCTGCTGGTCGGCGCGGTGGGTGTCGCCATCGGCTTCCGCTCGCACGACGCCACCGTGCTGGAGTGGCTGGCCGCGATCGGCCTGCTGGCGCTGGTCGCGCTCGCCCTCACCTGGATCGCCGTCGGCATGGGCCTGGGCAGCCCCAACGCGGAGGCCGCCAGCAACAGCGCACTGCCGCTGATCGTGCTGCCGCTGATCTCCAGCGCGTTCGTCCCGCTGCACTCGATGCCCGGCTGGTTCCAGCCGATCGCCCAGTACCAGCCGTTCACCCCCGCCATCGAGACGCTGCGCGGCCTGCTGCTCGGCACCCACATCGGCAACAACTGGTGGATCGCCCTGCTCTGGTGCGCCGCCCTCACCGTGCTCGGCTACGTCTGGTCCCGCTCGCAGTTCGACCGCGAGCCGAAGTAATCGCCCGACCCCGCCCCGGAGCTGACGCCACGTCAGCTCTGTCGGCGTTTCCGGGGGCTGTCCCCCCTGAGGTTTCGGGTGGCTGCCCCATCCCGCGGCGCCGTGCGGTCGGAAAAGGTGGAGCGACCATCGACCACGGGGAGAACGCGCCATGAGCAGCAGACACCGAACGGCACACCGCACCGCACTGCTGGGACTGATCACCCTCCTGCTCGGCCTGCTGATCACCACCCCCGCCACCGCGGCGGACACCCAACTCGACCACACCGCAGTCGAGTTCACCAGCGCCGACGGCACCCGGCTGCACGGCGAACTGATCGCCCCGCACGGCGCGAGCGGCGCCCCCGGACTGGCGATGGTCGCCGGGGCCGGGCCGGTCACCATGGACGAACTGCGGCCCTCCGCCGAGGCCTACGCGGCACACGGCGTCCCCGCGCTGATCTGGGACAAGCGAACGGCCGGCTACTCCACCCTCCAACGGGACTACGGCCGGCTCGCGGACGACGCGCTCGCCGCCGTCCAACTCCTGCGCTCCCGGCCCGAGATCGATCCGAACCGGGTCGGCCTGTGGGGCCTGTCCGAGGGCGCATGGGTGATCACGCTGGCCGCGGGCCGCACCACCGACGTGTCCTTCGTGGTGACCGCGGGCGCGTCCGGCCTCAGCCCGTCCCGCCAGGAGGCCTGGGCGTACGGCGAGTACCTGCGGCACGCCGGGATCACCGGCTCGCTGCTGCCCACCATGCAGCGCACGCTGATCCGCGAGCTGGCCGCCGCCGAGCTCTTCCCGGAGGCGGACTACGACCCGGTACCGGCCTGGGAGCGGCTCCAGGTACCGGTACTGGCCGAATGGGGGACGCTGGACCGCGAGGCCGTGCCCGCCGAGAGCGAGCGGATCGTCCGGGAGGCCTTGGACCGCGGCGGCAACCGCCACTACACGATCCGCACCATCCCGGACGTCCGCCACAATCTCCGGCGCACCTTCGACGACGGCTTCGACCGGCCGAGCCAACTGCCCGGCGACTACGCCGAGTTCGAGTCCCGGTGGATCACCGGACTGGCCACCGGCCTGCCGCCGGTCACCGTCGACGCCGCCCCCGCGCAGCAGTACGCCAGCCGGCCGCTCGCCCCGCTCCACTGGTACGAGTCGCCCTGGCTGCAGGCCGCACTGACCGCCGTCTGCCTGCTCGGCTTCGCCGGGCACCTGGCCACCGGCACCGTCCGCCGTCTTCGCCGCCGCCCCGCACCGGCCGGCCTCCCCCGCGCGGCCCGCTGGGCCGCCCTGACCGGCACACTCGCGGTCGCCGGCACGCCGGTCTACCTGCTGTACATGGCGCTCGTGGCAGCCGCCCTGCCCGGACCGGTCCTGTTCGGCCGGCCCGTCCCCTGGCTGGTGCTGCAACTGGCCGCCACGGCAACGGTGGTGGCGGCCGGAGTCACCGTGGCCGCAGCCGGCCGGAACCGCCCGGCGAGCGGCAGCCGGGTCCGGATCGGACTACTGGCGCTCTCGGGCGCGGCGTTCGTCCCGTGGGCGCTGTACTGGGGGCTGCTGCGCCCCTGACCCGCGTCGGGATCAGCCGAACTGGGCCTTCAGCTGGTCGATCACGTACAACCAGACCGGGTCCAGGACGAGGGTCGTGAGCTGATCGCCGTTGAAAGCCGGCTGCACGATCGGCCCCCCCATCATCGGGGAGTTGTTCGCGCTGGCGGTGACGATGTTGCCGTCGGTGCGGTACAGGGCTGCCGACCACCGGTAGAAATCGCCCGCCGCCGGGGGGAGCTTGACCATCAGCACGCTGCCGTCGGGGCGCTGCGTGACGGTGCAGTTGGACATCCCGTCGCAGGTCGGATTCGGCTGGTACGTCGTCCCGGGCGCCATTCCCGGCATGTGGCTGATCTCGAGGCGGATGTCGGTGCCCTCCACCGGGCTCTTCGCGTCGTTGACGAGAAGCATCGTCGTCGCGACCCGGTACCGCACGCCCGATCCGGGCGCCGGGTCCGGATCGTCGTAGCTGTTGGCGATCCGGTAACCGGCCGGGATCCGCGCCGTGAGCAGCTCCTTCACCCTCGGGTCGAGGACCGGGCTGTTGCTGGTCTTGGTGGACGGCGTACCGGAGGGCTTGCTCACCTCCGACGGCGTGCCGGACGGCTTGGCCGACCCCGAAGGCTTGGTCGACGGCTCCCCCGAGGGCTTGGACGACCCCGAAGGTGTGCTGGACGGCTTGGACGACGCCTCCGGCCCGGACGCGGCAGCGGCGGCCGGCCCGATGCCCGTGGTGGTGGCCCCCGGGCCGCCGATGAAAAGCGTCCCCATCGCGAGCGCGCCGACGGCGACGGCCGTGCCGGTCACGGTGGCGGCACGCAGCCGCTTGCTGCGGCGGCCACGGCGCAGCAGGTCCGCCGTGGGTGCGGAGCCGGGCGGGAGCTGGCGGTCCGCCAGCACCTCCAGCGCGTGCGACAGGTCCTCATGGTCGTTGGTGCTCATGGGCTGACAGCCTCCTCGTTCTTCGACCGGTTCTTCGGAAGTGCCGTGCGCAGCCGGGCCAGGGCCCGGGAGTGCTGGCTCTTGACGGTGCCGACGGAGCAGCCGAGAACGCTGGCGGTGTCCTTCTCCGACAGGTCCTCCAGGTGCCGAAGCACCACCACCGCACGCTGCCGGGCGGGCAACGAGCGCAGGGCACGGTGCAGTTCGTCCGTCTCGCCGTACTCGTCGCCGGCCCTACCGGGCAGGTCCGGCAGCTCGGCGGTGAGGGTCTCCCGGCGTCGCCGACGCCACCAGCTGACGTGGCCGTTGACGAGCATCCGCCGCAGGTAGGCGTGCGGGTCGTCGGTGGCCATCCGGTGCCAGCGGACGTAGAGCTTCACCAGGCAGTCCTGGAGCAACTCCTCGCCGCGGAGCCGGTCCCCGGTGATCAGGGTGGCCGTCCGTAGATGTCGCGGCCAGGCGGCCGCGACGAAAGCGGTGTAGAGGTCGTCCTCGGTTCCTCGCGTCACACCGACCACACGCCCGAGCCCGTCCGAAAGGTTGTCAGCTCTTCCGATCGATTCTCCGGTCAGTCGGCGCGGGTGCGCAGCCGACGGACGGCGAGGACGGCGGCAAAGGCGGTGAGCAGGGCGAACAGGGCGCTCTCGACGACCTGGAAGGTCCAGTAGCGGCCGGCAGGCTGCTGGGTGATCTGCACGTGGATCCGGTGGTCGGCGAGGCAGCGGGGCAGGTCGGCGAGCGAACTGTGGTCCATGCAGTCCTGGAACCAGTCACTGTGCCCGACGGGTGCGCCGCTCTCGTCGAGGATCGCGCTGGTGTCGATCACCCACGGGCCGCCGGGGACGCGCAGGCCACCGATGTCCCCGTAGGTGCCGATCTTGCCGAGGTTGGCGACGATCGGCGCGGTCAGCTGCACACTGGTCCGCTCGGGCGCCTGGTAGTGCGGCCGGACCAGGGCCGGAACGGCCAGCTGGACGGCGGTGAACACGGCGAGCGTCGCGGCCATCGCCGGCACGGTCCGACGCAGGTGCAGCCCGAAGGTGGCCCCGAGCACGGACGCGAAAGCAGCGTACGCGGCGGGCACCAGCCCGTGCGAAGCAAAAGCCACCGGCTCGAAGCGCGCGCCCTCGACGGCGACGACGGGGCCGGTGGCCCAGCCCAGCAGCAGCGAGACGAGCGCGACGGCGAGCGTGCAACTGCCGCCCACCACCGCCAACTTGACTGCCAGCCAGCGGCGGCGGGTGATGCTCTGGTTCCACACCAGCCGGTGCGTGCCGGCCTCGAACTCGCGGGCGGCCAGCGGCGCACCGCAGAACACGCCGAGGACGACGGGCAGCACCAGCAGCAGATAGCCGAGCAGGTCGGTGCGCAGCCGGTAGCGGTCGGCGAAAGCCCCGAGCGGGCCGGCACAGTCCCGGCCACCGCAGTGCGCGAGGACGTCCTGGTGGGCGTGCTGGATGTCGAGGCCGAGCACCAGCAGGTAGCCGCCCAGCAGGAGCAGCGCGGCCAGGCCGATCAGGGCCTGGGTGCGGAACTGGCGCCAAGTCAGCCAGATCATCGACGGGCCTCCGGGCGGGCGGCGGCCGGCTGCCCGGGGCGGGCGGCGCGGGCCAGGTGGGCGAGGACGAGTTCTTCCAGGTCGGGCGCAGTGACGGTGAACGGCCCGTCGGGCAGCGGCCGTTCGAAACGAACCAGCGCGGTCTCCGGGTCGGTGCGGGTGAGCACCGTGACGTCCGCCGGGAGCGCGTCGAGGTCGGCGGGCCGGCCGGTCACCCGGGCGTGCTGGGCGATCAACGGCCCTATGTCGCCGTGCAGTTGGACCCGACCGCGGGCCAGCACCACCAGGTGGTCGCAGACCCGGGCGACGTCGGGCAGGGCGTGCGAGGAGAGCAGGGCGGTGGCGCCGAGTTCGGTGACGGACTCCATCAGGTGGTCCAGGAAGGCGTGCCGGGCCAGCGGGTCCAGGGCGGCGGCGGGCTCGTCCAGGATCAGCAGGTCGGGGCGCTTCGCGGCGGCCACGGTCAGCGCGAGCTGGGCGCGCTGACCGCCGGACAGCCGTCCGGCCTTCTGCCGGGGGTCCAACTCGGAGCGGGCAAGCCTGCGTTCGGCGAGCGCGGCGTCCCAGCGCGGGTTGAGGCGGGCGCCGAGCCGCAGGTGCTCGGCGACGGTGAGGTCCGGGTAGACCGGAGTGTCCTGGGCGACGTACCCGACCCGGGCCAGGTGGTCGGGGCGGGTGCCGGGCTCGGCGCCGTGCACCAGGATCCGCCCCGAGCTCGGGCCGATCAGCCCGCAGGCCAGCTGCATCAGCGTGGACTTGCCGGCGCCGTTGGGCCCGACCAGGCCGACCACCCGACCCGCCGGAATGCTCAACTCGACGTCGGCGAGCGCGAGTCGGCGCCCGTACCGCTTGCCGAGCCCGACGGTCTCCAGCACCGGCGTCACCACTGCCCGTCCTCCGCGTCCTGCTCGGCGCTCCGCGCCCGCCAGGCCCGCACCAGGCGGTACCCGCCCCAGCCGAGCGCGATCAGCACGCCCAGTTGGAGCGCCCACCAGGCGTAGAGCAGCGGGCTGCGTTCGGTCTTCTCGGCCACCGCGAGCAGCGCGGCACCGGCCAGTGATGTGGTCATGGCCCCACGCTGCCGTTCGACGGCAGCCGCCCACAGCGGCCGAAGGTACGGTCCGGACGGGAACGGGGTCGTACTTTCGGCCGGTTCGCGGCAGTGCCGGATTCCCCTACCGTGGCGGCCGTGAGACGAACGGCGATGGTGGGGAACGCGGTGCTGGGCGCGGGATTCGCGCTGGTACTGCTGGTGATGGCCGCGCAGTACGCGGCGCAGGGCCGGGTGTGGGCGCTGGACGCGGCGACCGGCGCCGTGGTGTGCGCGCTGGCGCTGGGCCGGGAACGGCACCGGGGCGCGGCGGCGGCCCTCGGCCTGGCCGTGGCCGGTGCGGCGGCGCTGATCGCGCGGGAGGCGGGACTGCCCGGGGAGCCCGGCGCGGCAGCCGTGTTGGGCCTGCTGGTGCTCGGCGGATCGGCGGTGCGGACGCTGCCGTGGCGTCCGGCAGCGGCCCTCGGCGCGGCAGGACTGGCCCTGATGACGGCGGGCCTGCTGGCGGCCCCCGCCCCGGCCACCTCGTTCCGGATCGGCATCGAGGTGTGGGCGCTGGCCCTCGCCGCCGGCCTCGGCCTACGGCTCCTCGACCACCGCCGCAGGGCCGCCGCCGAGTCCGTCCGCCGGGACGAACGACTGGCGCTGGCCCGCGAGTTGCACGACCTGGTGGCCCACCACATCACCGGCGTCGTGGTCCAGACCCAGGCCGCCCGGATCGTCGCCCGCAAACGCCCCGAGCAACTGGACGAGACCCTCGCCGGCATCGAGACGGCGGGCGCCGACGCCCTGTCCGCGATGCGCCGCGTGGTCGGCCTGCTGCGGGCCGCCGACGACACCCCGGGAACCGCGCCCACCACCCCCGGCACCGCCGAACTCGCCGCCCTGGTACGGCGGTTCGACGACCACGGACCCGCCGTCCAACTGCACCTCCCGGACCAGAACGCCACGCCCTGGCCACCGGAGGTCGCCACCACCGTGCACCGCATCGTCCAGGAGTCGCTCACCAACGTCGCCCGGCACGCCGCCCACGCCCGCACCGCCCAGGTCACCGTCGCTCACCCGCCCGGCGCCCTCACCGTCACCGTCACCGACGACGCCCCACCCGCCCACACCCGCCACCTCCGCCCGGTCGGCTTCGGCCTCCTCGGCATGCGCGAACGCGTCGAAGCCCTCGGCGGCACCTTCACCGCCGGCCCCGCCCCCACCGGCGGCTGGACCGTCCACGCCGAACTCCCCGTCCCCACCGGCGCCACCCGATGACCACCCGCGACCTGCCCGCCGTCGCCCGAGACCGGCAGCCCACCCAACTCGGTTCCCTCCAAAGCAACTTCACCGCCACCCCCGGCCAGAACGGCGCCGCCCGATGACCATCCGCGTCCTGCTCGCCGACGCCCGAGACCGGAAGCCCACCCAACTCGGCTCCCTCCAACGCAACTTCACCGCCACCCCCGGCCAGAACGGCGCCGCCCGATGACCATCCGCGTCCTGCTCGCCGACGACCAGGCAATGATCCGCGGCGGCCTGCGCCTGATCCTGGAGGACCAGGACGACATCACCGTGGTCGGCGAGGCCGCCGACGGCCCCGAGGCGGTCGAACTCGCCCGCCGGCTGCGCCCCGACGTCTGCCTGGTCGACATCCGGATGCCCGGCCTGGACGGCATCGACGTCACCCGCGCGCTGGCCGGCCACGGCGTCCAGGACCCGCTGCGGGTGGTCGTCGTGACCACCTTCGACCTCGACGAGTACGTCCACGGCGCGCTGCACGCCGGCGCGGTCGGGTTCGTGCTCAAGGGCGCCGCACCGGCCCTGCTGATCGAGGCGGTTCGCGCCGCGCACGCCGGCGACGCCCTGATCTCGCCCTCCCTCACCCTCCGTCTGCTGCGCGGCCTCACCACCCCCACCGCCCCGGCCGCCGCCCCGCCCGGCCGGCCGCTCTCCGCCCGCGAGACCGAGGTGGTCCGCGCCATCGCCCGGGGCCGCACCAACCAGGAGATCGCCGCCGACCTGTTCATCACCCTCAGCACCGTCAAGAGCCACCTGACGGCCGTCCAGCAGAAGCTCGGTGCCCGCAACCGGGTCGAGATCGCCGCCTGGGCCTGGCAGCACAAGCTGATGGACCACCCCTGACGCCCTGACGCCTCCCTGGGCCCACACTCCGGGTCCGATCGGGGTCCGCCCCGGATGACCCGACGGCAGCCGAGCGAAAGACTTCTCCACGTCAACAGGCAGAACAGGAACGGACGTTGGGGGACACAGGGATGCACGCGAACACCACGGGACGCAAGCTGGCAGGAACGGCCGCGATCGGCGCGATGGTCGTCGCCCTCACCGCCGGAACCGCCTCCGCCGCGCCCACCACCACCGCCACGCCCCCGAACGCGGCCGCGCTCCGCGCCTCCATCGCGGGCTATCCGAACGACCAACTCACCAGCGCCGTCGCCCTGGTGGGTGGCGACACCGGCCGCTGGTCCGGCACCTCCGGCACCGGCGACCCGGGCACCGGCCGCCCGGTGAAGGCGGACGGCCGGTTCCGGATCGGCAGCATCTCCAAGGTGTTCACCGCGACCGTCCTGCTCCAGCTGGCCGCCGAGCACCGCGTCGACCTGGACGGCACCGTCCAGCAGTACCTGCCCGACGCCTTGCCGAAGGGCTACCCGGCCGTCACCGTACGGCAGTTGCTCAACCACACCTCCGGTCTGCCGACCGGCGGCGACCTGGGCGAGGACGACGGCAGCGAGGCCTGGTTCGCCGCCCACCCGGGCGCACGTTGGAGCCCCGAGCAGGTGGTCGCCGAGGCGATGACGCACCCGAAGGAGTTCATGCCCGGAGCCGCCCAGGAGTACAACGGCACCAACTACTTCGTGGCGGGCCTGGTGATCGAGAAGGTCACCGGCCGCAGCTTCGCGCAGGAGGTCAACGACCGGATCCTGCGCCCGCTCGGCCTCCACCACACCTCGGCACCCGCCGCCGACGACACCTCGCTGCCCGACCCGACGGCCCACGCCGTGCTCGCCGTCCCCCGCCCCGACGGCGGCACCACCCTCGCGGACGTCACCCGGCAGAGCCCGTGGCCGTGGGCCGAGGGCGGCATGATCTCCACCGCGCCCGACCTGGAGCGTTTCATGTCCGCGCTGCTGCACGGCGAGCTGCTGCCGCCCGCCCAGCAGGCCGAACTGTTCGCCGTCCCGGACGTCCCGAACTTCCGCAACCACAACTGCGACATCGGCCCCACCGCCGGAAGGGCCTGCTTCAGCACCGCCCTGATGCGCTTCTCCCCCGCCCCGGGCGTCGAGTTCTGGGGCAAGACCGGGACCAGGCCGGGTTACTCCAGCGGCGTCTTCGCCACCCGTGACGGCTCCCGCGACCTGGTCTACTCCTTCACTCCCACCAGCCGCTTCGGCGCCCCGTTCGCCGCCCAGTACCGGGTCTTCTCCGCCGCGTTCGACCTGCCGGCGAACTGACCCCCTGCGACACCGGGCTGCCGCCCCTGACCCGCACCGGGGCCAGACCTCGGGGGCGGCTCAGGGTCCGTCCCGGATGACCGGGCCGCGACCCCCACGAAACACTGATCAACGTCAACAGGCACAGCAGAAACAAAAGTTGGGGGACACGGGGATGCGCGCGAAGACCATGGGACGCAAGCTTGCGGGAACGGCCGCGATCGGCGCGATGGTCGTCGCCCTCACCGCCGGAACAGCCTCCGCCGCACCCACCACCGCCCCCACGCCCCCGAACGCGGCCGCGCTCCGCGCCTCCATCGCGGGCCTGCCGAACGACCAACTCACCAGCGCCGTCGTGCTGGTGAACGGCGACGGCGGCCGCTGGTCCGGCACCTCCGGCACCGGCGACCCGGCCACCGGCCGCCCGGTGAAGGCCGACGGCGAGTTCCGGATCGGCAGCATCACCAAGGTGTTCACCGCCACCGTGCTCCTCCAGCTCGCCGCCGAGCACCGCGTCGACCTGGACGGCACCGTCCAGCAGTACCTGCCCGATGCCCTGCCGGATGGCTACCCGGCCGTCACCGTACGGCAGTTGCTCAACCACACCAGCGGTCTGCCGAACGGCCTGGGGCAGTTCCCCGACGACGGCACCCCCGAGTGGTTCGTCGCCCACGCGAGCGACAGCTTCACCCCGCAGGAAGTGGTCAGGCGGATCATGGCCAACCCGAAGCAGTTCGAGCCGGGCACCGCGCAGCAGTACAACGGCGTCAACTACTACCTGGCCGGCATGGTGATCGAGCAGGTCACCGGCCACAACTACGGCCAGGAGGTCAACGCCCGGATCCTGCGCCCGCTCGGCCTGCACCACACCCGGGTGCCCGACGTCGCCGACACTTCGCTGTCCAACCCGAGCGCGCACGCCGTCCTCGCCGTCACCCGCCCGGACGGCAGCACCGGCCTGGCGGACGTCACCCGGCAGAGCCCGTGGCCGTGGGCCGAGGGCAGCATGATCTCCACCGCGCCCGACCTGGACCGCTTCATGTCCGCGCTGCTGCACGGCAAGCTGCTGCCGCCCGCCCAGCAGGCCGAACTCTTCGCCGTCCCCCATGTCCCGAACAACCAGAACGACCACTGCGACATCGGTCCCACCTCCGGCTGGGCCTGCTTCAGCACCGGCCTGATGCGCTTCTCCCCCGCCCCCGGCATCGAGTTCTGGGGCAAGACCGGCAGCCGCCCCGGGTACACCAGCGCCGTCTTCGGCACCCGCGACGGCTCCCGCGACCTCGTCTACTCCTTCACCCCGACCTCCCGCCGCGGCGCCTCCTCCGAGTCGCAACTCCGCGTCGCCGCCGCCGCGTTCGACCTGCCGACCGGCTGACCCCGGCACGCGAAAGGGCCCGCACCGTCCAAGCGGTGCGGGCCCTTGCCGTGGCGTCAGCTCGCGGCGAGCAGCTCCAGGCTGTCGATGACCCGGTGCGAGAAGCCCCACTCGTTGTCGTACCAGGCGACCACCTTGACGTGGCGGCCGTCGACCCGGGTGAGCTCGGAGTCGAAGATCGAGGACGCCGGGTTGCCGACGATGTCGGACGAGACCAGCGGGTCCTCCGAGTACTCCAGCACGCCAGCGAGCTTGCCGCCGGCGGCCTCCCGGTAGGCGGCGAGCACCTCCTCGCGGGTGACGTCGCGGGAGACGGTGGTGTTCAGCTCGACGATCGAGCCGACCGGGATCGGCACCCGGATCGAGTCGCCGGACAGCTTGCCGTCCAGCTGCGGCAGCACCAGACCGATCGCCTTCGCGGCACCGGTGGTGGTCGGCACGATGTTGACGCCGGCGGCGCGGGCCCGGCGCGGGTCGCGGTGCGGACCGTCCTGGAGGTTCTGCTCCTGCGTGTAGGCGTGCACGGTGGTCATGAACCCGTGCTCGATGCCGGCCAGTTCGTCGAGGACGGCGGCCAGCGGCGCCAGCGCGTTGGTGGTGCAGGACGCGTTGGAGACGATGGTGTGCACGGCCGGGTCGTACGCCTCGGTGTTGACGCCGTAGGCGAGCGTGACGTCGGCACCGTCGGACGGCGCGGACACCAGGACCTTCTTCGCGCCGGCGGTCAGGTGCGCCCGGGCCGCCTCCGCGGAGGTGAACCGGCCGGTGGCCTCCAGCACGATGTCCACACCGAGCTCGGCCCACGGCAGGTCGGCCGGGTTGCGCTCGGCGAGCACCTTGATCCGGCGGCCGTCCACCACCAGGACATCACCCTCGACGGTCACCGGGCGCCCGAGCCGGCCCGAGGAGCTGTCGTACGCCAGCAGCCGGCCCAGCGCGGCCGGCTCGGTCAGGTCGTTGACGGCAACGACCTCCAGCTTGCTGTCACGCTCCAGCAGGGCGCGCAGCACGTTGCGTCCGATGCGGCCGAATCCGTTGATGGCGATGCGGGTCATGGCAGGTGCCCTTCTGTCCTTCTGAGCGGGGTGGACTCCTCCACTTTCGCTCGCGGACCGGGCCGGTGGCAGTGGCGTCCGTGCCACGGTTCGAAAGGATCGTGCCAACCACCGCACCCAACGGGAAAACGCTTTCCCTCCGCGCCCGGCAAGCGCTTTCCCCCGCCTCCCCCGCCGCCGCCAAGCGCTTCCCTCCGCCTCCTCCGCGACCGCCAAGCGCTTTCCCCGCCTCCCCCGCGACCGGCAAGCGCTTCCCCCGCCTCCCCCGCGACCGGCAAGCGCTTCCCCTCCGCCCCCTCCGCCCCCTCCGCGACCGGCAAGCGCTTTCCCCCTCCTCCCCCGCCGCCGGAAAGCCCCTTCCCCTCCGCCCCGTCTCCCCCGCCGCCGCCAAGCACTTCCCTCCGGGAACGGAAAGCGCTTTCACTCCCCCTTGGTGAACGTCCGCCGGTACTCGCTCGGCGTGGTCCCGAGGATCTGCTGGAAGTGCGTACGCAGATTCGCGCCGGTACCGAGTCCGGTCTCGGCGGCGATCCGCTCGACGCTCCGCTCGGAACGTTCGAGCAGCTCCCGGGCCAGGTCGACCCGCGCCCGCAGCACCCACTGCATCGGCGTGTACCCGGTGTCCTCGACGAACCGCCGGGAGAACGTGCGCGGCGAGACCGCGGCGTGCCGGGCCAGCGTCCGCACCGTCAGCGGCTCGTCCAGCCGGTGCAGCGCCCACTCCCGGGTGGCGGCGAACCGCTCCCCGATCGGCTCCGGCACGCTGCGCGGCACGTACTGCGCCTGCCCGCCACTGCGGTACGGCGCGGCCACCAGCCGCCGCGCGGTGTGGTTGGACGCGGCCACCCCGAGGTCGCGGCGCAGCATGTGCAGACACAGGTCGATGCCGGACGCCGCGCCCGCCGAGGTGAGCACGCTGCCCTCGTCCACGAACAGCACGTTCTCGTCCACCCGCACCCGCGGATACTTCGCTGCCAGCGCCCGGGTGTAGTGCCAGTGCGTGGTGGCCCGGCGGCCGTCCAGCAACCCGGTGGCGGCCAGCGCGAACGCCCCGGTGGAGATCGCCGCCAGCCGGGCCCCGCGGGCATGCGCCGCGCACAGCGCCTCGACCACGGCGGCCGGCGGGTCGTCCCGGTCGGGGTGCCGGTAGCCGGGGACGAACACCGACTCCGCCCACTCCAGCGCCTCCAGCCCGTGCGCCACGTGGTACGACAGCCCGTCCCCGCCCGCCACCAGCCCGGGCGCCGACCCGCACACCCGCACCTCGTACGGCATGCTCGCGCGGGTCGAGAACACCTGCGCCGGGATCCCGACGTCGAGCGGCTTCGCACCGTCCAGGACCAGCACGGCCACGCGGCGCAGACGAGGAGCAGACATCCCTTCAGCCTAGGCGCCCACCCGACCGGCCCCAGGCGACCGGCCCCACCCGACCGGCCCCACCCGACCGGCCCCGGCGCGCGCTCAGTCCGCGATGCCGAGAATCTGCCCGACCGTCTCCGGATCCCCCAGGCTGCGCAGCATGCAGTGCGCGACATCGGCCCGGGACACGGCGGAGCCGCCGCGCACGTTCCGGCCGTACGCGGTCCGGTAGTCGCGGGTGAGCGCCTTGTCGGTGAGCCGTGGCGGCCGCACCACCGTCCAGTCGAGGCCGCTGGCGAGCACCGCGTCCTCCATCCGGGCCAGGTCCGCGTAGTGCGCGCGCAGCACCCGCTTCACCAGTGGCGTCAGCAGGTACCGCATCACCGGCCCCTCCCCGGGGTCGTGCCGCGGCGGGTGCGGACGGTCCGGGGACGGCACGGTGCCGATCGGCGCCGCGCTGACCACCACCAGCCGCCGCACGCCGGTCTGCCGCATCGCCTCGATGACCGTCCGGGTGCCGTGTTCGGCCACCCCGATCCCGGCTTTGCCCACCGCGCCGAGCCCGGACAGCACCGCGTCCGCGCCCTCCACCGCCGCCCGCAGCTCAGCCGCACCGGCGGTCGCCAGGTCGGCCTTCACCACCCGCGCCCAGGGCTGTTCCCCCAGCTTGGCGGGGTTGCGCACCACCGCCGTGACGTCGTGCCCACTCGCCAGCGCCTGTTCCAGCAGCTGCCGGCCGATGCCCCCGGTGGCGGCCAGTACGGTCAGTCTCATCCTTCGCCCCTTCTCTCCCACACAGCCCAACGGCCTCGATCGCCTTGACGCCCCCGCCCGGCACGTTGTGACACGCCACCCGCCCAACCCGCCCCGCCGAACGCAAAACACCGAACGCAAAACACCGAACGCAAAGCGCCGAACGCAGAACGCCAAGAGGCCCGCACGCCTGACACTCTGTCAGCTGCGCGGGCCCCTCGGCGCGCTCCAGGCCTCAGCCCATGCTCTTCGCCCCGTCGATCGCTTCCCGGATGATGTCGGCGTGCCCGGCGTGGTGGACGGTCTCGGCGACGATGTGCATCACGGTGCGGCGGGCGGACCAGCTCTCCTTCTGGTTGAACCAGGGGGCGGCGGGCAGCGGGTGGGACGCGCCCAGGTCGTCGAGGCCGGCCACCAGCTCGTCGGTGGCGGCGGCCACGGCCTCGTACGCGGCGAGCACGCCGGCCAGGGTCTCGCCGGGGAGCATCCGGTACTCCTGGGCGCGGCGCTCGTAGTCGGCCTCGGTGAAGTTCATGAAGTCGGGCATCGCGGACGTACCGAACTCGATGAACCCGGCCCAGGTCCGCTCCCCCGAGGTGACGTGCTTGATCAGGCCGCCGATGCACAGCTCGCTGACGGTACTGCGGTGCCCGGCCTGCTCGTCGGTCAGGCCGCGGGCGGTCAGCCGCAGGAAGTGCCGAGCCGCGCGAAGCCCCGCCACCAGGTCGGCCTTCTCGCCGGTCAGCCGCTCGTCCGTGATGGTGGCCGCGGGGTACTCGTTGACGGTGGTCTCGACGGTCTCGGTCATCGGCTCGCCTCTCGATAGCAACTGCACTTCTCCGCACCGGCGTTCAACACCGTTTTCGGCGGTGTCTCGCTCTCTCGTGTTCCACACTAGAAGCCATTCCGGTCAGTTTCCGGCCGCAATTCGAGCAGGATGAACCGCATGGCCGACACCAGTGCCCGCACCCTGCGGCTGCTCACCCTGCTCCAGTCCCACCGCTTCTGGCCGGGCGAGGATCTCTCCGCCCGGCTCGGCATCTCCGCCCGCACCCTGCGCCGCGACGTCGACCGGCTGCGCGAGCTCGGCTACCCGGTGGAGGCCCGCCGCGGCGTGGACGGCGGCTACCAGCTGGCCGCGGGCGCCGCGCTGCCGCCGCTGGTGATCGACGACGAGGAGGCGGTTGCCCTGGCCGTCGGCCTGCAGGCGGCGGCCGACGGCGCGGTGGAGGGCCTGGCCGAGGCCTCGGTGCGGGCGCTGGCGAAGGTGGTGCAGGTGATGCCGACCCGGCTGCGCCGCCGGATGGAGGCGCTGCGCACCGTCACGGTCCCGGCCGGCTGGCGCGGCGACGGCGGCAACGACGCCCGGATCGACCCGGACGCCCTCACCGCCGTCGCGCTGGCCTGCCGCGACACCGAGCGGCTGCGCTTCCAGTACGGCACCGCGGACGGCCGCGCCGGCGAACGCCACACCGAGCCGCACCACCTGGTCCGGCTGGGACGGCGCTGGTACCTCGTCGCCTACGACCTCACCCGGCACGACTGGCGGACCTTCCGCCTGGACCGGCTCACCGCCCCCGCACCGACCGGCGCCCACTTCCTCCCCCGCACCCTCCCGGCCACCGACGCCGCCGAGTTCGTCCGGGCCGGCCTGTCCGGCCAGTCCCGCCCGCACCGCGTCGAAGTGCTGCTCGACGCCCCCGCGGAGACGGTCCGGCAGCGGATCGGGACCTGGGCCGAGATCGAGGAGCTGGACGAGGACCGCTGCCGGATCCTGATGAACTCCGAGTCGCTCGACTGGCCCGCGATGGCCATCGGCTCGCTGGACGTCGACTTCCGGGTCGTCTCCCCACCCGAACTCACCGCGCTGCTCGCCACCTGGGGCGAACGCTTCACCCGCTGCACCCGCCCCGACCAGCAGGCAGAATCGGCCCCGTGACGACTCAGCAGCTCCTCACCCCCGCCGAGGCCGCCGAAGTCTCCGGCTTCAGCCTGGACACCCTGCGCTACTACGAACGCATCGGCCTGCTCACCGCCATCACCCGCGCCACCAGCGGCCACCGCCGCTTCACCCCCGACGACCTGGCCTGGCTGGGCATCCTGCGCTGCCTGCGCGACACCGGCATGCCCATCGCCGACATGCGCCGCTACGCCGAACTCGCCCGCACCGAAGGCCCGGCGAGCCTCCTCGACCGCATCGCCCTGCTGGAACAGCACGACACCGCCGTCAACGACCACATCGCCCTGCTGGAACGCCAACGCACCCACCTGCGCGAGAAGATCGACTGGTATCGCAGCCTCCTCCCCGCCGGCTGATACCCGTCAGCCCATCGTGCGCTGCCCGTCCAGGGCCTCGCGGAGGATGTCGGCGTGCCCGGCGTGCTGCGCGGTCTCCGCGACGATGTGCAGCAGGACCCGGCGGACGCTCCACTCCGCACCGGGTTCGAACCAGGGCGCGGACGGCAGTGGGTGTTCGCTGTCGAGGTCGAGGGTGGTGATCAGGCCGTCGGTGTGTTCGGCGACGGCCCGATAGCGTTCGAGCAGGACGTCCAGGGTCTCGCCGGGCAGCATCCGGAACTGGTCGGCCCAGGCTTCGGCGTCCTGCGGCGCGCCCTCGGCACGCATCGCCTCGGCGCCGCCGACAGCGAACCGCATCCAGCGTTCCTCGACCCCGGCGACGTGCTTGATCAGCCCGCCGAGGGTGAGTTCGCTGACGGTGGTGCGCTGCTGGGCCTGCTCGTCCGTCAGGCCGCGGACGGTGTAGCGCAGGAAGCCGCGGTGCTTGTCGAGCGTGCTGAGCAAGTCGGCGCGTTCGCCGGTGAGTTCGGGCCGTGGGGTGACCATCGGTTCAGGACACCTCCACCGTGGCCGGCATCTCGCCCTCGGCGGCGGCCGGGTCGATCAGCGAGAACGCCGCGCCCTGCGGGTCCACGAAGGACGCGAACCGCCCGAACGGGGTGCTCATCGGCCCGAACACCTTCTGCCCGCCGGCCTTGGCGACCCGCTCGACCGCCGCGTCGCAGCCGTCCACCACGAAGTACACGCTGATGAACGACGGTACCTGCGGGGGCACTTCGGGTGTCATGCCCATCGAACCGAGCACCGGCACGTCGCCGAGGCTGAAGACCCGGTAGTCGACCTCCTCGTCGGCGAGCTTCCGGACGCCGTAGGAGAACACCTTCGGGAAGAAGGCGTTGGCGGCGTCCGGGTCCCGGGTGAACACCTCCGCCCAGCCGTAGCTGCCTGGCACGTCGCGCAGTTCGAAGCCGGCGTGCTCACCGGCCTGCCAGATGCCGAACACCACGCCGGCCGGGTCCTTCGCGAGCGCCATCGAGCCGAAGGTGCCGACCTTCATCGGCTCCAGCAGCAGGGAGCCGCCGGCCGCCCGGATCCGCTCTGCGGTGGCCCCGACGTCCGGCGAGGCCAGGTAGAGCACCCAGGCGGACTGTCCGGGGCCTTGCCCGGGCATCGGCGGGACGATCGCGGCGACCGCCTTGCCGTCCCGGTACGCCTGCGTGTAGTTGCCGTACTCGGTGGAGGATTCGCCGAACGTCCAGCCCAGCACGTCACCGTAGAACTTCTTGGCGCCCTCCAGGTCGGTGAACATCGCGTCCGCCCAGACCGGGGTGCCTTCGGGTTGCGCAGCCATGGTGCATCTCGCTCCGCTGTCGGGAATCGGGGATCCGCGGCGCGCCGAAGAGCCGGCCCGCGGACAGAAGCACATGCAGTGCCACGCTAACCAGCTACCCGCCCCGCCACCACACGACGGCCCTTCACCACCCGCGAACCGCAGACGACCGTTGCACGGCAGTGACGATGCCCGCACGAATCGAGGTCATCCGGCTGCGAATCTTTGGTCATCACCCGAACGGCGACCTGGTGTCCGTCCGCTCGATCGGCGGGCACGACCACATCTTCGAGCGGAGCAACGACACCCGCCAGGAGCGCGACCTCACCCCGGACGCCCCCGTCAGCTTCACCGAGCCGGTCGTCTCGCACGACGGCACCACCGTCGCCTCCCGTGGCCCGGACGGCGTCCACACGCTGCCCACCAGGGGCGGGACGCCGCAGAAGGTCACCGACCGGGTGTGCCTGCCGACGTTCCGCGGCTGATGCCCCACCTGTCCCGATTCGCCTATTCGGTTTCCACAAACCAAAATTGACGCACTGATAGCCCGAACGGCCCCGGCTTCCGGACTGTTGTCGCTTACTGACAGGATGTGTACGAGGCACATGCCTGTTGGCGGGGGGGGGGGGGGGGGGGGGGGGGGGGGGGGCCCGGCGGCGGGGGGGGGGGGGGGGGGGGGGTTTTTTTGTTTTTTTTTTGGTGGTGGTCGTGTGGGGGGGGGGGCCCGCGGGCGGCCCCCCCCCCCCCCCCCGCCATACGTAGATCCGTTCCATGGGGGAGTCTTTGATGAGCGAACGCACCCGTCTGCGCCGGTCCGCCGCCGCCCTGCTGGTGGCCGCGGTCACCACCGGGTCGGCCCTGCTGCTGACCGCCTGCGACCCGGAGGGCGGCGACACCGGGGGGACCGCCGCTCCCAGCAGCACTGCCAACAGCCCGTCCTCCGACGCCCCGGGCGGCTCGACGGCCGGTTCGTCCGCGCCCGCCGCCGCGGGCGGCAAGCTGAACAAGACCGCCGGCACCAAGGTGACCGTCAGCACCGGCACCAACACCGTGCTGATGGACGGCAAGGCCGTCGACTTCGGCACCGTGGTCCGCGACCTGGCCTGGTCCCCGGACGGCAAGCACGCCGCGTTCATCGACGGCAGCGGCAACCTGGAGACCTCCGACCCGGACGGCAGCCACAAGACCGTCATCGCCAAGGCCCCGTCCGGCGAGACCTGGTCCCACCCGACCTGGCAGGTGTACGGCCCGGACGAGCCGCACGGCGCCGGCACCTTCCTGCTGTTCACCGCGGACGACAAGAAGGCGCTGAAGCTGCTGTCCGTCGAGGCGAAGGCCAACGCCAAGCCGGCACCGCTGTCGGTCGGCGACTCCGAGGCCGAGAAGCCGCTGCCGGAGACCGGGAACCAGTGGCCGAACTCGGCCGGCAAGTTCGGCATGACGGTGTACGCCAACAAGACCGACGGTCAGGTCTACTTCCACGACGTGGTCTCCCGCACCAACGGCGGTGTGGTCACCAAGGGTTCGCAGCCCGCGCTCGCCGACGACGGCGAGGTGGTGTTCGTCCGCTCGGTGAACGGCCACGCGCACATCTTCGCCAAGGCGCAGGAGCAGGGCTCCAAGGAGATCGACCTGACGCCGGACGCCACGGTGGACTACACCGAGCCGGCGATCTCGCACGACGGCAAGTCCGTCGCGTTCCGCGGCCCGGACGGCATCTACACCATGCCGACCAAGGGCGGAAAGCCGGACAAGATCACCGACACGGTCGGCCTGCCCGCCTACCGCTCCTGAGACATCCGGGCCAACTCGGCCTGGAGATTCGGGAGTTGCTGCTCGGCCAGGTCGTGCGGCAGGCACTCCACCGGGTCGATGAAGCGGAACAGCACCCGGGTCGGAGTGATCGCGAACTCGTAGTCCTCGAAGCCCACCACGGCACCCAGCTCGCCCCGGGCGGCCCCGCGCACCACGTGCGCGCTCAGGTCGTCCGGGGCCATCTCCTGATCGGCGGTCACCTGGCGACGGGCGTTCGGGCGGCCCAGGTACGGGCAGACCATCGACGCGTACAGCATGCACGCCCGGTGGCCGGGGGCCTCCATGGTGGGCGCCATGTTCCGGTACGGCCGGCCCGCCGCCAGCGCCTCGCCGATCGCGGCCGCCTCCTCCCCGCCGACCACCCGCCACACCGGGCCGCGCGGCATCAGCGTGTTGCACACCGAGCACAGCCGCTCGCGGGCACAGGTGGCGGACCGCTCGTAGTCGGTCAGCCCGAACTGCGGGTGACCGCCCTCCCACGGCGTGATCGCGGGCACCGGGTAGCCGCGCTCGTCACGCGGGCGGGCGGCCACGGCGGGCGGCTTGGGCACGGAGTCGAAACGCATGCCCCATGCCTATCACGCCCTACAGCTCACCCACGCGGTACCGCAAAGTCGGTCAACTCAGCACTTCCCGGGACGAGTTGACCCCACTCCCCAGGCACCTCCAGGACGGCGATCCCGGCCGTGGAGAACTTCTCCCGCAGCCGCTCCAGCGGCTCGCTCTCCCGCTCCCCGGCCAGCGCCAGCACCAGCTCCTGCACCTGCGGCCGGTGCCCGACCAGCATCGCGGTGCGCACCATCGGCGGCAACTCCCGCACCAGGCCGATCAGTTCGTCCACCTCACCGCGGTAGGCCCGGGGCTCCAGGACGAGTTCGGGCGTGCCACCGAGGGCCGGCTCCGCCAACTCCCAGGTCTGCCGGGTGCGCACCGCCGTCGAGCACAGCACCCGGTCCGGCACCAGCGCGTGCGCGGCCAGCCAGCGCCCGGCCGCCGCCGCGTCGGCCCGGCCGCGCTCGGCCAGCGGGCGCAGCTCGTCCGGAACGTCCGGCCAGTCCGCCTTGGCGTGCCGCAGCACGATCAACCGCCGCTGTTGGGTCATCCACCCAGTGTGGCCCGCCCCGCCGGTGGTGTGTTGCGGGACGCGCCGCCGAACGGCGGCTGCCAGGATGGGAATCCCGACCCCTGGAGCCCGCCATGGCGCCCGCCGTCCACCTCGCCCAGCAGGACGACGCCGACGAACTGCTCGGCCGCAGCCCGCTGGCCGCCCTCACCGGCATGCTGCTGGACCAGCAGGTCCCGATGGAGAAGGCGTTCAGCGGCCCGCTGGTGATCGCGCAGCGGATGGGCGCGGACGACCTGGACGCGCACGCCATCGCCGCCGCCGACCCGGAGGCGTTCGCCGCGCTGTTCGCCGAGAAGCCCGCCGTGCACCGCTACCCCGGCTCGATGGCCAAGCGGGTCCAGCAGCTCTGCGCCCACCTGGTCGAGCACTACGACGGCGACGCCGAGGCGGTCTGGCGCGACGCCCCCACCGGCAAGGACCTGCTGACCCGGCTGAAGGCACTGCCCGGCTTCGGCACCCAGAAGGCGCAGATCTTCCTGGCCCTGCTCGGCAAGCAGTACGGCGTCCGCCCGACCGGCTGGCGCGAGGCGGCCGGCGCGTACGGCGAGGAGGGCTGCCACCGCTCGGTCGCCGACATCACCGGCCCGGAGTCGCTGCTGAAGGTCCGCGCCACCAAGCAGGAGGCCAAGCGCGCCGCGAAGGCGGCCAAGGGCTGAGCGGCACCCCCGCACCGCCGGAAATCCGGACGACACGCCCGGGGCCTCTCGGCTAGCGTCCGGACCATGCGTGCCCTGACCGAGCCCGAGATCCGCGCCTCCTTCGTCAACTGCTCGAAGGGCGAGGCCAAGCGGCTGCCCGTCCCGCGCGAGCTGGCCGAACAGCGCTGGGACGACCTGGACTTCCTCGGCTGGCGGGATCTCGGCGCCCCCGACCGGGCGTACCTGGTCGCGGAACTCGACGGAGACCTGGTCGGGGCGACGCTCCGCTCCCCGAACGTCCGGCGCAGCCTGACCAGGACGAACGTCTGCTCGCTGTGCATCACCGCCCACCAGGGCAGCGGCGTCTCGCTGCTCACCGCCCCCCGGGCGGGCGTCCGCGGCCGCGAGGGCAACTCGGTCGGCACCTACATCTGCGCCGACCTGGCCTGCTCGCTGTACGTGCGCGGCATCCGCCGCCCGGCGACGGTCAGCCGCCCGAACGAGTCCCTCCCGCTGGAGGACCAGATCGCCCGGACGGTCACCAACCTCGACGCCTTCCTCCGCCAGATCCTGGCGGCCTGACGCCCCGCCCTACGCGGACTTGTACTCCACGGTGAGCAGCGCGCGGCCCAGCGCGTGCGCGGTCAGTGCGAAGCCGACCTGCGCGGCGGGGGTGTCGCGCTCCACGCCGAGGCTCGCCACGTCCAGGGCGTGCACCACGAACACGTAGCGGTGGGCCGGCCCGGGCGGCGGGGCCGCGCCGTCGTAGCGGTGGCCGGGGAAGTCGGTGCGGACGTGGAACGCCCCGCCGGGCAGGTCGCTGTCCTGCGCCCCGGCGCCGCGCGGCAGTTCGGTGGTGTCGGCCGGCAGGTCGACGGCCAGCCAGTGCCACCAGCCGGCCCCGGTCGGCGCGTCCGGGTCGTAGCAGGTCACCGCGAACGACCGGGTGCCCGCCGGGAAGCCCGACCAGGACAGCTGCGGCGACTGGTTCCCGGCCGCGTACACGTGCGCGTCCGGCATGGTCGTCCCGTCCACCAGGTCGGAGCTGCGCAGCTCGAACCTCGGCACCGGCGGCAGGAAGTCGTACGGAAGCGGGATGCGGCCGGTCATCGGTGTCCTCTCGCAGCGGTTCGGGGTACGCCGGGCAGTCTACGGAGCGTCAGGCCCGGCCCAGCGCCTCGACGGCCAAGCCGAGTACCGTGTCGGTCCGGCCGAGGTCGAAGACCAGGTCGAAGTGGTTGCGTCCGCCGACCAGCAGTTCCCGCACCGGCACTCCGGCGGCCCGCGCGGCGTGCGCGAACTCGGCCTGCTGGCGGGCGAATTCGCCGGTCTCGTACTCGCCGAGCGCCACCACCAGCGGCGGCAGCGCCGCCAGGTCGGCGAACAGCGGGCTGAGCCGGCGGGCCCGTTCGGCGTCCAGCCCGAGCGGCTCGTTGACGTAGCTGAGGGCGATCGGCTCCAGGTCGTAGACGCCGCTGAGCAGCGCCGCCCCGGCGATCCGCCCGCGCAGCCGCCCGTCGAGCAGTGCGGTGGCCGCCAGGTGCGCGCCGGCCGAGCTGCCGCTGAGCACGATCCGCTCGGGGTCGACGTCCAGTTCGGCGGCGTGCTCGACCAGCCACACCACCGCCTCGGTGACCTGCGCGGCGATCTGCTCCACCGTCCAGGTGGGCGCCAGCCCGTAGCCGACGGCGGCGTACGCGGTGCCCCGGGCGACGAAGTCCAGCGCGGGGAAGACCGAGTCCTCCTTGCCGAGCTCCTGCCAGTAGCCGCCGTGCACGAAGATGTGCAGCGGCGCGCCCGGCACCGCCGGGAAGAAGTCGATCAGTTCCGGCCCGTCCGCCCCGTACCGCAGCTCCCGGTGCCCGGGCAGCTCCCGCAGCGCTCGCCCGCTCTCCCGGGTGTACGCGGCGAGCTCCGCGTCGAAGTCCGCCACCCGGCTGCTGGGCGAGTACTCCCGATCGAGTTCCCGCTGGTCGAATCCCCGGTAGACCGCCACCTTGCCGCTCCCCTCACAACCAGGTATAGACCAATATGGGAGGCCGCGGTTAGCGTGGTCACTCCCTGTACTTCCTTCTCCGGAGTTGCCCTGTGGAGACGTCCGTCCTCGCCTTCGCCACCGACCTGCTCGACGAAGGGGCCGACACCTTCTTCGGCAACCTTACCGACCGGGCCGGCGTCGGCGGAGTCACTCTCGCCTCCGTCTACCACGAGGCCCGCGACGTCTTCCCGCACAACCCGCACCGGGTGCTGCGCTACCTCGAACCCGGCGCCGCCTACTTCCGCCCCGACCCCGCCCGCTGGGCCGGCCGCCGCCTCGCCCCGTTGCCCTCCACCGCCATCGGCGCCCGCGACCCGTTCGCCGAGGCCGCCGAGGAGACCCGCCGGCGCGGCCTCAAACTGCACGCCTGGACGGTGTTCTGCCACAACGACCGGCTCGGCTTCGCCCATCCCGACTGTGCCCCCGCCAACGCCTTCGGCGACCGCCACCTCACCGAGCTCTGCCCCGCCAACCCCGAGGTCCGCGAGTACTGCCACACCCTGGTCGAGGAACTCGCCCGCTACGGCGTGGACGCGATCCGCGCCGAGTCCCTGCACTTCCACGGCCTGGCCCACGGCTACCACCACGAGCGCTACTTCGAGCAGCTCGGCCCCGTCACCGAGGCCCTGCTGTCGATCTGCTTCTGCCCGCACTGCCTGGCCGCCGCCACCGCCGCGGGCGTCCCCGCCGAACACGTCCGCGACACCGTCCGCACCGAACTGCGCGCCCGCCTCGCCGACGAGGACCGCGCCCTCACCCCCGTCCCGCTCGACGAACTGGCCGGTGGCGCCCTCGCCGCCTACATCGACGCCGGCGCCCGCACCGTCACCGGCCTGGCCGCCGAACTCGCCGCCACCGCCGCCGCCCACGGCATGCGGCTGACCTTCATGGACGGCGGCGGCCCCGGCACCGGCTGGCTCTCCGGCATCGACCTCCCCGCCCTGGCCGGCGCCGCCCACCAGATCGAGACACTCGGCTACGCGAAGACCCCCGAGGCCGTTCGCGAGAAGGTCGCCGCCTTCGCCCTGCACGGCGTCCGCCCCCAGGACATGGCCATCATCCTCCGCCCGATGTCCTCCGACTGCGACGGCCCCGCCAACCTCGCCGCCAAGATCAGCACGCTCCGCGAGCTCGGCGTCCCCGAGGTCGAGTTCTACAACTACGGCCTGATGAGGCTCTCCTCGCTCGACCGGATCGGCGCCGCACTGCGCTGAGGCGGAAAGTCGGTCACCGTTGGTCCCGCTTGCTGCGCCCGCCATGTCCCAAACGGTAGGCTTTCCGTGTGATCTTCAAGCGCATCGGTAACGGGCGGCCGTACCCGGATCACGGCCGGACCAGCACCCGCCAGTGGGCGGACGTCGCGCCGCGTCCGGTGCGGCTCGACCAGTTGGTGACCACCAAGGGCCAGTTGGACCTGGAGACCCTCCTCGCGGAGGACTCCACCTTCTACGGGGACCTCTTCGCCCACGTGGTGAAGTGGCGCGGTGACCTCTACCTGGAGGACGGGCTGCACCGAGCCGTGCGGGCCGCCCTGCAGCAGCGGCAGGTTCTGCACGCCCGGGTACTGGAAATGGACTGACGCACCGCCACCCGCCACCGGCTGCAACCGATGGTCGGTGTCGGTACGTCCTTTCGAGTGCCGTCGTCCCCCGGATGATGATCATCCAGTACCTGTGTCGCTGTAGTCGGATTAATCTGCTGACTACCACGGCTCACGCGGCCACTTCCCACGGCCGCACCGCGGTCACCGGCACCCCACCCTGGCACCTACGGGGAGACAGACCATGAGCATGTTGACTCCCCGGGGCTTGAAGGGGAAGCAGTACCGGATCACCGGCAACAGTTACCCCCGCCTCGGACGTCCCCCGCGTCGCGGCCGCAAGGTCGTCGCCGCCGTCGGCGGAATCCTCGCCCTCGGCCTGGTCTCGGTCGGCGGCGTCCAGCTCTACGACGTGTTCACCGGCAAGAACAAGAACAGCGCCGCGCAGGCCTGCGCCTCGGCGAACCCGTCCGGCAAGCCGCTGGCCGCCCCGGAGGGCTCTCCTTCCGCCGGCGCCGCCGACTCGCCGGGGGCGGCCCCCAGCAGCACGGCCGTGCCGCAGCCCGCGAGCGTCACGGTGAACGTCTACAACGCCACCGACAAGTCCGGTCTGGCGGCCAAGACCGCCGACGAGCTGAAGAAGCGCGGCTTCCAGGTGGGCAAGGTCGGCAACGCGCCGACCGCCCTGGACAAGAAGGTCCCCGGCACCGCGCAGGTGCTGAGCGGCCCCGGCGGACTGGGCGCGGCCACCCTGCTGGTCTCCCAGGTCGCCTCCGCCACCAGTACCGAGGACGGCCGCACCGACAACACCGTGGACCTGGTCATCGGCGACACCTTCAGCGCGCTGGCCGACCCGACCCAGGCCGCGGCCGCGCTGGCCGAGCTCATCAAGCCCTCGCCCAGCCCGGAGCCCCGCAACTGCTGACCGGCCGAACAGCCGTACACGACGAGATCCGGCCGGAAACGGAAGCCCGTTCCCGGCCGGATCTCTTGCGTTCGAAGGACGCCTCGCAGGCTCAGCCGGCGGTGCCGTACAGGCGGTCGCCCGCGTCGCCGAGACCCGGCACGATGTAGCCGTTCTCGTTCAGGCGCTCGTCCACGGCCGCGGTCACCACGGTGACGGGCTGGCCGGCCAGCTCGCGCTCCATCACCTCGATGCCCTCGGGCGAGACCAGCAGCACCACGGCGGTCACGTCGGTGGCGCCCCGGTCGAGCAGCATCCGGATCGCCGCGACCAGGGTGCCGCCGGTGGCGAGCATCGGGTCGAGGACGTAGACCTGCCGGCCGGAGAGGTCGTCCGGCATCCGGGTCGCGTAGGTGGAGGCCTCCAGGGTCTCCTCGTTGCGGACCATGCCGAGGAAACCGACCTCGGCGGTGGGCAGCAGCCGGGTCATGCCGTCGAGCATGCCGAGGCCGGCCCGCAGGATCGGGACCACCAGCGGGCGCGGGTAGGACAGCCGAGTGCCCTGGGTGACGGCGACCGGGGTGGTGATCTCGACCGTGTCGGTGCGGACGTCCCGGGTCGCCTCGTACGCGAGCAGGGTCACCAACTCGTCGGTGAGCCGCCGGAAGGTCGGCGAGTCCGTTCGCTCGTCGCGCAGGGTGGACAGCTTGTGGGCGACCAGCGGGTGGTCGACGGCGTGGAGGCGCATGACAACGACGATAACGGCCGTCGGCACATCTGTACGACTTCGCTGGGTCGGCGGCGACCCGCTGTGACCTGCCTGGAGTCCCCCTGGAAACACCGATTCCCGGCCGCCGCTGTGGTATCGGCGGGTGACATCTGGGAAAGTCGGAACCTATGAAGAGCAACCCGACGCGGGCATCGACCGCCGGCGCGGGCGGGTCCGGCTCGACAGACGAGTCCCGTCCGGAGTCACCGGCCGCTGAGAAGACAGCCGGCCAGGAGACCGACGCCGAAACCACTACGGACGCCGACGCGGACCGGCGCAGGCGCCGGGCCGTGTTCCTCCGCGAACTGGCCGAGGCCCGCGAACTGCGCGCCCGGGTCCAGCCAAGACGCACCAAGGAACGCCGGATGCGCGAGGCCATGCGGATGCGAACCTTCCGGATCTGAGCCGTCCGGGGACGCGCCCGCCCCACCGTCGCGCCCCGCAAGCCCCCGTCCGCCCCCGCCCGTGGGGCGTTCGAGGGGCATGATCCACGCCCGGAGCGGCCGGAAGCAGGCCATTCCGACACGACCTGCGAAGACGCGCTGCCGAACACCCCCCGCAGCGGCGGCCTTTCTGTCACGATGCGGTGGGACGGTCCGAACAGCGGACCGCTCTTCTGGCGCGGGGGCGGCCGGACCGCACCCGCCCGAGATCGCCGACAGCCGAGACCAATCTTGGGAGTGTCCCTGGTGGCGTACTTCGCTGCAGTGCTTGCTCGCACCGGTGCCGGGTGGGATGTGAGCGAGACCGAACTCGACGACGTAGAGACCCTGGCCGACCTGACCGACCTGGCCCGCGAAACGGCCGAGGACGACGACACCGTGCTGGTCTTCATCGAGCAGGAGGACGCCTGGTTCGCCGTCCTGCGCATCGACGGTGAGGACGACCCGCGGATCTTCGTCTCGGACGCGGCCGCCGCGGCGCGCAGTTCGTACGGCTCGGTGCTCACCGACGAGCTGATCGAACAGGACGGGGAGGCCGACTTCGACGACCTGGACGGCCTGGTGGCCGGACTCGACGACGAGAACGCCGCGAGCGACGAGGACGACGAGACCGACGAGGACGACGACGAGCCGGCCGACGGCCGTGGCGCGACCCCGGTCGGGCCGATCGGCGACTCCGAACTGCTGAGCGAGTTCGGCCTCGGCCAGGCCGCGCTGCTGGAGCTGGCGGGCGAAGGCGCGGCGCCGGGCGACGCGCTCGGCGAGATCGCCGAGGCGCTCGGCTGCGGCGAGGTCCTGGAGGCCGTTCGTTAGCGGCGGGCCCGGTGGCCGACACTGGGTCCATGCAGCACGCCCCCGCCCCTTCCAGCACCCTGGGCGACCGGCCGCGGATCGCTCCGCTGCCCGCCCCCGAACGCCCCGACCCGGTCCGCGACCGGTGGCGGGACCAGATGCGCCTCGCCATCGCCGAGGCCGCACTGGCCACCGCGACCGGTGACGTCCCGGTCGGGGCGTTCGTGCTCGGCCCGGACGGTTCGGTACTGGGCCGCGGCCACAACGTCCGCGAGGCGGTCGGCGACCCGACCGGGCACGCCGAGGTGGTGGCGATCCGTCAGGCCGCGAACGCCGTCGGCGAATGGCGCCTGAGCGGCTGCACCCTGGTCGTCACCCTGGAACCGTGCACCATGTGCGCGGGCGCGATCGTGCTGTCCCGCCTCGACCGGGTGGTCTACGGCGCCCTCGACCCGAAGGCCGGCGCGGCCGGCTCACTCTTCGACGTCCTCCGCGACAACCGCCTCAACCACCGCCCCGAGGTCATCCCGGGCGTACTCGCCGACGAGTGCACCGCCCAACTGCGGGCCTTCTTCGACACCCAGCGCTGACCCCCGCCGCCACCCCCCGCGGATACGGATTTCGTCCGTCCCCGGGCATCCGGTAGAGTTCCCCTCGGTAGCGTGTCCGAGCGGCCAAAGGAGCACGCCTCGAAAGCGTGTGTGGGGGCAACTCCACCGTGGGTTCGAATCCCACCGCTACCGCTCGCGAAGAGGCCCCGACCATCAGGTCGGGGCCTCTTCTGTATGTCCCTGGCGTCAGTCACCGGGCGGGTCAGCCGCGGCGGCGGGCCCAGCGGAGGGTGAACAGGCCGGCCACGCCGAGTCCGGCGGAGAGCAGCAGCGGGACCAGCGGGGAGCCGCTACCGGTCTTGGGCAGCTCGCCCGGGTGGTTGGGGCGCTCGACCGGCTTCTTGGTCGGCTCCTCGGACGGGTGCCCGGTCGGGTGCTCGGTCGGCTTCTCGGAGTGCGAGGGCTTGGGCGACGGCGACGGGCTGGGGCTCGGCTCCTCGGCCCTGACCGCGATCTCCTCCTGGGCGGGCGGCGAGGTGACGGTCCGTTCGGGCGCGTTGCCGGTGGCGTGCGCGGTGTTGCGGACCACTCCGGCCTTCGCGTCGGCCTCGGTGACGGTGTACGACCCGGTGCAGGTGGTGACCGCGCCGGGCGTCTCGGCCGGGGTGAGCGTGGTGGACTCGCACGTCACGTCGGTCAGCCGGTCGTCGAGCACGGCGAGGTCGGAGACGGTCCGGTCGGTGGTGTTGGTCACGGTGTACGTGTAGGTCGCGGTCTCACCGGCCAGGTACTCCCGGCTGTCGTCGACGCGCTTCTCCAGCAGCAGGCCGTAGTTGTCGGTCAGCGGCAGGGTGTGGTCGGCCTCCGGGGAGGTGACCGGTCCACTGTCCGAGTCGCCGTTGGCGACGGCCACGTTGGTGATGAAGCCGCGCCGCACGTCCTCCTCGGTGACGGTGTAGCTGCCGGTGCAGGTGACTGTCTCGTCCACGGCCAGCGTGGTGGTCGGGCAGCTGATCGCGCCGACCTGCGGGTCGGTGACGACGAGGTCGCGGATCTCGCTGCCGCCCGCGTTGGTGACCACGAACTGGTAGGGCACCACGGTGCCGGCGGTGACCGGGTCGGGCAGCGGCGTGGTGCGGTCGATCTGCTTGACCAGGTCCAGCTGGGGCAGCGGGTTGACGCTGCGGGCGACGACGTTGCGCAGCAGGTGCACGTCGGTGAAGTCACCGGTGGACGAGGCGAAGCCGAACTTGTAGGTCGCGGGCACCGGTTGGGGCGCGGGAGTGCTGAGCACCCGGACCGGGCCGGAGCCGAAGTCGACGTCCACCTCGACCTGCGGGTCAGGGGTGGGCGTGACGGTGACGGTCACGGTGCGCTTGCTGGGCAGCAGCGCGATCTCGGCCTGCTCCGGGGTGATGCCGGGCGGCAGGTCGGCGGCGGTGGTCGGGCCCTGCAGCTCGCCGGGCAGGGTGGAGGGCCACGGCGGGGTGGTGGTCTGGTTGCTGGTGGTCGCGGCGAGGTAGCAGTACCCGGTGGTGCCGTTGCCGGGCCCGCGCAGGGTGATCACGTTCGGTCCGGGCGCGGGCACCCGGAAGCCGGTGCCGGCCGGGGAGCGCTCGCCGGGCGGGCACCCGTTGCCGCGGTGCTCCCAGTCGCCGAAGTAGTTGCCGAGGACGTCGAGCCCGACGCCGAGGTAACCGTCCTCGACGCCCGGGATGAACGGGTTGGCCGGGTTGTCGTCGGGCAGCTTCTGGGCGTACCCGAGGCTGCCGCCGTACGCGCCGGGCCGGGTCAGCGGGGCGGCGCCGTCCACCAGGAAGAACGAGATGCCGTCGGCGGGCCGCGGCTCGGTGGGGTCGCCGCCGTACTGCCACTGTTCGAACGAGACCTGCATGCCCTCGTGGGCGGGCAGCGCGCGCTCGTACAGCACGGCGGCGGTGCGGTCGTGGCCGGCGTCGGTCAGCTGCAGGTAGCCGTGCGGAGCGCCGTTCTCCGGCGGGACGGGGCCGGTCTCGACGGGCGGGCAGCCGCCCAGCGGGTGCGGGTCGCTGCCCGGCGGAGTGCTGGTGGCGGGGGCGCCGGTCAGGCAGGCGCCCGAGGTGGCGACGAACGCCGGGTCGGCGGTCGCGCCGGTGAAGGTCTCGGACACCAGCAGAGTTCCGGAGCCGGCCCGTGGCACGGTCGGCGCTACTGCCGCCGATGGCAGGGCGGCCGGGCCGAGGGCGGCCAGGGCGCAGGCCACGCCCGCCAGGAGTCTGCGGCCGGTCCAGCTGGGCCGGAGGGTTTTCAGCACTTCTCGTTCCGCCTTCCTGCGGCGCTCCGCCGGGCCACCGCCCCGTCGCGGACGCGCGCGTCTGCTGTCGACGTCTCGCAGTCGACCCGTCCGAACGGCGAGTCGAGGCCCGGACACGCGCGCGACCGCCGGTAAGTACCCGCCCGGTCCAGCGCCCGGGGGCCTTCGGAGTGGAAACCCGGGCCGTCCCGTTTTTCCAAGTGCCGTCGTGCACCGACGGCTCATTTCCGGTTGCCGGGGCCGCAGTTGAGGGGATGATGCGGGCATGGGGAGTACGCGGTGGCGCTGGATGGTGTGGGTCGGGGCCGGGATCTCGGTGGTGGGGCTGGCGTTCTTCCTGTGGGAAGAGGGGCTGGACCGGGCGAATCAGTGGGCCGGCGTACTGGGCCTGTTCGTCGGCTTGGCGGGCCTGGTCCTGTCGGTGACGGGCGGCGTGCGCGGCCGCGGCGGTGGCCAGTCCGCGGACGGCGCGGCGGTCGGCGGATCGGTCCGGATGGTGCGCGACGTGAAGGGCGACGTGGTGATCGGGGGCGGCGCCGCGCCCGGCCCCGTCCCGGACGCCTCGGCGACGCCCGTCACCGACGCGGCAGGTGACGGGCAGTCGGCGCGCGGGATCCGCGCGGGCGGCGACGTGAACCTGGTGGACGGGGTGGACGGTTCGGTCCGGTTCGGCGAGCAGCAGCAGCCGTGAGCGGATTCTGGCGCCGGCTGCTCGGCGCGGAGGGCGCCGCGGCCGGCGGCGGCCAGTCCGCCGAGCACGCCACCGCGGGCGGCGACCTGACGATGATCCAGCACGCGCAGAGCGTGCAGATCACGGTCGGCGCCGCACCACCGCCCCCGGGCGACCTGGACGGGGCGCGCCGCCGGCACGCGGTGCGGCTGCGCGAGCGCTACCACCGGCTGGACCTGGAGGTGCTGACCCCGCTGTCGGAGCAGGACGAGCACCCCGCGGTGCACCTGCGCGAGGTGTTCGTCCCACAGCTGGTGCGGGCCGACCCGCCGCCGGTGGAACTGCCCCGCGAGCTGCTGAAACGTCTCACGGAGACCGGCGAGCTGGACCCGGGCCGGCTCCCGCCGGGCGTGGAGCGGGAGACGGTGCGCCGGGTCCGGGAGGCCTACCGGCGCCGCCCGGCCGTCCCCGTGCTGCCGCTGCTCGCCGGTCCGGACGGCCACCGGGCGGTGCTGCTGGGCGACCCCGGGTCGGGGAAGTCGACACTGGCCCGGTTCCTCGGCCTGGCACTGACCGAGCCGCTGCTGCGCCCGGACACCGCCGTCCCGGAGCAGGTCGCGGCGCTGGCCGGCCGGCTGCCGCTGATCGTGGAGCTGCGCCGGTACGCGGACCCGGAGTGGCGGGAGCGGACCTTCGAGGACTTCCTGGCCCACCTGCACGGCACCGAGGGCCTGGGCCTGCCGGCCGATCTGCTGGAACGCCAGCTGACCGAGCACCCGGCGGCCACCCTGGTGGTGTTCGACGGCCTGGACGAACTGTTCGACCCGCAGGTCCGGGAGACCGCGAGCCGGCGGATCGCCGCGTTCGCCGCCCGCTACCCCCAGGTGCGGGTGCTGGTGACGTCCCGGGTGATCGGCTACCGGCGGGAGCCGCTGGACGCCGCCGGGTTCGGGCACTACATGCTGCAGGACCTGGACGCCCAGCAGATCGACGCTTTCGCGGCCCGCTGGTACGCCACCGCCTGCCCGGGCGACCCGGTGGAGGCGCAGCGGCTGCGCCGGCGGGTGACGGCGGCGGTGGCGTCCTCGGTGCCGGTACGGGAACTCGCGGGCAACCCGCTGATCCTGACCATCCTGGCGATCATCGGCCGCCGCCGGGAGCTGCCCCGGGACCGCCGCACGGTGTACGAGCACGCGGTGGCGGTGCTGGTGGAGCACTGGGACCCGAGCAAGTACCTGCAGGACCGGCGGGTGGACGGCGGGATGCCGTACCTGGCGTCCGAGGACCGGCTCGAGCTGCTGCGGCTGGTGGCGCGGCGGATGCAGGAGGGCGGCGACGGGATCGCCGGGAACCACATTCCGGGGCGGGTGCTGCTGGCGTCCTTCGAGAGCTACCTGCGGGAGCGCTACGAGCTGCCGGCCGACCGGGCGGCGCCGGTGGCGCGGGCGATGCTGCAGCAGTTCCGGGAGCGGAACTTCATCCTGAGCCGGTTCGGCGGCGAGGTGTACGGCTTCGTGCACCGGGCGTTCCTGGAGTACCTGGCGGCGTCCGACATCGCCTACCGGTTCAACCGGGAGCGGTCGCTGACGGAACACCAGCTACTGGAGGGCGTGTTCGCGGCCCGCTGGCGGGACCCGGCGTGGCGGGAGGTGCTGCTCCTGCTGGCGGGCGAGCTGGACGAGCGGTTCGTCGGCGAGGCGGTGTCGCGGCTGCTGGCGGCGGCCCCGGCCCTGCCGGGGGCCGGCGACCCGGTGCCGGAGTGGCTGGTGCTGGCGGTGCGCTGCCTGGGCGAGGTGCGCAAGCTCGGGCTGGTGACGGCACAGAGCGAGGCGGTGGTGGACGCCCTGGTGGCGCTGTTCGAGGCGTACGCCGCGGAGGGTTCGACGGTGCTCCCGGGCGACACCGTGGAGGCGCTGGACGGTCTGCGGCCGGTACTGACCGGGCTCGGGCCGCACTGGGTGGGGCGGGAGCGGTTCCTGCGCTGGTACCTGGTGTACGGGCACCACGCGCAGCGCGAGTCGCCGCTGCCGGCGGTGGGCGCGGTGACGGCCCGGCTGGCGTGCGCGCTGCTGCTGAACGATCCCCGCGGACCGGCGGTGCTGCGGGCCTGGGCCGAGCACGGCTGGTCGCCGGCGCAACGGGCGGCGGCGTTCGCTGCGCTCGCGGAGGGCTGGGCGGGCGACCAACGGGTGGGGGCGTTCGTGCGCCGCCGGATAGAGGAGGACCCGGATCCGCTGACCCAGGAGGCGGCGGTGGCGGCGCTCGCCGACGGCTGGGCGGGAGAGGCGGCCGGCGGGGCGTTCCTGCGGGCCCGGGTGGCGTCCGCGCGGGGCGAGAACCGGCTGAACGAGATGCTGGCGCTGGGCAAGGGCTGGGCCTGCGACGGCCCGGCGCAGCAACTGCTGCGGGAGCTCGCGGCGTCCGACCCGCAGCCGGAGCTGCGCGGGCTGGCGGTGTTCGCGCTGACCGTGAACGAGCGGGTGGGCGGCGCGCTGGCGGAGTTCCTGCGCGAGCGGGTGCGGAACGACCGGGATCCGGGAGTGCGCGGGCTGGCCCTGCAGGCGATCTGCCTGCAGCCGGCCGAGGATCCGCGCAACGCGTCGTTCCTGCGGCTGCTGGCCGGCGCCGACAAGGACCCGCGGGTGCGGGTGGCGGCGCTGGCCGGACTGGCCCGCGGCTGGGCGGGCGACCCGGAGGTGGCGGAGTTCCTGCGGCTGCGGGTCGCCCAGGACCCGGATCCGATGGTCCGCCGGCGCACCCTCGCCGTCCTGGCGCACCGCTGGGCCGGCGACCGGCAGGTGGCCGAGCAGCTGCGCGGCTTCGTCGCCGGGGACGGGCAGCCGGAGGTGCGGGCCTTCGCCCTGACGCTGCTCGGGCAGGGCTGGGCGGGCGACCCGGAGGTGGCGGAGTTCCTGTTCGAACGGGCCCGGGCGGCGGACGGGCACGGCCGGGCGCAGGCGACCGGCGAACTGGCGGCGCACTTCGCGGACAACCCGGAGCTGGACGCGTTCGTCCGGCACGAGGCGGTGCACTCGCCGGACCCGCTGGTGCGCGGCGCGGTGCTGACCGCGCTGGCGGACCGCCGCTCGCCGAGCGCGCAGGCCCGGGCGCTGTTCCTGGAACGGGCGGTGGCCGACCCGGACCCGCGCACCAGGGATCTGGCACTGGTCGCGGTGGTGCGCTGCTACGACGGCGAGGAGCGGGCCGGGATGCTGCTGCTGGCGCGGGCCGCGCACCTGCGGGACGCGGCGGTTCGGCTGTCGGTGCTGCGGACGCTGCTGGCGCACCGGCCGGACGATCCGGCGGTGCGGGCGATGCTGCGGGAGCGGGCGGTGGCCGACTCGTCGGCGCCGATCCGGGCGATCGCCCTGCACGCCCTGTCCCGCGACCGGGCGGCCCGACCGTCCGGTCTGCTGCGCGAGCGGGCGGTGGCGGACGCCGATCCGCTGCCCCGCCGGGTGGCGCTGCGGGCACTGACGGCCGACCCGGACGTGGCGGAGTTCCTGCGGCTGCGGGCGGTGGCGGACGGCGACGAGGAGGCCCGGATAGCGGCGCTGCGGGCGCTGGCGTTCGCCTTCCCGGGGCCGTCGACGGTGGACCTGCTGGCGGCCCGGGCGCGGGCCGAACGGCTGCCGGCGGTGGCGGTGGAGGCTGCCCGGCTGGGCGAGGCACTGCGCACGGCGGCGGCGCCGTGGACGGCGAACGACCCCGCGCTCCCGGGCGGTTGACCACCGTGCCTCGGGAGTGCGGGGCCGCCGCTCCGCGGAGGGGGCAGCAGCTCCGGGGGAACGAGCTGCTGCCCCGGGCGGAGGTCCCACAACCGGGTCCGCGTCGGGGGGAAGCCGCGGTGCCCGGTCCCACAGCGGGGACCTCCGGATCGCCGTACCGGGGATTCCTGCCAGATCCTCGGTACATGAACCATCCTGCCGCGCCCCCGTGGCGGCCACACCCGGAGAAAGCCCCGTCCGAGCAGGACCTTCGTCCTGGCGGGTGAACAAGGCCCTCACTTCTTGCGCCGTCCGGTGGATAAGCTGCGGGTGGCAGGGCCGTGCGGGGAGAGGACGACGGCCCGACTCAGGGAGGCAGGCCCGTTCGATGGCTCAGGCGAAGAAGGTGGCCATGTGGATTGTGGTCATCTTCGTCATCTACACGATCATCACCTCGCCGGTGCGCGCCGCCGAGCTGGTGCAGTCCGGGTTCGTCGGGATCTCCGACGCGGCCAAGGCGGTCGGTTCTTTCATGACCGGACTGGTCCGCTAGTACCGTTTGCGGGGTTCGTCCTTCGGGGGCGCTCCCCTGCCGGGGCGTGCCCTCCTGATCCGCGAGGAGCGGCATCGTGATCCGGCACCTGGTCCTGTTCAAGCTCAACGAAGGCGTCGGCAAGGACGACCCGCGGGCCCTGGCGGGCGCGAAGGCGTTCGCGGAGCTGGGCGCGCTGATCCCGGAGCTGCGCGAGTGGGAGTGCGGCTGGAACACCACCGAGCGGGACATCGCCTACGACTACGCGATCAACAGCCTGGTCGAGGACCGCGAGGCGCTGGCCGCCTACCTCGGCCACCCGGCCCATCAGGCCGCCGCCGGGCAGTGGAAGACCTTCGCCACCTGGGTGATCGCCGACCTGGAGGTCTGACCGCCCGCCACCCCCGCCGTACACGCACCACCACCGCGACCCCCGGCCTGCCGACCAGGCCGGGGGTCGCGGCATGCTCCGCCGAATGCTCCACCGGCCGCCAACACGCCTCGGCCGGGTACTTGCCCGGCCGCAGAGCGACTTGTGATGCTATGACCGGTTTTGCCGGAAATTTTGGCGAGGTGGTTCAGAGGGAGGGGTGACGTGTCCGTGCGGACGCAGGGCAGCAGTGCGCCGGAGGACCGGGCCGAGGAACTGCCGGACCCGCTCGAACTGGCCGCCCGCCGCCCCGGCGGCCGCGGCACGATCGACGTCCGGACGCTCACCCGGGTGCTGTTCGAGCGGCTCACCGAACTGCCCCCCGGCGCCTCCGAACGCTCCCGGGTACGAGCCGCCCTGATCGAGATCAACATCCCGCTGGTCCGCTACGCCGCCACCCGCTTCCGCAGCCGCAGCGAACCCATGGAGGACATCGTCCAGGTCGGCACCATCGGCCTGATCAACGCCATCGACCGCTTCGACCCGACCCGCGGCGTCCAGTTCCCCACCTACGCGCTGCCCACCATCCTCGGCGAGATCAAGCGCTACTTCCGCGACAACGTCCGCACCATGCACGTACCGCGTCGGCTCCAGGAACTGTGGGTGCAGGTCAGCGGCGCCATGGAGGAGCTGACGGTCACCCACGGCCGGGCCCCCAAGGTCCCCGAGATCGCCGCCAACCTGCGCATCCCCGAGGAGGACGTCCGGGCCTGTCTGGACGCCGGCCGCGCCTACAACGCCGCCTCGCTGGAAGCCGCCCAGGAACACGAGGGCGGGCTCGCCCTGCTGGACCGGCTCGGCTACGAGGACTCCGCCCTCACCGACGTCGAACACCGCGACATGGTCCGCCACCTGCTGGTCCAACTCCCCGAACGGGAACGGCGGATCATCATGCTGCGGTTCTTCGCCAACCTCACCCAGTCGCAGATCTCCACCGAACTCGGCATGTCCCAGATGCACGTCTCCCGGCTGCTGTCCCGGATCCTCACCCGGCTGCGCACCGGCAACTCCTGGGAGGAGTGAACCGCCCGCCGCCCACCGCGGGGTGACGACTCGCCACGATCGGGTTTGCCGGGGCCGGTGATCCGGTATTGAGCAGGAGGACACGGCAGTCGGGAACCGCCGTTCGGCGGCACCCGTTCGACAGGCAGTCACAAGGGGGTGGGCGCGTGTTCACAGAACAGGGCAGTGCGGTCATCGAGTCCGTCGTCGTACCGATCCCGGCCCAGGCCGGTCCCGCCGAGGCCCCCGACCGGGCGCTCGACACCCGTACGCTCTCGCGCTCGCTGTTCCGCCGGCTCGCCGTCCTGGAGACCGGCAGCGCCGAACACGGCTACGTCCGGGACACCCTCATCGAGCTCAACCTGCCGCTGGTCCGGTACGCGTCCGCGCGTTTCCGCAGCCGCAACGAGCCGATGGAGGACATCGTCCAGGTCGGCACCATCGGCCTGATCAAGGCCATCGACCGCTTCGACCCCGAGCGCGGCGTCGAGTTCCCCACCTTCGCCATGCCCACCGTGGTCGGCGAGATCAAGCGCTTCTTCCGCGACACCAGCTGGTCGGTGCGCGTCCCGCGCCGCCTCCAGGAGCTGCGGCTGGCCCTCACCAAGGCCGGCGACGAACTCTCCCAGCGGCTCGACCGCTCCCCCACCGTCCCCGAACTCGCCGCCTACCTCGGCGTCTCCGAGGACGACGTGGTCGAGGGCCTCGCCGTCGGCAACGCGTACACCGCGAGCTCCCTCGACTCCAGCCCCGCCGAGGACGACGGCGGCGACGGCCCGCTCGCCGACCGCCTCGGCTACGAGGACCTCGCGCTCGAAGGCGTCGAGTACCGGGAGTCGCTGAAGCCGCTGCTCGCCAAGCTGCCGCCGCGCGAGCGCCGGATCATCATGCTGCGATTCTTCGGCAATCTGACGCAGTCGCAGATCGGCGAGGAGATCGGCATTTCGCAGATGCATGTCTCGCGGCTGCTCACCAAGACGCTCGCGCACCTGCGGGAAGGCCTGACGAGCGAGTGATCAGTGGCTCCGGGGGCAGCGGATGGTCGTGTTGCGGCGGGTCAGGACGGGGACCAGAAACGGCGGAACGCAAAGCGCCCTGTTGATCCCCCGCAGACTTGGCCCCGCCGTTCCCCCCGCCCCTGGAATCGCACCCCCTGCCCCTAGATGGTGCAAGTGGTCCTGATTGCCAAGAGGTGATCGCCCGTCAGGCCAAGGCCGTCGTGCCAGAAGGCTTCGAAAGTGGGCCAGCCGCGGGTGAGTTCTTCGAAGGCGGCGTCGAGGTAAATCGTTTCAGCACGGGCCAGGGGGCGCAGCAGGGGGTCCACGCGGGCGATTCGCGTCGCGGAGCGGTCGTTGGTGAGGAGGTAGTCGGCGAGGACGGCCTCGCGGCTCACGCCGAGGGCGGTGAGCAGGAGGGCGGCCGTCCAGCCGGTGCGGTCCTTGCCCGCGGTGCAGTGGAAGAGGACCGGGCCGCCGTCCGCCTCGGCGATCAGGCGGAGCACGGTGGCGAAGCGGGAGCGGGCGACCGGGTCGGTGACGAACCAGCGGTACATCGAGGTCATTATCGCGGTGCCGCGGCCGTCGCCGAGCATGGTGTGCATCGCGTCCGGTTCGCCGCTGCCCAGGGCACGTTGCAGGTCCACGTAGAGGTCGAAGTCGGCGGAGAAGACCGGCAGGTGGTGCAGGGCCGGGCCGAGTCCGTCCGGTGAGAGCACGGTGAGGGTCGCGGCGGCGTCCATCGGGAGCACCGCGGTGGGCAGGCCGGGGACCAGGTCGGCGCCCAGGTGGCGGACCTCGTCCAGGCTGCGCAGGTCGACGACGTGCCGGAGGCCGAGCGCGCCGAGCAGTTCGCGGTCGCGCTCGCCGAGCCGACTCAGCGCGTCGGTGCGCAGCAGCAGGCCGGGCCGGACGGTGCGGCCATCCGCGGTGCGGTAACCGCCGAGGTCACGGGCGTTGACGGCGGCCGTCAGGCCGAGGCTGCGGGCGGTCTCGGTGGACGGCGCGGACACGGGGCCTCCTGGCGGGCTGCGACGGTTGCCGCCAGTGTAGGCGCGCCGCGGCGCGGGACCGCCCGGGGTGTCCGGCCGGTCCCGGGAGGGCGGGTTTCGCGGGTTACTTGACGGCCAGCCAGATCACGCCGACCACGACCGCCAGGGCCACGATGGCCCCAATGACGATCACCGGGGTGCGGTTCGACGAGGAGTTGCTGCCGTAGGTGGTGACGGTGCCCGGGGCCTGCGCGGCCGGGGCCTCGTCGACGAACGCCCGGAACATCTGGGTGGAGCCGGCGGGGTCGTAGTCGTTGTCAGCCATGGAACGGGACTCTAGCCAACCCTGACGGCCCGCCGACACCCCGGACCCCACTGCGGGCCCATCTGCACGGAGCCCTCACCTCGAACGACACCCGGGTGAACAACCGGTCGCGGCGGAATCATCCAGGCCCCGAACGGGTTGTCCTTGGGCATGACTTCCACTGACGCCCCTCGGGTTCCCCTTGGCAACTCCGACCTGTCCGTGTCCCAACTGGCCCTCGGCGGCAACGTGTTCGGCTGGACGGCCGACGAAGCGCAGTCCTTCGCGGTGCTCGACGCGTACGCCGCGGCGGGAGGCAATTTCGTCGACACCGCCGACGGCTACTCGGCGTGGGTGCCGGGCAACTCCGGTGGCGAGTCCGAGACGGTGATCGGCAACTGGCTGCGCAGCCGCGGCAACCGGGAGCAGATCGTCATCGCCACCAAGGCCGGCATGGCGCCCGGCATGGACAACCTGAAGCGCGACACCGTGCGGCGCGCCGTCGAAGGCTCGCTGCGCCGGCTCGGCGTCGAGCGGATCGACCTGTTCTACACCCACCGGGACGACCTGGACACGCCGGTCGAGGAGATCGTCACGACGCTGGACGAGCTGGTCCGCGAGGGCAAGGTGCGGGAGCTCGCCGCGTCCAACATCGGCGCGCAGCGGCTCGCCGCCTCGCTCGAGTTCGCCGCCCGCGAGGGCCTGGCCCGGTACGTGGCGGTGCAGCCGCACTACAACCTGGTCTCCCGCGACACCTACGAGGGCGAACTGGCCGGGGTGGCCGCCGCGCACGGGCTGTCCGCCGTCCCGTACTACGCGCTCGCGTCCGGCTTCCTGACCGGCAAGTACCGGCCCGGCACGCAGGTGGACAGCTCCCGGGCGCAGGGCGCGTCCCGGCACCTGGAGACCCCGCGCGGTCTGCGCGTGCTGGCCGCGCTGGACGAGGTCGCCGCCGCGCACGGCGCCGAGGTCGCCACCGTCGCGCTGGCCTGGCTGGCCGCGCAGCCCACGGTCGCCACGCCGCTGGCCAGCGCCCGCACCGTCGAGCAGCTGCCCCCGCTGCTGGCCGCCGCCACGCTGCGGCTGACCGAGGCCGAGCTGAAGCTGCTGGACGGCGCCTCCGCCTGACCTTGCGTCAGCATGCCGACGGCGCCCCTCCCGCGGCTGCGGGAGGGGCGCCGTCGGCATGACCGGCCGGGTCAGGGGCGGCCGAAGAAGTCCGGGTAGTACCCGCTGCTCAGCCGGGAGACCCGGACGTCCTTGCCGGGGCGGGGGGCCTCCACGTACGTCCCGTCACCGAGGTAGATCGCGACGTGGTGGATGCCGGAGACCCGGCCGTTGCCCGACCAGAAGATCAGGTCGCCGCGCTTGAGCTGCTTCGAGGTGATCGGCGTGCTGGCCCGGTACTGGTCGTCGGCGACCCGCGGCGTCGAGACGCCCGCCCGGCGGAACGCCTGCTGGACCAGGCCCGAGCAGTCGAAGCCGTTCGGACCGTTGCCGCCCCACACGTAGGGCTTGCCGACCTGCGCGAGTGCGTACGAGACGGCCGCCTCCACCCCGCTCGCGGCGGGCGCGGAGGGCACGGACTGGCCGGAGGAGGAACCGCCCCCGCCGGTGCGGGACAGGTACACGTCGTAGTGGCTGGTGTAACGCCACTCGCCGGCCGCGTTCCTGAACCAGTAGACCTTGCCGTCCCAACCCTGCCGGATCCCGCCCGAGGACTGCGCGGAGCTCGAACTCTGCGACGACGGCTGACCCTTGGCGCCACCCGTGCGCTCAAGGTAGACGCTGTGCCACTTGGTGTAGCGCCACTCGCCGGCCGCGTTCTTGAACCAGTAGACGCTGCCGTCCCAGCCGGGACCGGACGGTGCGGGCATGGCGTGCGCGGTGCTCGCGCCCAGCCCCAGACCGACGGCTCCCGCGCCGGCCAGAACAGTGGTGGCCAGACAGGTCGAACGGACGGCCCGGTGTATTCGGCTCGCCCGGTCGGACGCGTCGGACGCGGCGGCGCGCGGGGCCGGGCGGTTGCAGTGCGGGCAGCGGCAGGCTGCGGCCCCGTCGGCTTCGGCGAAGCCCAGCAGCGGGGCGCCCGACCAGTCGGGCAGATCAGTGGGGTCGGTGGATATGGAGGCGAGCACGGTCGTCACGCGGGTTTCCCTTCCTTGCGGCCCGGCCGGGCGGCCGGTGCGGGCACCGAGGCGGTCACCCCGGCCGGGGCGACGAACGCGACCAGCAGCTGCTCCATCAGGGCGCTGCGCGCGCTGTCGTCCAACTCGTGGGCGGTGGCACGCTCCAGGCGGCGCACCGCGAGCGCCGCGGCCTCCACCGCGTCGTCCACCAGGACCGTCCGCAGCCCGGCGTCCAGGTCGGCGAGGCGGCGGCGCCGCATCGACTCGGCGACCTCCGGCGCGTAGTCCAGGGCCAGCGGCTGCACCGAGTACACCTCGATGCCCGCCGGGGCGGTCTCCGCCGCCAGCGCCCGGGTCAGCTCGTCGGCGAACCACTGGCCGTCGCGCAGCGCCGGTCCGGGAGCGGAATTGGAGTCGCAGGGCAGAGCCGAGGCGGTTCGGGTGAGAACGGCCTGCACCTGCTCGCGCAGATACGTTTCGTGGTCGGCGATGCCCAGGGTGACCCGCGCGGTGTCCTTGACCCGCCACACGATCAGCACCCGCACCAGCAGCGGGGTGCCGGTCCGGTCGGTGACGTGCACCGCCTCGCTGCGCCAGTGCCGCAGCCGGACGTCCACCCGGCGGCGGCGCACCATCGGGTTCGCCCACAGCAGGCCGGTGCGGCGCACCGTGCCCCGGTAGCGGCCCCAGCGGGTCAGCACCCGGGTCTCGCCGCCCGGGTTGGACAGCAGCCCGGCCAGCGCCACCATCATCGCCAACCCGATCGCGCTGATCGTGGCGATGGTCCGGTCGTCGGCCACCGCCCCGTCCGCCTTCGCGGCCGCCGTGCGGACGTCCGGCAGGCCGGACAGGTGCGGGACCACACCGGCCCGGGCCAGCACCAGCAGCACACCGGCCACGCCGAGGATCAGCGCCAGCAGCGGCAGCCAGCCCGGCAGTGTGAACGCCGGGCGCTCGCGCAGCGACTGGTCTGCGCGCGGCGGCCGCCGGTGGGTCGCGGCGTCCGCGACCGTCGGGTGGGCCGAGGACTCGGAGCGGTCCGCCGGCTCGACCATCGGGAGCTGCTGGGTCGGCGCGCCCCGGTCGAGTTGCTTCTCGACGGGGGCGGCGGTCCTGATCAGCGGCTTGTGCACCACCTCGGCGACCGCCTTGGCCAGTTGGGTCGCGCCGACGGGGTCGGCGGGGGGTTCGGTGGCGGAGGGCCAGGAACGGGGTCGCGGCGACGAGTCGCGGGTGACGTCCATGCACGTGTCCTAAGGGTCAGAGTGTCGCGCAACGGGCGGCCCGGAGCTGACGGGCAGTGCCGGGGACCCAGGCTAGGCTGATTGATCATCAAATGCGACGTATGCCATCCGGTGTGTCGCTATGTCGGAAAACTGGCCGGTTGAGGTACCGCCCGCCACGAACGGCGGAACGGGCGGTACCGGGCCGGCCGTCAGTGCCGGCGGGTGCCACTCCGCCGACTGCCGAGCACCCGGCGCACCAACAACCCGAAGCCCGCCGTGATCAGCAGCGCCCCGCAGGCCAGCCCGCGCCATCCGGTGGCCGTCGCCCGGTGCACGACCGCCGGCCCACCCGGCGGGGGCGCCGGCAACGTCCGCCCCCGCACGACCTCGTCCGCCGAGCCGGCACCGGTCTGCTCGGCCGGCCCGGCGCGGTCGGGCCGCCCGGCGCGGTCGGGCTGCTCGGCCGGTGCGGCCTGCGGGGCCTGCTCGGTGGGCGCGGTCGGCGCGGCGGCCGACGGCGGCTGCGGCGAGCTCGACTCGCCGGCAAACGGCGCGGTGGTCGGCGACGGGCTCCCGGACGGCGCGGCCGTCCCGTCCGGCACCTGCCGGCCCGGGGCATCCGAAGACCACGGGTGCGGCGCCGTGAACACCCACTGGCCTGGCGTCGCCCCCGGCACCAGGAACGGCGGCAGCGGCACGGCGACCGTGCCGGGCACCGGCGGGACGGCGGAGACGGGCGCAGAAGCGGAAGCAGCGGCCGATGGGGAGGCGGCGGCCGACGCGGAGACGGTGACCGAAGGGGAGACCGTGACCGACGGGGATGCGGACGGGCTTGCTGCGGGCGAGCTCTGGCTTCCCGTCGGGGTCGGGGTCGACGCAGGCGGTGTCAGGGCCGGGACCGGGACCGGGACCACGATCGGCAGCACGTCCGGCGGTACCGGCACCCAGGGGGCCCCGCTCGCCGGAGCGCCCGTCGGGGCAGGCCGAGCGGAAGCCGATGCGGAGGCGGACAGCAACGCGGACGGGTTCGTCGCAGCGGGGCTGTGGGAGCTCGGCGACGCGGTCGTGGTCGCGGTCGGTGCCGGTGCGGCGCTGCTGCCGCTCGCCGCCGCCGGGGTGGGCACCCGGACCGGGACGGGATCGCCGGGAGTGCCGTTGCCCGCCGGGTCGGTGGCGGTGGCGATCAGGGTGACGTCGCCGCCGGTCAGATCCTGGGTGGCGGTGCAGGACCAGTTGCCGTCGGCAGCCGCCACGGCGCTGCACACGGTGGTGCGTGCGGCGCTGCCGTGGCCGGCGGTGACGGTGACGGTGGTGCCGGGCTCGGCGCGGCCGGTGATCAACGGGCGGGCGGTGTGCAGGAGTTCACCGGCGGCCGGCGAGACGAGCTGCGGCTTGTCGGGCGCGACGGTGTCCACCGTGAGCCCGACGGACTTGCCGTCGGCGCGGTTGCCCGCGCCGTCGCGGGCGTGCGGGGTGAGCCGGTGGGCGCCGTCGGCGAGGTTCTCCACCGGCAGGCAGGACCAACTGCCGTCGGCGGCGACGCCGGTGGTGCACAGGTCGAGGCCGTCCGGCTCGCCGTCCGCGGTGACGGTGACGGTGGAGCCGGGTTCGCCGAGGCCGGTGACCAGCAGGCCGGGGTCGTTGGTGTAGGCGGGCAGGGTGAGCACGGGGGCGGTCGGCGCCGTGGTCTTGACGGTCAGCCGGAACGGCTCGCCGCGCACCGCCGTGCCGCCCTGAGGGGTCTCCGCCAGGACGAGGGCGTGGGTGCTCTCGCCGAGCGCGTTGTCGGGGCGGCAGTTCCAGCTGCCGTCGTCACCGACCTGGGCGGAGCACAGGGTGGTGCCGTCCTCCTGGACGGCGATGCCGGCCCCGGCGCGCGCGCCGTCGCCGCGGAACTCGGGGCGGACCTCGCCGGTGACGGTGCCGGGGACGGGCAGGCCGATCTCCGGCCCGGTGGCGGCGGCGCTCTCCGGGGCAGCGGTGCGGACCGACAGCGCGACCCGCTGGTCGACGACCTGGCCGGAGTCGGCGAAGCCGTCGGCGGTGGCGAGCTGGGAGCCGTCGCGGGCCAGCCGCAGCCGGGCCCAGGTGTCGCCGCTCACAGCGCCCTCCGGGACCGGCCACTCCAGCGCGGCGCTGCTCGCCCCGGCGGGGACCTCGGCCTGCACGCGCTCCGCCGGGTCGAAGCGCCCGTTGTGGTCGAAGTCGATCCAGCCGGCCAGTACGGCGGGCTCGGTGCCGGGGCTGACCGGCACCTCGATCCGGTAGGTGCGCCCGGCGGTGGTCTCGGCAGGGAAGGCGAGGTTGGGGTCGGCGCCCTGGTAGGCGGCGTGGCCGGGCTGGAGCCGGGACGGCGGCGGCAGGCTGGCCCAGGGGCTGCGGCGGCTCGCCCCGCCGTCGGTCTCCACGCTGAGGGCGACCGGGCCGGCGGGTGGGGCGGACAGCAGCGGCTTCTCGACGGACTGGGCCAGGCCGGGCCGGGTACGGGTGGCGGCCGGTGCGGCGTCCTGGCCGAGGAACAGGTCGGAGACCAGGTGGGAGGCGTTGCCGTAGCTCTGCGGGGCGCCTCCGAGGCCCTCGTCGAGGGAGACCGTCCAGGCCGGACGGAGCGTCAGCGGCGGTGTGGTGGAGCCGTCGCGGGCGGTGGAGCGCTGTTCGAGGCGCAGGTCGACGGTGGTGACGGTGCCGGACAGTTCGAGGGTGCCGTCGCCGCCGGCGTCGCCGTCGCGCGGGCCGTCGGCGGCGGGGGCGAGTTCGCCGGGGCCGACCGTCCAGCCCGGCCAGCCGGTGCGGCCGACCAGGGTGGGGGCGGCGGGGGTGCCGCCGGCGACCGCCAGGCGGGCGCTGGTGCCGGTGATGCCGCCCTGGCCGGTGGCCAGGGCGGTCAGGCCGCTGACGTGCAGGCGGGGGTTGCGCACGGGCCGGGAGAAGGTGAGCCGCAGCGTGCCGAGGGGGTGCCAGGCGCCGTCCGCGTGGGGGCGGTCCTCGGCGACGCGGAAGGTCTCGGCCGGGTCGCCGGGGCGGATGCCGTCGCTGTAGGCGTCGCCGCCGGCGGCCCGGTCGGTGAGCTTGCCGGGTGCGGCCTCGACCGTCACGCCCTCGACGGCCTCGAAGTCGAACCGGACGGCCAGCCCGGAGGGCAGTTGGGCGCGTCGCTCGGCGGACCAGCTGTCGGGCGTCTGCTGGGCGGCCACCGGTGGGGTGCCGAGGCCGGTGAGCAGCCCGGTGGCGATCAGGGCGGTGGTGGTCCGGCCGATCCGGGGCCCGGGCCGGTCACGGTCGGCCGGGCGGGCGTCGGGGGCCGGGGCCCGGTGGAGGAACTGTCGGCACATCCGGCTCTCCTCTCGGTGTCTTCGTCCGCCGAATTCGCGGCCCGTGCCATGCACCCGAATGGTGATGACGATCAGACAAAAGGGAATCACGATCGGGTTTCGGTCATACCGCGACACCTGCTCGATCGCCCGATTCCACCCGTTCAGCAGCCAATCTGTCCGCAGCATCTGGATACCCGCCACGCCAGGCATCAACTCGCCCAAGCAGGCATCAATCGGACGCTACTGTCCAGTACTTGAGTGATCGTCAGATCGCCCTGTTGGAATTGGTGTGTTTATCAGTAGAGTCGGCGGGCGTGACTATTGATTCCGCGCTCATCAAAAGCAGCTTCGCCGCCGTCGAGCCCCACGGCAGCGATGTCACCGCATACTTCTACGCCCATTTGTTCGAGCACAACCCGGATGTCCGCAAGCTCTTCGCCGAGCACCTGAATGACCAGCAGGACCGCCTCTGGGCGGCGATATCCACCCTGGTCGACAAGCTCGACGACACCGACACCGTGGTCGAGGTGCTGCAGGGCCTGGGACGCCGGCACGCCGGGTACGGCGCCCTCCCCGAGCACTTCCCCGCCGTCGGCGCGAGCCTGCTGGCCGCCCTCGCGCACTTCGCCGGGGACGCCTGGGCGCCGGAGACCGCCGCGGCCTGGACCGCCCTGTACGGCGTCGTCGCGGAGGTCATGGGCGGCGCGCTGACCGAAGCCGCCGCAGGCTGAGGGGCCTCCCCGGTGCCCTTCGACCCCGCGGTCGTCCGTGCCGGCTTCGCCGTCGTCGAGCGCCGGGCCGACCAGCTGACCAAGTACTTCTACGCCCACCTGTTCACCAACAACCCCGGCGTCGAAGCGCTGTTCCCGGCCCGGCTCGCCGAACAGCGGGACCGCCTGATCGCCGCACTCGCCCAACTCGTGCTGCGACTGGAGGACCCGGAGAAACTCACCGGCTACCTGGCGGCGCTCGGACGCGACCACCGCAAGTTCCAGGCCGCGCCCGAGCACTACCCGGCCGTCGGCGCCAGCCTGATCGCCGCGCTGAAGCACTTCTCCGGGACCGCCTGGACCCCCGAGGTCGAGCAGGCCTGGACGGAGGCGTTCGGCATCATCGCCCAGGCCATGATCGACGCGGCCGCGGCCGTCCCCGCCGGCACCCCGCGCTGGTGGAACGCCGATGTGCTGGCCGTCCGCCGCGCCACCCCCGACCTGGCGGTGCTCACCCTGGCGCCCGACCACCCGTACCCGTTCACCGCCGGAACTGCACGTCCGCCGGGTCCCCGACGGGCTGCTGTCCACCGCACTGGTCGACGAGGTCCGGGCCGGTGAGACGCTCCGGCTCGGCCCGCCGCTCGGCGAGGCGGTGCTCGCCGAGGACTCCGGGCGGCCGCTGCTGATGGTCGCCGCCGGAACCGGCTGGGCCCAGATCAAGGCCCTGCTGGAGCAGCTCGCCCGGAACGGCGGCCGGCCCACCACCGTGTTCGTCGCCGCCCGCGACGACCGCGACCAGTACGACCTGGCCGCCGTGCACGACCTGGTGAAGGCGCATGCCTGGCTGCACGCCGTCCTGTCGGCGCCCGTGCCCGGCGCGTCCCGTGCCACCGCGATCCGCCTGCTCCGCGACGGCCTGCGCGACTACGGCACCTGCGCCGGCCACGACATCCACCTGTCCGGCCCGCCCGACCTCGCGCCCGCGCTCGCCGCCCAACTTCTCGACCAGCACGCCGATCCCGGGCTCATCCGGCACGACCCCGTCACCGCCACGTTCAACCGCAGCCGCCCGCTCACGCCCGCGGACTGGTTCCTGGAAGAACGCGAGGTGCTCTGGATCAACCGGACCGAACTCGGGACGGCATGACGACGAAGGCCCCGGGTGGAAACCCGGGGCCTTCGGTTGGTGCGCTCAGCAGGATTCGAACCTGCAACCTCTTGATCCGTAGTCAAGTGCTCTATCCGTTGAGCTATGAGCGCTCGGACGGCCCCTTGCGGAACCGCGAGCGGAGATTGGTGCGCTCAGCAGGATTCGAACCTGCAACCTCTTGATCCGTAGTCAAGTGCTCTATCCGTTGAGCTATGAGCGCTCGCCCCGTCGGCCTTGGCCTCCTGGGCGGTGCGGGGACAACATTACATGACCGGCGACCTGGGGCGAAATCGATTGCCGGGGACCCCGTCAAGACCGCCGCAGAGGCCGCTGGACGAACAGTGGCCGACAACGCGGAAGCCCCGCCGGTCAGTGACCGACGGGGCTTCCGGTGAAGCGGAGGCGGAGGGATTTGAACCCTCGATGGACGGTAAAGCCCAAACCGCATTAGCAGTGCGGCGCCATAGACCGGACTAGGCGACGCCTCCAACACCCGGACTGCGACCGGGACTCCGGCGCACTCCGTGCGACTGAGATGATGCCACAGCCGAAGGCTCCGGCACCAACCACCACAACGATACTGGCCGGGTCGTCCACGGCGCAAAGAAGAATGAGATACTCCAGTCTCCGAGGAGAGCCAGAGCCGCCCGTCGAAGCGGCGGCCCGAAGGCGTGAGGAGACCTGTCGACGTGAGCAGCAGGCCGACCCGAGGCGCTGCTCGCCTCGCCGCGATACTCGACGCACTGCCCGATCCGTTGCTGCTGGTGAACTCCAACGGCACGGTGGTCGACGTCAACAAGGCCGCCGTGGAGAGCCTGCAGGCACCCGGCACCTCGTTGGTCGGACGGGGAGTGCTGGACCTGCTGCCGGAGTTCGACCCCAGCCGAATCCCCGGTTCGATGCGGCCCCCGGCGAGCGAGACCCAGAGCCTGGAACTACCGGTCCGGATGACCGCCCGACGCACCGACGGCACCACCTTCACCGTCGAAGTGTCGGGCAACGACTTCACCGACGAGGGCGGCGGGGAGGCGCACGGATTCCTGTCCTTCACCACGACGGACCAGGACCTGCTGCTGCTCCTGGTCCGTGACCTGTCGACCCGCCTGGGTGTGGAGACCGAACTCCGGCGCCAGCACAAACAGACCGAGATGATCCTGCGGGCCGCCGCCGAGGGCGTCCTCGGCGTCGACCTGGAAGGCCGCGTGGTGCTGGTCAACCCGGCCGCCGCGCACATCCTCGACTTCCGGGCCAGCGAGCTCGGCGGCCGCGAACTGCACCCGCTGATCCAGCACTCGCAGCCCGACGGCAGCCCGCTGGCCGCCGAGAGTTCGGCGCTGAACGACACCCTGCACTCCGGCCGCAAGCACCGGATCCGCAACACCGTGCTGTGGCGCAAGGACGGCAGCCCCGTCACCGTCGACCTGACCACCGCACCCGTCCGGGACGGCGAGCAACTGGTCGGCGCCGTCATGACGTTCACCGACCGCACCCACGAACTCGCCCTCACCGCACGCAACGAGCACCTCACCGCCGTGCTGGAGTCCGAACTCGGCGGCGCGCTCGGCGCCCTGCACCGGCGGATCGACGCGCTCGCCGCCGACCCCGCCGGGCAGCTCTGGCCGGAGGCCAACTGGACGCTGCGCCGGCTCGCCGACGAGTGCCGCCGGTTCGGCCGGCTGATAGAGGGCGTACTGGAGCACCAGCGCTTCGAGGCCGCCGCCGAGCGCGGCAAGGCCGCCCTGGACCGCGAGCGGATCGGCCTGGACGAGGTCGTGCAGCTGGCCGTCGACCGGGCCGGCGAACTGGTCGGCCCCGGCCGGGTCCGCTACTCGGTGCACGCCGCCGCCGTGAAGGTGCTCGCCGACCGCGAGCGGCTCGCCCAGGCGCTCGCGCACCTGGTCGCCGACGTCAGCGGCGTCACGCCCGTGCCCGAACCCGCCCGCGCCGAGGACGAATCCGCCACCACCGGCGGCGCGTTCGCCGGGCCGGCGCCGGACCCCGGGCAGCCGCCCATGGTGGTGCTGGCCGCCGCGCAGCGCGGACAGGTCGCCCGGATCGAGGTGCGCGGCCCCGCGCAGACCGCCAGCGCCGTCCACCTGCCGATCGCCCGCGCCGCCGTCCAGCGGCACGGCGGCGTCCTGCAGCGGCACGACCTGCCCGGCGGCGGCGGGGCCACCTACGTGGTGGAGCTGCCGCTCGACCCCGACGGCGGCGACGGCGACACGCCGGACAAGCAGCAGCACGTCCCCAAGGACTCCGACACCGCGATGCTGCCCGACCTTCCCGGGCAGCCCCCCGCGGCCGAACCGGCCAAGGACGACACGCCGTCAACGCCCGAGCCGGCCGAGGACGGTGCCACCCCCGCCGCCCGGGCCGACGACACCCAGGGCTCCGGCCGGCGCCGGGCCCGCCCCGCCCGCGAGGAGGACGCCCGGCCCGAACCGGCCGCCCCCGGGGCGCCGATCGCGCTCGGGCCCGGGCCGTCCGCCGCCACCTCCTCCGCCTCGGCCGAACCGGCCGAGAGTGGAGCCGCCGGGGCCGGCCAACTGCCGAGTGCCGAGCCGCCCACGCGTACCGGGCGGCGGGCCCGCCGGGCGCACGCCGGTTCCGGCGACAGCATGCCGGCGCTGCAGCTGCCCGGTATCCCGGACCCCGGGACGCCCGTCTACCCGGGGCTGGAGCACGCGCTGCCGGCCGGCCCGCCGGAGCCCGTCGTGCCGCCGACCCAGCCCACCGGGCGGCGGCGACGGCTGGCGCTGCCCGCCGACACCGCGGAGAGCGCGGAGGAGGTGACGACGGTTCTGCCGCCCGTCCCCGCCGGGGCGCCGGAGCCGTCCACCGCGCTGGAGGTCGCCGCCCGGCCCGCCGCGCCCCCGATGCCCGCCACGCCGCCGCCGGCCGGGGATGCCGGCCAGCCGCAGCCGGTCGGCACCGGGCTGGGCGGGCTCGTCCCGCCGCGGCCGCTGGCCGCCTTCCCGGGCGCGTTCCCGCAGCCCGGGGCGCCGCAGCAGGCCGAACTGCCCGCCGCCCCGGCCGAGACGGCCCCGCACGCCGTCAACGGGCAGGCGCTGCCCGCCGGTTCGGGCGAGGGCGGCGGCGCGCTGGCGCTGCCCGCCGGGCCCGGCGCGGTCGAGGGGCGCACACCGCCCCGGCCGATCGCCGAACTGGCCCCCGCCAAGGAACCCGCGTTCGACGGCCCCCGGCCGCTGCTGGTGTGGCCCGAACCCGACCCGTCCACCCACGACGCGCTGCAGAACCGGGGCTTCCGGCCGGTCGTGGTGGCCTCCCGCGAGGAGGTCGACGCCCAGGTGCCGCAGGCCCCCGCCGCGCTCTTCGTCGACCCGCTGACCGGGCCGATCACCCGCACCGCCCTGCAGGCGCTGCGCACCGCCGCACTGGCCGGGCGGATCCCCGTGCTGCTGGCCGCCGGCCTCGGCCAGGCCACCCGGGACGCCGCCTACGGAGCCGACCCGGCCGTGCTGCTGCGGGCGCTGGCCCCCCGGGACAGCGAGAACCACGCCGCGCGGGTCCTGCTGGTCGAGTCCGACCCCGAGGTGGCCGCCGCGCTGGTCGCCAGCCTGGAGCGGCGCGGCATGCAGGTGGAGCACGCCGCCGACGAGAACGAGGCGGTCGCCCGGGCCAGCAGCATCCAGCCCAACCTGGTGGTGCTCGACCTTCAGCGGATCGAACACGGCGACCTCGGTCTGCTGGACTGGCTGCGCGCCAACGACCGCCTGCACCGCACCCCGCTGGTGGTGTACACCTCGGCCGACCTGGACCCGCAGGCCCGCGCCGGGCTGCGCACCGGCGCGAACGTGCTGTTCCTGGCGGAGCGCTCCACCACCGACGAGGTGCAGCGCCGGATCGTCGAACTTCTGGCCCGGGTCGGCGCGTTGGGGCAGGTGGCGACGGCCGCGTCGTTCTGACCGCCCGTCAGTTCTGTTCGACTCCCGCCCTCGGCAGGCGGGCGACCAGGCGGGCGCCGGTGCGGGCGGGCTCGGCGGCCAAGGTGCCGCCGTGGTGCCCGGCGAGGTCCCGGGCGATGGCCAACCCCAGTCCGGCGCCGCCGAGTTCGCGGCTGCGGGCGTCGTCGAGCCGGGTGAAGCGCTCGAACACCCGCTCCCGGTCACCCTCCGGGATGCCCGGCCCGTCGTCGCGCACCTCCAGCACCACCAGCGGCCCCTGGACGGCGAGTTGGACCTCCACCCGGCTCGTGGCGTAGCGCTGGGCGTTGTCGACCAGGTTGGTGAGCAGCCTGGTCAGCCAGGTGCGGTTGCCCAGCACGTGGGCCCCCTCGGCGAGTTGGGACGTGACCGGGATCCGGTCGGCGGTGCGGGCGGCCAGCGCGGCGGCGAACAGGGCGGTCAGGTCGAGGAGTTCTACGGATACCGGGTCGGCGGCGTCCAGCCGGGCGAGCAGCAGCAGGTCGGCCGCCAGGTCCTGCAGGCGGACGGTGTCCTCCAGCGCGTCGGCGAGCAGTTCGGGCCAGAGCTCCGGGTCCGGGTGGGCCAGTGCCACCTCCAACTGGGTGCGCAACACGGCGATGGGGCTGCGCAGTTCGTGCGAGGCGTCGGCGATGAAACGGCGCTGGCGCAGGCCCGCGTCCTCCAGCCGGTCCAGGGTGGCGTTGACGGTGACGGCCAGCCGGGCCACCTCGTCGCCGGTGTGCGGGACGGGGACCCGGCGGTGCAGGTCATGGCCGGTGATTTCGGCGACCTCGGCCCGGATCGCCTCCACCGGGCGCAGTGCCCGGCCGGTGACCCGCCAGGTGACGGCCGCGACCAGCAGCACCAGCACCGGGACGCCGACGGCGAGCGCGGTGCCGGTGGTGTCCCCGGCGGCGTCCACGTCGCGCAGCGAGGTGCTGGCGTGGACCACGAGATAGCCGTCCGGGCCGGTGACGGGCATGGTGATCACCCGCGACCGGTGCTCCTGCATCCGCGGCACGGGCATCAACGGCTGGGCACCCTGGGCGGGTTGGGGCTGCTCCTTCGCGGCGGGCGGTACCGGCGGCGGGGCGAGGGGGTGCGCCAGCAGGTCCGGGGTGGCGGCGACCGGGCGGCCCTGACCGTCCACCACCCAGATGGAGGTTCCGCCGTGCAGGGGGAGGATCGACGGCAGGTGCTCGCGGGCGGCCAACTCGACCACCTTGCCTGCCTGTTCGACCGCGGAGTCCTGGGCGGTGCGGAGCAGGTTGGCGTGGAGCACGGCGAGCAGCGCGGCCGAACTGCCGCCCAGCGCGAGCGTCACCACGGCGGTGGCGGCGAAAGTGGCCCGGGCCCGCACCGAGCGCGGCAGCAACCGCCGCAGGCGCGGCGGGACTTGGAGGCGGCGGAGGGCCGGGAGGCGGCGCACGCGGTCAGCCACCGTCCGCCGCCAGCCGGTAGCCCGCGCCGCGGACGGTGCCGACGGCGCTGCGGCCGAACGGGGCGTCGATCTTGCGGCGCAGCGCGCTGATGTGGACCTCGACGATGTTCGGGTCGCCGTCGTAGGCCGAGTCCCAGACCCGTTCCAGGATCTCGCGCTTGGAGACCACCCCGCCGGCCGCCCGGGCCAGGCACTCCAGGACGGCGAACTCGCGGGCGGTGAGCCGCACTTCGGTGCCCGCGCGGGTGCAGCTGTGGCGGGCCGGGTCGATCGCCAGGTCGCCGAACTCCAGGGTCTGCGGCAGACGGCGGCCGGTCCGCCGGACCAGGGCGCGCAGCCGGGCCACCAGCACCACGTACGAGAACGGCTTGGACAGGAAGTCGTCGGCGCCGGTGTCCAGCGCCTCGGCCTCGTCGAGTTCGCCGTCCTTGGCGGTGAGCATCAGGATCGGGGTGTCGTCGCCTGCGGCCCGCAACCGGGCGCAGACCCGGTAGCCGTTCAGGCGGGGCAGCATGATGTCGAGCACGATCACGTCGTAGTCGTGCTCGGTGGCCAGCCAGAGGCCGTCCTCGCCGTCGTGGGCGACGTCGACGGCGAACCCCTCGGCCCGCAGGCCGCGTTGCAGTGCGGCGGCGAGCCGCCGTTCGTCCTCGACCACCAGTACGCGCATGGGAACCAGCGTCGCAGGCGCCGGATCCGGCGGTGCGGGCGGCTTCAGCTTGGCTTCAGGCGGGTGGCGGCATGCTGGGCGCCCGGCCGGCGGATTCGGTCCCGGCCGGGTCGTCGAGGGGAAGTGGGACGCAGATGTCCGAGCCGCAGTCGCCGGAGTCGTTCGAGTCCGGTGCCGAGGAGAAGGTCGCCGTGGCGGCCCGACCGACGCTGCGCAAGCGATACATCCGGCTGCCGGAGCGGCGAGGCCGCCGCTGGGTGCTCGGCGCGGCCGTCGCGCTGGTGCTGGGGGTCGGTGTGGCCGGCGCCGCCGCGGTGGCGGCGCACCACTCCGGCCGGGAACGGCCGCCGATCGCCCCGTTCGCGATGCGGGAGCCGGGGGCTCCCGGGGCACCGAACGCATGGGGAAGCGATTACGGGAAGCACCGGAGCGGGGAGCAGAAGGGCGACGGGAAGGTGGCGCACCGCGGCGCCCAGGGCGACGGGAAGGCGCAGCCGGGTAGCGGGAAGGCGCAGCCGGGCGGCCGGGCGGCGAAGCTCGCGCCGGCCGCGCTGCCGGCCGTGCCCGCCGATCAGGCGGTGGCCAAGGCGGCCGGCGCGGTGCCCGGCGGCAAGGTGGACGCGCTGTCGGTGGTGGGCCGGGAGGGCGGCGGCAGCTCCTGGGCGGTCGAGGTGCTCGGCACGGACGGCGTCCGCCACCAGGTGATGGTGGACGGCACCGACGGGTCGATCACCGCCAACACCGTCGTGAACGGCCGCTGACCGTACCCGAGGGCCCCGCCGCAGGACCGAGAACTGCGGCGGGGCGTTCCGGGCGGACCGCGCGTGGTCAGCCCTTGCCGATCACCGTCACGTCCAGGCGGTCGGCTGCGTAGTCGGCGCGGATCACCTTCTTGTCGAACTTGCCCACCGAGGTCTTCGGCACCGCCTCGATCACCGACCAGCGTTCCGGCAGCTGCCAGGAGGCGACCCGCTCGGCCAGGAAGGCGCGCAGTTCGGGGAGGCCGACGGTGGCGCCGGGGCGCAGGACGACGGTGGCGAGCGGGCGTTCGCCCCACTTCTCGTCGGGGACGGCCACCACGGCGGCCTCGGCCACCTGGGGGTGGGCCATCAGGTGGTTCTCCAGGGCCTGCGAACTGATCCACTCCCCGCCGGACTTGATCACGTCCTTGGCCCGGTCGGTGAGGGTCAGGTAGCCGTCGGCGGTGATGGTGCCGACGTCGCCGGTGCGCAGCCAGCCGTCGGGGCTGAACTTGTCCTCGGGACGCTCGGGCTCGCCGTTCGCGCCGCCGAAGTACGCCCCGGCGATCCACGGGCCGCGCACCTCCAGCTCGCCCTCGGCGACGCCGTCGTGCGGCATCACCTCGCCGCCGGGGCCGATCAGCCGGGCCTCCACGGAGGCGGGGAAGACGCCCTGGGTGATCCGGTAGGTCCACTCGTCCTCGCCGTTGACGCCGGCCGGCGGGTGGGCGACGGTGCCCAGCGGGGAGGTCTCGGTCATGCCCCAGGCGTGGATGACCCGGATGCCGTGCCGCTCCTCGAAGGCCTTCATCAGCGCGGGCGGGCAGGCCGAGCCGCCGATGACGACGGACTTCAGCGTGGAGGTGTCGTAGTCGCCGGCGTCCAGCTCGTCCAGCAGGCCGTTCCAGATGGTCGGGACGGCGGCGCCGAAGGTCGGCTTCACCCGGTCGATCATCTCGGCCAGCGGCTTGGGCTGCAGGAAGCGGTCCGGCATCAGCAGGCTGGAGCCCGTCATGAACGCCGCGTGCGGGATGCCCCAGGCGCCTACGTGGAACATCGGCACCACCGGCAGCACGATGTCGCGGGGGGTCAGGCCGAAGCTGGCGGGGGCGATGATCTGCATCGAGTGCAGGTAGATCGACCGGTGGCTGTACACCACGCCCTTGGGGTCGCCGGTGGTACCGGACGTGTAGCAGAGCACGGCGGCCTGCTTCTCGTCGATGTCGGTCTGCCACGGGTAGTCGGTCGGGCGGCCCTCGATCAGCGCCTCGTAGTCGTGCACCGTCCCCTCGAAGCCCGCCAGCAGCGCCGGGTCGTACGGGCCGGAGACCACCAGGTGGCGGACGACGTCGGCGAGCTTGGGCAGGACGGCGGCGAGCAGCGGCAGCACCGAGCCGTTGACGATCACCACCCGGTCCGCGGCGTGCCGGACGATGTACTCCAGCTGGTTGGCGGGCAGCCGCAGGTTCAGGGTGTGCAGCACCGCTCCCATGGACGGGATCGCCAGGTACGCCTCCTGGTGCTCGGTGTTGTTCCACATCAGCGTGGCCACCACGCTGCCGTCCGTGACCCCGAGTTCGTCCCGGAGGGCGTGGGCGAGCTGTGCGGCGCGGCCGCCGACCTCGGCGAAGGTCCGCACGACCGGGCCGTTCTCGGTCCAGGTGGTGACGGTCGACCGGCCGTGGATGGTGGCCCCGTGCTGCAGAATCCGGGCGACAGTGAGTGGAACGTCCTGCATCGTGCTGTACACCAGGGGTCCTCCTTGACCGGCCGGCGGATTGTTACCCGCAGGTAGTAGGCGATGCCTCCGATTGTTTCCCCGGCACACCCGCGCTGTCAGTAGCCGCAACCGAGATGAGACCGACGCCGCCGACCTGCGCGGCTTTCCGTCTCCGCGCGTGTCCGCCCGGGTCCGCGGCGTGTTCGGGATGCGGGGCACGTCACAGTTCCATGGTCGCGCGTCGGGGTCGCTGACCGGCCGTCAGTTCGCCCGGGCGGCACGCGCCGCCGACGCCCGCGGGTCTTGATTCGCCCCTCAGTGCACCCCGGCTTGCCTCTGGCGGTAACCGTCTTTGACCAAAGACACTCCTTACGCCACACTCGATCTCATGCCAGGCACCTCCCTCACCGTCGAAAGCACCACCGACATCCCCGCCATCGCCTCCGTTTCCAAGGTCACCAGTTCCGGCCGAGCCCGGGCAAGCGGAATGCGACGACGGCTGGGCGGTATCCCGGCACCGGTGCTGTGCGTGGTCTCGATGGTGGCGGTCCAGCTCGGTGTGGCGGCCTCCAAGCCGCTGTTCGGGGTGCTGGGGGTGGCCGGCGCGACCTTCCTGCGGATCTCCTTCGCCGCCATCGTGCTGCTCGCCTTCACCCGCCCCCGGCTGCGCGGCCGCAGCAAGCGCGACCTGGCGCTGGCCGGACTGCTCGGCGTGGCGTCCGCCGGCATGACCCTGCTGTTCGCCGCGGCCGTCGACCGGCTGCCGATGGGCACCGCCGCCACCATCGAGTTCCTCGGCCCGCTCGCCGTCGCCCTGGTCTTCGCCCGGCGCGCCGGACACGTGCTGTGGGCGATGCTCGCCGCCGCCGGCGTGGTGCTGCTCACCCTGTTCGGCCACGGCGAGTCCGGCTCCAGCCTGGACCCGGTCGGCCTGGCCTGCGCCTTCGGGGCGGCCGCCTGCTACTCCGGCTACATCCTGTTCACCGACAAGGTCGGCGCCGCGTTCAAGGGCTTCGAGGGCCTGGCGGTCTCCTTCACCGTCGGCATGGTGGTGCTCGCCCCGTTCGGCGCCGCCGAGGCGATGCACGGCCTGTCCGGCTCCGACTCCCCCGCCCTGCTGCTGCTCGCGATCGCGGGTGTCGCCCTGCTCTTCCCGGTGCTGCCGTACGCGCTGGAGATGGTCGCGCTGCGCCGGATGTCCCAGCGGGTGTTCAGCGTGATCGTCAGCCTGGACCCGGCGGTCAGCGCGCTGGTCGGGCTGCTGGTGCTCGGCCAGGTGCTGGGCCTGCCGCAACTGTTCGGCATCTTCTGCGTGGTGGCCGCCAGCGTCGGGGCCACGCTCACCTCCAGGCGGTAGGGCCTCCGCGGTAGGGCCTCCGCGGTAGGGCGTCCTCTTCCGAACACCCCTCGGGGGCGCGGTGCCGTTCGCGGCTGCCGCGCCCCCGAGGGGTTTCTGCTAGTCCTGCTCCCCGAGGCGGGTGACCCTTTCCACTCCCGGGTACTCCGGCGGTCCGTGCTCGGGCCGGTCCGGCGCCCCCGCCGGTCCGGCCGCACCTCCCGCCGGGAGGTCAGTAGCGCGCCATGGATTTCCTCCGTGCTGCCGATGTCCGGTTCCGATGGTCACTGCTGATGACCGTGAATCGCTGTCCTGCACTTCCCTGCACTTCTTCCTGGGAACAGAATTCCGCAACAAATCGACAAAGCACCAGCACCACTGGGCCTTTTCCCTCGTTCGCGTGATACCGAGGTCGCCGCACGGGGTGGCCGGCCGCTGGTTGCACGGCTGTTGAGCTGCGCTTCTGCCCGGACGGCGGAGCGCAGGCCGCCGCTTTCCGGCGAGTCGTTCCACCCCGCAGGCGCACGAATGGTGCGCCCGCGCCCCGGTCACAGCCGAGATGACCGTCAAATGTCGATTTTTATCCGCACGCCAGGGGCAATGGAAATCCGATCCGAATTCAGAACGATCCTCAGATCATCTTTCCCGGGTTGAGCAGACCCAGCGGATCGAAGACCGCCTTGATCTGCCGCTGCAGCTCCAGCCCGACCGACCCCAGCTCCCGGGCCAGCCACTCGCGCTTCAGCAACCCGATGCCGTGCTCGCCCGTCACCGTGCCGCCCAGCTCCAGGCCGAGCGCCATGATCTCGTCGAAGGAGATCCGGGCCCGCTCCGCCTGCTCCGGATCCTTGGCGTCGAAGATCACCACCGGGTGGGTGTTGCCGTCGCCCGCGTGCGAGACCACGCCGATGGTCAGCCCGTGCCGCTCGGCGATCTCCGCGACGCCGTTCAGCATCGCGGCCAGCGCGCTGCGCGGCACCGCCACGTCGTCGATCATCGTGGTGCCCATCCGCTCCAGCGCGGGCAGCGCCAGCCGGCGGGCCTGGAGCAGCAGTTCGGACTCGGCCCGGTCCTCGGCCGGCACCACCTCGGTGGCCCCGGCGGCCGTGCACAGCGCGCCGACCGCGGCCAGCAGCTCGCGCTGGTCCGGGCCGTCGAAGGCGACCAGCAGCAGCGCCCTGGTGGACTCCGGCAGCCCCATCTGCGCCATCTCGTTGACCGCCCGGACGGTGGTGGCGTCCATCAGTTCCATCAGCGAGGGCGTGAACCCGGCGGCCATCACGTCGCACACCGCCCGCCCGGCGGCGTCCACCGAGTCGAACTCGGCTGCCAGCACCAGCTGCGGGCCGGGCGCGGGACGCAGCGCGAGCACCGCCTCGACCACCACGCCGAGGGTGCCCTCGGAGCCGACCAGCAGCCTGGTCAGGTCGTAGCCCGCCACGCCCTTGGCCGTGCGCCGGCCGGTCCGCAGCAGTCGGCCGTCGGCCAGCACCACGTCCAGGCCGAGCACGTACTCGCTGGTCACGCCGTACTTCACGCAGCACAGGCCGCCGGCGCCGGTGCCGATGTTGCCGCCGATGGTGCAGGACTCCCAGCTCGACGGGTCCGGCGGGTAGGCCAGCTGCTGGGCCTCGGCGGCCCGGGACAGTTCGGCGTTGACCACGCCGGGCTGCACGATCGCGATCCGGTCGACCGGGTCCAGGTGCAGGATCCGGTTCATCCGGGTCAGCGAGAGCAGGATGCAGCCGTCGACGGCGTTCGCGCCGCCGGACAGGCCGGTGCGCGCGCCCTGCGGCACCACCGGCACCCGCAGTTCGGTGGCGGTGCGCATCACGTGCTGCACCTGCTCGACCGTCTCCGGAAAGACCAGCACGGCCGGCTCGCCCGCCTCGCAGAATCCCGCCATGTCGCGGGCGTACGCGCCCGTGACGTCCGGGTCCACCGCGACGGCGCCGTCCGGCAGTCCGTTGCTCAGCCGCTCGACCAGCTCACTCACGACAACCTCCACTCGTTCCGCCCGCACTCTCCTCCCCTGCCCGGCCCCCCGCAATCGTCACCAGCCACTGTCGGGCTGTCGGTCGGTTCGGGCACCCTGGTACCCATGCGCGCACCCCGTGTCCAGTGCCCCGCCTGCGGCCGTCCGGTCGCCCTCATGCCCACCCGCCGCACCGGCTACGGCATCGTCCACGACCACAAACGCGACCGCCGCTCGCTGGTGCTGTGCGACGGCAGCATGCGCCAACTCCCGTTCAGCGACGCCACCCTGTGGCAGGACGCGCTGCCCGGCCTGCCCGCCCAGGACGGCGAACCCACGCTGTTCTGACGGCCCGTCGCCCCGGGGCTGGTCAGTACCGGACGCCACGAGTAGCGTCCCCGTGCGACGGTTCGTCCTGGGGGGCACGACATGGCGTACGACGACGGCACGCGGTACCAGTACCTGGAGTCGCTCGACTCGACCCGGACGACCTGGCCCGGACCGGACCGCACGGCCGAGGGGCACGAGGACGAGCTGCATCTGCAGATCTTCACCGAGGTGCTGATGACGCTGGCGCTCGGCCGCGAGGTGGTCGTCCCGCAGTCGTACGCGTTCGACTCGTTCGGGTTCCAGCAGGTCGCGGCCACCGTGCTGCGGGCCCGGGACAGCGGCGCGGCGGGCGAACACCCGTTCCGGCTCCACCTGTTCGGGGTGCGCTCGTACGAGGAGGCGGTGGCCGGCATCCTCGCCCAGGCGGGTGATCCGGCCAGTCCGTTCCTGAGCAGCCTGCTGCCCGAACTCAACGACCCCACCGAATACGGCCTCGACCCCGGCGACGTGCGGGAACAGGCCGCCGACTTCGACCGGCTGCTGAACGCCGAATGGCTCGACCCGGAACGGGCCGACGGGCTGGCGGTGGTCCGCGACGAGTTCCGGCACCTCCCCCGGGTCGCCGCCCGGCCGCCGGCCCGGCTGTACGCGCTCGGCGAGCTGGTGCTCGCCGCCGTCGACGAGACCTCGCCGATGGGCCGGGCGGTGGCGGACCTGCCCGAGCCGTACCGGGAGGTGCACGCCACGGTGGCCACCGCGATCCGCCGGCTCGGCGCCGACCGCCCGCACGCGTTCCACCACCGCAGCCGGCTGCGACTGGCCCGGCCGTGGCCCGGCGACGCCGCCGGACGGACCCCCGAGGAGATCGTCGGCGGGCCGGAGACCCTCGGCCTGCTGGTGGAGTTCGTCGACACCCTCTACAACCTGATCGTGGTGGACTCCATCGGCGTCGCCGACACCACCCTCAGCACCGGCCAGGGCCACGACGACAACCGGCTCGCCGCCCGCGCCACCGCCCAGGAACTCGCCCTCGCCCAGTACCGCCACCGGGCCGGACGGAGCCTCCCGGAGACCGACGAGACCTCGGACGGGCCACTGTTCGAGGTGAAGGTCGGCGCGGCGGCCGGCCTCACCGACGAACGGGTACGGGCCCGGATGGCGGCGCTGCGCACCGACGCCGCCGACGCGATCGCCGCCCTGCTGCAGGCCCGCGCCGAACGCGGCCGCACCGCCAAATCGCCGTTCTGGCAAGGCATTGAGCGGCTGCGCGCGGCCGAGGACCCGCTCTCCGCGCGCAAGGCGCTGGACGCCCACCTGAGCCGGGTCGCCGCCATCCTCGGCGACCGGACCGGCCTCGTCCCGATCGGCGGGATGGCCGTCGAACTGATCCTCACCGCGGCCGGCACGGTCGGCCCCGCGCTGGCCACCGAGGTGTGGAAACTGCCCGGGCTGGTCGGCTACCCCGCGATGGCGGCCGGCGCCGTCGGCAACGTCCTGTACCGCAAGGGCAAGGAGAATGTGGCACGCCGGCTCTCCACCCGGCGGCTGGCGTGCGCGCTGGGACGAGTCGTCGACGTGAGGAGCTGACGCCATGACAGACACCGAGCACACAGACGCCATCCGCCGCACCCGCGAAGTCCTCGCGTACCGCAACAGCTTCGTCGACGTCTACGACGACGAGGTCGCCTTCCCGAGCGGGACCGCCGGGCACTACCTGAGGATCCGTCACCGCGACGAGGGCCTCGGCGTGGTGATCATCCCCGTCCACGACGACCTGATCGGACTGGTCCGCACCTACCGCTACCCGCTCGGCCGCCCCCAGTGGGGCCTGCCCCGCGGCTTCTCGCAGAGCGCCGACCCGCTGGTCACCGCGCGGGCCGAACTGCACGAGGAACTCGGCGTCCCCGACGCCGAGTTCGAGCTCCTCGGCACCATGACCCCCGACTCCGGCCTGCTCGCCAGCACCGTCGCGATCGTCCACGCCACCGTCCGCGACACCCCCTCCGGCACCCCGCTGCTGCCCGACGAAGTCACCGAAACCCGCTGGCTCCCCCTCCCCGACCTCCGCCACTGGATCACCACCGGCCACCTCGACGACGGCATGACCCTCGCCGCCCTCACCCTCGCCCAGGCCCACGGCCGCCTCCCCTGACGGCCCCTCACCCCGCGGACGCCGAACGGCCCCCGACCGGAAACTGCAGGTCGGGGGCCGTTCTCAGGCGCGGAGGGTGTGGGATTTGAACCCACGGTGACCAGAGGCCACGACAGTTTTCAAGACTGTTCCCTTAGGCCGCTCGGGCAACCCTCCTCGGCGGAGGCCAGCCTAACGGGTCGGGGCGGGTTCGGTGCACTCCGTGGTGGAGGGGTCAGTTGTCGCCCTTGCGTTCGCCGAGGGTGACGGTGGTCTTGGCGGCCTTGCCGTCGCGGGTGTACTCGACCTCGACCTTCTCGCCGGGCTTGTGCGTCCAGATCTCGCTGACCAGGGTCGGGCCGCTGTCGATGGAGATGCCGCCGAGCTTGGTGATGACGTCGCCGGCCTTCAGGCCGGCCTGGTCGGCGGGGCCGCCGGGGGTGACGGCGGGGGTGTCGCGGACGGGGGCGGTGGCGATCTGGGCGCCGTCGCCGCGGTAGTCGTCGTTGCGCAGGACGCCGAGGATCGCGTAGACGGGGGTGCCGTCCTTGATCAGGGTCTGGGCGACCCACTTGGCCTGGTTGATCGGGATGGCGAAGCCGAGGCCGATGGAGCCGGCCCGGCCGGAGCCGCTGGTGTTCGACTGGATCGCCGAGTTGATGCCGATGACCGAGCCGGAGCTGTCGAGCAGCGGGCCGCCGGAGTTGCCGGGGTTGATCGACGCGTCGGTCTGCAGGGCGTTCATGTACGAGGAGTTGGCGCCGGTCTCGTCGCCGGAGGCGACCGGGCGGTCCTTGGCGGAGATGATGCCGGTGGTGACGGTGCCTTCAAGGCCGTAGGGCGCGCCGATGGCGATGGTGGAGTCACCGATGGCGACCTTGTCGGAGTCGCCGAGCGGCAGCGGGACGAGCTTGTCCTTGGGCGGGTTGTCGAGGCGGATCACCGCGACGTCGTAGCCCTCGGCGCGGCCGACCACGGACGCGGTGTACGAGGACCCGTCGGAGAACTTGACGGAGAGCTTGCCGCCCTTGGCGGCGGGCGCGACCACGTGATTGTTGGTCAGGATGTGGCCCTCGGTGTCGAAGACGAACCCGGTGCCGGTGCCGGACTCGCTGGAGTTCGAGGCCTTGATGGTGACGGTGGACGGCAGCGCCTTGGCGGCGATCCCGGCGACGGACTCGGGGGCCCGGTCCAGGGTCTGGTGGGCGTTGCCGACGCTGACGGTGGTGCTGGTGTGCTTGGTGCCGCTGTCGCCGTTCCCGCCGGAGACGCTCGCGCCGATCGCGCCACCGGCCAGGCCGGCCACCAGGGCGACCGCCGCGACCAGCGCGACCAGGCCGCCGCGCTTGCTCTTGCCGGAGCCGCCGCCCGGAGCGGGCTGCGGGCCGCCCCACGGCGCACCCGGCTCGCCCGGCCCGCCGACGCCGCCCGGACCGCCGGCCGGGTGGCCCCAGCCGCCCACCGGGTGACCGGCGCCGAACGGGTGCTGCCCTTCCCCGGGGGCGCCGGGGACGCCAGGGACGCCCGGGGTGCCCTGCGGGTCGTGGGCGACCGCGGTCGGCGCGAACGGGTTGGCCGCCACGGGCTGGGCATCGGGGGCCGACGCGTAGGGGTTGGCCGGTGCCTCCTGGGCGTGCGGCGGCACGGCCGGGGCGACGGTGGTCGGCGTGTAGGGGCTGGCCGGCTCGCTGACGCTGCCGTACGGGTTCTGGAACGGCGGCGGCGCGTCCACCGGAGCCGGAGCCGGAGCCGGGGCCGGGGCCACCGGCGGGGCCGCCGGCGCGGCGGGGACCTTCCCGAGCTGCATGGTCTGGTCGGGCACCGGCGCGGCGGGCGCGGGCGCCGTCGGGGCCGCCGGCAGCACCGGCGGCGGGGCGTCGAGGTAGGAGGGAGCGGGCGCGGGCGTTCCGGCGGTGGCGGCGGCCGCCTCGGTGCCGGTGGCCTCGGGGGCCTTCTCCGGCGGGGTGGTACCACTCGCGTGCTCGGTGCTCACGGACGACCTCCATCGCTGACAGAACCTTGGGCTGCGGTCCGTCGCTCGGTCGGCGCGGCCACAGCCTCGGGGCACAGTTTTTCCTATGCCGGATTCGGACACCGTAAGCGGGCCCCTGAAGAAATCATGAGAAGCCTTAGGCCTCGCTGACATGGACATCAGTGGTCCCGCGATGCGGACGCCGTTCCCCCCGGCCTTGGCGTTCTCCCACCCGGAGGCTAGCCTGTCGCTCCTGTAAACCGAAGAACGTCGCGGGAGCTTGGACCAGCCAGGCTGAGAGTGCGCCGGATCGACCGTAGGGCATGGCGGTGTCGCCACCCCGGTCGAGGGGGCGCTGACCGCCGGAACCTGTCCGGGTAATGCCGGCGTAGGGAGTATCGGCCATGACGGCTGTTCCGTCTGCCCCAATTTCCGATCTTGAGACGGCCGCGCGGGCCGAGGCCCCGCTGACCCTCGACACGGCGCCGCCGCGGACGCTGGATTTCCGGGCGCTGTTCGCGCTGTGGGCGAACCTCGGGGTGAGCCTGATCGGGTTCACCAGCGCCGCGACGGTGCTGGGCAAGCAGGGCCACGAGCTGGGCTTCACCGCGGCCGTGACGGCGATCGTGGCGGGTACCGCGATCGGCACCGCGATGCTCGCGGTGGCGGCGCTGGTGGGCGCCCGCACGGGCGCGCCGGCCATGGCGGTGCTGCGCGGTCTGTTCGGCACCCGGCTGTCGTACGTGCCGACGGTGCTGAACATCCTGCAGTGCGTCGGCTGGGGCGTGTACGAGCTGACGGTGATCGCCTGGGGTGCCCAGACGGTGGCCGGCACCGAGGGCTGGCGCTGGCTGTTCGTGCTGCTGGCGGGCGTGCTGACGACGGTGCTGACGATCTGGCCGCTGGGCGCGATCGCGGTGCTGCGCAAGTACGTGGCCGTCGCGGTCGGTGTGGCGATGGTGTACTTCACGGTGCAGTTCGCCCGGCTGGGCTTCCCGGACCCGGGTGCGGGCAACTGGGACGGCTTCCTGTCGGCCACGGACGCGGTGATCGCGGTGTCGATCTCGTTCGTCCCGCTGGCCGCCGACTACACCCGGCACGCACGTACCTCGGCGAGCGCGTTCTGGGGGACGTTCTCCGGCTACACGGTGGCCCAGGTGTGGTGCTACGTGCTGGGCGTGGTGGCGCTGTTGCAGTCCGGCGGCGACCCGGAGAAGATCCTCGGCTCGTTCACCGGCGTGGCCGCGGGCTGGGCGTTCCTGCTGGTGCTGGTGCTGCGCGAGTCGGACCAGTCGTTCGCGAACGTGTACTCGACGGCGATGTCGATCCACAACCTGTGGCCGAAGGTGGACCGGCGGGTGCTGACCGGCGGCATCGGCGTGCTGGTGACGGTACTGGCGCTGCGCATCAAGGAGTTCACCGACTCGTACTACGCGTTCCTCGGCCTGATCGGGTCGGTGTTCGTGCCGCTGTTCGCGGTGCTGGCGGTGGACTACTTCCTCGGGGCCGGCCGGCGCGGCTGGAACCTGACCCAGGACGCCCCGGCGCGCTGGGTGATGCTGGCGCCGTGGGCGCTGGGCTTCGCGGTGTACCAGTTCCTGGCGCCGACCGCGGTGGCCGGCTGGTGGACGGACCTGTGGACGCAGGCGCAGGAGGCCGTGCACTTCACCCCGCAGGCGTGGAGCTCGGCCTCGCTGTTCTCGTTCCTGGTGGCGGCGCTGGCGACCGGCGCGGTGGCGGCCGTGGAGCGCCGCAAGGGCTGACGCCGCATCAAGGGCTGTTCACCGCAGTGTTGCCGGATCGGAAGCCACCCGTCATCCGGTGCCGCGTAGGCTGGTTGACGTGAACACCCAGCACAGCGCCTCGGCCCCGCTCCCCGCTCCGATCGACCGCTCCGCGGTCAAGGTGATCGCCCACCGAGGGTCCTCCGCGGCCCTTCCGGAGCACACCGAGGAGGCCTACAAGCGGGCGCTGGAGGAGGGCGCGGACGGACTGGAGTGCGACGTCCGGGTCACCGCCGACGGGCAGTTGGTGTGCGTGCACGACCGCAACGTCCGCCGCACCTCGGACGGGCAGGGCGTGGTGTCGACGATGACGCTGGCGCAGCTGTCCGCGCTGGACTTCGGCTCGTGGAAGCACCCGGAGCAGCCGCAGCGCAGCTCCGTGCTGACCCTGGAGCGGCTGCTGGAGCTGGTCGCGGACACCGGGCGGCGGGTGGAGCTGGCCATCGAGACCAAGCACCCGGTGCGGTACGCGGGCCGGGTGGAGTCCGAACTGCTGCGGATGCTCGGCCGGTTCGGGCTGCTGCCGGCCACGCCGGAGGAGTCCACGGTGCGGGTGATGAGCTTCTCGGAGCTCGCCCTGCACCGGGTCCGCCGGAACGCCCCGGCGGTGCCCCGGGTGTACCTGTGGGAGCGCCCGGTGCCGCTGCTGGGCCGCACCAAGGCGCTGCCGGGCGGCGCGTCGATCGCCGGCCCGGGCATCTCGCTGGTGCGCCGCGACCCGGACCTGATCCGGGCGCTGCGCCGGGCCGGCCACCGCGTGCACGTGTGGACGGTGGACCGCCCCGAGGACGTCGAACTCTGCCTGGAACTGGGCGTGGAGGCGCTGATCACCAATCGACCGGCCGACGTACTGGCCCAGTTGGGCCGCTGACCGCGCAACCGGCGGGTGGCACCCGCGCCCCATAGGCGTGACAGAAATACCGAACGGGGTATTTCCTGTTGGCCATTCGGACAAGCCCCCCGGTGAGACCGAAGGTGAGACGCTCCTCACCTTTTGGCCGCCCGTCGTGCGGATCTCGTTAATGCCGCGATCGGATCGTCGAACTCCCGTTTCCGATGCATTAACGGCGGGCATCCATCCCTCGGCAGAAGCTGAAGGAGGTCCGGGGGTGGCGTTGATGGTGGCGCGAGCTTTGCCAGTTCAGGCCGGGTCGACCTCATCGGCCATGGCCGTTCCGCACGGTCCGGCCAGTGTTTCGACCGCGCGGCGGAGGCTGCGCGACGATCTCGGTGATCGCTCGATACCGGACGGGGTGATTGACGACGCGGTGTTGATCCTCTCCGAACTGCTCAGCAATTCCTGTCGTCACGCCAGACCGCTGCCGGCCGATGATCCCGACGAGGCGGACAGATCGTCCGAGTGGCATCCGCACGGCGATGACGACGCGGAGATCGGTACGGTGCTGTGGAGTTGGCGGATGCGCGGGGACGGTCTGCTGACCCTCGAGGTGACGGACGGTGGGGCGACCACCCGGCCGGTGCCGGCCAGCCCGTCGGTGTCGGCGCACGGCGGCCGGGGGCTGAGCATCGTCGGCAAGCTGGCCCGGGACTGGGGGGTGCGGCACGCCCCCGGTCAGGTGACGGTGTGGGCGGAGCTGCCGGTGTTCGAGCAGGTGGTGGGCGGCGGGGAGCGGCGCAGCGCCTGAATCCCGGGCCGCGGGCGAAGTAGGCTGCGCGGTGCAAAGTCCGACGTCCCCGGGAGAGCCGCACCATGGCCAAGAAGGCCGCGAAGAAGCAGCCCAGCCAGTCCACCGTCGTCGAGGGCGAGATCCCGGTCGTCGGAGCGCGCGAGGCGTGCCCGTGCGGCTCGGGCCGCCGGTACAAGGCCTGCCACGGCCGCGAGGCGGCGCACGCGGTGCAGGAGTTGGTGCACCGGCCGTTCGAGGGCCTGCCGGGCGAGGCGGACTGGGTGGCGCTGCGCGAGCTGGTGCCGGCCGCCACCGTGCCGCTGACGCTGGCCGCCGGGGTGGCCGAGGAGGCCATCGGCACCGTCCCGTCGGTGACGCTGGCGACGGTGCTGCCGCTGGCCTGGCCGGCGCTGCGGCGGGCGGACGGCTCGATCCTGCTGGGCCTGCAGACCCAGTCGTCCTCGGGCGACCTGAGCCGTGACCTGGCGGACGCGCTGGAGCTGGCGCTGGCGACCGAGCCGGGCACCCCGGTGCCGGCCCGCCGGACCAACCCGGGCGGCCGCCGCCTGCAGGAACTGCTCGACACCACGGCCGATTTCGTGCCCACCGTGTTCACCGGGTTCGAATTCTGGCTGGAGGACGCCGAGTCGGCGACCGGCGAGGTGGCGGCGTCGCTGGAGCGGGCGAACGCCTCGGCGATCCCGACCGAGAAGCTGGCCGGCGTGGACTCCGCGTACTGGTGCGGCACCCCGGACAAGAACCACCTGCGCTGGGTGATGACCGTGCCGGAGGAGCAGCTGCTGGACGCGCTGGCCCGGCTGACGGCGGCCGGCGAGAGCTCGCTGGGCGAGAACACCAAGCTGGTCGGCTCGTTCCGGGCGCACGGCCTGACCGTGCCGGTGTGGGACCTGCGGGTGGACATGACCGCCGCCGAGGTGGAGAAGCCCGCCGTCGAGTTCGCCGCGAAGCTGGCCGAGGTGCTGGCCGCGCCCGCGCCGCTGACCGCCGAGGAGCGCCGCGCCCGCGCCAACCTGGTGAACCGTCAGATCACCCTCAACTAGCAGAGCAGTGACCGGCGTCACATTTCCGCCAGACGGCCGAAAATCCCAAGGTCCTTTCGGCGTGGACAAATTGGCGCGGAGCCGGATCTTTGTTACTGTTTGAACAGTCCGACCGCTGGTGCATCCCCCGTCGCCAGCGGTCGGGCCTTTTTTGTCTCCGGGCCTACTGCGCAACGGACCTGACGGAAGGTCAGCAGTACGGCAGGGCGACCGCGCTCGCGGTGATCAACCCGCCCAGCAGGGTGCCGACCTCGGGCAGCCAGGGCCGGCCGTGGCCGGGGCGGCGCACCCAGTGCACCGGGCCCGCGCCCGTCCGCGAAGGCGGCAGCACCAGGTAGCCGCCCGGCCCGTGATAGCGCAACGTACCCGGCACCCACGGCCGTTCGGACAGCAGCGCGCCCAGCTCCGGCAGCGTGTACGGCGCGGTCAGCAGCACGAACCGGCCCGGCGCGCCGAGCACCGGGCCGAACGGGACGCCGGTCTCGTCCAGGTGCCGCAGCAGCCACGGCCCGGCCGCGCGGGGCAGGCTCACCGCGCACAGCGACCGGCCGGTGGCCGCCAGCACCGGCGCGCCCGGCGCGCGCCGCTCCCACCAGTGCCGGACCATCCGCGGATCGGTGGTGGCCGCCTCCAGCGGCGGGTCGCACGGGTGCGCGCCGGGCGCCGGACAGAGCCGGTCCGGGCACGAGCAGGCCGGTCCGCGCAGCGCCCGCGCCCCCGGCACCACCGGCCAGCCGCAGCCGGCGGCGGCCTGCAGCGCGGCGGCCAGCGCCAGCGTCCGGCCTCGGCGGCCCGGCCACCACTGGCCGACCCGCTCGGTCAGCGGCTCTTGGCTGTGTCGGCGCATGGCGGCTCGTTCCTCTCCGCGTCGGTCGGCCTGGGCCGGGGGTGCGGGCGGGTGCGGGCGCGCTCATGCCCACGCCGCTCCGCTGGAACGAGAATCCCCCATACGTCCGGATGGACGCGCCTCCGCCGACGCCGGTTCCACCGTACGAGTGAGTGCCCGGCGCCCCGGGTGGCACCTGCGGGGCCTCGCCGTACGATCCCTGGCACGTTCGGCCCGTCGCAGTCCTGGACATGCCCCGATCGGCCTGTGTACAAGTGGGGGAATCGTGCCGAGTAGTGAGTAAAGACATCGTTTTCGGTCGGTCTCGGGGCTCCTGCGTGACACGTTCCGGATTGTGGGGAGTTGCGACATGACCGACGTCCAGCCGCTGGCGGCCGAGGCCCTGAGGTCCGAGCCGGTGCTGCTGCCGGAACTCGGCGAGGTGCCCTCGGCGGATCTGCAGGACCGTTTGGCCGGATGGCTGTCCGATTTCACCAGCCTCCAGGAGCACTTGGAGCTGCTGGCCCGGGCCGACGGGCTGCCCGGCACCCTCGACGCGCTGCTGGACTCCGGCGCGGCACTGCTCGGCGCCCGCCGCGGCCTGGTGGTCACCCTGCGGCCCGGGCCGGCCCGCACGCTGGCCCGGCCGGTCGGCCTCGGCCTGGACCCGGCGACGCTCGGCCAGCTGGAGACCATCCCCGCCGAGCACGGCCCGTTCGCCGAGCTGCTCAGCCTCCCCGGCGCCACCGGCCGGCTGCTGATCTCCGACCTGGCCACCGACCCGACGGTCGGCCCCCGGTTCCGCGAGATCGCCGCCCGGCTCGGCCTCGGCGCCTGCTACGCGCTGCCGCTGGCCACCGCACGCGAGGGCGCGCTCGGCGCCGCCGTCTGGTTCTACGACGAACCGGGCCGCCCCGACGAACGCCGCGAGCACCTGGTGCGCCGCTACTGCGAGTTCGCCTCCCCGCTGCTGGCCCGCCAGCTGGAGGCCGACCGGGCGGTGCGCGCCACCGCCGCGCTGCGCCGCTCACTGCTCCCCGACCACCTGCCCGCCCGGCCCGGCCTGCGGATCGCCGCCCGCTGCGTGCCCGCCGCGCTGGAGCACGCCGCGGGCAGCGACTGGTACGACGCGGTCCCGCTGCCGGACGACACCCTGGCGCTGACCGTCGGCAGCGTGCTCGGCGGCGGCCCCAGCGCCGGACCGGGCGCGGGCGTCGGCGCCGCCGCCGCGATGGGCCGGGTGCGGGCCGCGCTGCGCGCCTACGCGGTGCTGGAGGGCGAGGACCCGGTGTCGGTGCTCGGCGACCTCGAGCTGCTGCTGAAGACCACCGAGCCGACCCGTTCGGCGACCGCCGTGTACGCCAACGTCGACCCCGCCGAGCGCCGGATCGCGCTGGCCGGGGCGGCGAACTGCCCGCCGGTGCTGCTCACCCGGTACGGGGCGAACTTCGTCGAGACCTCGCTGTCCGCGCCGCTCGGCATGCTCAGCTGCTGGGAGGCGCCCGGGGTGGAGCTCACCGCGGAGCGCGGCGACGTGCTGGTGCTGTACACCGAGGGCCTGGCCCGCCGGTTCGGGTCCAACCTGCACGCCGGGCAGAGCGCGCTGCGCCGGGCCGCCGCGGACGCCCCCCGCGACATCCGGCTGGACCCGGAGCGGCTCTGCGACCACCTGCTGGCCGAGGCCGGCGGCGAGGACCCGGGCGAGGACGACCTGGTGCTGCTGGCGGCCCGCTTCGAGTAGCACGAAACCGCAGCTCGAACAGCCTTTCTTCACTGGAACGGCCCTACGTACCATGGGGGCGACGTCCGCCCTCGCGCCCCGCGACCCGGGGAGTGCGGGGCGGTACCACGCGCAAGGAGGCGACGTAGTGACCGAGGACCGCAGCCCGGCGGAGTCCGAGAACCCCGAAGGGACCGCCGACGGCGAGGAGGACGAGCCGATCAAGAGCCGCAAGAACGGCCTGTACGGCGACATCTCCGACGAACTCGCCGCGTCCATGCGTTCCGGCTGGGCCGACACCGAACTGCACGGCCTGCAGCCGGTCGCCCAGGCCCCGTACGCGGCCGAGCGCCGCGCCAAGCTGTCCGCCGCCTTCCCGGGCGAGCGGCTGGTCGTTCCGGCCGGCAACCTGCGCACCCGCGCCAACGACACCGAGTACGCGTTCCGCGCCGCCAGCGAGTACGTGCACCTGACCGGCAACCAGACCGAGGACGCGGTCCTGGTCGGCGAGCCCGTCGAGGGCGGCCACGACTTCGTGCTCTACCTGCTGCCGCGCTCCGACCGGGAGAACGGCGAGTTCTGGCTCAGCGGCCAGGGCGAACTGTGGGTCGGCCGCCGCAACTCGCACGCCGAGGCCGAGCAGCTGTACGGCCTGCCCGTGCGGGACGTCCGCAAGGCCGCCGAGGAGCTGGCCGCGGCCACCGTCCCGACCCGCCTGGTGCGCGGCTACGACGCCGCCCTGGAGACCGCCCTCGCCGAACAGCTCGACGCCGAGAAGGACGACGAGCTGACGGTGTTCCTGTCCGAGCTGCGCCTGGTCAAGGACGAGTGGGAGATCGGCGAGCTGCGGGCCGCCTGCACCTCGACCGTCAACGGCTTCACCGACGTGGTGCGCGAGCTCGGCCAGGCCGTCGCCACCTCCGAGCGCTGGATCGAGGGCACCTTCTGGCGCCGCGCCCGGGTCGAGGGCAACGACGTCGGCTACGGCACCATCGCCGCGGCCGGCCCGCACGCCACCACCCTGCACTGGGTGCGCAACGACGGTGACGTCCGCCCCGGCGAGCTGCTGCTGCTCGACGCCGGCGTGGAGACCAGCACGCTGTACACCGCCGACGTCACCCGCACGCTGCCGATCGACGGCCGGTTCAACCCGCTGCAGCGCAAGATCTACGACGCGGTGTACGACGCCCAGGAGGCCGGCATCGCCGCCGTCCGCCCCGGCGGAACCTTCCGCGACTTCCACGACGCCGCGCAGCGGGTGCTCGCCGAGCGCCTGCTGGAGTGGGGCCTGATCGACGCCTCGGTGTACGACGTGGAGAAGGTGCTGGAACTCGGCCTGCAGCGCCGCTGGACCCTGCACGGCACCGGCCACATGCTCGGCCTGGACGTCCACGACTGCGCGCACGCCCGCCGCGAGAGCTACGTGGACGCGGTGCTGGAGCCCGGCATGGTGCTGACCGTCGAGCCCGGCCTGTACTTCCAGGCCGACGACCTGACCGTCCCCGAGGAGTACCGCGGCATCGGTGTCCGGATCGAGGACGACATCCTGGTCACCGCCGACGGCAACGAGAACCTGTCGGTGGGCCTGCCCCGGCAGGCCGACGAGGTGGAGGCCTGGATGGCCTCGCTGAACGGCTGATCCCGTTGACCAGCTGATCATGCATCGCACCGAAGCCCCCGTCCGGTCGGCGGGGGCTTCGGTGCGCTCAGTGCCGTCGGCCCCACCCGGAGCGGACGGCGACGATCACGACAATCTTCTCGAAACGGGCACGGCCGGGCGTGAACATGGCTGCTCTCCGGAGTAGGGGTGTGGTGAGGTCCGCGAAGGGCGCTGCCGCTGCCCGCGCGTGCTGTCGACCCCATCCTCCCGGGCGGCCGCCGCTCAGTTCCAAAGGTTTTCCGCCACCGTCCGGTCAGCCTGCGGCACCGCCCGGACGCACCCGGTCCGCCCCGGCCCGGCGCGCGGCACGGCGGCGGCACGGGCCGCTACACTCGCCGCGTCCCGCCAACGGCCGCACCTGGAGCACCACATGGCCGAGCCCGTGCCCGTCACCATCGGAAAGCGCCCGGCGCCCGTGCACACCGTCGCCGTGTACGCCTTCGCGGGCATGGCCCCGTTCGAACTCGGGGTGGTGGTCGAGGTGTTCGCCCTCGCCCGCCCCGAACTCGCCGGGCTGCTGGCCGCCCCCTGGTACGACGTCCGGGTGTGCGCGGAGCGGCCCGGACACCCGCTGGAAGCGGTCGGCGGCTTCACCCTGACCCCCCGGCACGGCCTGGAGGAACTCGCCGCCGCCGACACCGCCGTGGTGGTCGGGGTGCCCGACCCGTACGGCCAGGTGCCGCCCGCCGTGGTCGCCGCGCTGCGCACCGCGCACGCCCGCGGCGCCCGGGTGGTGTCGATCTGCTCCGGCGCCTTCGCGCTGGCCGCCGCCGGACTGCTCGACGGCCTGCCCGCCACCACCCACTGGCGGTGGGCCGACGAACTGCGCCGCCGCCACCCGGACGTCCGGGTCGACCCGGACGTGCTGTACGTGGACAACGGCCAGGTGCTGACCAGCGCGGGCAGCGCCGCCGGCATCGACCTGTGCCTGCACCTGGTCCGGCAGGACCACGGCGCCAAGGTCGCCAACACCGTCGCCCGCCGCTTCGTCGCCCCGCCGCACCGGGACGGCGGGCAGGCCCAGTACGTCGAAGCCGCGGTGCGGCCGGTGGACGAGCCCGAGGACGGGGTGGCCCGGTCGATGCGCTGGGCGCTGGACCAGCTCGCCCGGCCGCTGACCGTACCGCTGCTGGCCCGGGCGGCCGGCATGTCCGACCGCTCGTACCTGCGGCACTTCACCGCCCGCAACGGGGTCAGCCCGATGCGGTGGGTGGCGATCCAGCGGATCGCGGCCAGCCTGCCGCTGCTGGAATCGCCGGAAGGCAGCGTCGAGGAGATCGCCGCGGCGGTGGGCTTCGAGTCGGCGGCGACCTTCCGCCACCACTTCGGCCGCACCATGCGCACCTCGCCCACCGCCTACCGGCGTACCTTCGGCCGGGCCGCGTGACGCCGGCCCGGCCGGCGCACCGTCAGGACCGCTCCTGCCGGTCCGCGTTGGCGTGGATCGCGTCCCGCAGCCACCCGGCGAGGCCCGGGGCGAGCTGCTCGTAGGTGGCGGTGAACCGCGGGTCGGCGACGTACATGTCGCCGAGGCAGCGGTGCATCTGCGGGGCGCACTCGTAGAAGTTCAGGCCGATGTGGTCACGGTGCCGTTCGGCGGCGTCCATCGCCTCCGGGCTGTCGGGGGCCGCGCCGGCCGTGAACGCCGCCACCAGGGCGTCGTTGATGGCGTCGGCCTCCTCCTTGATCCGCTCCCAGTCGGCCTTGGTGTACTTCGAGGTCTTCTGCTGGGACTGCTTCCAGGCGTCGGTGTCGCCCCAGCGCTGCTCGGCCTCGTCCTCCCAGTTCTCCTGGTAGCCCTTGCCGAACACCTCGAACTTCTCCTCCGGGGTCAGCTGAATGCCCAACGTCCTTGCCTCCATCGCTCGTTCGACTGCCGCGGCGAGGTCCTCCAACTTCCTGATCCGGTCGCCGATCAGCTCGCGCTGCCGGCGCAGGTGCTCGGTCGGGCTGACCGAGCGGTCGTCCAGGATCGCCGCGATCTCCTCCAGCGGGAAGCCGAGTTCGCGATAGAACAGCACCTGCTGCAACCGGTCCAGCTCGGCGTCGTTGTACCGCCGGTAGCCGGCCGGGGTGCGGCCGCTGGGCGACAGCAGCCCGATCTCGTCGTAGTGGTGCAGGGTGCGCACCGTCACTCCGGCGAGGTGGGCGAGCTGTCCCACCGTGTATCCGCTCATCGCGTTGCCTCCTTCCCTCCCGCTGCGCACCAGCCTCCGGCCTCACGTCGCGTGAGGGTCAAGCCGGCCCGGCCCCAGGGCTATTCGGACGCGCCGTAGCGGACCAGGTAGCCGGCGAACCGCTCCAGGTCCTCGTCGTCCCAGGAGGTGAAACGGTCGGTGAAGGCCCGCCGCCGCTGCTCGTACGCCTCCGCCAGCAGCTGCTCCCCGGCGTCGGTCAGGTGCAGCAGCTGCCCGCGCTGGTCGTCCGGGTCGGCCTGGCGGCCCAGCAGCCCGAGCCGCTCCAGCGCACCGACCTGCCGGCTGACGGTGGACTTGTCGAGCATGAAGTGCGCCGCCAGGTCCGCCGCCCGGCACGAGCCGCGCTCCTTGACCAGGTCGAGCATGCTGTACGTGACCAGCGACAGCTCGGGATGCAGCTGGGCTGCCTTGTGGCGGGCCCGGCGGGCGAACGCGGTGAGCTCGCGCTGAATGGTGTCCAGCGCGGCGTCGCGGTCGGGCATGGCGGTGACTCCTTCGTCGTGCGGTGTTGCGACCCACCGTAGGGGCAGCCGCCCGACCGCGCCGACCGGCGTCCTACAGGAGGTCGTCCAGCTCGCGCAGCAGGCGGGCCTTGGCCCGGGCGCCGACCAGGGAGCGGACCGGCTCGCCGCCCTGGAAGACCATCAGGGTGGGCATCGACAGGACGCCGTACGCGGCCTGGGTCTCCGGGTTGCGGTCCACGTCCAGCGCGACGATCTTCAGCTTGCCCGCCTGCTCCTCGGCCACCTCGGCCAGCACCGGCGCCAGCTGGCGGCACGGCGGGCACCAGTCGGCGGTGAACTCCACCAGCACCGGGCCCTTCGCCGCCAGCACCTCGCTCGCGAAGTCCTGGTCGGTCACGGTCTGCACGCCACTCATCGGATTCTCCCCTCGTCGTTCACTCGTGGTCGCGGACCAGCTCGCAGCGCGGCTCCCGGTCCGCCGCGGCCAGCGCGTCGCGCGCCGCCTCGGCCTGGGTCAGCTGGGCCGCCACCTGATCCCGGACCTCGCTCAACCGGGCCACCATGGCGTCCAGTTCGGCCAGTTTCGCCCGGTACACCTCCAGCGAGGCCGGACAGGAGTCACCGGCCGGATGCCCGGCCCGCAGGCACTCCACGAACGGCCGGGTGTCCTCCAGCTCGAACCCGAAGTCCTGCAGCACCCGGATCTGCCGCAGCAGCCGCAGGTCCTCCTCGTCGTACGCCCGGTACCCGTTCCCGCCGCGCCGCGCGGGCAGCAGCCCCCGCGACTCGTAGTACCGCAGCGTCCTGGTGGTGGTCCCCGCCCGCTGTGCCAGCTCGCCGATCCGCATGGCTCCGACGCTAGACCTTCACCCCGGCGTCAACGCCAGTGGCAGTCCCGAGAATTGCCGGAAAGCGCCGGACAAGATCGTTTACCCTCGCCTGGTGACCGACCTGACCACGGCCCTGCTCGCGGCCTACGACGAGCACATGCGCGGCCTCGGCCCCGTCCGCGACGGCGAGACCCGGGACTCCGACGGCCCGCTGCTGCGCAAGAGCGGCGGCTTCCGCGGCTTCGTGACCTCCCCGTCCGCCGACCTCGGCCTGGACGGCGCCGAGCTCGACGCGCTGATCGCCCGGCAGCGCGACTTCTTCACCGCCCGCGGCGAGAGCGTCGAATGGAAGACCCGCGGCCACGACCTGCCCGCCGACCTCCCGGAACGGCTGACCGCGGCCGGCTTCGTCGCCGAGGACCCGGAGACCGTCCTGATCGGACTGGCCGCCGAACTCGCCACCCCCACCCCCGCGCCCGACGGCATCACGCTGCGCCGGGTCACCGCCCGCACCGACATGCGGCGGATCGCCGCGCTGCAGGGCGAGGTCTGGGGCCAGGACTGGAGCTGGCTGGTCGGCGACCTCACCGAGAACGCCGCCGCCGACCCCGAGGGCTTCCTGGTGCTGGTCGCCGAGACCGACACCCCCACCCCCGAGGTGGTCTCCGCCGCCTGGCTGACCCGCACCCCCGGCACCGAGTTCGCCGGCCTCTGGGGCGGCTCCACGCTGGCCGCCTGGCGCGGCCGCGGCATCTACCGCTCGCTGGTAGCCCACCGCGCCCGCTGGGCCCTCGACCACGGCATCCGCTACCTCCAGGTCGACGCCTCCCCCGACAGCACCCCGATCCTGCGCCGCCTCGGCATGCACGCCGTCACCACCACCACGCCGTACGTCTGGACACCGCCGACCGCCTCCGCCGAATAACGTCGTCCCGTGCGGAGAAGCGCCACTCCGTGCAGAGAAGCGTCGCCCCGTGCAGAGAAGCGCCACTCCGTGTAGAGAAGCACCGCTCCGCTCCGACCAGTGGACACAAGCACCCACCGACACAGAGGACGTGGTCCCCGTGAAGTACCTGCTGATGACCTACGGCAACCAGGAGAAGTGGGCGTCCATCTCGGCCGAGGAGTGGCCGGCGGCGATCGCCCAGCAGGACGCGTTCAACCAGCGCTACCGCGAGACCGGCGAGCTGATCGGCGCGTACGGCCTCGGCGACGCGGCCGCCAGCCGGCTGGTGCGCCGCCAGGACGGGCTGCCCGCGGTGAGCGACGGGCCGTACCTGGAGACCAAGGAGTACATGGCGAGCTTCTACCTGCTGGACTGCGAGAACGAGCAGCGGGCGCTGGAGATCGCCGCCGACATGCCGTGGGCGGACCAGGAGCCGGTCGAGCTGTGGCCGATCCTGCACGAGACGCCGATGACGGACTGAACCGCGTCATGACCGACCGGGCGCCCGCCGACCAGGACCTGCTGCGCGAACTCGCGCCCCAGGTCCTGGCGGTGCTGCTGCGCCGCCACCCCGGTGCGTTCGACAGCTGCGAGGACGCGGTGCAGGAGGCGCTGCTGGCGGCCGCGACACAGTGGCCGCGGCAGGGCCGGCCGGAGAACCCGCGCGGCTGGCTGGTGACGGTGGCGGCGCGCCGGCTGGTCGATCTGGTGCGTGCGGACCGGGCCCGGCGCGAACGCGAGGAGCGGCTGTTCCTGGCCACGCCGCAGTCCGAGCTGCTGGGCCGGGCGGCCGACGCCGACCCCGCCGCGGACCGGGACGACTCGCTGGCGCTGCTGTTCCTGTGCTGCCACCCGGCGCTGACCGCGCCGAGTCGGATCGCGCTGACGCTGCGCGCCGTCGGTGGCCTGAGCACGGCGCAGATCGCGGCGGCGTTCCTGGTGCCGGAGGCGACCATGGCGCAGCGGATCAGCCGGGCGAAGCAGACCATCCGTTCCTCCGGGCTGCGGTTCGTGCTGCCGGAGCCGGGCGAGACGGTGGAGCGGCTGCGCGAGGTGCTGCAGGTGCTGTACCTGGTGTTCAACGAGGGCTACACCGCCACCTCCGGCGAGGACCTGACCACCCCCCGGCTGTCCGACGAGGCGATCCGGCTGACCAGGCTGCTGCACCGGTCGCTGCCCGCGGACGCCGAGGTGATGGGCCTGCTGGCGCTGATGCTGCTCACCGACGCCCGGCGCCCGTCGCGGACCGGCCCGGGCGGGGAGCTGGTGCCGCTGGCGGAGCAGGACCGGACGCGCTGGGACGCGGCGGCGATCGCCGAGGGCGTGGCGCTGGTGGAACGGGCGCTGCCGCACGGCCGGGTGGGCCCGTACCAGTTGCAGGCGGCGATCGCTGCGCTGCACGACGAGGCGCCGGACGTGGCGGCCACCGACTGGCCGCAGATCCTGGCGCTGTACGACCTGCTGGTGCGGGTGGCGCCCGGCCCGATGCCGGAACTGGGCCGGCTGGTGGCGCTGGCGGAGGTGCACGGCGCGGAGCTCGCGCTGAAGGAACTCGAAGCGCTGGAGCGGGTGTTGGGCCGGCACCACCGTTTTCTGGCGGTGCGGGCCGAGCTGCTGGCCCGCACCGGCGAGGCGGAGGCCGCGGCGGAGGTGTTCCGCCGGGCGTCCGCGCTGGCGCCGAGCCTTCCGGAGCGCCGTTTTCTGGCGGAGCGGGCCCGTCAGCTGCGTTAGTGCCGGCGCGGCGTCGATCAGGGCAGTTGACCGACCGCCGCGGCCACCGCGGTGTCGATCGCTCCGTACAGTTCGGAGCGCAGGCCGAGCCGGCTGGCGCGGATCTCGACGGCCTCGGCGACGGCGGGCTGTGCGTAGCGGTCGACGGACTCGCGGATGCCGTTGATCAACGGCGCTCCGGCCAGGCCGAGTTCGCCGCCGATCACGATGGCGGCGGGGTTGAGGCAGTTGACCAGGTCGGCGAGGACGCGTCCGATGGTGCGGCCGGCTTCGCCGATGACGCGGGCGGCGGCAGGGGTGTCGGTGAGTTCGCCGAGCGGCGGCAGTTCGACGTTTTCGTCGGGGCGGGCGCCGGGGGCGAGGACGTGGGCGAGGCGGCGGCGGACCTCGACGATGGAGGCGACGGACTCCAGGCAGCCGCGGTTGCCGCAGCGGCACCAGGTGCCGGTGTCGGGGAGCTGGATGTGTCCGATCTCGCCGGAGATGCCGCTGGCGCCGCGGTAGATGCGTCCGTCGAGCAGCAGTCCGGCGCCGATGCCGGTGGAGGCCTTGACGTAGATCAGGTCGTTGACGGCGTTCCCGCCGCTGTGGGCGCGTTCGCCGCGGGCGCCCATCTCGGCGTCGTTGCCGACGGTGACGGGCAGGCCGAAGAGCCGGCCGAGTTCGGCGGCGGGGTCCATGCCGATCCACTGGGAGAGGGTGGAGGGGGCGCGAACCACATTGGTGCGGGTGTCGAGGGCGCCGGGGATGCCGGCGGCGACGGCGGTGATGGCGTCCAGGGGGTGGCCGGCGGCGGCGAGTGCCCGGTCGGCGAGGGTGCGGGCGGCGGCCAGCACCTCGCGGGGGTGGTTGTCGACGTCGAGGCGGGCGGTGGCCTCGCCGCGTACGGTGCCGGTGGTGTCGGCGACGGCGGCGGTGACGTGGGTGTGCCCGAAGTCGAGGGCGAGGACGAGGGCGTGGGCGCGGCGCAGGGTGACGGCGGCGGCGCGGCGGCCCCGTCCGGCGGCGGCGGTGGCGGCGGTTTCGCCGGCGAGTCCTTCGTCGATCAGGTCGGTGACGGCGCTGCTGACGGCGGAGCGGGAGAGCCCGGTGAGCCGGCTGATCTCGGCGCGGCTGAGCGTGCCGTGTTCGCCGAGGACGGCGAGCAGGGTGGCCCGGGTGCGCAGGCGGCGGGCCGAGGGTGCCGGGTGGGCGGGGGCGGTCCGGATCCGCCGAAGCCCGCCGCCACCGCCGCGGCGCCACCCTGGACCTCGCCCGGGCCACCGTCGTCCACCTCGCCCTGCTGCGCGTGCACTGACCTTCCCCGCTCACCGATCCCCCGACGGCCCCCGGCCGCCGGGGGATCGCGCTTTCCCGGGCAACGGGCGGCCGGGGGCCGTGGAGGGAGGGGTGTGACTTCACCCGACCGAATTTGTATGCTTCGCTGAACCTCTACAGCTCTGTAGAAGTTCGGGCCGGCGCTCCGCCGGCCACGACGGGGAAGGGTGCGTCATGTCTGCACGCAGGGTGGGGGCCCGGAGCGACGGATCCGGCCGCGGCCGCAAAGTCCGCCGGATCGTCCTGTGGTCCACCGCCGGCGTCGTCGCGCTCGCCGTCACCGCGGGCGGCCTGGTCTACTACCGGCTCAACGGCAACCTGAGCACCTTCGACAGCGCCGGCATCAGCAAGGACCGCCCCGACGCCGCCAGCGCCGACTCCCAGGGCCGGGTCCCGGTCAACCTGCTGCTGATCGGCTCCGACTCGCGCGCCGGCACCAACAAGGACCTCGGCGGCGGAGACGACGGCGGCGCCCGCTCGGACACCGCGATCCTGCTGCACGTCTACGCCGACCACAAACACGCCGTCGGCGTCTCCATCCCGCGCGACTCGCTGGTCGCCATCCCGTCCTGCCTGCTGCCCAACAAGAACTGGACCAAGCCGCAGGCCAGCGCCATGTTCAACGGCGCCTTCTCGGTCGGCAACACCGACCAGGGCAACCCCGCCTGCACCCAGAACACCGTGGAGAAGCTCACCGGGCTGCGCATCGACCACACCATGGTGATCAACTTCCAGGGCTTCGCCGACATGACCTCCGCCGTCGGCGGCGTCGACGTCTGCCTGCCCAAGGCCGTGTACGAGGGCGACCTCAACCCGAACCTCGGACACCGCGGCAAGGAGCTCTTCGCCCAGGGCCACCAGAAGATCTCCGGCCAGGCCGCCCTCGACTACGTCCGGATCCGGCACGGCCTCGGCGACGGCTCCGACATCGGCCGCACCAAGCGCCAACAGGCCTTCCTGTCCTCGCTGATCAAGCAGGTCAAGTCGCAGGGCATGAACCCCGTCGCGCTGCTGCCGCTGGCCGACGCCGTCACCAAGTCGCTCACCGTCGACGAGGGACTCGGCTCGGCGCAGAAGCTCGTCGACTTCGCCATGTCGCTCAAGGACATCGACCTGCACGACATCAAGTTCCTCACCGTGCCGTGGCGCTACCAGGGCGACCGGGTCGCCCTCGTGCACCCCGACGTCGACCAGCTGTGGGCCGCGCTCAAGGCCGACCGCACCCTGGACGGCCAGGACGCCTCGGCCGGCGCCAGCGCGCCCGCCGCCGAACCCACGCCCAGCCAGGCCGTCGCACCGGCCAAGGTCGACGGGGCCGGCATCAAGGTCACCGTCTACAACGGCACCGAGACCGGCGGACTGACCGGCAAGGCCGCCGAGGCACTGGAAGGCTCCGGCTTCACCGTCACCGGCCGGGCCAACGCCACCTCCCGCAGCCACACCACCACCCTCGTCGAATACGGGCCCGGCGAGAAGGCCAAGGCCCAGAAGGTCGCCGAACTCTTCCCCGGCGCCACCCTGCAGGCCGGCAGCCACGCCGGCATCTCCCTCACCCTCGGCGCCGACTACGCGGCCGGCAACGGCACCACCGCCGCCCCGCCGCTGCCCACCGGCCCGCTGCCCACCAGCGTCAGCCAGGCCCGCTCCGCCGACGACGACCTCTGTTCCGACGTCAGCTACGGCTGACCGGCATTCGACCCACGGGGGACATCACCATGGACCCGCTCACCGGCCACGGCCCCACCCAGCAGGACCGCGCCGACTTCGAGTACGCCCTCGGCCGGGCCTTCGCCGATCCCGCCGTCCGCACCGCACTGACCGGCGACACCTCGCAGGCCACCCGGCTGCGGACACTGGCCCGGCAGCGCACCGAGGAGATCCTGGCCGCGGCCGAACCCGAGTACCTGACGTACTGCCGGCTCCGCGACGCCGCACCCGCCGCACCCGGGCCCGCCGCCGAACCCGGCGAGCGGATGTCCGGCTGGTTCGGCGCGCTGGCCCTGGTGGTACCGATCGTGTCCGGCAGCGCCGCCGCCGTGTTCTTCCTGCTGGCCTCCCTGATCGGCCTGTCCAGCCCGCACGCCTTCACCGCCGACGTGCTGCGCACCGCCGCCTGGTCCACCGTCGCCATCGCCGTCGCCAGCGCCCTGATCGGCCTGCTCGGCCTGCTGTTCAGCGCCTCCCGCCAGCGCGCCACGCCCTCCGAGCAGCCGCAGCACACCCAGGAGCTGTCCGCGGCCCGAACCGCCTGGCGCACCGCCCTGCTGCACCGCGGCCTGATCCCCTTCCTGCTCGCCGCCCCGCGCCCCGCCGCCCCCGCTCCGGAACCGCTGGACGACTGATATCGGCCCACGTTTTTCAGCTGCGGTCCGGCACCCGGGTCAGCGTGCGGATCGGGCGGGTGAGCAGCAGCGCGGCCGGGACGAGCAGCGCGACGACGGTGCCGACCAGCAGGACGGGCGTGGTGCCGAAGGCGTGCACGGCCGGGCCGGCCAGCGCGCTGCCGAGGGGGTACATGCCGACCGAGCCGGCCACCTCGTACGCGTGGACGCGGTTGAGGACCTCGCCGGGAACCTGGGTCTGCACGCTGGTGGCCCACATGACGCCCCAGACGCCGATCCCCGCGCCGACCAGCAGCTGCGCGGCGGCGAGCAGCCAGACCGGGGCACCGAGCACCAGGCCGAGCGGGTACAGCGGGTAGGCGAACATCGCAGCCCCGCCGGCGGCGAGCGGACGGGCCGGCTTCCAGCGGATCGCGATCAGCCCACCGGCCACCGTCCCGGCGCCGAGCGCGCAGTTGACCAGCCCGAAGGCGGTGGCGCCGTGCCGGGGGACGATCAGCCCTGCGGCGAGCGAGAGTTGCGGGCCCCAGGACAGCACGGCGTAGACCATCCAGATCGCGATGACGCCCCACAGCCAGCTGCGGGAACGGAACTCCCGCCAGCCGACCACCAGGTTCCGCCACAGCCCGTCCCCGACCGGCGGGGCGGGCACCGCACCGAGGCGGAGCGCGAACAGGCAGATCGCACTGGTCGCGTAGGCGAGGCCGGAGATCACCATCACCCAGCCCGTGGAACCGAACCCGACCAGCACACCGGCCAGCGCGGGCCCGCCCAGCCCGGTGACCGCCTCGGAGGTGCGCAGCACCCCGTTGGCACCCTGCACGTCCCGGGCCACCAGCGGGACTGTGGACGAAGCCCCGGGCTGGAACAGTGCGTTGGCGGTACCGGCCACCACCAGCAGGGCGTACAGCTGCCACAGGTGGTCGATGCCGTGCAGGAAGAGAACGGCCAGCAGGATGTGCGCGGTGAGGTTGGCCAGGTCGGCAACGATCATCATCCGGCGGGCGGTGAACCGGTCGGCGAGCACCCCGCCGAACAGCACCAGCCCGGCAAACGGGCCGACCAGGAAAGCCATCGCGTAGCCGGCGGCGTCCAGGCCGTGGCCGCTGCCGATCAGACCGGCCGAGACCGCGACCGGGAGCATCGCCCAGCTGAGCAGGCCCGCACTGCGGGCGGTGAAGTAGTAGCGGAAGTTGCCGGACCAGATCGCCGGTTCGGCGGGCCGGGCCTGTTCCGCTGCAGGGGCATCGGCAAGGCGTTCGGACACGGTTCAGTCCTTCAAGTCGGTACGGGCGGCGGCGAGTTCGGCGCGCAGGGCGGCGTTCTCCGCCTCCAGCCGGGCGAGGCGCTCGCGGACCGGGGCGAGGGCGTGGTCGAGTTCGGCCTCACTGAACCGCGGCGTGATGTGGTTGGGGCAGTTCCAGGCGAACGCCTCGACCCGGACGGTGACGACCTGTTCGATCCGGCCGTCGGTGCGCGGGGATTCCAGGCGGGCGACCAACTCCGGGTACCGGTCGGCCGGGACGGCGGTGGCGCGGCCGAACAACTTGAGCCGGGCCTGCCTGGCGTGGTCGAGGAAGAACAGCGACACCCGGTCGTCGGCGCGCAGGTTGCCGGTGGTCAGGTACTGCCGGTTGCCGCGGACGTCCAGATAGCCGAGCGTGTGCGCGTCCAGCACGTGCACGAAGCCCGGCGGGCCGCCCCGGTACTGGAGGTACGGCCAGCCGTTCTCGTTCACGGTGCCGACCAGGAAGCCGTCGAGACCGGTGATGAACGCGGCGGCAGCACCGGTCAGCGGCTCGGGCTCCCCGGCGGGCTCGCGCAGGCGGCGCCCGGCCGCGGCGGCGCTGCCCAACTCCTGTTGGACGCGGCGCACCGCCGGGGTGGACGCCAGCAGGTCGTAGCGGCTCATGCGAAGTCCTCCGGGTGTCGGCGCGGGCGGTGCGCCCACCGTACGAAGGTGGCCTGTACCCGCTCCCACAGCCGGACCAGAGGCGTCCGGACCCTTTCTGACCTGCCGATATGACCTTCCGTCAGCCGCGACCGGCAGAAAGCGCGGAAGCGGCGGAACTGCCGCTCAGCGCAGCCTGCTCACGCCCATCGCCCGGGACAGCCGCAACGCCTCCCGCCAGTGCCCGACGGCGAGGCCGGGCGCGCCGAGCGCGGACTGCGCGCGGCCGAGGGCCAGCAGGGCCCGCACCTCGCCGGGCAGGTGGCCGGTCGCACGGTGCAGGGCGAGCGCGCGGCGGCCGCTGTCCAGTGCCGCCTGCGGCTGCTCCAGCCGGACGAGAGCGCAGGTCAGAGCGGCGAGAGCGTTGCCTTCGAGGATGCGGAAACCGGCGGCGCGGCTGATCCGGAGAGCGTTTTCCACGTGCTCCAGGGCGGCCTGCGGGTCGGTGCCGGAGCGGGTGGTGGCGAGGCCGATCAGCGCGACGGCCTGCGGGTGCCGGTCGTCGGCGGCCTCCGCGAGGCGCAGCGCCTCCCGGTATCCGGCGGCCGCGTCGGCTCGGCAGTGGGCGCGTTCGTGCGCGGCGGCCAGCGCGAGATGGGCGCCCGCCTCCAGCGCGGGGTGGCGCAGGGTGCGGGCGGCGGTGATCGCGGCGCGGGCGAGCAGCCGGCCGGCGGCGGGGTCGCCGAGGTCGGTGCGCGCGCCGGACAGGCAGGTCAGCGCCACCGCCTCGCTGAACGTGTTGCCGGTGCGGCGGTGCACGGGCAGCGTCGCGTCGAGCAGGCGGACGGCGTCGGCGGGACGCCCCAGCGCGCGGCGGACGGCGGCCAGGTTGGTCCGGGCGATGGCCTCCTCGGCGGCGGCGCCCTGCTCGCGGTGCAGCCGGGCGGCCCGGGTGAAGTGCTCGGCGGCCTCCTGGAGCCGGCCGAGCTTCCCGCAGATCAGCCCGAGCACGGTGAGGTCGTCGGGGTGCCCGGTGGCCGCCGCCACGGGCCGCCGCTGTTCGGCGAGCCGCCGGGCGGTGGCGGGGAAGCCGGCGTCGCAGGCTTCGTCGGGGTGCCCGGTGGCCGCCGCCGCGGGCCGCCACTGTTCGGCAAGCCGCCGGGCGGTGGCGGGGAAGCCGGCGTCGCAGGCTTCGTCGGGGTGCCCGGTGGCCGCCGCCGCGGGCCGCCGCTGTTCGGCGAGCCGCCGGGCGGTGGCGGGGAAGCCGGCGTCGCAGGCCTGCCGGACAACGGGGGCCAGGTCCTCGTCGGCGTCCGTCAGATACCAGTCGAACAGCCGCTGCCGGGCGGGGCCCATCTCCTGACGCGCCGTCAACTCGCGGGCATGTGCACGCAGCAGCCCGGGGAGCCCGTACCGGCCGGCGCGCTCACGCAGCAGGTGGGCGTCGGCGAGGGTCCGCAGCAGGGCGGCGGCCTCGCCGGGGCCGGTGCCGGCAAGGGCTGCGGCGCCGTCGGCGGTGGTGTCGGGGCCGGGGAGCAGCCCGAGCAGGCGGTACAACCGCCGGGCCGGGGAGGGCAGTTCGCGGTAGGAGAGGTCGAGCGCGGCCCCGACGGTCGAACGCGGGTCGCCCTCGACGTGCAGCAGCTCGAGCAGGCCGCCCCCGGCCAGCCGGGCGCAGTGCTCGGCGATCGTGCCGTCCCGGGCGACCAGGCCGGCACCGGCGGCACGGACGGCCAGCGGCAGGCCGTCGCAGAGCTCGACGAGGCGGCGGGCGGCCTCGGGTTCGGCGGCGACCCGGCACTCGCCGACCACGCTGCCGAGCAGCTCGCGGGCCTCGTCCGGGCCGAGCGCGTCCAGGGTGAGCCGGCGGGCGCCGTCGGCGGCGACCAGCCCGGTCAGGCGGTGGCGGCCGGTGACCAGGACGGCGCAACCGCGGGCGCCGGGCAGCAGCGGGCGGACCTGTTCGGCGTCGCGGGCGTTGTCCAGCACGATCAGCACGCGCCGGTCGGCGAGCAGGGTGCGGTAGAGCGCGGCGGCCTCGTCCCGGCAGTCGGGCAGCCGGTCCGGCGGGGTGCCGAGGGCGCGCAGGAAGCGGCCGAGCACCTCGGCGGGACGCAGCGCCGGGTGCGGAGAATGGCCGCGCAGGTCGATGTACAGCTGCCCGTCCGGGAAGTGCTCGCGGCGGGTGTGCGCCCAGTGCACGGCGAGCGCGGTCTTGCCGACACCGGGCGGGCCGACCACCGCCGCCAGGCGCGGCTGCGGGCCCGGGGCGGTCAGCGCGTCGAGCAGCCGGAGCTCGGCCCGCCGGCCGACGTGCGGGCCACTCTCGGCGGGCAGCTGAGCCGGCTGGACGCCCCTTGCAGGCAGCTGAGCCGGCTGGACACCCCTTGCGGGCACTGGAAGTTGGCGACGCAGCACCCGCAGGTGGGCGTCCTCGACCTCCGGGCCGGGGGCGATGCCCAGCTCCTCGTCGAGTCGCTCGCGCAACCGCTGGAACACGTCGAGCGCGGCGGCCTGCTCGCCGCCCCCGGCCAGCGCGAGGATCAGCCGGGCGTGCAGCCCCTCGTGCAGCGGCTCGGCATGCACCAACTCCCACAACTGGGGGACGGCGTCGGCGGACCGGTGCAGCAGCAGGGCGGTGTCGGCGTACAACAGCGCGGCGCGGATCCGCCGTTCGCCCGCCGCGACGGCGGCCGGGTGCCGCCGCAGCGCCGGGTCGGCGTCGGCCAGCACCGGCCCGCGCCACCAACGCAGCGCCAAGGCCAGCGTCTCGTGGACGGTGGCCGGGTCGGGCGCGTGGTGCGTGCACACCGTACGGGCCAACAGGGCGTCGAAGCGGCCGAGATCGGTGTCCTGCGGGCCGGCCGTCAGCCGGTAGCCGGTGGGGGTCCGGGCCACCCCGGTTGCCAGTAGGCGGCGGGCCTGGCTGACGTACGTGTGCACCAGGCTCTGCTGCGAGTCCGGCGGCCCGTCCGGCCACAGCGTGTCGGTGATCTCCTGCCGGGTGGCGGGCTCCGGGTGCTTGAGCGCCAGCAGGCCGAGCAGGCGGCGCAGCATCGGGCTGGTGACCGGGACGGGATCGCCACCGGTCCGCAGCTCCAGCGGCCCGAGGACCAGCAGCCGCGGCCCGTCGTCCAACTCCCGTTGCGCATCGGCGAGTTCTTCGTCGCTGATCGCCAGCGCCTCGGCCAACTGCCGCAGCGTACGCGGCCGGGGCCGGCGGACCCGGCCCTGTTCGAGGTCACGCAACGCCCGGGTGCTCAGCCCGGCGCGCTCGGCGGCGGCCTGCTGGCTGAGCCCGGAACGCCGGCGCAGCGCCCGCAGCCGGGGGCCGAACGGGACCCCGCCGACCGCTGCCGGTACCGCCATCGCGCGTCCCCCCTCGTCCGACCCGAGGCAAGTGTGGCCGGGCCGTTCGCGCCGGGCAAGGGAGGACGGGGTCGCTCTTGGATCAGCCGGTCAGCCAGCTGAGGAACTGGCTCCAACGCCCGGGTTTTCCAGCCGGCGCCTCCGGCTTCCGCGCCGTCTCCGGCTCCGCGGCCGCGCGCCGGGCGGGCACCGGCTCCCGCGGCGTGAACCGGCCCCGGCACCCAGCAGCAGGGCCAGTTGGTGGACCATCTCGTCGTCCGTGAGCCGCTGGCCGTGCTCCATCAGCCAACTCGTCACGTCGTCGCCCGGCCGCTCCCGCTTGAGCACGACCAGTTCGCCGACCGCGCCGAACAGCACCTGGGCGGCCTGCTCGGCGTTCACCCCGTCGAACATGCCGGATATCCCGAGCAGCGCCCGGTCGCCGATCTCGGCCGTGCAGCCGAACAGGTCGTTGAACACGAACAGCGGCAACTGCTTGGCGTACGCGGCCAGTAGATCGGCCGCCCCCTGCTCCGCGAACCGCGAGATCAGGAAGTCGGAAACCTGCCTGGCCGTCCGGGCCAGCCGACCCGGATCGACCCGGGCCATGCTGTCGGTGACCGCCCGCCGCAGCCGCAAGTGCTCGGCGCCGTCCGTGAACATGCAGTTCGGACGGGGCGCGAGCAACGGCAGCACCGGGCTGTCGGCCGGGATCCGCCCGTCGTACAGCGCCCGCCACCGGTGCGGATCCTTGCGGAACGTCGCCGGGTCCTGCAGCAGTCGCAGGGCCGTCGCGTAGTCGGTGACCAGCGTGGCCTCCACCCCCGGCGCCAACTCCACCGGCACCGCCGGCCCGAACCGCCGCAACCGCTCGTAGTACCCCTGCGGATCTGCGACGAATCCGGGCCCGTACAGCGGCACCCGCCCGCCCTTTACCGGGCACCCCGGTATTGCCACGTCGAGTCGTACGTCCATCGGCTCGGCTTCCTCCCCGCGCAGGCACACACCTCGGCCGACCGTGCATGTCACCTGCGCACCCGCCACTCCGCCGAAGCAGAACTCCCGCCCCTTGACGGCGACTTGGGGCCATGTCTGCTCCCGCTCCGGGGCCAACCGGATGAATCCCGGCCCCCGCAAGCCGCGCCGCAACACCCCTGAACACGCGACTTCCGATGCTGGCGCCATGTCCCATCACCTCAGCGGCCCCAACCTCCGCTCCCCCCTGGACGACGCCCGCCTCGACATGACGGACCTGTTCGCCTTCGCCGCCCCCGGCGACCGCACCGTCCTGATCCTCAACGTCAACCCGATCGCCCCCACCGGCGGCGACGCCTTCCACCCGGACGCCGTCTACCGCATCAACATCGACACCGACAGCGACCACCGGGCCGACATCGCCTACAGCTTCACCTTCTCCCCACCCACCAACAACCATCAGACCGCCACCGTCCGCCGCGCCACCGGCGACCAGGCCCGCGCCCACGACGCCACCGGCCAGGAACTCTTCACCGACCTCCCGGTGAACTTCGACGCCACACCCACCGTGACCGAGTCCGGCCCATACAAGTGCTACATCGGCTTCCGCAGCGACCCGTTCTTCGCCGACCTGGACGGCATCGTCGCCAAGTTCCAATGGACCGGCGTCGACTGGGGAGCCGACAAGAACGTCTTCGCCATGGCACTGGAAGTCCCGAACACCGAACTCGGCCCGCACCCCGAAATCGGCGTCTGGGGCCGGGTCAGCCTCCATCAGAACGGCCGACTCACGTCCGTCGACCGCGGCGCCCACCCGTCCCTGACCGCCTACTTCAACGCCGAGGACGTCAAGGACGCCTACAACGCCGGCGAACCCGCCGACGACTGGACCACCTACCGCGAACCCTGGTCGGCCGTCCTCCAGCACTTCGGCGACTACACCCCCCAAGCCGCCGAACAGGCTCTACGCGCCGTCCTCCCCGACATCCTCCGCTACGACCGCACCAAGCCCACCGCCTACCCCAACGGCCGCACCCTCACCGACGACGTCACCTCCGCCCGCCTCACCATGCTCACCGGCGGCAAAGTCCCCACCGACCACATCACCCCCCACACCGACCTCCTCCCCCACTTCCCCCACCTCGGCGCCCCCCACCCGGCCTGACCCCGCCCCCGAACAACGCGAAAGCCCCAGGCCATTGGCCTAGGGCTTTCTGCTGGAGCGGGCGACGAGAATCGAACTCGCGCTCTAAGCTTGGGAAGCTCTGGGTGTTCGGGCCGCAAAGTGGCCCTAACCTGTACAGGTTCCGGCGCAACCAGCCCTTCGGCCCTGGCTCAGACCGCTACTGCCCGCGTTCACCACCCGTTCTGGCACGCGCCGGCTTAGTTCGAGCGGGGGCCAGCATCCGGGCCCCCTGGCGCACTTCGGAGACACCACAACCTGCTCCCCGGACCGATTCAGCCAGCTAAACTTCTTGGCGGACAAGGACAACAAGGAGATCCACGGCTCGCGTGCTACTTCAGCCGCCAACCGCCGCAGCCTCCCCGATGGACGCCGAGGTCCGCAGTCGTCTGATCCAGTGCTCGACACGTTCCGCCGCTACGGCTGGGTCCTCGTGCTCCCAGACTCTGATGACAGTCCAGCCAGCTGCACTCAACTTCTCGGTCGTCTCGGCGTCCCGGGCTCGATTACCCTCGATCTTCTCTCGCCAGAAGTCCGCATTCCTGGTCGCTGGCCGGTAGTGCTCCGGGCAGCCGTGCCAGAAACACCCGTCAACAAAGACCGCGACCTTGTCGCGCGGGAACACCAGGTCCGCACTGCGTCGGATTTCGGCTAGAGGCCTGGCGTTGACTCTGTAACGCAGACCGCGACCGTAGAGCAGGCTGCGCAACGCCAATTCAGGTCCGGTGTCCTTCCCGCGGTTGGCGCGCATAGAGGCGCGAACCTCCTGCGAGGAGGCCGTCGACTCGGGCGGCAGTGGCTCCTCCGTCACCAGCCCTCTCTGCTGTGCGTGTCGCCACGCCGCAGCCAAATTCGCCTTACGGGAGTCCTGCTCCACCTCGCAGACGTACCTCTCCTGGGTTTCACCATCCTGTGACCAGCGCAGGTATGCGCGAATGCGTCGCGTGCGCCTGTACAGCCGAAGGGTGATCGAGGCACGCGCGAAGCGCCCGTCGCCGAGGGCCACGCTGCGATGGCTGCGGCCTCCGGCAGCACGGTCCTGCTCCAGCGTCGGCGCGACAGCCCCAGTGCGTCGCTTGTACGCCCGCTCCGGGGGGAGCCGCTCCTTCCAGTGCCCCCCATCCCCTATCTGCGGCATACGATCAGTGTCCCGCTGCCGTCAGGGCGTCGGCAACGGCGTTGGCGAAGAACTCGCCGAGCACGACCGGAACCGCGTTGCCCAGTTGTCGCATCTGCTCGCCCCGAGGACCGGAACCGAGCCACTCGTCGGGGAACGTCATGACGCGGGCGGTCTCCCGCACGGTCATGTAGCGGTGCTGATAGATCTCGCCAGCAGCCGACGAGGGATCACGGACAAGCCTGTCCGTGAGCATCACCGACTCGCCTCCGGGGACGCCGTGGACGCCGGCCTTGACCGTCTTGGCGGGCCGGTCGAGCTCGTTCGGTGTGTGGCCCTTGTAGATCCGGGCACCGGGCCAGCCGATGTGATCGACGACGCCGATCTTCTTGCCGAAGTTGAACTTCTCGTGCAGCCGGTCAGGGTCGACCTCTGGCAGCGCGGGGAGCTTCGCGTCCGTGCCGTAACCCTGGATGGCGTCGCGCAGCGTGCGCCATGGCAGGAAATCATCTTCCTTGATCACCTTGGGCAGACGCGACCGAACTCGGTCACGCACGTGTCCCGGCACATCCGGGTGGCGCTGCCAATAGGGGCCGTCCTCGTCCCGCATCGAGCGCTGCAGGGCGGGTTCCGAGAACCGCTGTGTATTGACGTACTTGGTGAAAGCCTCGACGTCGACGCGCAGGTCGGCCCGGAAGGCCACAATGACCACGCGATTCCGTATCTGCGGGACACCGTAGTCAGCCGCGTTGACTGGAACCATCACCACCTTATAGTGGTCCGGGTCACCATCATCGTCGGAGAGCCTTCCGAGGATGCCCGTCAGATGGGCGTTGTGATCCTGCCACCTCGCTTTGTCGTCCCGCTTCTCGAACGGGAGGCTCAGTTCGTTCTGGATGTACTGGAAGTACTCGGCGAACGACGGTCGCAGCAGGCCTCGGACGTTCTCGCAAATGACGGCCTTCGGCCGGATTTCCCGCACAGCGTTGAACATGGCGGGAAACATGTTGCGCTTGTCCTCGTCACCCTTGGCGACTCCGCCGGCACTGAACGGCTGACATGGGGGCCCGCCCGCGAGGACGTCGACCTGCCCCTCGAGTTTGCTCATGTCAAGATCGCGAACATCCCCCGGATAGAGAGGTGCCGCTTCGCCCGGCTCTGGAGGTGCGGGCCTGCGCTCCTCAGTCCGCAGCAGGCCGTCAACGCCAAGCGTCTTCCGCGCGCTGGCCACGAGGGTCTCGCAGGCCCGGTTGTTGAACTCGTTGAACAGCAGCGGACGGAAGCCCGCCCGATGAACCGCCATGGCAAGGCCGCCCCCGCCCGCGAACAGCTCAACACTCGTACGCGGCTTCTTCATGTCTTGAGGCTGGTCAACCATGCGAGAACCATACCGCGGAGTTGGTGATCTCCGCGGGAATTCACCCGAACGTGCCCCCCAAAGGTGAGCAAGAGCATAGGGTTACCTTGATCAACATCAGACAAGGGGCGGGGCGAGATGACGCAGCTGGCCAGGCCGAACGGCCGGGGCACATATCACGACGACTTCCGGCTGAGCATCACCAAGGCCCTTGGTGATCAGTTGGCCGACGCGCTCTCCCATCTGGAACACGCACCATTGTCCGAGGAGAACCTCGCGCGACTCGACGAGCGACCCGGCGTGTACCAGCTCTACCTTGGTGGCGACTTCGTCTATGTCGGCAAGGCCGACAAGACCCTGCCCGGCCGCCTGCGGAACCACCTGCGCAAGCTCTCGGGGCGCCGCAACATCAATCTCGCGAATGTCGACTTCTCCTGCCTCTACGTCGCGGAGGACTTCTCCGCCCTAGCACCGGAACAGCTGCTCATCAGCCACCACAAGGAGATGGGCAGCATTCCCTGGAACAACAACGGCTTCGGCAACAAGGACCCGGGACGCCAGCGTGACAGCACGGTCCTGAAGAAGAACCACTTCGATGTCGTATTCCCGATCGACCTGGATCGACCCGTCGAAGGGCTAACCCCAGGGGATGCCTCTCTGCACGCCTTCCTGAAGGCGCTCAAGGGTGGGCTGCCCTACAACTTCCGCTATGCGGAGCCACCGCGCTCGAAGTCCTCGTTTGTGACGGTGCCGCGCACCGACCTCTCGGCGAACGAGGCGTTCCACCTGCTCTCGAAGGCACTGCCCGACACGTGGCAGGTAGCAGCTCTCATGGGCTACGTGATCATGTACTCGGACTCGCCGGACGAATACAAGAGCGCGTGGCGATACTTCCGGTCCGGGACGGTGATCGACGCTGAACCCGAAGCCTCACCTGAAGAAATGGGTCAGGACGACCTCTTCGACGAGGGGTGATCTCGCAAGTACACCAGCCAGTGGACCGCTCCCGACCTCGCCACATCCCAGGCCGCAGGCCCAGGTTTGCCCTGGTTTTGAAATAAGCAGGAACACATGCCCACCCAGTACGTGCCGAACTCGTTCGACCCTCTGTCCACGGAGCAGATCGCGAACACCATCTGCGAGACCTTCGAGCGGCAGCCGCTGGTATCCATGACTCATGAGATCCCGCGATTCGATGGCTCGGGGCTGTACGCGCTCTATTACCGGGGCACGAGCGTGGACCTATATGCGCCTCTCGGTCACCTACAGATCCCCGTGTACGCGGGCCAGGCCCTCTCTAGCAACAGCGCCACTGGAGAGACGGTTCGGGAGAAATATCCCCTTCACAGCCGCCTCAGGAAGCACCGGATCTCGATCATCGAGGGCGGCCTACCCATCGCTGAATTCCGCTTCCGGGCTCTCTTCCTCCCCGACGTGCACGCCGATTTGGGCGAGAACGGCCTTCGCGTCGGCTACCAGCCGATCTGGAACAGCAAGCTCAAGGGCTTCGGAGGCAACGAGCAGGGCGCCACTACCCGCAAAAGCAAGAAAAGCAAGTGGGACACCGTGCATGGCGGGCGTCGGCGCACCCACGGCGGAGTGGTACACGATGTCGAATCGTTGATCGCCACCGCCAAGACGCATATCGCGCAGCAGGTCAGCGCCTACGACTCGCTCGCATGGCCCCACCCAGCCGCCGACGTGCTCCTCGACCTCAGCACTCCCTGACCCCGGTACAAGAACGTCGGAGCGGTTTGTCAGGTCACCTCGGTGCCTGACCATACGGGCGGGTTGCTCCGTGCTCCAGGTAGACCGTCTCGGACTGCGCCCTTGCGGCGCAGGCGGCGGGGACGCGACCGGCAAGGCGCGGGATGAGGAGTGAGTCGAGTTGATCGGTGGCGTGGAAGGCGTACTCGCTCATCTCCACCTGGTCGACGGCGAATGCTGTCGAGTTCCTCCTTCACCTCCCGGGCCGCACCGTCGCTCGGAGTCTCGCCGGCGCGCAGGTAGCCGCCGGGGATCTCCCAGCCGGGCTTGCAGGTTGGCTTCACGTGTAGGACGCGCGGTCATCCGCGTCAAGGAAGAACGCGCTGGCGGCGGTACTGGGCTGGGCTACGACCTTTGGGGCTGGAAGTCACTCATGGCGGCGACTGTAGCTGCTCTGTCCAGCAGGACGGCGGTTTGAACTCGCCATGCGATGACCGCCATCAAGTCGCCTTGTATGCACCAATGTTGGCGCGCAGCCGAGTGGAGGACGATCGCCGCCCAACCGAGCGGACTTCGCCGCTCAAGTGTCGCGAAGTGGCCTTCTGGCGTGGACCTGGCACGACAAGGCCGGATTGTTCCAGATAATGAAGAAGCCCCAGGCCATTGGCCTAGGGCTTTCTGCTGGAGCGGGCGACGAGAATCGAACTCGCGCTCTAAGCTTGGGAAGCTCATGTTCTACCATTAAACTACGCCCGCAGCTGACGAACCGTCAGGGACGGATCGATCAAGCACCACTGTACCCCATCGGGTGGGGTGGGAGTACGGGGTTCCGGGTGGCGGCGAGCCTGGTGGGGTGGTGTCCGGTTGGTCCCCTAATGTGACGGCTTTCGGTGGATGCGGAAGTACGGGAAGGGGACCGATGGAGCAGCGCACCCTGGTTCGTTGTGCGGAGGGGCATCTGTTCGGGACGGCGGCGTTTCCGATGCAGCAGTTGCAGGCGGGGCGGCTGGGGCCGGGGCGGTTGTTGCGGTGTCCGCGGTGCGGGCGGTTGCGGAATTCGGTGCCGGCGGACGTGTCGGAGTTGTCGGAGGTCCAACTGGCGCGCGGGCTAAGGATGTAGGCGGTGCGGGCGGCCGCCGGGGCTGGTCTGCGGGGCGGGTGCTTTTGGGTGGCCCGCCCGTGGCACGTACCCTCGGGGGCGTGCTGCTCTCTGACAATGACATCCGTAGCGAGATCGACAAGGGCCGGGTCGTCATCGACCCGTTCGACCCGTCGATGGTCCAGCCGTCGAGCATCGACGTCCGCCTCGACCGGTTCTTCCGGGTTTTCGAGAATCACCGTTACCCGCACATCGACCCCTCCGAGGAGCAGCCGGACCTGACCCGGCTGGTGGAGCCGGAGGGCGATGACGCGTTCATCCTGCACCCGGGCGAGTTCGTGCTGGCGTCCACCTACGAGGTGATCACGCTGCCGGACGACGTCGCTTCGCGGCTGGAGGGCAAGTCCAGCCTGGGCCGCCTGGGCCTGCTGACGCACTCGACCGCGGGCTTCATCGACCCGGGCTTCAGCGGCCACGTGACGCTGGAGCTGTCGAACGTGGCGACGCTGCCGATCAAGCTGTACCCGGGCATGAAGATCGGCCAGCTGTGCCTGTTCCGGCTGTCCTCGCCGGCCGAGCACCCGTACGGCTCGGAGCGTTACGGCTCCCGCTACATGGGCCAGCGCGGCCCGACGCCGTCGCGGTCGTACCTGAACTTCCACCGCACCGAGGTCTGAGCCGCTTCAGCAGAGCGCACGGACAGCAAGGAGGGCCGGCCCCGCAGTTCGGGGCCGGCCCTCATCATGTGTCAGGCGCGCTTGGGGCTGGTCCGGGCGACCAGCTCGGTGCCGTCCGCAGAGAGCGTCAACTCGGTGCGCAGCTCGACGAGTTCGCCGAGGTGGTGGAGGTGAGTGCCGCCGCAGGGGATCTCCGCGGCGCCGTCCGGGAGGTCGGCGTGCCAGCGGCGGCGGGCGGTGAGCTCGGGGCCGGGGACGTCGATCCGGACGGCCGCGTCGGCGGCGACCCAGGCGGCCAGGCGGGCGTTGACGTCCGCGGTGAGGGCGGGCAGCGCGTCGGCGAGCGAGGGAAGTTCCTCGGTGGCGTCGACGGTGAAGCCCTTCTTCTTCAGCGACTTGCCGATCCGGTAGGTGTCGGTGCTGGCCTCGGTGTCCATCACCGAGGTGTCCATGGCGAGGCTGTCGAAGTCCGGGTTGCCGAAGGCGTCGGAGCGGCCCGGGTCCTTGCGCCAGCGCGGGGCGAGCGCGGCGTTCAGGGCGAGTGCCAGCAGGTGGCAGCCGGTGTGCGCGGCGGACAGCAGCGCGCGGCGCTCGGCGTCGACGGCGAGTTCGGCGGTGCGTCCGACGGCCTCCGGGCCGAGCGCGCCGGCGGGCAGCACGTGCAGCACCAGCCAGGCCCAGTCCTCGTCGCCGCGCCGGACCGGGATGTCGGCGCCGGCCGCGAACTCGCCGTCCGGGCCGTGGCCGCCGGTGAGGCAGTCGACGACCGGGTGCGCGGTGCCGTCGACGGTGAGGGTGCCGAGGTCGGCGGGCTGGTCGGGCCAGGTGTGGTCGACCGGGTGGAAGGGGGTGGCCTCGGTGACCACGGCGGTGCGCCCGTCGGGCAGGGTGTGCACGGCGAGGATCGGCGAGGCGCCGGTCACCGCCCCGGCCGGGAAGCTGACGTGGGTGGTGGGCAGGCTCATGCGCGGGCTCCGGACGGGATCTGAGGGTGGGCCGAACACCCCACCCTACAAAAATCCCACCATCCGGACGCCCGGGGCTACGGGCCTCAGCCCAGCGTGGGCAGCTTGATCAGCACCAGCAGCGCGATCAGCTGCACCGCCGCCGCACCGGCCGCCTTGCCCCAGGGCAGGTCGTGGATCCGCCGCACCATGATGGTCAGCAGCGCCGCGCAGCCCACCCAGGTCGCCCAGCCGACCGCCTGCACCACCACGTTGCCGGCGGGCAGGAACAGCGTCAGCAGCAGCCGCGGGACGTCGGTGGTCCAGCTGACCAGCACGGCCAGGCCGACCGTCGACTGCCAGGGCCCGCCGCCGCCGAACTGCCGGGCCAGCGCGTAGGTGACGGCGCTGAGGATGCCGCCGGCCAGGGTGAAGCCGATCGCGGCGGCGGCGATCGCCGACAGCGCGACCCCGAAGGTGGAGCGCACCACCTCGTCGTAGGTGCTGTCGAGGCCGAACACCGCGAGCACGCCGTACAGCAGCGAGACGGACAGCGCGGGCAGCCACACCTGGTGGTCGCGCATCCGGTCGAAGGTGGCGCTCGGGCGGCGGTAGATCCCGGCGAGCAGTTCCCGCCAGGCCAGCCGGGGCCCGCCGAGGTGCGGCGCGGCCTGCCCGCCGGCCCGGTAGACGGCGACGTTGTCCTCGACCGGGTAGCCGCCCTGCTGGTCGTACTGCTGCTGGTACCCGTCCGCGTACGGCTGCTCGCCGTACTGCTCGCCGTACTGCCCGCCGTACGGGTCGTACGAGCCCTGGTGGGCCCCGTCGTCGTACGGCTGCTCGCCGACCGCGAAGGCCCTGGTGTGACCGGGCTGGTCGCCGGGGTGCGCGGGCGGGGCGGGGTAGCCGGGGGTCGGGGCGGTGAAGTACTCGGGGACGCCGGTGGGCGCGCCACGGTACGGGTCACCCTGCGGGGTGCCCGGTTGGGGTGCCGTCCAGCGCCGGGGGTCGACTCCCCGTCCGTCGTCGTGTCGATTGCCAGCCACGGCACGACGGTACCCGCAACGGCCGACCCCTGGCCGGGTGATCATGAAGGTACGACCGGATTGCAGCCGTCCTGTGACGCGGCCGCGCGGGCCCGGAAACGGCGCACGGCCGCGCGGGCCCGGAAACGGCACACGGCCGCGCCGTCGGCGGTGAAGCCGAGGGCGCGGCCGTGCGGGGCCGTTGGAGGTCAGCCGATGACGCGGCTGCCGGGCGCGTGCACCGCGGCGGCGTTGCTCAGGCCGGCCTCGCAGCCGCCGGGGCCGGCGGAGCGGCGCACGGCGCCGACCGGCAGGCGGGTGCCGCAGGCGATCCGCAGGCCGTTGGAGAGCTCGTTCTCGGCCTCCAGGACGGCGCCGTCGCCGATCACCACGCCGTCCAGCGAGCAGCTCTCACCGATCTCGGCGAAGGCACCGACGATGGAGTCCTTGACGTACGCGCCGGCCTTGATCCGGGCGCCCTGGAGCACCACGCTGCCCTCGACGATGGCGCCGGCGGCGATCTCGGCGTCCGCGGAGACCACGGTGCCGGAGCTGAGCACGGCGGCCGGGTCGACGTGCGAGCCGGGCAGCAGCAGGGCCTCGCCGGTCGCGCCGGGGACGGCCGGGGAGTCGACCTTGCCGAGCACCAGGTCGGCGGAGCCGCGGACGAACGCGGCGGGGGTGCCGAGGTCCAGCCAGTACGAGGTGTCGACGACGCCGCGCAGCAGGGCGCCGGTGGCGAGCAGCTCGGGGAAGGTCTCGCGCTCGACGGAGACCTCGCGGCCGGTCGGGATGCGGTCGATCACCGAGCGGGTGAAGACGTAGCAGCCGGCGTTGATCTGGTCGGTGACGATCTGCTCGGGCGTCTCGGGCTTCTCCAGGAAGGCGAGCACCCGGCCGTTCTCGTCGGTCGGGACCAGACCGAAGGCGCGCGGGTCGGCCACCCGGGTGAGGTGCAGGGTGACGTCGGCGCCGGAGGCGGTGTGCTCGTCGCGCAGCGCGGCGATGTCCAGGCCGGACAGGATGTCGCCGTTGAAGATCAGCACCGGCTCGTCGGCGCCGCAGGTCAGGCCGGCCGCGGCGTTGCGGATGGCGCCGCCGGTGCCCAGCGGCTCGTCCTCGGTGAGGTAGACCAGTTCGAGGCCGTAGGGGCTGCCGTCCTTGAAGTGGTCGACGAAGACGTCGGCCAGGTACGAGGTGGCGAGCACGACGCGGGTGACGCCGGCGGCGGCGGCACGGGCCAGCTGGTGGGCGATGAACGGGACACCGGCCACGGGCAGCATGGGCTTCGGCGTGTGCGTGGTCAACGGGCGCAGCCGGGTGCCCTTACCGCCGACCAACATGATCGCCTCGGTCATGTCCTATCTCCCCTGGTCAGATTCCGGCGGCCCGGCTCGACAGGGTCCGGTGCGCTCGCTCGGTGACTGTGTCGGGCCGGCACAAGGCGGCCTTCGACGGAACCGGCTATTTCCCGGCCCCGCCGCATACTCTATTTGCTCGAACAGCGTGTCAAACCCACTCCCCCTGTCGGGCAGGTGTGCGGACGCCGGGGCAGACCCGGGACAGCCGCCGGGTCCGGGCTAGGGCAGCAGCCAGGAACGTTTGGCGGCCGTTCCCGCATCGGTGCCGCCGGACCCGTTCAACCGGGCGACGGCGGTGGCGGGCAGCGCCTGGTCCCAGACCTGCACGTCGGAAATGGCGCCGTCCCAGAAGTCGCTCCAGGTGTTCTTGTAGCGCACCCGGCCGAGCTGGAGTCCGCCGGTGGTCTGCCAGACGCCCTGGACGGCGGTGGTCTGCTGGAGCACCCCGTTGACGTACAGGGTGATCTTCTTGCTGCCCGCGTCGTAGCTGCCGGTGAGCAGCGTCCACTGGCCGGTGGTGGCGGCTCCGGCGGCGGTGGAGCGCCGATCAGGACCACGCCGAGCGCTCCGGCGCCGATCCGCAGCCGCAGCCGACGACGGCGGTGCTCGTTCTCGTTGGCCTCGGCGAGCGCCGCCCAGTCCGGAGCCGCGCTGGTCACCGTCGGCAGGTGGTAGGGCCCGCCACCGGAGCCGCCGGGCCCGGTATTCCCCCGTCAGCAGTCATGCGGCAGATGCCAGGTCATCGGCGATCGCCGAGAACGCCCGGACCCCGGAGCCGCAAGGGGCGTCCGGGGTCCGGGGAGTGAGGCGGTGTCAGGCCTCGACGGGCTCGGCCTCCGCGGCGGGCAGGGCCTTGACCGACTCCAGCAGCAGCTGGGCGACGTCCACGACCTTCAGGTGCTCCTTGGCGGCGCCCTCGTTCTTCTTGCCGTTGACCGAGTCGGAGAGCATCACCAGGCAGAACGGGCAGGCGGTGGAGACGATGTCCGGGTTGAGGGACAGCGCCTCGTCCACGCGCTCGGTGTTGATCCGCTTGCCGATGCGCTCCTCCATCCACATCCGCGCACCACCGGCGCCGCAGCAGAAGCCGCGCTCCTTGTGGCGGTGCATCTCCTCGTTGCGCAGGCCGGGCACCTTGCCGATGATCTCGCGCGGCGGGGTGTAGACCTTGTTGTGCCGGCCGAGGTAGCACGGGTCGTGGTAGGTGATCAGGCCTTCCACCGGGTTGACCGGCAGCAGCTTGCCCTCGTCGATCAGGTGCTGCAGCAGCTGGGTGTGGTGGATGACCTCGAAGTGCCCGCCGAGCTGCGGGTACTCGTTGGCGATGGTGTTGAAGCAGTGCGGGCAGGTGGCGACGATCCGCTTGGTCGGCGCGTCCTCCAGCGCGGCGTTCAGGGTCTCGACGTTCTGCGCGCCGAGCATCTGGAACAGGAACTCGTTGCCGAGGCGGCGCGGGGAGTCACCGGTGCAGGTCTCCTCCTTGCCGAGGATCGCGAACTTGACGCCCGCGGTGTGCAGCAGCTCGGCGAAGGCCTTGGTGGTCTTCTTCGCCCGGTCCTCCAGGGCGCCGGCGCAGCCGACCCAGTACAGGTACTCGACCTCGGCGGGGTCGATGTCCTCACCGATCACCGGCACCTCGATGCCGGTCTCCTTCTTGAGCTCCTTGACCCAGTCCAGGCGCGCCTTGGTGGCCAGGCCCCACGGGTTGCCCTTGTTCTCCAGGTTCTTGAGCATCGTCCCGGCCTCGGTCGGGAAGCTGCTCTCGATCATCACCTGGTAGCGGCGCATGTCGACGATGTGGTCGATGTGCTCGATGTCGACCGGGCACTGCTCGACGCAGGCGCCGCAGGTGGTGCAGGACCACAGCACGTCCGGGTCGATGACGCCGCCCTCTTCGGCGGTGCCGATCAGCGGGCGCTCGGCCTCGGCGAGGGCCTCGGCGGACACCCCGGCCAGCTGCTCGCTGGAGGCCTTCTCCTCACCCTCCATGTCCTTGCCGCCACCGGCGAGCAGGTACGGGGCCTTGGCGAAGGCGTGCTCGCGCAGGCTCATGATCAGCAGCTTGGGCGACAGCGGCTTGCCGGTGTTCCAGGCGGGGCACTGCGACTGGCAGCGGCCGCACTCGGTGCAGGTGGAGAAGTCGAGGATGCCCTTCCAGGAGAAGTGCTCGACCTGCGAGACGCCGAACACCGCGTCGTCGGCCGGGTCCTCGAAGTCGATCGGGGCGCCGTTGCTGGTCATCGGGCGCAGGGCGCCCAGCGCGGTGCCGCCGTCCTCCTCGCGCTTGAAGTAGATGTTGAAGAAGCCCAGGAAGCGGTGCCAGGCGACACCCATCGACGGGTTGATGCCGATGGTGGTGGCCCACGCGAACGAGATGACGATCTTCAGCATCGCGAACAGGTAGATCAGGTTGACCAGGGTGGCGTGGGCGGTGCCCTCGAACGCGGCGACGATCGGGTACGAGATCAGGTACGTCGGGTCGTAGGAGGTGACGCCTTCGAGGGCGCCCTCCAGGCCGCGCAGCATCATGATGCAGATGCCGATGCCGAGGATCGTGTACTCGACGTAGAACGCCTGCCAGGCGATCGAGCCGGCGAACCGGGACTTGCGGCCGGACCGGGACGGCAGGCTGAGCAGCCGGATCACGATCAGGACGGCGATACCCAGGGTGGTCAGCGTGCCGATCAGCTCGACGAAGATGTTCCACACCAGCCAGTGGCCGATGACCGGCAGCGCGAAGTCGGCGTCGAAGAGCTGACCGAAGGCGTTGACCAGGGTGAGGATCAGCGAGAAGAAGCCGACCGCGACGAACCAGTGGGCGACGCCGACCACGCCCCACTTGTTCATCCGGGTGTGGCCGAGGAACTCCTTGGCCACGGTGGCCACGCGCTGCGCGGGCTGCCCGAATCGGGTGCTGTCGGCGGAGCCGGTGCGCACCACCTTGTAGATGTACAGCGCCGCCCGGGCGGCGAGCGCGGTGCCGATCACGAAGGTGACCAGCGAGATGACGATCGCTGCTAGCTGCATCGGCTCTCCGTCTTCAGCGGCTTCTGGTCCGGGTTCTCCCCAGCTTCCCAAGTCTTCCCAAGAGTGTACTGGTCGGTAACTTTGAGGGTAGACGCGCCGGACATTACCGCGCGTTAACACCCGTCCAGAAGATGTTCAAGGTATGGCGGCAGTCACTATGCCCAGACTCACCCGTTCGGAGCACCTCCACGTCCTGGTCGGAGAGCCTCGCGACATAAGCGCTCAGTAAAGTTGAGCCACCTCAACTCAAAGCTGTTGACGGTTCGGGCGAGCTCGTGCATAGTTGAGCCTGTACTGCTCAACTTCTCCCCGGAGGTATTCACGATGGCACGCGCGGTCGGCATCGACCTCGGTACGACGAACTCCGTCGTCAGTGTTCTTGAGGGCGGTGAGCCCACGGTCATCACCAACGCCGAGGGTGCTCGGACCACGCCGTCCGTCGTCGCCTTCGCCAAGAACGGCGAGGTGCTCGTCGGCGAGGTCGCCAAGCGCCAGGCGGTCACCAACGTCGACCGGACCATCCGTTCGGTCAAGCGCCACATGGGCACCGACTGGAAGATCGGCATCGACGGCAAGGACTTCACGCCGCAGCAGATCTCCGCTTTCGTCCTGCAGAAGCTCAAGCGGGACGCCGAGGCCTACCTGGGCGAGACGGTCACCGACGCCGTCATCACCGTCCCGGCGTACTTCAACGACTCCGAGCGCCAGGCCACCAAGGAGGCCGGCGAGATCGCGGGCCTGAACGTCCTGCGCATCGTCAACGAGCCGACCGCCGCCGCCCTGGCCTACGGCCTGGACAAGGACGACCAGACCATCCTGGTCTTCGACCTCGGTGGTGGCACCTTCGACGTGTCGCTGCTGGAGATCGGCGACGGCGTGGTCGAGGTCAAGGCCACCAACGGTGACAACCACCTCGGTGGTGACGACTGGGACCAGCGCGTCGTCGACCACCTGGTGAAGGTCTTCCAGTCCGGCCACGGCGTCGACCTGTCCAAGGACAAGATGGCCGTCCAGCGTCTGCGCGAGGCTGCCGAGAAGGCCAAGATCGAGCTGTCCTCCTCCTCGGAGACCTCGATCAACCTGCCCTACATCACGGCCTCCGCCGAGGGCCCGCTGCACCTGGACGAGAAGCTCACCCGCTCGCAGTTCCAGCAGCTGACCGCCGACCTGCTGGACCGCTGCAAGGTCCCGTTCCACAACGTCATCAAGGACGCCGGCATCGCGCTGTCCGAGATCGACCACGTGGTCCTGGTCGGTGGCTCGACCCGTATGCCGGCCGTCGCCGAGCTCGTCAAGGAGCTGACCGGCGGCAAGGACGCCAACAAGGGCGTCAACCCGGACGAGGTCGTCGCCATCGGCGCCTCCCTGCAGGCCGGTGTGCTGAAGGGCGAGGTCAAGGACGTCCTGCTGCTCGACGTCACCCCGCTGTCCCTGGGCATTGAGACCAAGGGCGGCATCATGACGAAGCTGATCGAGCGCAACACCACGATCCCGACCAAGCGCTCCGAGATCTTCACCACCGCCGAGGACAACCAGCCCTCCGTGCAGATCCAGGTCTACCAGGGCGAGCGCGAGATCGCGGCGTACAACAAGAAGCTCGGTATGTTCGAGCTGACCGGCCTGCCGCCGGCCCCCCGCGGCCTGCCGCAGATCGAGGTCACCTTCGACATCGACGCCAACGGCATCATGCACGTGGCCGCGAAGGACCTCGGCACCGGCAAGGAGCAGAAGATGACCGTCACCGGCGGCTCCTCGCTGCCGAAGGACGAGGTCAACCGCATGCGCGAGGAAGCCGAGCGCTACGCGGAGGAGGACCACAAGCGCCGCGAGGCCGTGGAAACCCGCAACCAGGGCGAGCAGCTCGTCTACTCGACCGAGAAGTTCATCGCGGACAACGCCGACAAGCTCCCGGCCGACGTCAAGACCGAGGTCGAGACGGCGATCACCGAGCTCAAGGAAGCCCTCAAGGGCGAGGACATCGCGGCCATCCGCACCGCCACCGAGAAGGTCTCCACCACCGCCCAGAAGCTCGGCGCGGCGCTGTACGCGCAGGCCGACGGCGCGGGTGCGGCCACCGGTGCGACCGGGGCCGGCGAGGCCGGCGCCAAGGACGACGACGTGGTCGACGCCGAGATCGTCGACGACGAGAAGCCCAAGGGCGGTGCGGCATGACGGAGAAGCCGCAGGGCGAGCAGCCCGGCGACGACTCCGCCGCCGAGGAAGCCGTGCTGAAGGCCGCCGAAGAGGCTGTCGCGGGTGCGGGTGCCGACGAGCTGGCCGCCGCCAAGCGCGAGGCCGGCGAGCGCACCGCCGACCTGCAGCGTCTCCAGGCGGAGTACCAGAACTACCGCAAGCGGGTCGAGCGCGACCGGGCCACCGTCCGGGAGATCGCGGTCTCCAACATCGTGGAATCGCTGATCCCGGTGCTGGACGACATCGGCCGGGCCCGCGAGCACGGCGAGGTGACGGGTGGCTTCAAGTCCGTCGCCGAGTCGCTGGAGACGGTCGTCGCCAAGCTCGGGCTGCAGCAGTTCGGCAAGGAGGGCGAGCCCTTCGACCCGACCATCCACGAGGCGCTGATGCACAGCTACTCGTCGGACGTCACGGAGGACACCTGCGTGCAGATCCTCCAGCCCGGGTACCGGATCGGCGAGCGGATCATCCGCCCGGCGATGGTCGCGGTCGCGGAGCCCCAGCCGGGCACCCAGACCACCGGCGAACCGGACGAGGACAAGGCTGACGGTTCGTCCGACAGCTGAGTAGAGTCCCTGTGCGCTGCGGAGTCGTACGTCGTCCAGTACGGCGGCCGGCTCCGCAGCGCCGTATCGGGGCTCTTCCCAACAACACGCTTCACCAACAGACTTACGGGATTACGGGAGGTGGCGGTCAAAGGCCATGAGCGCTAAGGACTACGTGGAGAAGGACTACTACAAGGTCCTCGGCGTGCCCAAGGACGCCACCGCCGCCGAGATCAAGAAGACGTACCGCAAGTTGGCCCGGGAGTTCCACCCGGACGCCAACAAGGGCGATGCCAAGGCCGAGGAACGGTTCAAGGACATCTCCGAGGCGTACGACGTGCTCTCCGACGAGAAGCGCCGCAAGGAGTACGACGAGGCGCGCTCGCTGTTCGCCGGCGGCGGTTTCCGGCCCGGCGGCGCGGGTGGCGCCGGCGGCGGCTTCGACTTCGGCGACCTGTTCAACGGCGGCACCGCCGGCGGCAGCGGCGGACTCGGCGACGTGTTCGGCGGCCTGTTCAACCGCGGCGGCCGGCAGACCGCCCAGCCGCGGCGCGGCGCGGACGTCGAGACCGAGGTCACCCTGAACTTCGAGGAGGCTGTGGACGGCGCGACGGTGCCGCTGCGGATGACCTCCCAGGCGGCCTGCCGGGCCTGCGCCGGCACCGGCGCCAAGACCGGCACCACCCCCCGGGTCTGCCCGACCTGCGTCGGCGCGGGCACCGTCAGCCGGGGCCAGGGCGCGTTCGCGCTCTCCGAGCCGTGCCGGGACTGCAAGGGCCGCGGCATGATCGTCGACGACCCGTGCACCGTCTGCCACGGCAGCGGCCGGGCCTCCTCGGCCCGCACCATGCAGGTCCGGATCCCGGCCGGCGTGCAGGACAGCCAGCGGATCCGGCTCAAGGGCAAGGGTGCCCAGGGCGAGCGCGGCGGCCAGCCCGGCGACCTGTACGTCACCGTGCACGTCGACCCGCACCCGGTGTTCGGGCGCAAGGGTGACAACCTCACCGTGACGGTGCCGGTCAGCTTCCCCGAAGCCGCACTCGGCGGCACCATCGAGGTGCCGACCCTGAACGGACCGGCCGTGAAGCTCAAGCTGCCCCCGGGCAGCGCCAACGGTCTGACCATGCGGGCCCGCGGCAAGGGCGCCACCCGCAAGGACGGCACCCGGGGAGACCTGCTGGTCACCGTCGAGGTCGCCGTACCCAAGATCGTCAGCGGCGACGCACTGAGCGCACTGGAGCAGTACCGCGAGGCCACCGCCTCGGACGACCCGCGAGCCGCCCTGTTCAAGGCGGCGGAGGGAGCGTGAGATCCCGATGAGCCCCCATCCCGACAGCCCGCGCGGCGCCGAGGGCCGGATCGGCGCCGGCATCGGCGAGGGCCTGCCCGGCGCCGGCCGGCGCCCCGCCGGTCCGCCGACGTACGTCCTCACCGAGGACACCCCGGTCTACGTGATCTCGGTCGCCGCCGAGCTCTCCGGCCTGCACCCGCAGACCCTGCGCCAGTACGACCGGCTCGGCCTGGTCTGCCCGGACCGCACCGCCGGGCGCGGCCGGCGCTACTCCGCGCGCGACATCCAGCAGCTGCGCGAGGTCCAGCGCCTCTCCCAGGACGAGGGCATCAACCTGGCCGGCATCAAGCGGATCATCGAACTGGAGAACCAGGTCGCCGCCCTGCAGTCCCGGGTCTCCGAACTGGTCGACGCCCTGGAGGGCGCCGCCGCCACCCTGCAGCAGCGCGAGGCCGCCGTGCACGCCTCCTACCGCCGTGACCTGGTGCCCTACCAGCAGGTCACGCAGTCCAGCGCCCTGGTGGTCTGGCGCCCCAAGCGCTGACCGGCCCGACCACGAACCGTCGACATTCCTGCCCACCGGGGGGTGTCGGCGGTTTCGGTGTGCTGCCAGAGTCTTGGGAGAGGACGTGCTTCCGGCTCCGCTCCGATTCGGTAATTCGGCGGAACCGAGCGCCCTTCGCTCTATGATGCGGGCCGGAAGACGCTCCCGAACTGCCGGAAGCCCCAGCTCAGGCAAGGAGTCATGGACATGAGTACTGAGCAGAGGAGCAGTGCCGTCACCCCGGCCCTGTCCCCGGAGGCCAGGTCCCTCTACGTCCGCGCCGTACAGACCGGAGGCAGGCTGACCGAGCGCGATGCCGGCAGCCTGTCACCCGGTCAAATCGACGGCCCCTTGCAGGAGTTGCTGGCCATCGGCCTGCTTCAGGCGGAGGTGGGACCGTCCGGCACCTACGCCGTGAAGGATCCCCAACAACTGGCGGAATCGCTGACGCTGGAGCTCCAGCAGGAAGCCGGCGAAATACTCCGGCGCTCGGTCTCGATCCACCACACCCTGCAGGACCTGAACCGGGAATACCAGAGCTACATCAGCCGCCCGGAGGCCGGCGGTTCCATCGCATACGTCCAGGGCCGCGGGAACATCAACCAACGGCTGGCGACGCTGATGGCCAACGGTGCGAAGGAAATGCTCACCGCGCAACCCGGCGGCGGCCGCGGCGAGGACGCGCTGAAAATCGCGATCGCCCGTGACCTGAAATTCGTGGAACGCGGCGGCACGATCCGCACGATCTACCAGCCCAGCGCCCGCTATTCGAACCCGACGGTCAGTTACGTCCAGGCGGTCACCCAGGAAGGGTGCCAGGTCAGAACACTCGACGAAGCCTTTGCCAAACTCATCGTCATCGATCGCCAGGTCGCGGTCGTCACCGTGGGGGACGAGGAGAACCGCGATCGCGCGGCGTTCATCCGGGACGACTCGGTCATCGACTACATCGTCGGGGTGTTCAACAGCCAATGGGAACGGGCAATTCCGTTCACCGGCGACCACGGAATTCCACCCCTGGTGGTCACCCGAATGCGCCGGCAGATCGTGCGAATGATGCTGGAAGGGATCGCCCACCGCACCATTGCCAGGCGGCTGGGCCTCAGCGAACGGACGCTGGCCCGGCACATCGCCGAAATGCGCGAGGAATACGGGGTCGACACGCTGTTCCAACTCGGCTGGAAACTCGCGCAAACGGAGGGGCCGACGGCCTGACGCCGGCGGCCCCTCCGTCCTGCGCTTCAGGGCTCTACCAGTGGCTGTCGAGGGAGGCCACCTGGGTTTCGGTGGTCTGGGACGCAAACCAGTGAGAGTCCGCGCTCGCCGGGGCGGCCCCGAGGAACACGGCCATGCCCAGGAGGAGCGCCGAGATCAGGATACGGCGGGCCTTCAGCACAAAATCACCCCTTTCGGACAAATTCATCGCGAGCACCGTTCACCGAACGGCGCCCGCATCAATTGGCACCCATATGATTACTCATCAACTGCCTCGCCGTCACCTACCGGGTGCGGCGGCACCGCCCGGGCTGTGAAATGTGCATGTCGGCACTAAGAAGTCCGGTGATGGATAGAGGTGTCATCTGTCCGCCAGGCAGCCAGATGCCACCATGCGCCAGTGGACTCCCTGACACCCGGCGATGGACGATCAGCTAGTCGTAACCAAAGCGGCATGATCAGCGAGTTCCACGTCGGTCCGCTCGACCCCGAAGTGCGGCAATCTTCGGGCCCGCACCGCTTCCACCGGACAGGGCCTTCCGGACCGAGCCGGCCGAATCACCACACCCGGAGTCGACATGACTGAGCCCCACCTGCAGTACCAGGCCTCCGAGGGGCGACGCGCACGGGTCTTCCTCGCCGCGCCCCTGATGCGGCTGACCGGGCCTGCGGACAGCGTGGTGACGCTGGCCAGCCGGACCAGACTGACCACGCTGCGGAGCACGCTGCTTCGCAGTGGAGCCGCGGTGTACAGCGCCCACCACAGCGACGCGTGGACGGTGGCCGGGAAGGCGCCGGAGCAGCGGGTCCCCTCGGACTTCCGGGCGATGCAGAGCGCGGACCTGGTGTTCGCGTACGTCGGCGCCCCGCTGTCGGCCGGGGTCAGCCTGGAGCTGGGCTGGGCGTCGGCGCTGCGCAAGCCGATCGTGATGCTGGTGGACGAGGCGATCACCCACAACCCGCTGATCGCCACCATCGAGCAGGTCTCCCCCGTGCTGCCGCTGGTCTTCGACGACACCTGGTCGCAGGAGGCGCTGCACCACACCGTGGAGACCGCGCTGGACTGGGCCGGCATGGCGCTCTCGCTGCGCAGCGGCTTCTGGACCGCGCCCGGCGAGCAGTTCCCGCGTCCGCGCCGTGAGCACGCCGCCCCGTACGGCTTCTGGTCCCCGGAGATCGCCACCGGCTGATGCCCGGTCAGGCCGGTGGCGCGGCCGGGCCCTCGGCCGCGCGCATCTGCCACCCCAGCTGGAACAGCGTCTCCGCGTCGTGCAGTTCGCGCAGCCGGGAGATGTGGCCCGCCACGGTCCGTTCGGAGAGGCCGAGGCGGGAGGCGATCGAACGCTGCGTCAGGCCCTGGGCGAGCAGCCGGCCGACCTGTTCGTGGACCGGCACGACGCTCTCGCCCTCGCGGTCGGCCGAACGCCAGCGGACCCGTTCGGCCCGCTCCCAGTCCCGTTCGAAGGCGGCGACCAGGAACGAGACCACCGCCGGGTCCTCGACCAGCGCGGCGCTGGAGTTGTCCGCCGACGCCGGGACGACGGCGATCCGGCGGTCGAAGACGGTCATCCGGCTGAACGGCTCGCTCAGCGTCCGGAACCTGCCGCCCCATCCGGTGACGGCCTCCGCCCAGCGCACCGTCCCCTCGTCGAGCAGCGCGGCCGGCTCGTAGACCGTGTGCAGCACGGCCCCGCCGGTCAGGAAGCCGCGGGCCCGCTCCAGGGAGTCGGCCTGGAGGTCGCCCGCGGGCGCCCCGCCGGGCTGCAGGGCGAGCACCTCCTCCTCGGCCTCGTTCTCCAACTGCCGTACCCGCTCCCGGATCCGGTCGCTCCGGCCGACGTGATGCACCACGCTGGAGCGGTCCGCGCGGCGCGGGGTGGCGTCGTAGGCGTGGGTGAGGTCCTCCAGCAGGACGGGCATCTCCTCGGCGCGCAGCAGCATCCGGGTGCCCTCGGCGCGGAGTTCGGCGCTGATCCGGTCGCCGACCACCCGCGGGTTGACCGCCGTCAGCGACTGGCCGACCGCGTCGTGCACCAGCAGTCCGAGTTCCAGCAGCCGCAGCACCCCCGCCGAGTCCTGTTCGACCGCCTCGCGGAAGGCCACCCGGCCGCCCTGGTCGAGGATCTGCTGGTACAGCTGCCGCTCGGGCCCGGTCGGCAGGGCGGCTCCGTTCGACTCGCTCACAGGTCCCACTCCTTCCGGGCCGCTCGGCGGCGGCGCCAGGGCGGTCGGTTCCGATCGGTCATTCCGGTGCTCCGCGCAGCTGCAGGCCGAGCTCGAACAGGGTCTCCGCATCGTAGAGGTCGCGCAGCCGGGCGACATGGGCGGCCACCGTCCGTTCCGACGGGCCGAGCCGGGAGTCCGGCAGTCGGTCCGTCACCGGGCACCGTCCCGCATCAGCCAGCCGAGCTGGAAGAGCGTCCCGGCGTCGTAGCGTTCGCGCAGGCGGGCGATGTGTTCGGCGACGGTGCGTTCGGAGACGCCGAGGCGGCTGGCGACGGCGCGCTGGGTGAGGCCCTGGGCGAGCAGGCGGGCGATCCGGTCGGTGACGGCGGGGACGGCGCCGCCCGCGAGGTCGTGCCACGGGACGCGTTCGGCCCGCTCCCAGTCGCGCAGGAACAGGCCCACCAGGTGGCCGACCACGGCCGGGTCCTCGATGAACGCGGCGGTGCGGTTGTCGGCGGACGCCGAGATGATCGCCACCTTGCGGTCGAAGATCAGCATCCGGGTGAAGTCCTCGTCCAGCGAACGCAGCCGCATGCCCCAGCCGGTGGCGCGCACCGCGTAGTCGATCACCGCCGGATCGGTGCTGCCGACCGGCTGGTAGAGGATGTCCATCCGGGCGCCGGCGGCCAGGGCCCGCTCGGTGCGGTCGCTCTTCTCCAGGTAGACGGTGGGGCGGTGGCCGGGCTGCGCGGCCAGCACCTCCTCGCGGAAGTCGGCCTCGATCTGCAGCAGCCGGTGCCGGATCCGGTCCACGTCGAGGATGTGGGTGATCTGCGGCGCCCGGTCGCCCCGGCGGGTGGAACTGTCGAACGCGTCCGCCAGCTCGTCGAGTTCGGCCGGAACCCGCTCGGCCTCGATGAACCGGCGGGTACCGGCCTCCCGCAGTTCCCGGCTCAGCCGGTGGCTGACGTTGCGCGGGTTCACCGCGGTCAGCTGCTCGCTCTCGTCGTGCTGGATCAGCAGGCCCAGTTCGAGCAGCCGGGTGGTGGCCTCGGCGTCCTGCTCGACCGCCTCCCGGACCGAGACCCGGCCGCCGGCCCGTAGGACGGCGAGGTAGAGCGCCCGTTCGGCCGCGGTGGGCCCGGTCATCGGACGCCGTCCCGCATCAGCCAGCCGAGCTGGAACAGGGTCTCGGCGTCGTAGCGCTCGCGCAGGCGGGCGATGTGGGCGGCGACGGTGCGTTCGGAGAGGTTCAGGCGGGAGGCGATGGAGCGCTGGGTGAGCCCGGCGGTGAGCAGCTCGCCGATCCGGCGTGCGGTTTCCGGGAGTCGACGTCCGGCCAGGTCGCGCCAGGGAGCCCGGACGGCGCGGGCGAAGTCGCGCTGGAAGACGGCGACCAGGTGGTCGACCACGGCGGGGTCCTCGATGAAGGCGGCGGCGAGGGTCCTGGTGGACGCGGAGATGACGGCCACCCGCCGGTCGAAGATCAGCATCCGGGCGAACGGCTCGTCCAGGACCCGCACGCGGACGCCCCAGTCGGTGGCCTCGGCGGCGTAGGCGACGGTGTGCGGGGCGTGCCGGGTGAGCGGCTGGTAGAGGACGTCGATGACGGCTCCGCGGGCCAGCGCCTTGTGCAGCCGGGAGCTGTCCTTCAGGTACTCGGGCGGGCGCGGTCCCGGCTGGGCGGCCAGGCCCTCCTCGCGGTAGTCGGCCTCGATCTCCAGCAGCCGGTGCCGGACCTGCTGGGCGCTGGTCAGGTGGGCGATCCCGGCGACCGGTTCGGTGCGGCGCTGGGCGGTGTCGTAGGACTCGGCCAGTTCCTCGAAGCCGGCCGCCGTCCGGTCGGCACGGGTGAGCAGGCCGGTGGCGCGCTCCCGCAGGGTGCTGCCCAGCCGGGCGCCGGCCGTGCGCGGGTTGACGGCCGCCACCCAGCCGCCCACCGCGTAGTGCTCCAGCAGCCCCAGTTCCAGCAGCCGGGCGGCCGCGCCCGCGTCCTGTTCCATCACCTCGCGCAGCGAGACCCGGCCGGCCCGCAGGACGGCGAGGTAGAGCGCCCGTTCGGCCTCGGTCGGGGGAACGGTGTCCGGTTCAGTCACGGTCCTCGCCCCCGCGCATCAGCCAGCCGAGCTGGAACAGGGTGTCGGCGCCGTGCTGGTCGCGCAGGCGGGAGATGTGGCCGGCGACGGTGCGCTCCGACAGGCCGAGGCGGGTGGCGATGGCGCGCTGGGTGAGGCCCTGGGCGAGCAGGCGGGCGGTGCGGTCGACGGCGGTGCGGGTGGGGGCGGTGTCGAGCAGCGAGTCCCAGCGGACGCGCTCGGCGCGGGCCCAGTCGCGTTCGAAGCCGGCCACGACCATCGCGACGGTGGCGGGGTCGAGGATCAGCGCGGCCCGGCTGTGGTCCTCGGCGGCGGGGACGACGGCGGTGCAGCGGTCGAAGACCAGGGCGCGCTGGAAGGGTTCGTCGAGCAGCCGGACCTCGCCGCCGGCCTCGGTGAGGGCGGCGGCGTAGCGGATCGCGGCGGGTTCGGCGAGCACGCCGGGCCGGTAGAGGGTGCGGATCCGGCAGCCGCGCCGCAGCACCGGGAGTTCCTGGTGGAGCGAGGTCTCCAGGGCGCTGGGGGCGAACGCGCCGGGGTGGGCGGTGAGGGCCTCTTCGCGGCAGTCCGCGCCGAGTTGGGCGATCCGCCGGCGGATGTGCTCGCGGCCGATCACCTGGATCTCGCAGCCGGCCGGTTCGATCGGGCGGGGGACGCTCTCGTACGCGGTGATCAGCGGTTCGAGGCGGCCGGGCAGGCATTCGGCGCGGTTGAGCAGCCGGGCGGCCTCGGCGTTCATCTCGGCGCCGAGGCTCTCGGCCACGAACCGCGGGTCGACGGCCAGGTAGGCGCCGTCCAGGCCGTCGGAGATCAGCAGGCCGGTGCGGAGCAGTTCGGCGAGCGCGGGCCGCTGCGGGTCGGCGATCCGGTCGGCGGCGATCCGGCCGCCCGCGTCGAGGATCTCCAGGTAGAGGCGTCGGGCGAGGTCGTCGACCGGCGGGGGTACGGCGGAGGGGTCAGCCACGTCCACCGCCTCTCATCAACCAGCCGAGCTGGAACAGGGTCTGGGCGTTGTGCAGGTCGCGCAGCCGGGAGATGTGACCGGCCACGGTGCGCTCCGACAGGCCGAGGCGGGTGGCGACGGCGCGCTGGGTGAGGCCCTGGGCGAGCATCCGGCCGACCCGGTGGGTGACGGTGCGGGTGAGGGTGCGGCCGTCGAGGCTGTTCCAGTGCACCTGGTCGGCCCGGGCCCAGTCGCGTTCGAAGCCGGCCACCAGGTAGGCGATGGCGGCGGGGTCCTCGACGAAGGCGGCGCGGCTGTGGTCGTCGGCGGCGGGGATCACGGCGATCCGCCGGTCGATGACGATCACCCGCAGGAACGGCTCGTCCAGGACGCGGAGTTGGGCTCCCTGCTCGGCCATCGCGGCGGCGTGCCGGACGGCGCTCTCCTCGGTGAGCGCGACCGGCTGGTAGAGGGTGCGCATGGTGCCGCCCCGGCGGAGCATCAACTGGTCCTGGGTGTGGGCGAGTTCGAGGACGGCGGGCGGGCGCAGGCCGGGCTGGGCGCTGAGCAGTTCGAGCCGGCAGTCGGAGACCAGCTGGGCGATCCGCAGCCGGATGCTCTCCTGGCCGTCCACGTAGACCGCCCGCCGGGCCCGGTCGGCGGGCCGGGGGACGGCGTCGTAGGCGCGGGCGAGCGGGTCGAGGGCGGCGGGCAGCCGGTCGGCGTCGAGCAGCAGCCGGGTGGCCTGGGCGCGCAGGTCGGCGCCGACGCGTTCGGCGACGGCGCGCGGGCTGACGGCGACGTAGCACTCGTCGATGCGGTTGGGCATCACCAGTCCGATGGCCACCAGCTGCTCCAGCAGGGCGCGTTGGCGTTCGGGGGTGAAGTCGGAGCCGGGGAGTTCCGGATGGTCGAGCGGGATCCGACCGCCGGCGGCCAGGATGGCGAGGTACAGCCGGGAGGCGTCGTCCTCGGGGAGTGTGTCGTCCGGATCGGACTTCGGGTGGTCCGCAGCCACGTCGAGCTCTCCTGCCGTCTTCCTCCGTTGCGGATGATGATCTCAGCAGGGCCGTCCGGCTCGACGGCGGGAGTCCCCGCAGACGGGCGCGTCCCCCGGGGGCGGGCGCCACAGGCACCCGGACCCCGGAGGACCCGCTCGTGTCACGCCAAGCGTCAAGGCGCTTTCGGCGAGGCGGAGCAGCAACGCCTCACCGATCCCGGTCCCTCGGCCACCACCACACGTGGCGTCCGGACCGGTGCTCTTCCCCCCGTTGCGCAGATACGAACGCACCTGTCGCCCCCACACGAAGAGCAAGTCGCCGACTCGGGCTGCGGCGGCCCGGGACGACTTGACGTGACTACACCCTCACAGCGCGGGGAACGCCGAACAAGTGCTCTCCGGCTGCAGGTTCCCGCAAGTGCAGGAACCTGCAGCAAACCACTCGATCGAGTGACCGGAATCCTCGATTTTTCGGCATTGCCCCCCTCTCCGAGCAGGCATTCGTCCCGCTCCGGCGGTCCGCCGGGGCGGTAGCGTCGCGCGGCACGGAAATGTCACTGGTGTCTCCGAGAATTCGACAATCCTTCGCCGAATCCACCGATCCGGAATCGCCCGCACGCGACTCACCCGGTGCCGATAAGGGCTAGCGGCTAGAGGAGCCGTCCGGCCTTCAGACCGGCCAGGGTGCGGGCCGAGGCCACCGCCCAGGCGGTGAAGAGCAGCAGCCACAGCGCGACGCCCAGCCCGGTGAAGCCGCCGAAGCCGGTGTGCCGGGACAGCGCGGCCGAGCCGGTGACGAGCGTGCCGACCGGGAAGGTGAACGCCCACCAGGTCATCGCGAACGGCATCCCGGCGCGCAGCGCCCGCAGGTTGGCGACCAGCGCCACGGCCAGCCACAGCAGCGCGAACCCCATCACCGCGACGCCGTAGACCTCCGCCAGGCCGCGCGCCACCGCCGCCCCCTGGTGCCCGGCGCCCGGCAGCGCGAACGGCACCGCGTCGGCGAACTGGTTCACGGCGGTGGTGGACTGGCCGAGCGGGCCGAGCACCAGGAACAGCGACGGGGTGAGCACCACCGCGGGCAGCTTGCTGTGCACCAGGCCGCCGAACACCACCGGCAGCAGCGCCAGGGTGGCCAGCAGACTGGCCCCGAACATCGCCACGCACCCGTACAGCAGCGCCTGCCGGGCCGTCCCCTCCGGCAGGTGCGGCACCAGCGCGGGGCCGAGCGCGGCGGCCACCATCGGGGCGACCACCGGCAGCAGCCAGGTCGGGTTGGCCTCCAGCGCGGACAGCCGGTGCCGGGTGATCATCAGGTACGGCAGTCCGGCCGCGACCACGAGCGCGTACAGCGTCCCGGCGCTCCACAGCAGTACGTCCAGCGCCAGCCCGGCCCGCTCGCCGATCACCGGCCCGCCGACCGCCAGCGCGCCGTAGCCGACGGCCAGCAGCGCCATCGGCGGGCAGCCGTAGAACACGGCGGCGGCCGGCTCCTCCAGCAGGGTGCGGCGGGCCTGCTCGCGGTGGCGCACCAGGTGCACGGCGCGGGCCGCCAGCAGGACGGCGAGCAGCAGCAGCGACAGCGTCCACACCGCCTCGGCGAGGACCAGCCGGCCCGGCAGGTCGACCGGCAGCGCGGCGGCGCCGTTGCCGAGGATCGCGGTGCCCATCACGGCGGCGTACCAGTTGGGTCCGAGCCGGGACAGCCTGGGCAGGCTCGGGGTGTGCGGGCGGGTCTGCGGCGCGAGGAGGGTTGCCATGGCACCACCGTCCCCGCGCGGCCGGGGCGGCGGTAGCGGGGGCTCCGCTATGAGGACATAGCCTGGACCTATGGCTCTCTCCCCGCACGTCCCGGAACTCGGCGCCCTGGAGCTGCTGCTCGCGGTGGCCCGGCTGGGCAGCGTCGGCCGGGCCGCGGCCGAACTGGGCGTCAGCCAGCCCGCCGCCAGCGCCCGGATCAAGGGAATGGAGCGGCAGATCGGGGTCGCGCTGCTGGAGCGCTCCCCGCGCGGCTCCCGGCCCACCGAGGCGGGCCGGCTGGTGGTCGAGTGGGCCCGGCAGGTGGTGGAGGCCGCCCAGGCGCTGGACGCCGGGATCGACGCGCTGCGCGAACGCCGGGACGCCCGGCTGCGGGTGCTGGCCAGCCTGACCGTCGCCGAATACCTGATGCCGGGCTGGCTGCTGGCGCTGAGCGAGGCCAGCCCGGGCACGGCCGTCACCCTGCGCACCGCGAACTCCGCGGACGTCGCCGCCCGGGTGCTGGCCGGGGAGGCCGACCTCGGCTTCGTCGAGGGCACCTCCACCCCGCCCGGCCTGTCCGGCGCGGTGGTCGCCACGGACCGGCTGGTGGTGGTGGTCTCCCCCGAGCACCGCTGGGCCCGCCGCCGCACCCCCGTCACCGGACCCGAACTGGCCGCCACCCCGCTGGTGCTGCGGGAGGTCGGCTCCGGCACCCGGGAGGTGCTGGAGGAGGCGCTCGCCCCGTACGGCGGGCCGGCCGCGCCCCGGCTGGAGCTGGCCTCCTCGACGGCGCTGAAGGCCGCCGCGATGACCGGCGCGGGCCCGGTCTGCCTGAGCGAGCTGGCCGTCACCGAGGAGCTGGCCACCCGCCGACTGGTCGCCGTCCCGCTGGCCGGGCTGGAGCTCCAGCGCCCGCTGCGCGCGGTCTGGCCGGCCGGTCAGCGCCCGGCCGGCCCGGCCCGGCTGCTGCTCGGGCTGACCCGCGGGGGGCAGTCGCCGCAGGGTCTCAAAAAAAGTTGAGCGGAATAGACTCAACTTAGTGCATGCTGTAGTCAGCAGACTTGGTCACGAGCCAGATGACCCGAAGACGAGAGGGGTATGCCCGCAGTGGACGCCAGTAAGTTCACCAGCAAGACGCAGGAGGCCCTGTCCTCCGCCATCCGCCAGGCCGGCGCCGCGGGGAACCCCGACGTCAAGCCGGTGCACATCCTGCTGGCGCTGCTCGACCAGCCGGAGGGCCTGGCCCGCCCGCTGCTCAAGGCCGTCGCGGCGGACGCGGCGCCGATCGCCACCGAGGCCCGCCGGCAGGCCGCCGCGCTGCCCGCCGCCCAGGGCTCCACGGTGGCCGCCCCCCAGCTCGCCCGGGACACCCTCGCGGTGCTGGAGGAGGCCGGCAAGCGCGCCGCCGATCTGGACGACCAGTACGTCTCCACCGAGCACCTGCTGGTCGGCCTCGCCGCCGAGGGCGGTCCGGTGGCCGAGCTGCTGAAGCAGCACGGCGCCACCCCGAAGGCCCTGCTCGCCGCGTTCAAGGACGTCCGGGGCAGCGCCCGGGTCACCTCGCCGGACCCGGAGGGCACCTACAAGGCGCTGGAGAAGTACGGCTCGGATCTGACCCAGGCCGCCCGGGACGGCAAGCTCGACCCGGTGATCGGCCGCGACCAGGAGATCCGCCGGGTGGTGCAGGTGCTCTCCCGCCGCACCAAGAACAACCCGGTGCTGATCGGCGAGCCCGGCGTCGGCAAGACCGCCGTCGTCGAGGGCCTGGCCCAGCGCATCGTCGCCGGTGACGTGCCGGAGTCGCTGCGCGGCAAGCGCCTGGTCGCGCTCGACCTGGCGGCGATGGTGGCCGGCGCGAAGTTCCGCGGCGAGTTCGAGGAGCGGCTGAAGGCTGTCCTGAACGACATCAAGGACTCCGACGGCCAGGTCATCACCTTCATCGACGAGCTGCACACCATGGTCGGCGCGGGCGCCGGCGGCGACTCCTCGATGGACGCCGGCAACATGCTCAAGCCGATGCTGGCCCGCGGCGAGCTGCGCATGGTCGGCGCCACCACGCTGGACGAGTACCGCGAGCGGATCGAGAAGGACCCGGCCCTGGAACGCCGATTCCAGCAGGTGCTGGTCGGCGAGCCCACCGTCGAGGACACCATCGCCATCCTGCGCGGCCTCAAGGGCCGTTACGAGGCGCACCACAAGGTGGAGATCACCGACGCCGCGCTGGTCGCCGCCGCCACCCTGTCCAACCGGTACATCACCTCCCGCTTCCTGCCCGACAAGGCGATCGACCTGGTCGACGAGTCGGCGTCCCGGCTGCGGATGGAGATCGACTCCTCCCCGGTCGAGATCGACGAACTCCAGCGCGCCGTGGACCGGTTGCGGATGGAGGAGCTGGCGCTGGAGAACGAGTCCGACCCGGCCTCCGTCGAGCGCCTCGGCCGGCTCCGCCGCGATCTGGCCGACAAGCAGGAGCAGCTCAGCACCCTCAACGCCCGCTGGGAGCAGGAGAAGAAGTCCCTGAACCGGGTCGGCGAGCTCAAGGAGCGCCTCGACGACCTGCGCGGCGCCCTCGACCGCGCCCAGCGGGACGGCGACTTCGAGCGCGCCTCCAAGCTGATGTACGCCGAAATCCCGGCCGCCGAGCGCGAGTTGACGGAGGCCCAGGAGCGCGCGGCGGACGAGCCGAACACCACCATGGTCAAGGAGCAGGTCGGCCCGGACGACGTGGCAGACGTGGTCTCCTCCTGGACGGGCATCCCGGCCGGCCGGCTGCTGGAGGGCGAGAGCGCCAAACTCCTGCGCATGGAGGACGAGTTGGGCAAGCGCCTGATTGGTCAGCGGGAGGCCGTCCAGGCGGTGTCCGACGCGGTGCGCCGCACCCGCTCCGGCATCGCCGACCCGGACCGCCCGACCGGCTCGTTCCTGTTCCTCGGCCCGACCGGCGTCGGCAAGACCGAACTGGCCAAGGCGCTCGCCGACTTCCTGTTCGACGACGAGCGGGCGATGGTCCGGATCGACATGAGCGAGTACGGCGAGAAGCACTCCGTCTCCCGCCTGGTCGGCGCCCCGCCCGGATACGTCGGCTACGAGGAGGGCGGCCAGCTCACCGAGGCGGTCCGCCGCCGCCCCTACAGCGTGGTGCTGCTGGACGAGGTGGAGAAGGCCCACCCCGAGGTGTTCGACGTCCTGCTCCAGGTGCTGGACGACGGCCGCCTCACCGACGGCCAGGGCCGCACGGTCGACTTCCGCAACACCATCCTGATCCTCACCTCCAACCTCGGCTCGGCCTACCTGGTCGACCCGACCACCCCGGAGGAGCGGAAGAAGGAACTGGTGCTGGAGACCGTCCGGCAGGCGTTCAAGCCGGAGTTCCTCAACCGGCTGGACGACATCGTGGTCTTCGACCCGCTGAGCACCACCGAGCTCAGCCGGATCGTCGACCTCCAGGTCGCCGCGCTGGCCCGCCGCCTGCACGAGCGCCGGCTCACCCTGGACGTCACCCCGGCCGCCCGCGACTGGCTGTCGCTCACCGGCTACGACCCGGCGTACGGCGCCCGCCCGCTGCGCCGCCTGGTGCAGTCCGCGATCGGCGACCAGCTGGCCAAGGAGATCCTCTCCGGCCGGGTCCTGGACGGGGACACCGTCCTGGTCGACCGGGACGAGGCGAACGACCGGCTCAGCGTCGGCCCGAAGCCCTCGCTGGTGAAGTGACCAGGTGAAGTAGCGATGCCCCTCCGACGGGCGGAGCCCCTGCGGGCTCCGCCCGTCGGCGTGTGCGCACCGCCCGGGACCAGGCAGGAACACCCCGAGGTCACTCTGTGCCGGGAGCCACGAATGAGGCAGGATGGGAGCATGAGAAGGCGGCCCCCTATCGGCAGCCGACCTTGTGCACCGTGAAAGGGACACCCCCGTGAGCATCGACCCGTCGTCCATCCCGTCCTTCGGCCTGCCGCAGCCGCCGCAGGGCGGACAGCCCGGTGGCGCTCCGGCCGGGCCGCCGCCGGTGATCGTCCCGGACCAGAACCTGGTCGCCCAGCTGCTCGACCAGATGCAGCTCAAGCACGTGGTGGACGAGGAGGGCGACCTCACCGCCCCCTGGGAGAACTTCCGCGTCTACTACATGTTCCGCGGCGACCACAAGGAGCTGTTCGCGGTCCGCGCCTTCTACGACCGCGCGTTCCCGCTGGAGAAGAAGGGCGAGATCCTCGACCTGATCGACGAGTGGAACCGCGAGACCCTGTGGCCCAAGGTCTACACCCACACTCACGAGGACGGCGTGGTCCGCCTGATCGGCGAGTCCCAGATGATCGTCGGCAACGGCGTCAGCCTGGAGTACTTCGTCGGCACCACCGCCAACTGGACGCAGGCCGCGGTCGGTTTCGAGCAGTGGATGGTCGAGCGCCTGGGCCTGCAGGAGCAGGTCGAGGACGAGAAGCCCGCCGACGGCGAGGACGGCCCGGCCGACGAGGCCTGAGCCTCCGCCCCCTGGCACACGGAAGGGCCCGCGCACCGGATCGGTGGGCGGGCCCTCTCGCGTTCTCGCGTACTACTCGGCGACCGGCCCGCGCAGCAGCAGGACGCCCTCCTCCTCGCGCACCGTCCAGAAGCCCTCCGTGCGCAGCTTCGCTATCTCCGCGGCCTCCTGAGCCCCGTTCAGCGGCCACCCCATCGGGTTGCGGGTGTCCAGCACCACCCAGTCCGCGGTCCGCCAGTCCTTCGGCCAGCCGAACTCGAACACCGTGCAGCGGCCGGTCAGTTGGGGCACCAGCCGGTTGCCGGCCGCCACCCGCGCCCCGGACGGTATGTCGGCCAGCACCGACTGCACCGTCCGCACGTGCGCGGATTCCCGGTAGAAACCCGCGTCGGTCACCTGCGCCATCGGGAAGAACGGGAACAGCACCCCGGTGACCACCACGCTGCCGACCAGGAACGGCGCCGTCGCCCAGCGCCCCCAGTGCGGCTTCGCGGCCCGCAGCCGGATCAGCACATCGACGAACGCCACGAACACGATCGGCATCAGCACCACGCTGTAGTGGTACTGGGTGCCCCAGTACATCGGGTTCTTGCTGAGCAGCCGCCAGCCCAGCGTCGGGACGGCGACCAGGAACAGCGGCGAGCGCAGCGCCAGCAGCAGCGTCGGGACCAGCAGGAAGAACAGCAACCGCCCCTCGACGGTGGCGGTCACCAGGTGCCCGGGAATCGACAACAGCCGCTCCACCAGGCCCGGTTCGGTGCCGGGCCGGCTCTCCAGGTTGTCCCAGTAGTTGTAGGCGTGACTGGGGCTCATCGCCGGCAGCAGCACCAGCAGTTCCACCACGCTGGCCAGCACGCCGGACACCGCCGTCACCAACCCGAGCCGACGCGGCCCGCGCCAGGCGACGTAGCCGCCGATGACGGCGACGGTGAGGCCGAGGTCCTCCTTCACCAGGCAGAGCGGCGCCGCCCAGGCGACCGCGGCCACCCAGCGCCGCTCCGCCAGCGCGACCACCGAGAACGCCAGCAGCGGCGCCGCGAAGGCCACCTCGTGGAAGTCGAAGCCGATCGTCGAGCCGACGCCCCAGGAGAGCCCGTACCCGAGCGCCACCGCCACGGCCGCCGCACGGCCCAACTCCCGCTGCGCCCAACGGGAGATCGGCACCACGGCCAGCGCCAGCAGGGCGGCCTGCCCGAGCAGCAGCGTCTCGGCGGCCGGCCACACCAGGTAGAACGGCACCAGCGCCAGCAGGATCGGCGAGAAGTGGTCGCCGAGCAGGTTGAAACCGTTCCCCTTCAGCGGGGTGACCGGCAGCTCGAAGTGCGCGTAGCTGCGCACCGCCTGTTCGAATATCCCCAGGTCGTAGCCGGTGGTCAGCAGCAGCCCGTGGCGCCGCAGGCAGAACACCGCGTAGAACGCGAAGAACCCGGCGGCCAGCCCCCACGGCAGCAGCGCCGGCCAGTTGATCACGCGCCGGCCGGCCGGCGGGCTGCCGTCTTCCCCGCTCAGCCGGACAGGAGACGACGATACGACTGTTCCGGACGCCATATCTTCACTTCCGATAGCCCCACGCGGGCCCGGTTCCCCCCGGCCCCACGGATCCCCGAAGGAGGATCACCCCTCTGGCGGCAGACTATGCCAACCTCCGGGAACCGACGATCCGTCCGAGGTAGGAGCACGCACGGGCCGCGGCCCCGGCGGACGGTGTCCGGCGGGGCCGCGGCCCCGAGGGTCGAGCGGGCTTTGCCGTGGTCAGGGGCGGCGCCGGCGACGGAACTTGGGAAGCAGCAGGCCCACCGCGGCGAGCACGAGGACCGAAAGCCCGGTGACCATCGGGGTGGGGAATTGCCACGCCCGGGCGGCCGACGCGGCGACCGCCCCGGTGCCGCCGGGGGTCGTCGGGAACGTGACGGTGGCCCGCGTGGAGTGCTCGACCTGGCCGCTCCGGAGCGCGAGCTCCACGGTCCACGGGCCCTCCGGCACCCGGGCGTCCATCGGGACGATCGCGTCCGCCCGCTCGCCCGGGGCCACGGTGGTGCCCGTCGCGGCGGAGAAGGGTCCGGCGCGCAGTCCGCCGGGCCCGTCGGAGAGCACGAGCGTCCCGCCGATGTCCAGGGCACGTCCCCCGGTGTTGTGGATCCGGGCGTGCAGCTCCGCCTTCCCGTCGCGGCTCCGGCCGGGAGTGAGCTGCTCGACCTCGAAGTCCGAGGCCGGCTCGCCCCCCGGGCCGATGTCGAGGTACATGCGGACGCCGACCCGGCCCAGGAGCGTCAGATTGCCCGCGCGCTTCTCGGGCGGGCCGGTCTGCGCCCAGATGACGCCGTACCGTTCGCCGGCGGAGGCATTCTTGGGCACCTGGACGGTGACGCGGACCTGCGCCGTCCCGTGGGCCGCCAGGTCGAGGCCCGTGGTGTCGAGCGACGTCCAGCCGGTCAGCTCGTTGGGAGTGCGGTCCGGCGCGAAGGTGAACTTCCCCTTCGTGACGGACGCCGCCGCCGCGTAGACGTCGACGTGCATCGGCGTGGACGACTCGTTGCTGACCTCCACCCGCCGCTCGATGCTCGAGCCGGGTGCGAGGTGGTCGACGATGTACGCCTGCGCCCTGGGGTCGTCGCGGCGGTCCTCCGGGGCGTCGAGCAGCTTGATGCCGACTTTCCGCTCCGCCGGGTTCGACTCCCCGTGCTCCCCGCGCTCCCCGCGCTGCTCGTGCTGCTCGTGCCCGGACGTGCTCGGCACCGGGGAGGGCATGCCGTCCGCCACGGCCGGCAGCACGGCGGCCGTCTGGACGGCGGCCGCCAGCAGCAGCAGCAAAGCCGCGTACCTGCGCGCACCCTTCATCGCGTCAGGCCACGGACTGGGTCAGCGTGCCGGTGTACAGCCCGCCGACCGCCGAGGCGGGCACGTTGACGCTGACGGTCGGGTCCCAGGTCGCGGTGTTGTCCCCGACCCCGGCAGTTCCGGTGAGCACCGTCTGCGCGGCGTTGCTCAGCGTCACGTTGGTCGTGGTGACGGTGATGGTGCCGGTCGTCGTCACCGAGCCGACCGTGTAGGTGGCGTCGGAGGCGGGAATCGTCTGCGTCCCGTTCGCGAAGTTCGTCTCCGCCGCGGTCACCGTCCAGGACGCCGAGAGCAGGGCGCGGTCGTCGGTGACGGTGCAGGGGCCGATCGGGGAACTGATCGTGGTGCCCGGCGCTCCCGAGCCGAGGGTCGCGGACGCCGGTACCGACAGCGTCAGCGCGCCGGAGGTGACCACGAAGGTGACGGTGGTACTGGGGTCGTCCGCCTCGTCGGCGACAGCCAGGCCCGGCTGGGTCATGGCGAGGACGGCGGCCACGGCCGCGGCAGACAGAATTCGTGCACGCACAATAGCTCCTGTAGTAACCCCCCACCGACTGACATACCGATCGAAAACGTCTCTTGACGTGCAATCAGCCAATCCAGCGCGGCCAGTACCCGCAACCCGGATTGCGCCGATCCGCCCCACCGGAACGAGCGCCGCTGTGTGCTTGTCCACGGCCTGCCGCCGTCGGAGGATTGGCCGACCACAACCTGCGAGGAGCCGCAATGGGTGCAAGGCCGCTGCTGAACCGCCGACTGGCGGGCATGGGGACGACGATCTTCGCCGAGATGTCCGCCCTGGCCACCGCCACCGGCTCGATCAACCTCGGGCAGGGGTTCCCGGACACCGACGGCCCCGAGGAGGTCCGGGAGGCGGCGGTCTGGGCCCTCCGTGACGGCCGCGGCAACCAGTACCCGCCCGGCCCGGGCGTGCCCGAGCTGCGCCGGTCGATCGCCGAACACCAGCACCGCTTCTACGGGTTGACGGTCGACCCCGACACCGAGGTGCTGGTCACCGCCGGCGCCACCGAGGCCATCGCCGCCGCCCTGCTCGTCCTGCTGGAGCCCGGCGACGAGGTGATCGCCTTCGAGCCGTTCTACGACTCCTACGCGGCCTGCATCGCGATGGCCGGCGCGGTCCGGGTACCGCTCACCCTCCGCCAGCCCGCGTTCCGCCCGGACCTCGACGAGCTGCGCTCGCTGATCACCCCGCGCACCCGGCTACTGCTGATCAACACCCCGCACAACCCGACCGGCACCGTGCTGACCCCGGAGGAACTCGCCGCGATCGCCGAACTGGCCGTCGAGCACGACCTGTTGGTGATCACCGACGAGGTCTACGAGCACCTGGTCTTCGCCGGCGCCCACCACCCCCTCGCCGCCCTCCCCGGCATGCGCGAGCGCACCGTCGCGATCTCCTCGGCCGGCAAGACCTTCTCGTTCACCGGCTGGAAGGTCGGCTGGGTCACCGGCGCACCCGAGCTGGTCGCCGCCGTCCGCACCGCCAAGCAGTACCTGACGTACGTCTCGGCCGGCCCGTTCCAGTACGCCGTCGCCGAGGCGCTGCGGCTGCCCGACTCGTACTTCGCCGAATTCCGTGCCGAGTTGCACCGCAAGCGCGACCTGCTGGCCGCCGGGCTGACCGAGGCCGGGTTCCGGGTGTTCGAACCGCAGGGCACGTATTTCATCACCACCGACATCACCCCGCTCGGCGAGAAGGACGGCATCGAGTTCTGCCGCACGCTGCCCGGCCGGTGCGGGGTGGTGGCGATTCCCAACGCGGTGTTCTACGACAACACCGACCTCGGCATCAGCCAGGTCCGATTCGCCTTCTGCAAGCGGGAGTCGGTGCTGCGGGACGCCGTCGAGCGGCTGCACCGGCTCTGAGGACCCACCCGTTAGCGGGGAGCCACCGGCATCGCGTCGAAACCGTCGAACAGGTAGGCGTAGACCTGGCCCAGAAAAGCCGTCAGCTGGCGCTGGTCGTGGAAGCTGATGTAGGTCAGCGCGTACCACTGGTCGACCGTCAGTGGGCGGTTGCGGATGAGGTGCAGCAGGCCGGCCCGAATCACGTCCCGATAGTCGGGCCACGCCTCGTCGAAGGTCTCGCGCAGCTCACCGAGATCGTCGACCGCCTCCACTCCGAGAATCCCGGCGCAGAAGTGCACGAACCGACGGTCCACCCCCGGCGCATCCAGCCCGAGTTCGCCGAGGCCGATCTTGGTCGGATCGATCGCCCCGCCCGGGTAGGGATAGACCGTGGTGTTCCACAGGTCGTCCTCCCCGGCCGGGCCGGTCGGCCCGGCACCCTCTGCCGGACGGTACACGCCGTAGAGCAGTCCGAGCGTGAGGAAGTCCGCGTGGACGTAGTTGATCTCGCCGTCCGCCGTGTACGGCTCACGCGGATCGATCGCGAACGCGGTGGCCTTGCCCGCGCACTCCAGGAACGGGCCGTAGACCGCCTCGAACGGGAGGATCGGCGACAGGTCGTGGTTCTTCAGTGCCGCAGCCCGCAGGGCGTCCTCGGCTTGGTACAGGGCGTCCTCGGAGTCGAACCGGCTGGCCCAGGGCCCACTGCGGGGCGGGAGCTCGTTGCGAAGCGGCATGGTGTCGCTGCTTCCTTCCAGGGTGTGATCGGAGCAAGGACCGACAGGTCAGGACCAGAGCATGTCGACCCAGTCCGGCATCGGGGCCTCCGGGTCCGGTGCCACCGGCGGCTCGCTCCGGCCCTCGAAGAGGTGGTCGAAGAGATCCTGCAGGTAACCGTACAGATGCGCCTCATCGTTGAAGGCGACCTTGGTGAGACGGGCCCAGTCGATCACGTCGCAGGGCCGCTCCCCCAGTAGGTACTCCAGGGCCTCTCGAAGATGGCGGGAGAACGCGGAATTCCGTCGTTCCGCGCTCACCCGCGTCTCGTGGACGTCGTCGATGAACTCGGGCGAGAGCGCGTAGCGGAAGAACGTACCGATCGCCGGGTCGGCGTCGAAGTACGGAATGCTGGACGGCTGGAAACTCACCTGTTCCTCCCTCTGTCGGGTTCCGGGAACATGGTGACCAGACGGTGTCCGCCGTTGCCATCGGGCTTGAACAGGGCGAAGATCTTCGCCCCCCGGAAGTCCACCGGTTTGTAGTTCACCTTGCCGTTCGAATCGACCGGACTGTCCGGGTCGACGTAGTACCCGCGGAACCTGTTGTGGTGATCACTGCCCGGTCCCCATGCCTCCTCGGGCGAGAACTCGATCTGTTGCGGACCGGCCTTGGCGGGGTCGAGCCGGCCGCGCGCGTGCTGCTCGGCGTACAGGTAAGCCTCGTCCTCGCCGGGTTTGAATGCGGTGGAGAAGTCACCGCACTTGTGTCGCCTCGCCGCGTCCTCGGCGTCCATGTACAGCGCGTCACCCTTCAGACGCTTCTGCGGATTGGGTCCGTGGGCCGGGTCGATCTTGTTCTGGGTCTGAACGTAGCCGTCAGCCGTCCGGTGGTACGCGGGCTGCCCGTTGGATTGGTACGGCGGCGCCGGTGTACCCAGCCGCGCCTTGAGCATGTCGTCGGTGGGATCGAGGTGGCGCTTCGGCCCGTGGCCCTGTTTACGCAGGCCTGCGATCCGGGTCGACACCCGTCGTCTGTACTGGTCCCGCATCCCCTGCTCACCGAGCACGGACTGACCGAGTTGCACCCGGACCTTGTCCCCGTCGTTCGCGTGGTGCCGCAGGCTCTTGCGGATCGACTCCTCGGCGCTGTCCAGGTTCTTCTTAGTGATCTCCAGTCCATGGCCGATCGACCGATGGCTCCGCGCCATCGACCGGCTCATGTCGCTGATCATGGAGTCGATCACCGGGCGGACGGCCTTCTGCACGATCTGGCCGAGCCGCCCCTTGCCGAGCAGCTTCCCCCGGGTACGGGCGTCCAGGTTGCGACCGTGCTGCTCCACCCGGTCGGCGTGCGAGTGCGCCTGCTCGGCGGCCCGGTCCAGGGCCTCGGGGTCAGCCCGGAATCCTTCGCTCATCGGCCCTCCCCGGCCCCGAGTGCTGCCTCGACCCCACGGAACACCAGGCCCTCGACGGCCTGCTCGATGGCCGCTTGGAACGGCTCGACCGCCATCGACACCAGTTGACCGATGATCACGTCCTCGATCTCCTGGATGACCGCGTTGACGATCCGCTTGCCCGCCTCGACGATCGCCGCCTCGGCCGCCGCAGCGACGCCCAGGGTGGCAACAGCGGCAGCTGCCGCTGCGGCCATCTCGGCGGCCATCGCCACGAGTTGGGCGATCACCACGCCCTTGGCGACCACCACGCCCTCGGCCGCCACTTCCAGTCCGGCGGCAAGGATTTCGCAGCCCTCGATCAGCACGGTCATGTGCGAACCGGAGGCGTTACCCCAACGGGCCAGCATCGCCTCGTAGGAGGCACCCTCGAACGCTCCGCCCAGGTTCCTGACCAGAGCGTCGCCGTCGTCGTGCGACTCCCGCATGCCGCGGCCGAACTCCCGGACATGCTGGGCCCATTCGCGCAGCTCGTCCTCATCCACATCGGGCCAGTTGAGGCCCATCAGGTCCATGATCCAGACAAGCTCCGACGGTAACTCGATCGACAACGCTCAACCCCCAGATCCGAGCGGACACTTGCTTGGTTCCAACACGAAGGACGAACGGAACTTCCCATGCGGTTCCCGCCGGCCCGGCGAGGCGCCGCGGGCACGGGGCATCCGGTGGGCGGCGATTCCGGTGCCGGGTGTCCTGTCGTGTCCGGACGCCCTTCACCCCGAGCGCACTCCAGGAGTGCACGGCGCACGAGACCGGCGTGGTGGCGCCCGTCGGACAGAGTGCAACCTGGGACCGATCACACCCAGTCGGGCACAGGCCTCAGAACGGTGAATGAGTGCCAAACATGGGTAAATCCCTGACGGACCCGGAGAATTCATGCTTCTCTGCTGCTGAATCTCCAGCCGGAATTCCTCCTTCCCCCCGGTCGGCCGCGCCCCGGATCAGACAGTCTCGAACAGCCTCACGCACTGAGGAGTGGAATCCGGCCGTTGGGGCGCGTACGGAGCTGAAACGCGGAGCCGAGCATGCTCACCACCTTGCAGACCTCCTACACGGACACCCGCGCCGGCGACCTGGCCTGGCAGCTGGGCGGCGATCCGCTTCCCGCGCTGGCCGTCCGTGACATCGGACTCGACGACGGGACCGGCCGGTCCGACGGCCTCGGCGGCACCCTCCAGCTGCGGCTGCTGGGCGCCTCCCACCAGGTCGTCCTGGCGGCCGGCCCGGGCGACTGCCTGGAGACGGTGGCCTGCCTGCCCGGCCGCCGCACCCCGCTGCCGGCCCGGGTCGCCGAGCAGGTGGCCGGCTGGGAGTACGAGTTCGCCGCCCGGATCGAGGAACTCCCGCCGCACGTGTTCGCGGCCCGCGCCCAGGAGCTGCTGGCCCTGGTCGAAGGGCACCCGCGGGCGCTGGCCGGGGTCTTCCCCGGCGACCCGAGCGCCTTCACCGCGCTGGTCGCCCACTGCGGGGACCGCCGGGTGCACTGGCGCACCTGGCACGCCTACCCGCAGGAGGGCCGCCTGGTGTGCACCCGCTCCTCGCTCTCGCTGCGCCGCACCGTCGAGGCGGCCCCGGGCGTCGGGGGTGGCCAGAACGGGTACAGCGGGTACGGCGGTTAGGGCCCGTCGGCGGCCCGGAACCGCAGCCCGGACGGTCACCCGGCGTCAACCGGACGCCGCCCGCTGTCCCCCGATTGGGCGCAGCCATTCACCCGGGCTCTCGCCTAGCGTTCATTCATGATCAACCATCCGGTCGGACGGTCCGCGCAGCCGGGTCCGGACGCCCCCGCTCCCCCGCCGGCGGCCGAGTCCCGGCCCACCGCCACCCGCACCGCGGGCCTCGGCGGCGCGATCCGGGCAGCGGGCGCCATACCGCTCGCCCTGCCCGCCCGGCCGGCCCGGATCCTGGTGCTGCTGGCCGCGTTCGTCTGCGCGGCCTGCGGCCTGGTGTACGAACTCGAACTGGTCGCGCTCGGCGGCTACCTGCTGGGCGACTCGGTCACCCAGACCTCCGTGGTGCTCTCCGTGATGGTCTTCGCGATGGGCATCGGCTCGCTGCTCGCCAAGGGCCTCACCCGCCGCCCCGCCACCTCCTTCGCCCTGGTCGAGTACGCGCTGTCGCTGACCGGCGGCCTGTCCGCACTCGCCCTGTACTGCGGCTGGGCCTGGCTGCGCCAGCCGCACGCCACGCTGGTCGCGCTGGTCGCCGCCACCGTGCTGATCGGGCTGCTGATCGGCGCCGAGATCCCGCTGTTGATGACGCTGATCCAGCGGATCCGGCGGGAGCACGCCGGCCGGGCCGTCGCCGACCTGTTCGCCGCCGACTACGTGGGCGCGCTGATCGGCGGCCTGGCCTTCCCATTCGTGCTGCTGCCCGCGCTCGGGCAGGCCGCCGGCGCGCTGGTGACGGGCGCCGTCAACGCCGTCGCCGGGGCGGTGGTGGTGCTCTGGCTGTTCCGCGCCGAACCCACCCGGCGGGCCCGCCTGCTGCTGTGGACCGGCTGCGGCCTGGTGCTCGCCGTCCTCGGGCTGGCTGCCGCCTGCACCGGCGCGATCGAGCGCGCCGCCCGGCACGCCCTGTACGGCGGGCCGATCCGGTACGCGGCGCAGAGCCGCTACCAGGAGATCGTCCTCACCGGCGGCCCGGCCGGCGTGCTCCCGCCGGATCCGCTGAAGCTCTTCCTGGACGGCCAGCTCGCCGTCTGCGGCGCCGACGAGTACCGCGAGCACGAGGCGCTGGTCCGCCCCGCGCTGGCCGGCGGCCCCAGCAACCGGGTGCTGGTGCTCGGCGGCGACGGCCTGGCGCTGCGCGAGGTGCTGCGGCACCCGGCGGTGCGCAGCGTGCTGGTGGTCGAACGCGACCCGGCACTGTCCGCGCTGGCCCGCCGGGACGACGCCTACGACGCACTGACCGAGCACGCCTGGGACGACCCCCGGGTGCGGCTGGTGACCGCCGAACCGATGGGCTGGCTGCGGGAGGCCCCCGACCAGTTCGACGTGATCGTCTCCGACCTGGACGACGAGGCCGCGCACGGCAAGTACCGCTCGCGCGAGTTCTACGGCCTGGCCGCCCGGCGCCTCGCCACGGACGGGCGGCTGGCGGTGCGCGGCGGCGCCCCGGACGGCGTGCTGTGGAGCTCCGAGGCGGGGCTGGCCGCCGCCGGGCTGGACGCCGTCCCGTACCAGGGCGTCGCGCCGGCCGCCGACGACTGCGGGCCGGCCGGGCCCGCCCCGGCGTTCCTGCTGGCCGCCCACGACGCGCCCGCGCTGGCGCTGGACCCGGCCGCGCCCGCGCCGCGGTCGCTCACCGTCGACGGGCTGCGCGGCACGGCGGCCCGGCTGTCCGCGCACCGGCCGTCGCCGCTGCCGCCGCCGCACTCGCTGATCGGCCCCTGACCGGGGCACCACCCTCCGGCCGGGCCCGCGGCGTTCGAACCACCGCTCGCCGTGCGCCCGTTCCGAGCACACCCAGCCCGGTTGTGGGCGCGGGGCCTGGCTGTCCACCCACCGGCCGTCGCCGCGCTCGGCCACCGTCCGGCCGGGCCCACGGCGCTCGAACCACCGTCCGCCGTGCGCCCGTTCACGGCACACCCGGCCCGGCTGTCCGCGCACCGGCCGTCGCAACTGCCGCCGCCGCACTCGCTGATCGGCCCCTGACCGGGGCACCACCCTCCGGCCGGGCCCGCGGCGTTCGAACCGCCGTTCGCCGTGCGCCCGTTCGCGGCACGCCCGGCCCCGCTTCGGGTGCGGGGCTCGGCACGGCGGCGGCCGGTCGGTAGGCTCGCCGGTATGGAGCATGAGGTTGTCGTCCCGGTGCCCGCCGAGGTGGTGCGGGAGGCGCTGCTGGACCGCGAACTGGTGGCCCGCTGCGTGCCGGGGCTGAGCGCGGTCGCGTCCACGTCCGCGCCCTCGGCGGCGGACAGCCGGCTCAGGGTCCGGATCGCCGGCTCCACCATCACCTTCGCCGGCCGGCTGTCGGTGGGCGACTGGCAGGACGGCGCGCTGGAGCTGCGGCTGACCGGCGAGGAGATCCGCGGCGCCGCCCCGGTGACCGCCGAACTGCGGGTCACCCTGCGGGAGCGGCCGGGCGAGACCGTGGTGTGCTTCGCGACCTCGCTGACCGCGTCCGGCCGGCTGGCGGGCTTCACCGCCCCGGTGCTGGAGACGGCCGGCCGCCGGCTGATCGACCGGGCGGTGGCGGCCCTGGTGGCCGAGCTGTCCGGGCCGGGCGAGGACGCCGAGGACGAGCCGGCGGACGGCGCGACCGTGGTGTTCCTGGACGAGCGGGCACAGGGCCCGGACCTGGACGACGACCTGTCCGACCTGATCGCGTTCGGCGAGGACGACCTGCCCGAGCCGGTGCCGGTCACCCGCCCGGAGCCGGCGTTCGAGCAGGAGAGCGCCCCGGTGCGGCGCAGCATCGTCGGCCGCTCGGCGGAGGAGGTCGACCACGCCCCGCCGCACGGCCGGTACGCGCCCGCCCCGCCGGCGCACAGCGCGCGGGCCCGGGCCGCCACCCGCTGGGGCGGCGCGGAGCCGACCCTGGTGCCGGGCGCGGGCGGCGAGCGCAGCGCGCTGCCGTGGGTGATCGGCGGCGGGGTGGCGCTGCTCGGCGGCGCGGTGGTGCTGGTCCGGGCGCTGCGGCGGCGCTGACGAGGCCCTTTCTGCACCTAAACTGGCTGTCCATGAGCAACGACCGGGACGCCCTGCTGGCGCAGATCAAGAACAAGGCCGTCGTGCACGGCAAGGTCACCCTCTCCTCGGGCCGGGAGGCCGACTACTACGTCGACCTGCGCCGGATCACCCTGGACGCGGAGGCGGCCCCGCTGGTCGGCAAGGTGATGCTGGACGCGGCGGCGGACCTGGAGTTCGACGCGGTGGGCGGCCTGACCCTGGGCGCCGACCCGGTGGCCGCGGCGATGCTGCACGCGGCGGCGGCCCGCGGCCGCAAGCTGGACGCCTTCGTGGTCCGCAAGGCGGGCAAGGCGCACGGCCTGCAGCGCCGCATCGAGGGCCCGGACGTGAAGGGCCGCCGGGTGCTGGCGGTGGAGGACACCTCGACCACCGGCGGCTCGGTGCTGACCGCCGTGGAGGCGCTGCGCGAGGCGGGCGCCGAGGTCGTGGGCGTCGCGGTGATCGTGGAGCGCGGCGCGGCCCCGGCGATCGCGGAGACCGGCCTGCCGTACATCACCGCGTACACCCTGGACGACCTGGGCCTGTGAGCCCCTGAACCGGCGCCCGGGAAGCGCGCCGGTTCCACGTGGAACAAGCCGGAGGCCCCGGCCACCGGAAGGTGGTCGGGGCCTCTCGCGTCGAGCGGTGCGGGCTCAGTGCTTGCGGTGCCGGCCGCTGCCGAGCGCCTCCGCGGCCTCGGCCTCGGCGGCGGCGCCGCCGGCCTTCTTCTTCTTCCGCTCGCGGATCACCTCGACGATGATCGGCGAGATCGAGATCAGGATGATCAGCGCCATCGCGGGCAGCAGGTACTTGTCGATCACCGGGGCGAGCTGGTCGCCGGTGAAGTAGCCGATCAGCAGCATGGTCTCGGTCCACAGCACACCGCCGACGACGTTCCAGAGCAGGAAGGTCTTGGCGGGCATCTGCAGGGTGCCGGCGACCGGGTTGAGGAAGGTCCGCACGATCGGGATGAAGCGGGCCAGCACCACGGCCTTGGCGGGGCCGAACTTGTCGAAGTAGTCCTCGGCCTTCTCCACGAACTCGGGCCGGAAGATCTTCGAGTTCGGCTTGTCGAACATCTTCGGGCCGACCTTGCGGCCGAGCAGGTGGCCGAGCTGGGCTCCGGCGATCGCGCAGAGCGGTGCGCCGATCAGCAGCATGGCGATGTTCATCTGGGCACCGTCGCCGAGCACCGCCGGGGCGGCGCTGGAGGCGGCGACACCGGCCAGGATGAGCAGCGAGTCACCCGGGAAGAAGAACCCGACCAGCAGGCCGGTCTCGGCGAAGATGATCGCCAGGATCCCGATGGCGCCGACGGAGGCGACGAGCGATTTGGCGTCAAGGACGTTGACGGCGAGCTGGATGTGTTCCACGCGCGCAGGATAGCCCGACTCGCTTCGCGAAGGCTCGGCCGGAGGCCCGCAAACCCCCCTGCGGGAGCGCCCGCCCGAGCCGTTGTCCCAACCTGCGGGCCGCTGGGTGTGTCCGCGGGGCGAGTCTGGGAAGATGACCGAGGTGTCCGGCCCGCGGTCGAGCAACCACCCTCAGCTCGTGCCGCATCCGTCGTGAACCACAGGCGTATCGAGCCTTCGGACAGCGTCGTCCGATCGCCCCACACCGACAGGAGCGGATTCGCATGCCCATCGCAACTCCCGAGGCCTACAACGAGATGCTCGACCGGGCCAAGGCGGGCAAGTTCGCCTACCCGGCCATCAACGTCACCTCGTCGCAGACTCTGCACGCCGCCCTGCGCGGTTTCGCCGAGGCCGAGAGCGACGGCATCATCCAGATCTCCACCGGTGGTGCGGAGTTCCTGGGTGGCCAGCACAACAAGGACATGGTGACCGGCGCCGTCGCGCTGGCCGAGTTCGCGCACATCGTCGCGGCCAAGTACGACATCACCGTGGCCCTGCACACCGACCACTGCCCGAAGGACAAGCTGGACGGCTACGTCCGCCCGCTGCTGGCGATCTCCGCCGAGCGCGTCGCCCGCGGCGACAACCCGCTGTTCCAGTCGCACATGTGGGACGGCTCGGCCGAGACCCTGGCCGACAACCTGTCCATCGCGCAGGAGCTGCTGGCCCAGGCCGCCGCCGCCAAGATCATCCTCGAGGTCGAGATCACCCCGACCGGCGGCGAGGAGGACGGCGTCTCGCACGAGATCAACGACGAGCTGTACACCACCGTGAACGACGCGGTGCGCACCGCCGAGGCGCTCGGCCTGGGCGAGAAGGGCCGCTACCTGCTGGCCGCCTCGTTCGGCAACGTGCACGGCGTGTACAAGCCGGGCAACGTGGTGCTCCGTCCGGAGCTGCTGGCCGACCTGCAGGCCGAGATCGGCAAGCAGTACGGCAAGCAGGACCCGTTCGACTTCGTCTTCCACGGCGGCTCCGGCTCCACCGCGGAGGAGATCCGGACCGCGCTGGAGAACGGCGTGGTCAAGATGAACCTCGACACCGACACCCAGTACGCCTTCACCCGCCCCGTCGTGGACCACATGTTCCGCAACTACGACGGCGTGCTGAAGGTCGACGGCGAGGTCGGCAAGAAGAACACCTACGACCCGCGCACCTGGGGCAAGCTGGCCGAGGCCGGCATGGCCGCCCGCGTGCTGGAGGCCGCGCAGCAGCTGCGCTCGGCCGGCAAGCGGATGAAGTAACAGCGCCACCGCCGGTGCCCCGTACCCGCCCGGGTGCGGGGCACCGGCGTTTCCGGAAGCGGCGACCACCGGCCGCCCGAGTGGCAGACTGGCACACCATGGAGATGCACAAGAACCTGCTCGACGGACCGGAGCCGACCCTCCTGCCCGAGGAGGAGCAGCCCTACCGGATGCTCGCCGAGGAGTCCGCCTCCCCGACCCAGGTGGCCGCCGAATACCCGGCGTTCTGCCTGGCCTGGGCGATGCTCGCGGACGACTCGTTCGCGGCCGGCCGGACCGTCGAGTCCTACGCCTACGCCCGCACCGGCTACCACCGCGGCCTCGACCAGCTGCGCCGCGCCGGCTGGCGCGGACACGGCCCGGTCCCGTGGGAGCACCGCGGCAACCGCGGCTTCCTGCGCTGCCTGGCCGCGCTCGCCCGGGCCGCCGGCTCGATCGGCGAGACCGAGGAGGAGGCCCGCTGCTGGCAGTTCCTGAAGGACAGCAGCGCCGAGGCGTACGCCGAACTCAAGCAGTAACCGCAAGCACATGCACCGACGGGCCGTCCCCCACCGCGGGGGCGGCCCGATCCCGTCAGCCCTTCAGGTCGACGGCGAGCGGGCCCTCGTCGAGGCCCACCAGCAGGACGTCGCCGGCCAGTGAGAGCCCGCCGGCCGGGGAGCCGAGGCGCAGGTCGAGCACGCTGTCGGGCTGCTCCGGGCGCCGGACCCGGATCAGGCCGTCGGACCAGGCGGTGGCCAGCAGCAGCCCGGACGGCCCGGTGCCGAGGGCGAGCGCGGTGACCGGGCACGGGCGGCGCTCGGCGGGTTCGGGCATCGGCTCGGAGCCGGGCCCCCAGAGCCGGACGGCACCGTCCAGGCCGCCGCTGGCCAGCAGCGGGGCGCCGGGCCCGGTCCGGTCGGCGCCCACCGCGTCGGCCGCCAGCGCGGTGACCGGGCCGGTGTGCAGCTTCTCGCTCAGCACCGCGCCGTCCTGGTACCAGTGCACGCCGCCGCCGCTGTCGCCGAGCGCCGGGGCCGCGCCGGGCAGGCCGGGAGCGGCGGCGAGGACGGCCGGTTCGCCGCCTGCGGCGGCGCGCAGCCGGGCCAGCGCCTCGTCCAGGGCGTACGGGTCGAGGCCGGGGGCGGTCGGGCCGGGCGTGACCAGCTCGAGGCCGCCCCAGACGTCCAGCAGGACGAGGCTGCCGCCGGGGGTGGCGGCGAGGGCGCGCAGCGGTTTCGGGCCGGGCACGGCGATCCGGCCGAGCACGGTGCCGTCGGCCGGGGAGAGCGCGTGCACCGCCCCGCCCGCGTCGGCGAGCAGCCACTGGCCGAGGTACGGGCCGGCGCCGGGAGCAGTGGCGGCCGCGCCGGGGCTGTGACGGGCCCAGCGGGCGGCCCAGCGGCCGGGGGCGGTGCCGAGCCGGTCGGCGGCGAATGCGGCGGCGACGGCGACCGCCGGGTCCGCGGGGTCGGTGCCGAGCAGCCGGGCGCGGAGCTGGTGGGCCCGGACGGCGGGCTCGGGGGTGTCGATCAGCGCGGGGCCGGCGGCCTGCCAGGCGGCGTCCAGCGCGGCGGGGACGGTGCCCGGGGCCGCGCTCTCCAGGGCGGCGGTGACGGCGACGGGTTCGGCGAGCACGTACAGCAGTGGGTCGGCGGCCAGCGGGCCGAGCTCGCCGGCGCGGGCGGCGGCCGCCCACAGGCCGGTGAGCAGCTCCGTCCCGGCGGCGGGGAGGTCGGGCCCGCCGCCGGCGCCGAGCGGGACGCGGGCCAGCAGGTCGGCGAAGGCGGGCGGCGCGGGCGGCGCGGCGGTGCCCAGGGCCCGCCCGGGGTTCGGGTACCCGGTCGGGTCATGGCTCTCGTGCTCGCACCAGGCGTCCCAGCGTTCGCGGTCGGTCCAGCGGGGGTCGTCCAGGTCGAGTTCGGCGGGCCCGGTGACCGCGGTGAACGCGAGCTCCGGGGTGGCCTCGACCACCAGCCGGACGTGCGGCAACCCCAGGAGCGGGTCGAGGAGTTCGGCCACCAGCCGGGCCGGGTCGAGGGCCCTGTCGAGCTCGGGGACGCAGATCACGGTGCGCCGCGGGTCGGCGGCCAGCCGGTCGAGCAGGTCCCCGGGGGTGCGGGCCGGCACGTCCAGCTGCTGTCCGAGCTGCCAGACCGCGGCCCGGACGCCGTACCCGTCGGCAGGCAGGAAGGCGTTGACCCGCCGTTCCACGGGGGTGTCGGGGGCGGTGGCGCCGGCGATCAGCCAGGCCAGCAGGTGGGTCCGGCCGCTGCCCGGCGACCCGGAGACCCGGCACAGGCGCGGCGCCCTCGGGTCCCGCAGCCAGCCGAGCAGGGCCGCTCCGGCGGCCCTGCGGCCGGCGCGCAGCGGCGGTATCTGGTGCTCGTCCATCCCCTGGCCCCCGTTCCGTTCGGTGTTCGGCACTGTCCTTGTCGGAGCCTACCCATCGGGAATCCCACCGGGGCAAGGGAGTTGACCGACTCTCGGTGCAGCCTGAATAGTCGTTCCGGAAGACGGGGGAAGGAGAGCGCATGGGCGTCGTACTGCCGGGTGAACTCGCCTGGGTGCTCGACCTGATCGGCGTGAACTGGCCCAACGTGGACGAGGACGAGTACCGCGAGATGGCGGACGAGCTCCGCGAGCTCGCCTCCTCGCTCACCGAGGACCGGGACGTCCTGTCGAGCGTCGTCGGCAACCTGATGGGGATGAACCAGGGGCCGGCCGCGGAGGCGTTCCAGGCGAAGTTCGACAAGGTGGTCGGCACCCACCTGCCGCAGGTCAGCAAGGCGCTGGACCTGTTCGCCACCGGGCTGGACGGCGCCGCGCTGGTGATCACCGGCGCGAAAGTCGCCGCGATCGCCCAACTCATCATCATGGCCACCGAGTTGATCGCCGCGCAGGCGGCCGCGCCGTTCACCTTCGGGCTGTCCGAGGCGGGCGCGGTGGGCGCCACCCAGGCCACCCGGATCATCGTCAAACGCCTCCTCAAGGAGGCCGAGCAGCAGCTGCTGTCGCAGCTGATGTCGCTGGTCGAGGGCCCGGTGTTCGCGGCGCTCGGCGGCATGGCGCAGGACCTGGTGGTGCAGCTGACGATGAACGCGGTCGGCGCCCAGCACGGGATCGACCTGGGCCGCACGGCGCGGGCCGGCGAGGACGGCTTCAAGGACGGCGTGCAGCAGTCCGTCGACCAGGTGAAGGGCTACGCCGCCGACCCGCTGGGCTCCGCCGAGCAGTTCGGCCAGAACGTGGTCTCCGGCGCCGCCGCCAACCGCGGTGCGGCCCCGTCCGGCAACGCCCCGCGCGGACGCTGACCCCGACGGACCGTCAGGAGCCGTACCGGATCTCGTCGAGCAGCAGCCGCCAGACGCCCTCCGGTTCGGCCATGGCGCGCGGCTCCAGGGCGGTCAGTTCGGCGGTGAGCCGCTCGACCGAGTCGCGCAGCTCCTCCGCCCCGCTGCCCTCGTCGTAGTGCGGCAGTTCGCGCTGGAAGGCCAGCAGGAAGGCCGCCAGCGAGGACAGGTCGGCGTGGTACGGGCGGTCCAGGCCGTCCTCGGCGATGTCCAGCGGGATGGCGTGGACGCCGCCGGTGGCGCCGTTCAACGCCAGTGTGCCGGTGGCGAGTTCACCGAGGATCAGCCAGGAGCCGACACCGGGGCCGAACAGCTCCAGGTACTCGTCCTCGGCCTCGCTCCAGTCGCCGAAGTGCTCGCGCAGCGGCACGGGCCCGGTGGCCAGGTGCTCCTCCGCCTCGAACACCGCGGTGCGGCCGGCCGGCAGGCCGACGGTGGTCAGGAAGTCCCGGGCGCCCGGGTCGGTCACCGACTCGGCGATCCGCTCCGCGGGGGGCCGGACAAGGCCGTCCGGCCCGAACTCCCGCTCCATCTCCGCGCGTGTCACTGCCACCCGGGGTCCTCCCGCCGTCCGCCACGGCCCCGCCCGGCCCGGTGCGGACCGGCGCGGCTCAGCCGTAGATCTGCTGGTGTCTGCGCTTCAGGTTTATCAGATAGCGGTTGTGCTGCTTGTTGCCGTCGGAGGATGCGTCGCCGTTGTAGTCGAAGCTGTGGGTGACGTCGGTGGTGTTCGGGAAGTACTGCTTGAGCCAGGCCCCGCAGGTGCTGCCCTTCGGGCATGGCTGGCGCTCGGTGTAGACGGCGTCGACGTTGTCCTGCAGGCCTTTGCGCAGGAATGGCAGGCCGAGCACGATCTCGGAGTGGGAGCTGCGGGGGATGCTCTGGGCCACCACGATGACCGGGTTCCCGGTGCCGTTGTCGTAGTGGAAGGCCGCGTAGTTGGCGCTCGGGTTCTCGAGGACGCCGCCGCCGTACTGGTTGGTCGCCCGCCGGGCGCGCTGGGTGGCGCGGGCCAGTTCGGAGCTGCCGGTGTCGATCTGGGTCGACGGAACCAGCGGGCGGCCCGTCTTGGGGCGCCGCTTGGGGTTGAACGGGTAGTTCTTGCGGTCGTTGGGCGGGCCGACGGTGGTCAGGTTGCCCGGCCCGTGCGGGTTGGGATCGAGCAGGTCCCGGATGCCCGGCTCGTGACCGGCGATCGGCTTCGGGGCGCTCCCGTCGCTGTGCAGCCGGTGGAGCTGGCCGTCGGCGCTGAGCAGGTAGACCGGGGTGGTGTCGTGCTTGGCGGTGATCCGCTTGAACTCCTGGCCGAGGCGTTCCTCGTTCTCGCGGTGGTTCTTGTTCATCGTCAGCAGGCCCTTGGAGGCCTTGTCGGCGTGGTCCGCCAGGGCGTCCAGGGCCTTCTCGATGCTCTGCAGGGCGGTGGAGGCGGCCTTGGCCACCACCTCGCCCAGCTTGTCCCCACGGCCGGTCGAACTCGCCTTCGCATGGCCGTAGTTGACCTTGTGCTTCTTGGCGCTCAGCTTCGCGTGCAGTTGGTCGAACTCGGCCGCGGCCTTTTCCACGTTGTCGTAGTGGTGCGCGATGTCGTTCACGTCAACCCCCGTCCCGCCCACCGCAGTTGCCGCCCTCGATCGGGGCGCTCGCCGTATCATCGCACCGATCCGCCGCCTGCGGCCGGTCCGGCGCCGACCGAACGCCCCGCGCATACACTGCTGCCATGACCGCAGAACTCGCCCAGCGCCTGCTCGACCGCTTCGGCCCCGCCGGCCTCCGCCGCCCGGACGCTGCCGAGTTCGCCCGCGTGACCATCCCCGCCGCGGCGGCCGAACTGCTGGCCGCCACCGGCCTGCCGGTCCAGGTCGGCCCCTACTTCCGCACCTCCGCCGAGGACGCGCTCGCCCTCGGCGACCTCACCGCCGGCCAGGACCGGCCCGGCCCGCGCGACGGCGAGGAGCAGTGGGCCCGGCTCGGCACCGACGGCGGCTCCGAACTCTGCCTCGACCCGCAGGGCCGCGTCTGGTCGGTGTTCGTCGACTTCGAGGAGCCGTCCGTGCTGGTCAACACCAGCCTGGAGGCGTTCCTCTCCTCGCTCGCCGAACTCGACCGCAGCCTGGCCGCGTTGGCCGCCGCCGAACAGCCCGACCAGGTCTTCGCCGAGTTCACCACCGTGGAGAGCCGGCTGCGCGCCACCGACCTGCGCGCCTTCGAGGACGACGAACTGTGGTGGCCCCGGGTCCTGGAGGACGTCCGGCACACCCGCGGCGTGCCGAGCTACGCCTCCTTCAAGTACCTGGACGCCAAGGGCGAGCCGCAGATCATCACAGCCGGCGGCTCGCTCGCCCTGCACGCCGAGGAGGCGCTCTGGCACCGCGCCCGGGCCCTCGGCGTCCAGTCCGAGCAGGTCGTCGAGGTCTACACCGAACTGCAGGCCTGCTTCATGCCCGGCCACTACTGCTCGGTGTGGATGGCCGAAACCTTCCCGCAGGCGGCGTTCACCCACAGCTACGACTACGGCGACACCGCCGCCGAGCGCGAGGCCGGCATCCGCGAACTCGCCGAGGCACTGACCGCGCGCGACTGACGCGGTCTCAACTACCCTTCGCGCCAAGGACGTAGCCTGGGCCGGTGACTGCTGACCGCATACCCGGCCCGGCCGCCCGCCGACTGCTCGCGCTGCCCGCCGCCGTCGGCCTCGCCCTCGGCGCGGCCGCCTGCTCGGACGACAGCTCCGGCAGCGGCCTGTCGTACGCCAAGGTGCGCTCCACCGCCGAGCAGCTCCGCCAACAGCCGTCCACCACCTGCCCGTTCGGCCTGGACGAGCTGGCCGCCGCGCTCAAGAACGCCGGGATCGACCGCCCCGTCGCCCCGGGCGCCAAGGACACCAAGGCGGTCGAGGGCGAGCTCGGCGACGGCACCCCGCCCTACCCGTGGCCGTCCGGCACCAGCCCGTCGCCGACCACCGCCTCCGCGCCCGGCATGCCCCCGCACGCCTGGGTGACCTGCACCTGGACGGCCGGCAGCGCCACCGTCCGGCTCGACCTGGAGGCCGTACCGATCGACGACGTCGGCGTGAGCGTGATGCTGCCGACCCTCCAGCGGACCGGGCAGCTGACCGTCGACCAGCTCGGCGAAGTGGTCACCGGCCGGCCCGAGCCCGGCGACCGGCCGAAACTGCTGCCCGGCAGCGGGATCGCCGCCATCGCCCGGGTGCCGGTCAAGGGCGACGGCGACCTGGTACTGCTGCTCTCCCAGGGCGACGCGGACCCGGCCGACCCGGCCCTGACCGGGGAACCGCTGACCAAGGTGCTGGAGCAGCTCCAGGGCCGGATCCACGGCTGAGACCCGGCCCGGCGGAACCAACCGCAGCCAGGCCGCGTATGTTCACGATGCAACACAACCGTGCGAAACGGGTCACCGAACCGCACCGCACACCCGCAACTGTCGTCGTCCCGAGGGAAACCAGATGCCCGCAGCCCGCAGGTCACCCAGCAGGTCCGCCCGGCGCCGCGCCCGCTCGCGCCGCCGCCGGACGGCCCTGGCGCTGGGCGGCACCGCGGCGCTGGTCGTACTCGGCGCGGCCGGATTCACCCTGCTCGGCCCGACCGACGGCCAGCCGCAGGACGCCGGATCCACCACCCAGGCCCGGCCCGTCCCCCCGGTCAGCGACTCCCCCGAGCCCTCGAAGCCCGCGGAGAGCAGCGCGCCGCCGCAGAGCGAGCCGTCCAAGAACGACCCGTCCAAGAACGACTCGCAGGTCGTCCAGCACGGCAGCGGCAACTTCACCACCGCCACCGCCAGCAGCGGCGCGGTCGGCACCGGCGGCACCGTACGCCGCTACCAGGTCCAGGTCGAGGACGGCATCAACATCGACCCGAAGGCCGCCGCCGACGCGATCCACAAGGTACTGGGCGACAAGCGCAGCTGGATCTCCAACAAGCGCGACAGCTTCAAGCTGGTCTCCTCCGGCACCTACGACTTCACCGTCATGATCGCCTCGCCCGACACCACCGACAAGATCTGCGGCGCCGGCGGCCTGGACACCAAGGGCGAGGTGAACTGCGACGTCGGCAAGCAGGTGGTGGTCAACTCCAAGCGCTGGCTGACCGGTTCACCCCAGTTCAACGGCACCCTGGACGACTACCGCGCCCTGATCGTCAACCACGAGGTCGGCCACCGCATAGGCCACGGCCACGAGGGCTGCCCCGGCCCCGGCAAGCCCGCCCCCGCGATGATGCAACAGATCTACGGCCTGAACGGCTGCACCGCCAACGCCTGGCCCTACGACAGCAACGGCACCTACCTCAAGGGCCCGTCGGTGCCCTGATGCCCACCCCACCCGTCCGGCCCGTCACCCGCGCCGAGTTGGAGCAGGTCTACGGCGCCGACGGGCTCCGCCGCTACCCGGCGGCGGAGCTGCCCGCCGTCGTCACCGACCCCGCCGCACGCGCCTTGCTCACCGACATCGGGCTGCCCGACGGCCCCGGCGCGTTCCTCTTCTTCGGGCAGGTACCGACCCCGCTGGCGGAGTACGTCAGCGATCCGGCCGCGCTCTGGCCCGACCTGCCGGACGGCGGGGCCGGCCTGGTCGCCCTCGGGTACTGGGGCGCGACGTTCGCCCTCGACGGCGCCACCGGCGAGGTGTACGCCCTGATCCCCCACCAGCCGGCCACCGTCGACGGCCGGCCCGCCCACCGCGACCTGCACTCCCTGCTCCGCTGCCAGATCGCCTTCGGCGCCGACGAGCTGAGCCTGCTCGGCGACCTGATGGACCCGGACACCGTCGACTGGTGCCGGGCCCACATCGCCGGCTTCGCCGAAGCGTTCCCGCCCGAGGAACTCGACGAGGACGGATATCCGGTCGACGAGGAGCCGGACGGCACCGCACCGCATCCCGACGAGGTGATCGCCCGGCTCTCCGACAAGCTGCGGCAGATCGAGCCCGACCTGCTGCGCCACGCCGGCTGGGAGTCGATCGTCCAGCACTTCCGCTACGGCTACTGACGCCCGCCCCGCAGCCTCAGCCCAGCACCGGCAGGTAGCCGGACAGGTCGCTGCGCTCGCCGCTCGCGGTGAGGGTGGCGTCCAGGGCGTCGGGCCAGGCGAGGCGGCCGGTGGCGAGGCGGATCCAGCTGAGCGGGTCGGTCTCGACGACGTTCGGCGGGGTGCCGCGGGTGTGCCGGGGGCCCTCGACGGCCTGCACCACGGCGTGCGGGGGGATCCGCAATTCGACGGCGCCGCCCGGCACTTGGGCGGCGAAGGCGTCGGCGAGCAGCCGGGTGGCGGAGGCCAGCGCGAAGCGGTCGTGCGGGAAGGCGTCGATGCCCAGCGCGTCCGCCAGGTCGTCCGCGTGCACCACCGTCTCCACCAGGCGGGTGACCAGGAAGTCGGCCAGCAGCATCGGGCCGAAGCGCATCAGGATCACCCGGCCGGGGTCGCGGCCCTCGTCGCTGTCCAGGGTCTTCCACAACTCGCGGAACTGCCGGTCGAGTTCGCCGGACACCTGGGCGGCGTCCCCGGCGAACTGCTCGGCCACCAGCTCCACCGCCGTCGAGTTGATCGCGGCGGCCGCCGTGCGGGTCTTCGAGGCCCAGTACAACGGCGTGATCGGGGCCTGCGGCGGCAGCGGGTCGTGCAGGTGCAGCGGCACCCAGCTGGCCACCATGCCGAGGTGGGCGACGAGTTCACGCACCCGCCAGCCGTCCAGCCGGGTCGGCAGGGCGAGCTGCTCGTCGTCCAGCGCGCGGACGGCGGCGGCGATCGCGTCGAGCTGCCCGGTGAGCGCGGCGCGCACCTTCACCGGGTCGTAGGTTCGGGGCTTCGCAGTGGGCATGCCCGCAGCGTACAAAAGGCGGGCGGCCGGTCCGGAGAACTCCGAACCGACCGCCCGTCGGAACAACGCCGCGTCAGGCGAGCAGCGCCTCGATGACGCCGGTGTGGGCGTCGCGCAGCTCGGCCAGCGTGACGGTGAACTGACCCTGGACCTCCAGGGCGTCGCCGTCGACCACGCCGATGCGGGCGGCGGGCAGGCCGCGGGCGCCGCACATGTCGTTGAACCGGAGCTCCTCGCTGCGCGGGACGGCCACCACGGCGCGTCCGGCGGACTCGGAGAACAGGAACACGAACGGGTCGATGCCCTCGGGCACGACCACCCGGGCGCCGTTGCCGCCCTTGAGGCAGCTCTCCACCAGGGCCTGCGCGAGGCCGCCGTCGGAGAGGTCGTGGGCGGCGTCGATCATGCCGTCGCGGGAGGCGGCGATCAGGATGTCGCCCAGCAGGCGCTCGCGCTCCAGGTCCACCTTGGGCGGCAGGCCGCCGAGGTGGTTGTGCACGACCTGCGACCAGGCGGAGCCGCCCAGCTCGTCGGCGGTGTCGCCGAGCAGGTAGAGCAGCTGGCCCTCTTCGGCGAAGCCGACGGGGGTGCGCCGGGTGACGTCGTCGATGACGCCGAGCACCGCGACCACGGGGGTCGGGTGGATGGCGACGTCGCCGGTCTGGTTGTACAGCGAGACGTTGCCGCCGGTGACCGGGGTGCCGAGCACCAGGCAGGCGTCGGCCAGGCCGCGGGTGGCCTCGGCGAACTGCCACATCACGTCCGGGTCCTCGGGGGAGCCGAAGTTGAGGCAGTCGGAGATCGCGAGCGGCTTGGCGCCACCGGCCGCGACGTTGCGGTACGCCTCGGCCAGGGCCAGCTGGGCGCCGGTGTACGGGTCCAGCTTGGTGTAGCGGCCGTTGCCGTCGGTGGCGACCGAGACGCCGAGGTTGGTCTCCTCGTCGATCCGGATCATGCCGGAGTCCTCGGGGCTGGCGAGCACCGTGTTGCCCAGCACGTAACGGTCGTACTGGTTGGTGATCCACGCCTTGGAGGCCTGGTTCGGCGAACCCGCGACCTTCAGCAGCGCGTCCTTCAGCTCGGCGCCGTTCGCCGGGCGGGCGAGCCGCTCGGCGGTCGGGGCGTCGGCCTGCAGGGCGTCCTGCCAGGACGGGCGGGCGTACGGGCGCTGGTAGGTCGGACCCTCGTGGGCGACGGTGCGCGGCGGCACGTCGACCACCAGTTCGCCGTGCCAGAAGATCTCCAGGCGCTCGCCGTCGGTCACCTCACCGATGACGGTGGCGATGACGTCCCACTTCTCGCAGATCTCCAGGAAGCGGTCGACCTTGCCGGGCTCGACGATGGCGCACATGCGCTCCTGCGACTCGCTCATGAGGATTTCCTCCGGCGAGAGCGTGTGGTCGCGCAGCGGCACGGTGTCCAGCTCGATCCGCATGCCGCCGGTGCCGGCCGAGGCCAGCTCCGAGGTGGCGCAGGACAGGCCGGCGCCGCCGAGGTCCTGGATGCCCGCGACGAGGTCTTCCTTGAAGATCTCCAGGGTGCACTCGATGAGGAGCTTCTCCTGGAACGGGTCGCCGACCTGGACGGCGGGGCGCTTGGCCGGGCCGGTCGCGTCGAAGGTCTCCGAGGCGAGCACCGAGACGCCGCCGATGCCGTCGCCGCCGGTGCGGGCTCCGTACAGGATGACCTTGTTGCCGGGGCCGGAGGCCTTCGCGAGGTGGATGTCCTCGTGCTTCATCACGCCGACGCAGAGCGCGTTGACCAGCGGGTTGCCCTGGTAGCAGGAGTCGAAGACGACCTCGCCGCCGATGTTCGGCAGGCCCAGGCAGTTGCCGTAGCCGCCGATGCCCGCGACGATCCCGGGCAGCACGCGCCGGGTGTCCGGGTGGTCGGCCGCACCGAAGCGCAGCGGGTCCATCACGGCGACCGGGCGGGCGCCCATCGCCAGGATGTCGCGCACGATGCCGCCGATGCCGGTGGCCGCGCCCTGGTAGGGCTCGATGTACGACGGGTGGTTGTGCGACTCGACCTTGAAGGTGACCGCGTAGCCCTGGCCGACGTCGACCACACCGGCGTTCTCGCCGATGCCGACGAGCATCGCGTCGTTCTCCGGGGCCTTCTCGCCGAACTGCTTGAGGTGGATCTTGGAGCTCTTGTACGAGCAGTGCTCCGACCACATCACCGAGTACATGGCCAGCTCGGCGCCGGTCGGACGGCGGCCCAGGATCTCGCGGATCCGGGCGTACTCGTCCTCCTTGAGGCCGAGTTCCGCCCAGGGCTGGCCCGCGTCCGGGGTCTGCTCGGCGTTCTTGACGGTGTCCAGCGACCGGAGGGAGCTGGACGAGTTGGGAGGTGTGAGGCTCATCAGGCGTTCACCAGCTGCTTCAGGACGGAAGTGAAGAAGCCCAGGCCCTCGGTGGTCGGACCGGTGAGCGGCTCCACGGCGTGCTCCGGGTGCGGCATCAGGCCGACGACATTGCCGGCGGCGTTGGTGATGCCGGCGATGTCGCGGTACGAACCGTTCGGGTTCACATCCAGGTACCGGGCCACGATGCGGCCCTCCGCCTCGAGTTCGTCCAGGACGTGCTCGTCGGCGACGAACCGGCCTTCGCCGTTCTTCAGCGGAACGACGATTTCCTGGCCGGCCGAGTAATCCCGGGTCCAGGCGGTGTCGGCGTTCTCGATGCGGAGCTTCTGGTCGCGGCAGATGAAGTGCAGCGAGTCGTTCCGGGTGAGCGCGCCGGGCAGCAGGTGCGATTCGCACAGCACCTGGAAGCCGTTGCAGATACCGAGGACCGGCATTCCGAGCTTCGCCTGCTCGATGATGGTGTCCATCACCGGGGAGAAGCGGGAGATGGCACCGCAGCGCAGATAGTCGCCGTAAGAGAATCCGCCCGGCAGGACGACGGCGTCGACCTGGTGGAGATCCTTGTCGCGGTGCCAGAGGGCGACCGGCTCGGCGCCGGCCAGGCGGACCGCGCGCTGGGCGTCGCGGTCGTCGAGGGAGCCGGGGAAAGTGACAACGCCAACGCGGGTGGTCACTTGGCGTCTCCTCCGACGGAGGAGGAGGGGACCATTGTCGCGGTCTCCTCGACGCGGACGGTGAAGTCCTCGATCACGGTGTTGGCGAGGAAGGTCTCGGCAGCTTCACGGATGCGGGCGAGCGCGGCGTCATCGACCGGCCCTTCCAGCTCCAGTTCGAAACGCTTGCCCTGGCGAACGTCGGCGATCCCGGCGAATCCGAGACGCGGCAGTGCACGCTGCACCGCCTGTCCCTGCGGGTCGAGGATCTCCGGCTTGAGCATGACGTCGACTACGACGCGTGCCACTGGCACTCCCGGTGGTGATTGCGTGAAGGCGGGGGACCTTCAGCCTACCTGGGCCGGAAGGCCTTCTTGCGGCCTACCTGCGGCAACGCGCGTAGACCCATGCCCCTTACGAGCCAAGGCCTCCAAGCCTCTCCCCCGGGCACCCGGATCCCCGGCGGCACCCGATTTCGTCGGTTTAATCCCGTCTGTAACGAGGCTGTATCGGCATCCGAGGGAACCCCGTGAATATCCAGAAAAAAGGAATCCCGAACTCTTCGATTTCCACCCGTTCCGGGTGCAGAATAGGGCGACCGGCAGCCGAACGCGCCGCATCTCGGCGTGGGCTCCCCCTGCCCGCCGACGGATGCCGTGATCCCGGCCCAACGGACCGGCGGGGCATCCGAGACCTCCGCCGGCCGAATTGCCCGAGAGGATTGACACCCATGGCTCAGCGTGTAGTCGTCACGCTCTCCGACGACCTGGACGGCGGCGCCGCCGCGGAAACCGTCCACTTCGGCGTGGACGGGAAGTCGTACGAGATCGACCTGTCCGCCGACAACGCGGAAAAGCTTCGGGAGGCTCTCGCCCCGTTCGTCGCCGCAGGACGCCGGCAGAGCCGCAGCGGAAAGTCCTTCCGTCGTACCGCGCTCACCCCCGACCCGGCCGCGGTCCGCGCCTGGGCGCAGTCGAACGGCATGGAGCTGCCCGCCCGCGGCCGCATCCCGAAGCACGTGTACGAGGCGTTCTCCGAGAACAACTGACCCTCGCCGGCGGCCCGTTGCGGGCCGCCGGCCCCTTCCCCGGCCGCCCCGCCGGGGAAAGGTGGGGCAAGCAGGTCGATTGATGTTGTAGAGTTCTTCTCGTCGCCGCAACCGGGGAAACCCGAGCGGGGCGGCCGGTGCCCAGGCACCGTGCGGACGTGGCTCAGTTGGTAGAGCATCACCTTGCCAAGGTGAGGGTCGCGAGTTCGAATCTCGTCGTCCGCTCGCAGCTAGCGTTACAGGCTGTAACAATTCAATATCATGCGGACGTGGCTCAGTTGGTAGAGCATCACCTTGCCAAGGTGAGGGTCGCGAGTTCGAATCTCGTCGTCCGCTCCAGTTCCGAAGGCCCCCTCGACCGAGGGGGCCTTCGGCGTTTCCAGCCCCGACCGGCACCCCGACGGCAGGACGCCCGACGACAGCCGCACCCGATGACATTTGTCATCGCCGACCCGTGGAACTCCACCGGCACCCGGTGACGGCCCGCACTACTGGACGGCCCGGCCCGGCGGAAGGCTGGTGCCATGACCGACACCAGCCGTCCCCGCCCCGCCGTCGAGGCCCGCGGCCTGCACCGCCGCTACGGACCGTCCGGTGCCGCCGGGTTCGAGGCCGTCCGCGGCCTGGACCTCAGCGTCGCCCGCGGCGAACTCTTCGCGCTGCTCGGGACCAACGGCGCCGGCAAGACCTCCACCATGGAGGTGCTGGAGGGCCTGGCCGCGCCGAGCGCCGGCGAGGTCCGGGTGCTCGGCCTGGACCCGGCCCGGGAGCGGCCCGCGCTCCGGCCGAGGATCGGCATCATGCTGCAGGAGGGCGGCTTCCCCGGCGAACTGACCGTCGCCGAGACCGGCACCTGCTGGGCCGGAATGACCAGCGACGCCCGCACCGTGGACGAGGCACTCGACCTGGTCGGCCTGCTGCCCCGGCGCTCGGTGCGGGTCAAGCAGCTGTCCGGCGGCGAACGCCGCCGCCTCGACCTGGCGATGGCCCTGCTCGGCAGGCCCGAGGTGCTGTTCCTGGACGAGCCCTCCACCGGCCTCGACCCGGAGGCCCGCGCCTCGGTCTGGCGGCTGATCCGCGAACTGCGCGAGGCCGGCACCACCGTCCTGCTCACCACGCACTACCTGGAAGAGGCCGAGGAACTCGCCGACCGGCTGGCGATCATGCACGGCGGCCGGGTGGTGGCCGGCGGCACCGTCGCCGAGGTGCTGGCCGACCACCCCGCCCGGATCGGCTTCGAACTGCCCGAACGCACCGGCCCGCACGCCGCACTCGCCCTGCCGTCCCTGCCCGGCGCCGACCTGCGGATCGACGGCCGCCGGATCACCCTGCGCACCACCGACCTCCAGGGCACCCTGACCGAGCTGCTCGGCTGGGCCGCCCACCACCAGGTCGTACTGGACCGGCTGGACGCCCGCAGCGCCTCGCTGGAAGAGGCCTTCCTCGCCATCGCCGCGTCCGACGCGGCCACCGCCCCGCCGCAGATCGGACGTGCCGCATGACCGCCGCGACCACCCCCGCCGGACGCCTGCTCGCCCTCGGCCGCGCCGAGGCCACCCTGCTGCGCCGCAACCGCACCGCGATGTTCATGGCCCTGGCGCTGCCGCTGATCCTGGTCACCACGCTCCGCGGGATGCTCGACCGCCTCTCCGAGCACTCCCCCGGCCTGGACGTGAACGGCAACCTGGTGGCCGGATCGATGGGGATCGTGCTGATGATCGTCATCTACTGCAACCTGACCTCCGCCTACACCGCCCGGCGCAGCGAACTGGTGCTGAAGCGGCTGCGCACCGGCGAGGGCACCGACGCCGAGATCCTGCTCGGCACCGCCGCCCCGTCGATCGCGCTGGCGCTCACCCAGTGCCTGCTGCTGGGCGTCGGCGGCGCACTGCTGCTCGACCTGCCCGCCCCGGTGAACCCGGTGCTGATGCTGGCCGGACTGGCCCTGTCGGCGGCCCTGCTGACCGCGCTGGCCGCGCTGTCCAGCGCCTTCACCAAGACCGTGGAGACCGCCGGCATCACCACCCTGCCGCTGCTGCTGGTGGCGCAGCTCGGCTCCGGCCTGATGGTCCCGCTGGAGTCGATGCCGGACTCGATGGCGAACATCTGCCGGCTGCTGCCGACCACCCCGGCGCTGGAGCTGCTGCGGATCGGCTGGTTCGGCACCGACGGCTCCGGCCCGGCGGAGGGCTTCGCGGGCACGTGGTCGCAGGGCGCGCTGCCGCTGCTGCTGGCCGTGGTGTGGACGGCTGCGGCCGCCTGGGCGGCCCGGCGCTGGTTCCGCTGGGAACCGCGCCGCTGAGCGGCCGCGGGCGGGCTGGCAGGATGCTGGGGAGTCGTCAGGAAGCGGGGTACCCAGCGGTGAACAGGCCGAGGCCGATCGGGCGGTGGCGGTCCCTGTCGAAACCGCAGCGCACCGAGTTGTACGTGCGCTGGTCGCTGTACCTGGTGTCGGTGATGCAGGTGCTGGCCGCGCTCCTCGTGGTCGGGTCGGTGAGCGCCCGGCGGGAGGTGCCGACCGGCCAGCTCCTGCTGGCGGTGCCGGGCGTGCTGCTGGCGGCGGCGCTGAACCTGGTGCTGTTCCGCACCGGGCTGAATGCCTACCTGGGCCGCCGCCCGCACCCGTACTGCTGGGTGGCGCTGACGGGGGCGGTGGCGGTCGGAATGTCACTGGCGATGATGCTGCCCACCGCATCGATGACCGGCGACGAGGCGATGGTGCCGAACGCGATCGCGCCGATGACGGTGACGTTCTGGCTCGGCGCCTGCGTGCTCGCCCTGTCGGTGCGCGAGGCGCTGCTGACCGCGGCCGTCTCGCTGACGCTGCTCGCGGCGCCGCTGCTGCTGGCCGGCGCCCACCCGGCCGCGGTGGTCGGCCTGCTGGTGGGCTGCCTGCTCGGCGCCGCGATGGCCGGCGCCACCGCCCGCTGCTCGTCCTGGACGGCGAAGGTGGTGTGGGAACTGGACGGGGCCCGGGAGGCCCAGGCCCGGCTCGCGGTCGCCGAGGAGCGGCTGCGGTTCTCCCGTGACCTGCACGACGTGCTGGGCCGCAACCTCGCCACCATCGCGCTGAAGAGCGAACTGGCGGTGCAGCTGGCCCGCCGCGGGCGCCCGGAGGCGGTGGACCAGATGACCGAGGTGCAGCGGATCGCGCAGGACTCGCAGCGCGAGGTCCGCGAGGTGGTGCGCGGCTACCGCACCGTCGAACTGCACACCGAACTGATCGGCGCGGCCTCGGTGCTGCGCGCCGCGAATGTCGACTGCCGGACCGAACTGGCGGGCACGGACGCGCTGCCTTCCGAGGCGCAGTCGGTGCTCGGCTGGGTGGTGCGGGAGGCCGCGACCAACGTGCTGCGGCACTCCGAGGCCGCCAACTGCTCGTTCCGGCTGCGGGTCTCGGGCGGCCTCGCGGTGCTGGAGGTGGAGAACGACGGGGTGCCCGCCGCCCCGCCGTCCCGCACCGACGGCGCGGGCAGCGGCCTGCGCGGTCTGCGCGAACGCCTGGCCGCCCACGGCGGCACCCTGACGGCGGCCGGACCCGGCCCCGGACGGTTCCGGGTGACCGCCGAACTACCGATGAAGGCAAGGGAGTCCGTGGCGTGAGCGACCGGGTGCGAGTACTGCTCGCCGACGACGAACATCTGATCCGGGGAGCGCTGGCCGCACTGCTCGCGCTGGAGGACGACCTGGCGGTGGTCGCCGAGGCGGCGTCCGGCCCGGAGGCGCTGGCGATGGCCGCCGCGCACCGCCCGGACGTGGCGGTGCTGGACCTGCAGATGCCGGGCCTGGACGGCCTGGAGGTGGCCGCGGAACTGCGGCACCGACTGCCGGACTGCCGGGTGATGATCGTGACCGGGCACGGCCGCCCCGGCTACCTGAAGCGGGCCCTGGAGGTCGGGGTGCGCGGCTTCCTGCCGAAGACCGTCTCCGCCTCCGACCTGGCGGGCATCATCCGCACCGTCCGGGCGGGCGGCCGCTACGTGGACCCGGACCTGGCCGCGGAGGCGATCAGCGCGGGCGACTCCCCGCTGACGCCGCGCGAGACGGACGTGCTGGAACTGGCCGCCGACGGCTCCTCGATAGCCGAGATCGCCGACCGGGCCTCGCTGTCGCAGGGCACGGTGCGCAACTACCTGTCCTCGGCGGCGGGCAAGCTGGGCGCGGAGAACCGGCACGCGGCGGTGCGGATCGCCCGCGAGCACGGCTGGCTGTGACGGCGCGTCACAGCCAGCCCCGGGGATCTACTTCCAGTCGAGACCGGTGAGCTTCTCGTACGCGTCGATGTAGCGCTGCCGGGTGTGCTCGACGATCTCGGCGGGCAGCGCCGGCGGCGGGTTGTCGCTCTTGCGGTCCCAGCCGGAGGCGGGCGAGGTCAGCCAGTCGCGGATGATCTGCTTGTCGAAGGACGGCTGGTCGCGGCCCGGCTGCCACTCGTCGGCCGGCCAGTAGCGGGACGAGTCCGGGGTCAGCACCTCGTCGCCGATGACCAGTTCGCCGTCCAGCAGGCCGAACTCGAACTTGGTGTCGGCGAGGATCAGGCCCCGGTCACGGGCGATCTCCCGGGCCCGCGAGTACACGGCGAGAGTGGTCTGCCGCAGGGTGGCGGCCAGGTCGGCGCCGATCCGGTGGGCGGTCTCCTCGTAGGAGACGTTCTCGTCGTGCTCGCCGACCTCGGCCTTCAGCGCCGGGGTGTAGATCGGGGCGGGCAGCTCCGAGCCGTTGTCCAGGCCCTCGGGCAGCGCGATGCCGCACACCGTGCGGGACACCCGGTACTCCTGCAGGCCGGAGCCCGCCAGGTAGCCGCGGGCCACGCACTCCACCGGCGCCATCTCCAGGCTGCGGCAGATCAGGGTGCGGCCGGCCCAGTCGGCGGGGGCGCCCTCGGGCAGCTCGGTGGAGATCACGTGGTTGGGCACCAGGTCGGCGATCCGCTCGAACCACCACAGCGACAGCTGGGTGAGGATCCGGCCCTTGTCGGGGATCTCGTTGGGCAGCACCCAGTCGTAGGCGGAGGTGCGGTCGCTGGCCACCATCACCAGGTTGCCGTTCCCGTCCCGGTACAGGTCGCGCACCTTGCCGGTGTGCAGGTGGACCAGGCCGGGCACCTGGACCGGCTCGGGCTTGGTGACGAATCCGCTCACGGTCGTAAAGTCCTCACAGCTGGGGGGCTCTGCTGCGGGGAGTCTTTCATGCGCACGAGGCAGGGGGCGGGTGCGGCCCCGCTCAGCACCAGGTCAGGGACGGGTGCGGCCCTCCTTGCAGAGCTGGTCGAGCAGGTTGGCGGTGGCCTTCTGGATCCGTTCGTCGGTGTGCCCGGGCCGGTCCAGCGCGGGCGACCAGGCGAACGTCCCGGACGCGAAGACGTACGCGCCGCTGGGCGCCCGGTACAGCGAGGTCTCCTGGTGGGTGAGCCGGCCGGCGGCGTCCCGGTACGGGGAGTGCGCCAGCAGGGTGCGTTCGGTGCAGGCGGGCAGCGCGACCTTCGGGTAGTAGCGGTCGGCCTCCCCCGCGACCAGGCCGGGCAGTTCCTCGCCCTCCTCCAGGCCGGTGCCCTCCCACAGCCAGTGCGAGGTGTTCCGGGCCACCAGCGGCACCGGCGCCGGCACGCTGCCCGCGTACTGGATGCCCAGCAGGTGCTGCTCGGGCTCCCCCGCGTCGCGCCAGAGCGCGCTCGCCGAACCCGCCGGGCCGGCCGCGGGGTGGTCGGCGCCGACCTTCTGCCGCTTGCGGCAGTTCAGCAGCCGGGACGGCTCGCCGTTCGCGCCGGCCGTCAGCTCGACCCGCCAGTACAGCGAATTGGCGGACAGGAACACCAGCGAGGTGCCGCCGTCCCGGGCCCGCTCGACGGCCCGCCGCATCGGCTCCGACCAGTACTCGTCGTGCCCGGGGAACACCATCGCCTTGTACCGCTCGGCGTTGACCAGCCCGGCGTGCAGGTCGGTGGCGGTGGCGTAGCCCAGGTCGTAGCCGTACCGCTCGGCCCAGCGGATGAAGTCGTACGCGTGCCCGACGTGCAGCGGCAGCCCGGCCCCGGCGTGCGGCCGGTCGAAGGAGACGGTGACCGCCGCCTCCTCCTCGCGCACCAGCCGCCCCGCCGCGTCCCACGCGTGGTAGAGGCTGGCCCCGAGGTGCCCGTCCTCCGGGAACAGGTTGTACGCCTGCCAGGTCACGTCCGGCAGCACCAGCAGCAGCTCCGCCGCGTTGAAGTCCCGGACGGTGAACGGGATGTGGCTGCGGTGCCCGCCGTCGGCGGTGGTCAGCACCGCGACGTACGCGCCGGGCCGCCAGTCCTGCGGGACCTGCAACCGCCAGGACTGCCACCAGTGGTGGCAGGAGACGGTGCGGTCGGCGACCATCGGGGCGGGCTGGACGAGACCGGCGATCAGCGGGCTGGAGGACACCTGGCGGGCGCCGTCGCCGCCGTCGTGGCCGATCCGGTAGACGTCGACCTGGAACTCCTGCGGCGGGTGGACCGTCACCCGGAGATCCACCGAACCGCCCGGCCGGACCACGCCCGAGGACGCGAACCCCTTGATCTGCTGCCGCACGTCGTCGGAGTTGCTCGGACCGCTCACCGCGGGCCGCGGCGGCCGGGCCGCGCCTTCCAGCGGCTGCTGCCCCGGGGCGTCCACGCTGACGTACCAGGGCACCGCGCCCTCGCCGTCCGCCAGGTAGTGGTCGGGGCTGCGCAGCCACGGCAGCGGGCCCTGGCCGAACGGATCGGACACCCCGTGCGCCAGCGTGCCGGACTCCCACCGGCGGTTGGATTCCGTTCCCACACGCCCTCCCCACCCTTGCGCATCCGCCGAGGGTGGCAATTGCCATGCGGATGTGCGTGCGGACCAGCACATCACAGGTTGCTGGCGCAGTGTCACCCCACCGTAGCAATTCGTATCGGCGAAACCGGGTTTTCCGGGATCTTTCGGAAATTCATCCGGAAAGCCGCACCGGTCGCTCCAGTCGCACCCCGGCCCGCTCCAGCCAGGACCGCAGTGGGCCGTCCTGCCCGGCCTCCGCGGCGGCCGTCACCGCCGGGGACAGAGCGGCTCTCGGTGCCGCGCGGGACAGCAGGACCGGGCCGTCCAGCCAGTCCAGGCCCGGGCTCGCGGTGCCCGCGTCCACCGCGGCGCAGCAGACGGTGGCGGTGAGGTGCTCGACCAGCAGGTCGCGTCCGCTGCGCACGGGAGGCAAGGGGGGCGCGACCTCGGCGGCGCGCGCCACCCTTCCCGCCAGTGCGGCCGCCAGGGTCTCGGACTCCCCGGCCGCCAGCCGGGCGAGCAGTTTGTCCAGCGCGGGGCCGGTGTGCGGGTGGTCGTCGCCGAGGGCGCTCTGCAGGGCTGCGGCGCTCTCCCGCCAGCCGTGGTCGACCACCTGCTCCGGGTAGTCCTCCCAGTCCAGCGGCTGCCAGCCGCCGGGCGGCTCCTCGTGCAGCAGTTCGGCGGCCAGCCGGGACACTCGGGTGTCCACCAGGCCGGGCTCCTCCAGCAGGTCGCAGGCGGGGCGGTCGCCGAGCCGGTTCCCGTAGCCGTCGGCGAGCCGGTCGCGGCGGGAGAGTTCGGTGAGCGCGGCGACCACGCCGGCGTTCAGGTGCGAGGGGTGCCGGCCGAGCCGCCAGGCGGGCAGCGCGACCCGGGTGAGCAGCCGGTCCCAGCCCGCGTAGGCCAGGCCGACCTGCTCCTGGGCGGCGATCCGCAGCCCGTAGTCGACGGCCTTGGCCTGTTCGGAGGCCCAGGCGGCGACGGCGTGCTCCAGCTCGGCGGAGTGCTCGCGGCAGGCGCCCAGCAGGTGCCGGTCGACCCGGCCGACCAGCGCGGCGGGGCCGCGGTGCCGGTCGCCGAGCGCGGCGTCCAGGGTGCGCAGCCAGCGGCGGGCGGCGGCGATGTCCGGATCGGCGGCGGCCGCGGTGCCGGCCACCACGGGGGCCAGCAGGGCGCGCAGCTCGCCGGCCCGCATCCACCACAGGAACGGGGAGCCGATCACCAGCACCGGCGCGCCGGGCGCGGCCCGCCGGCCGGGCCGGTGCGGCTCCTCCAGCCAGCTGTCGCAGTCGGGGGTGAGCGCGATCGCGCCGGGCGCCGGAACGTCCAGCCGGTCGGCGAGCTCCTCGATCAGCCGGTAGAGCTCCGGTGCGTCCGCCCTGGTCAGCGGCACGGCGGGGGTGACCGGGGGGACGGCCCGGCGGTGCGCGCGGGCCACCATGGCGGCCAGCAGCAACGTCAGCGCGGCGACCGTGCAGACCGCCCAGCGGATGCCGTCCCACAGGGGCGCGTCCGGTGACCCGGGGGCGCCTATCCGTCCGGTGAACCGCCCGACCAGCAGCACCACCGCGCAGGCGGCGGGCAGCGCGGCGGCGGCCACGGCCCGTCCGCGCAGACGCAGGACGGCCCGGGCTCGTGCGCGTGCGGTGTCCACTGCAGCCATCGCCGCGGCACCCCCTTCGCAGCCGACTCGACTCGATCAATTCCGGTACGGGAAGCGGCGGGTGCCGAACCCGGTGGTACGACTCGCGTGGCGCTTTCCTGCCAGTCTCGACGCCCCGGTACGGGCGGGTGTTCCGGAACTTCCGGGAGACCACCCGTCCTGGTGACACCGCGGCGGGACCCGCCACCGCTCCCAGCATCCCCCGGGCGCGTCATGGCGACGAGCCGCGCCCGCGCCGGCGCCCCCGCCCCTGCACGATGCAGCGCACCCTACGGCGCTCGCTCCGGCCCCGTCAGCGGGATGACCAACAGATCACCCGAAGGACTGCTTTTTCGGCGTGCGGCCCGCTCCGCCCCGATCCCGGGAAACGCCGCGGGGCGCTGCGTCCGGACGGGTCGGTCCGGGCGCGGCGCCCCGCGGGTACTTCCTGCTTACTGCGCGGCCTCGGCCGCGATGTCGGTACGGTGCTGGGCGCCCTTGAAGGAGATCTTCGCCAGGCCCGCGTACGCCTTGGCCCGGGCCTCGGCGAGGTCCGCGCCGGTGGCGGTGACGGACAGCACCCGGCCGCCCGCGGTGAGCACCTCGCCGTCCGGGCCGGTCTTGGTACCGGCGTGCAGCACGAACGCGGTGCCGTCGGCCTCCGCCTCGTCCAGGCCCTCGATCGGGTCACCGGTGCGCGGGTTCGCCGGGTAGCCCTCGGACGCCAGCACCACGGTGACCGCGGCGTCCTCGTCCCAGCGCAGCGGCTCCAACGCGGCCAGCGTGCCGTTGGCGGCGGCGAGCAGCACACCGGCCAGCGGGGTGCGCAGCCGGGCCAGCACGACCTGGGTCTCCGGGTCGCCGAAGCGGGCGTTGAACTCGATCACCCGGGTGCCGCGCGAGGTCAGCGCCAGGCCCGCGTACAGCAGACCGGAGAACGGGGTGCCGCGGCGGCGCAGTTCGTCGACGGTCGGCTGGAGAACCGTCTCCAGCACCTCCTCGACCAGGCCCTCGGGGGCCCACGGCAGCGGGGTGTAGGCGCCCATGCCACCGGTGTTGGGACCCTGGTCGCCGTCCAGCGCGCGCTTGAAGTCCTGCGCGGGCACCAGCGGCAGCACCGTGGTGCCGTCGGTGATCGCGAACAGCGACACCTCCGGACCGTCCAGGTACTCCTCGATCACCACGCGCTCGCAGCCCTTGGCGTGCTCCAGCGCGGCGGCGCGGTCCTCGGTGACCACGACGCCCTTGCCGGCCGCCAGGCCGTCGTCCTTCACCACGTACGGAGCACCGAACGCGTCCAGCGCCTCGGCGGCCTCCTGCTCGGTGGTGCACACGTAGGACCGCGCGGTCGGGACGCCGGCCCCGGCCATCACGTCCTTCGCGAATGCCTTGGAGCCTTCCAGCTGCGCGGCCTCGGCACTCGGGCCGAACACCGGGATGCCGGCCGCCCGCAGCGGGTCGGCGACACCGGCCACCAGCGGAGCCTCCGGGCCGACCACCACCAGGTCGGCGCCCAGCTCACGGGCCAGCGCGGTGACCGCGGCGCCGTCCAGCTGGTCGACCGGGTGCAGGGTGGCCACCCGCGCGATCCCGGCGTTGCCCGGGGCACAGTGCAGCTCGGTGACGGCGGGATCTTGGGACAGGGAGCGGCACAGGGCGTGTTCGCGGGCGCCGCCGCCGATGACGAGGACCTTCACGAGTCGAGAGCCTAGTCGGTGGCCGGTTCCGCACCGTCGGCGGCACCGTCCGCGGCCCCGAATCCGGTGTGCCCGCCCACCAAAAGCAGCTGGCCTGTTCGAACAACCGCGCAGTCACACCGACCGCCCCCGTTCACCTCGCTCGGACGGGTGAAATCCGGCCGGGCAGCACAACCCTCCGACCTCGGCTTCCGGAGGTGAAATCACATAACGATCACTGCGGAAGCGCCCACACGGTCAGCCATTTGGCGGTAAGAAGTGCTGTTGGACAAGAACCCGGCCGCAGACCGGGCACGGCACCATGGGCGGCTCCGCCGAACTCGAGGTCCGCGCCGAAAACCCGATGTCCACGCCACTTCGATGTTCCGAACCGTCAGTCCCGGTACCCGCCGGGCCTCCGCAGTCACCCCGCCACAGGGAGCGCCACAGGTGAGCCAGCCGGAAATGCAGCCCGAGGAGAGTCCTTGGGGCAAAGAGGTCGCCGACGACGACCAGAGCGCCCCCGGCTCCGGCGGACGGATCCCCACCCGCCGCCGCACCGACCTGAGCGCCCGTCAATTCCCGCTCGGCGACTGGGGCGAACCGGCCGAACGCCTCGAAGAGCTCTACCGCTGGTCGGAAGAACGCGCCGTCGAGGCCATCGAGTGGTACCGCCGCGACCGGGTCTGGAAGCGCCGCTGGGCCAGGCTGCTCCGCAAGGCCGCCGGCCTGTTCACCGTCGCCGGCGTCACCGCCCCGATCGTCTCCCTCACCGGCGTCCTCCCGCACGCCCTCGAATGGGGCTACGTCGGCCTCGCGCTCGCCGCCGCCTCGCTGGCCGCCGACCGCGCGTTCGGACTCACCTCCGGCTGGATGCGCGACGTCTCCACCTCGCAGGCACTCCAACGCCGCCTGGAAGCCTTCCAGTTCGACTGGGCCTCGGAATGCGTCCGGGAAGTCCTCGGCCCCACCGAAGGCACCGCCGGCGAGGCCGCCGAACGCTGCCTCGGCGTGCTGCGGCGCTTCTGCGAGGACGTCTCAGAGATGGTCCGCACCGAGACCTCCGAGTGGATGCTCGAATTCCGCGCCGGCATGACCCAGCTGCCCACCCAGACCCCGGGCAGCTGGGGCGGCCGCAACGAGGTTGGCACCGGCGCACAGGTCCGCGTCCTGCCGCCGCCGGGCACCAGGCCAACCATGCCGCGACAGCGTCCCCCGGAGGGGCCCCTGCGCTGACCTTCGCGACAAGCGCGGGCCGATCCGCAAGGTCGCGAACACGTGCAAGTCATTGTCCTGCGGCGCGATCTTGCGGTCGTGTGCGTTCCCCTTCGCGCAGTTCCGCCCCCTCGCTTCGCTGGGGGTACCCCCAGCGCCCCCCGATGGCTATCCCCTTTAGGCGAAGACGATCATCGAGGACTGGGAGACGCTGCGGGCCGCCGCCGAGTACAGGCCGGCCCAGGCGTGGCGCTCTCTTGCGAAGGGGTGCTGGAAGTCGTCGATCGGGGGGCCGAAGGGCTGTTCCAGTTGGGTGGGGCCCAGGGGGCGGGTGGGGGCCGGGGGGTTGAGCGGGTCGATGCCCAGCAGGGGGGCGACGGCCTGGAGTTCGCGGAGCAGGCCGTACGAGGAGCCCAACGGGCCGCCTGCGGCGAGGAGTTCGTCGGCGACCAGCGGGACGGCGAAGTCCACCGGGACGTATGCCCCGGCGTGGTCGAAGTGCCAGACCAGGTGCGACTGTTCGGCGGTGGCCTCGAACATCTCCAGGAGCTGTTCGTAGTCGCTGCCGAGTGCGTCCACCGGCGCCACCTCGAAGCCGGTGAGCCCCAACAGGTAGGCGCGGCGCAGGAAGTGCAGCGAGTCGTAGTCGAACGCGGCTATCGTCTCGACGTCTCCGGAGAAGCCCGGTACGTAGGGGTTGACCGGGACGGGCGGCAGCCCGTGCTGGGCCAGCACTCCGTTGTAGCGGTCGAGGTCGTCCCGGAAGGGGTTTTCGGGGCTGTACGTGAGCACGTCCACGAGCGGGACGAGCCAGAGGTCGCAGGCCATGGGCCGGCTCATCCTCTCGGTGGCGGGGCAATGGGCCCCAACCCTACCGGCCCGTGGCGGGCTCGCCGCGCCCCGGGCGGAAGGACCGGGTGAACCGGCCGGGCTGGACGACCCGGGGCAGTGGGACCCGGCCCAATACGACGGCGCCGTGGGGCGATTGGGGGGCGTCCTCGCCCTTCTCGGGGGCGGCTGACGGCGCGTCGGCCGGGTCCGGTTCGCGCAGCAGTCGCATGACGGAGAAACCGTCGAGGGTCCGGTCGAGCAGCCCGGCGAGCAGTTCGATGGTGAACAGGTTGTAGTGGTTGACGAGCCGTCGGGCGCCGTCGTGGTCGCGGTCCTCGATCCGGTCGACGAGGTCGCCGTGCCGGTCCCAGCAGACGCCGGCCAGTTCGCCGGCGGCGCGCAGGTGGGGAGCGGCGAACATCCAGGACTGGACGCGCAGCCAGCCGAGGTAGTCGGCGATCCGCTCGTTGCACAGGATGGCCGCGGCCTCCTGCCAGAACCGCAGGTCGCAGCCGACCAGGACGTCGAGGTGGCCGGCCCGGGCGGCGCGGGTGGCGGCGTCGGCGCGGCGGCGCAGCGAGACGGTCCGGGTCCAGTCGTAGGGGTGTTCCCGGTTGCCGAGGTGGCGCAGCGCGTTGTCGGTGAGCAGCGCCCGGGCTTCGAGGATCTCCAGGTAGTCGTCCCAGTCGAACTCGGGGACGGTGAAGCCGCGGTTGGGTTCGCTGACCAGCAGTCCCTGGGCGGAGAGGTCGACCAGGGCTTCCCGGGCGGGGGTGGCGGAGACGCCGTAGATTTCGGCGATCTCCTTGACGGTGAAGTTGCGGCCGGCGGGCAGCCGGCCGCACATCATCTCGTCGCGCAGGGCGTCGGCGATCTGTTCGCGGAGACTGTTGCGCCGGATCAGGGCGCGGCCGCTCCCGGCTCCCGCAGCGTTCATCGCCGCTCCCCCCTATCCGGGCCGTGCCGATCGCGGCCGGGCCCAGCTCCCCAAAACGGGCACAGATTACCCCGGAATGGTCAATCCGGACCAAGGTACGGCGATGTGCGGCGAAATGTCAGCGTTGTACGGGTGCCGGAATTCCGAGCAGCCGGTCCCGGTGGACGGGGAACTCGGCGCGGCTCCTGGCGACTTCGGCGGGGTCGAATTCGACGGTGAGCACCTGCTCGTCCGGTCCGGCCTCGGCGAGCACCCGGCCCCACGGGTCGACGACCAGGCTGCGGCCGGCCTGTTCGACGCCGCCGTGGGTGCCGGCGGTGTTGCAGGCCAGCACGTAGGCCTGTTCCTCGACGGCGCGGGCGCGGGCCAGCAGGTTCCAGTGCTCGGCACGCCGGGCGGGCCAGGCGGCGGGGATCACCAGCAGTTCGGCGTCGGCGTCCAGCAGCGCCCGGAACAGTTCGGGGAAGCGCAGGTCGTAGCAGGTGGCCAGGCCCAGGGTGGCGAAGCCGGCGTCCGCGGTGACGATCTCCTGGCCGGCGCCCATCACGACGGCCTCGCCGGCGTCGAAGCCGAAGCGGTGGATCTTGCGGTAGGTGCGGACCAGTTCGCCGTCGGGGGCGAACAGCAGCGAGGTGTTGTAGATCGGCCCGTCGGGGTCGCGTTCGACGATCGAGCCGGCGTGCAGCCAGCAGCCGACCGCCCGGGCGGCGGCGGACATCGTCTCGGCGGTGGGCCCGTCGAGCGGTTCGGCGCCGTCCGACCAGGCGTCGTAGGCGAAGCCGCCGACCGGCCACAATTCGGGCAGCACGACCAGGTCGGCGCCGTCCTGGGCGCGGACCAGCGCCGCGGCCCTGGCCCGCCGCTCGGCGGCCGGCTCGGCGTCCGAGACCGCGAGTTGGATCAATGAAGCGCGCACAGTACCACCGTCCACGACAAGAGTCCTACGATCGTCACCCGAAAGCGCTGCCCTGCTCTCACCCGGCAGCGTAACGTGCCGTATGCGCGTCCGTGCGGAGGTCTCGGCAGCCCGGGCGACGTGGGACGACGCAAGCCGACGGAGGGGCCGGAGATACCCGTGACGGACAACCAGACCGTGCAGGCGTACACCGATGCGTGGACGCAGTCGATCGAGTCCATATCCGAGCTGCTCGCCCCGTTGCCGACCGACGCGTGGAACCGGGCCACCGAGTGCCCGGGCTGGTCGGTGCGCGACGTGGTGTCGCACATCATCGGCGTCGAGTCGGAGATGCTCGGCGACCCGCGGCCGATCCACGCGCTGCCGCGCGACCTGCCGCACGTCCGCAACGATTTCACCCGCTACATGGAGCTGCCGGTCGACAAGCGCCGCTGCTGGACCGCCGTGGAGATCACCAGCGAGCTGGAGTACACGGTGATCCGCCGCTCCCGGGCGCTGCGCAACTCCCGCCACGGCGCGGAGGACCTGGTGCGCTGGCCGGCCGGCCCGCTGGCCCGGGAGCTCCCGTACGCGACGGTGCTGCGGCTGCGCGCCTTCGACGTCTGGGTGCACGAGCAGGACCTGCGCCGGGCGCTGCAGGAGCCCGGCAACCTGGACTCCCCGGCGGCCCTGGTGACGCGCGACCTGCTGATCGACTCGCTGCCGAAGCAGGTGGCCAAGGAGGCGGGCGCGCCGATCGGCAGCACCGTGGTGTTCGACGTGGCGGGCGCGATGCCGTTCCAGCGCACCGTACGGGTCGGTGCGCACGGCCGGGGCACCGTGGACGAGTCGGTGGAGCCGGCCCCGGACGTGCGGCTGGCGATGGACTGGCAGACCTTCGTCCGGCTGTGCTGCGGCCGGGTCCGCGCGGAGACGGCGCTGGTGAACGTGATCGGCGACCAGGAGCTGGGCATGCGGGTGCTCGCCCATCTGACGAGCACCCCCTGACCCGTACGACCCTGCCGGGCGGACAGGCCCCTCAGGCTGCGGCCAGCTTGCGCCGCAGCCGCAGGATCATCGCCGTCCCGAGCAGCAGCGGCACCAGCTGGAAGCAGAACGCCAGCTGGTAGGCGTGCGCGCCGTAGCTGTCGCTGCCCGGGTCGGCCAGCGCGTCCAGCAGGACGCCGATGCCCAGCAGGGTGATCATCGAGCCGATGAAGCCGCCCATGTTGGCGATGCCGGACGCGGTGCCCATCCGCTCCGGCGGGTTGTGCGCGCGGGCGTAGTCGAGGCCGATCAGCGAGGCCGGGCCGTTGCTGCCCATCACCAGCACCAGCACCACCAGCAGCCAGAGCGGCGGGTGGCCGTGCGGCCAGGCGAGGGTGACGGTCCAGCAGAGCGCGGTGGCGCCCAGCACCGTGAAGGTGACGGGCAGCCGCAGCGCGGCCGAGCGGGAGAGCAGCCGGCCGAACAGCAGGCCGAACGCCATGCTGCTGAGCACCAGCAGGCTGAGCAGGCCGCCCGCGCCGGCCCGGGACATGCCCTGGCCCTCGACCAGGTAGGGCAGCCCCCACAGCAGGCCGAACGCGTTCGCCGGGAACGCCGTGGTGAAGTGCACCCACAGGCCGAGCCGGGTGCCGGGCTCGGACCAGGCGGCCCGGATCAGCCGCCCGACCGGCAGCCGGCCGCCCTCCCGCGGCACTGGGGCGGACGCCCCGGGCGGAGCCTCCCGCAGCAGGGCCAGCACGGCGACGAAGACCAGCACGCCGGTCACCGCGATGGCGCCGAAGGTGGTGCGCCAGCCGGCCGTGTGCAGGGCCTGCGCGAGCACCACGGTGGTGAACAGGTTGCCGCCCATGCCGGCCAGGCCGGTGAGCTGGGCGACGAACGGGTTGCGGGCGGCCGGGAACCAGCGGATGGCGAGCCGCAGCACGCTGATGAAGGTCATCGCGTCGCCGCAGCCGATCACCGCGCGGGAGGCCAGCGCGGGCCCGAACGCGGTGGAGAAGGCGAACGCCAACTGGCCGGCGCTCATCAGCGCCACGCCCAGCAGCAGCACCCGGCGCGGGCCGATCCGGTCGACCAGCAGGCCGACCGGGATCTGCATCCCGGCGTACACCAGGACCTGAAGGATCGAGAAGGTGGACAGGACGGAGGCGCCGATGCCGAACCGGGCGGCGGCGTCCAGGCCGGCCACGCCGAGGCTGGTGCGGTGCACCACGGCGAGGACGTAGACGCTGACGCCGACCGACCAGGCGAACCAGGCGGCGCGGCCGCCGGGCGGGTGCGGGAACGCGGACCGGGGGGCCGCTCGGGGGTCGGTGGCGGGACGGGGAGCGGGTACGGACAGGGACGGTGCGGTGGGGGCGGGGTCCACGCTCATAGTGGAACCAGGCTAGTCATCCCATCACCTGACCTTTTGGTCAGGGTACGAACCTGGCGGGAACCCGCCGCCGCGGCTCCGCTCAGTCGGTGATCGTCCAGTTCACCGTCCGGGTCATGTACTGGGCGCGGAACGCCTCGTCGCGCACCCAGTCGGTGGTGTCCTGGACGGTCGCGGTGACGGTGTGCCGGTGACCGGGCGTCAGCGCGAGCGCGCCGGTGTCCAGCCAGGTGCCGTCCGCGGTGCCGGCGTCCACCGGCTTCCCGTCCAGCGACCAGGTGATCTGCAACTGGCGCGGGCCGGTCAGGGCCAGCGGCCGCACGTGCAGTTTGGGCCGGCCGGTCACCTGCCCGGCGGCCGGTTCGGGGTCGTCGGTGGGCTTCACCCGGCGGTACAGCTGCTCGATGATCGCCTCCCGGGACGGCAGGTTGTACGTCCCGCCGAGGGTGCGCATCACCGAGTCCTCGGTCGGCCGGTACAGCCCGTTCGCGCTGCGGAAGGCGCCCACCGGGCCGCCGCCGTCCGGGGAGACCGCGCCCAGCCAGCGCCACCACTTGACCTTCTCGCGCGCCATCTCCTCGGCGTCCACCTGGGAGAGGTTCGGGTAGTCCGGGTCGCTCGGGGCGGTGTCGTACTCGTCGCCCAGCAGGCCGACGGTGTGGCCGATCTCGTGCTGGATGATCCGCCCGGCGTCCGGGCTGCCGCCGGCCAGCGTGGTCACCCCGGTGCCGCCGGCCCCGCCGTACTCGGTCGAGTTGGCCAGCGCTATCAGGTACTGCGGGCCCTCGCCCTGCCCGGCCCAGCGTGCGGTGGCGTCCTCGTCCGCGCACAGCAGGCGGGCGGTGCCCTCGCACCAGAAGTGCATGCCCAGCGGGGTGACGGGCGACTTCCCGGCGCTCTCGCTCTCGGCTATCCCCGACACCGGGGACACCACGTCCACCCGCCGTATGTTGAACAACCCCTGGTAGGTGCGGAACGGCTCGATGTCCAGCAGCGCGTGCCAGGCCCGGTCCGCCTGCTCGTGGAACAGCTGCAGCTGGGCCTCCGTGTAGCCGTCGCCCAGCAGCACCAGGGTGATCCGGTTGGCCGGATCGCCGGAGGTCCGCAGGTCCACGGCCGGCGCGCCGGGGGCCCGCAGGTCGGGACGGGCCGCGGGCGGGGCGGCCCGGTCCGGGCCCGGCAGCGGCGGGCCGATGACGGTGGACGGCGAGGGTGAGGCCAGCTCCACCACGACGGGCAGCACGGCGGCGGCGGCCAGCACCAGAGCGGCCGCGGAACGCATCACGGGGCCGGGAGCACCAGGCGGCATACGCGGGAATCCTCGCTGCGACGACACCCGGCCTGACTGCGCGGGTGGCTGGTCGCACAGACGTACCCATCGCGGTCCCCGGCCCGGCGCGGGCGGCGCGAAACTCCCTCGGGCGGCGTAATGCACGGCGCGCCCCGGGAGGGCCTCGAAAATCACCGGAGAATCACCGGAGGAGAACGATCGGGGCAGTCAATTCCATATGCCCGCAGCGGAGTTGGAAACCGCGAACGATCCGCCGCCGGGCGGGATACCCTGCCGAACGTGAACCACCTGGGGGGAAAGGCGACGGACATGGAGATCGGGCCGGACACGGACCCACGCGGGGCATTCGGACAGGCCCTGCGGACACTTCGGCAGGGGGCCCGGCTCACCCAGCAGGAGCTGGCCGTCAAGGCGGGCCTGGGCATCCGCACGCTGTCCGACCTGGAACGCGGCACCGCCGGCCCGCGCCCGGCCACCGCCGCGCTGCTGTCCGCCGCGCTCGGCCTGGACCGGCCGGGCACCGAGGCCTTCCACACCCTGGCGCACGCCGCCTGGCGGACCGCCCGAGGGTAGGGTCCCTGAAAAACCGCCGGCCCCGCTCCGCGAACGGAACGGGGCCGGCGGCCGGGGCGGATCAGCCCCAGGTGATCAGGCGCTTCGGGTACTCCAGGATCGCGGCGACGTCCGCCAGCACCTTGGAGCCGAGCTCGCCGTCCACCATCCGGTGGTCGAAGGACAGCGCCAGCGTGGTGACCTGGCGCGGCACCACCTTGCCCTTGTGCACCCACGGCAGATCCCGCACCGCGCCGAAGGCCAGGATGGCGGCCTCGCCGGGGTTGAGGATCGGGGTGCCGGTGTCGACGCCGAACACGCCGACGTTGGTGATGGTGACGCTGCCGCCGGACATGTCCGCCGGGGAGGTCTTGCCCTGCCGCGCGGTCTCCACCAGCTCGCCGAGCGAGACGGCCAGCTGGGAGAGGGTCTTGGCGCCGGCGTCCTTGATGTTCGGGACGATCAGCCCGCGCGGGGTGGCCGCGGCGATGCCGAGGTTCACCGCGCCCCTGATCACGATCTCCTGGGCGGCCTCGTCCCAGCTGGCGTTGATCTCCGGGTGCCGCTTGATCGCGGTGAGCAGCGCCTTGGCGACCAGCAGCAGCGGGCTGACCCGCACCCCGGCGCCGAGTTCGCCGCTCTCCTTGAGCTTGCGCACCAGCTTCATCGTCCGGGTCACGTCGACCTGGACGAACTCGGTGACGTGCGGCGCGGTGAACGCCGAGGCCACCATCGCCTGCGCGGTGGCCTTGCGGACGCCCTTGACCGGGACCCGGACGTCCCCGGCGGCGATCGCCACTGGGAGGGCCGCCTGCTCGGCGACCGGCTCGGTCACCGGCTCGGCGGCCGGCTCGACGACCGTCTGGGCGGCGGTGGCGGCGGCGTGCACGTCCTCGCGGGTGACCACGCCGTTCGGGCCGGTGGGCCGCACGGTGCGCAGGTCGATGCCGAGGTCCTTGGCGAGCTTGCGCACCGGCGGCTTGGCCAGCGGGCGCTCGCCCTCCGCCACGACGACCGCCGGAGCGACCGGGGCGGCCGGAGCGACGGGCGCGGGGGCCGCGACCGGAGCGGGGGCCGCGACCGGAGCCGCCGGGGCGGCGGCAGGCGCCGCGCCGTTGGTGCGGCGGGCCCGGCGCTGCACCGAACCGGTGCGCGGGCCGTAGCCGACCAGCACCTCGCGGCGCTCGGGCTCGGTCTCCGCGGCGGGCGCGGCAGCGGCGGCCGGAGCGGGAGCGGCCTCGGCCGGGGCGGCCCCGGCGACGGCCACCGCGATGATCGCGGTGCCGACGTCGACGGTGGCGCCCGCCGGGAAGTGCAGCGCCTCGACCACGCCGGTGAACGGGATCGGCAGCTCGACCGCGGCCTTGGCGGTCTCCACCTCGCAGACGACCTGCCCGTCGGTGACGGTGTCGCCCGGCTTGACGTACCAGGTGAGGATCTCGGCCTCGGTGAGTCCCTCGCCCACGTCGGGCATCTTGAACTCGCGGAGCGCGGTGGTTCCGTTGGTCATCTTCGTTCCCCGCTCAGTACGCGAGCGCGCGGTCGACGGCGTCGAGCACACGGTCGAGGTCGGGCAGGTAGGTCTCCTCGACCCGCGACGGCGGGTACGGGGCGTGGTAGCCGCCGACCCGCAGGATCGGCGCCTCCAGGTGGTAGAAGCAGCGCTCGGTGAGCCGGGCGGCGAGCTCCGCGCCCAGGCCGAGGAAGACCGGGGCCTCGTGCACGACGATGCCGCGGCCGGTGCGCTTGAGGGACTCCTCCAGGGTGGGGAAGTCGATCGGCGACAGCGAGCGCAGGTCGACGACCTCCAGCTGGCGGCCGTCCTCCTCGGCGGCCTTCGCGGCCTCCTGGCAGACCTTCACCATCGGCCCGTAGGCGATCAGCGTGGCGTCGGTGCCGGGCCGGACGATGCGCGCCGAGTGCAGCGGCAGCATCGGGTCCTCGCCGACCTCGCCCTTGTCCCAGTAGCGGCGCTTGGGCTCCAGGAAGATCACCGGGTCGTCCGACTCGATGGCCTGGCGCAGCATCCAGTGCGCGTCGTGCGCGTTGGACGGGCTGACCACCCGCAGGCCGGCGGTGTGCGCGAAGTACGCCTCGTGCGACTCGCTGTGGTGCTCCACCGCGCCGATGCCGCCGCCGAACGGGATGCGGACGGTGACCGGCATCTTGACGTGGCCGAGCGCGCGGGCGTGCATCTTGGCGAGCTGGGAGACGATCTGGTCGAAGGCCGGGTACACGAAGCCGTCGAACTGGATCTCCACCACCGGGCGGTAGCCGCGCAGCGCGAGGCCGATGGCGGTGCCCACGATGCCGGACTCGGCGAGCGGGGTGTCGATCACCCGGTCGTCGCCGAAGTCCTTCTGCAGGCCGTCGGTAATTCGGAAGACGCCGCCGAGCTTTCCGATGTCCTCGCCCATCAGGACGGTCTTCGGGTCGCTCTCCAGCGACTTGCGGAGCGCGTCGTTGAGCGCCTTGGCAATGCTGAGCTGACCGGCCATCAGTGGTGCTCCCCACCCTCGAAGGAGGCGGCGTACGCCTCGTACTCGGCGCGTTCCTCGTCCACCAGCGGGTGCTGCTCGGTGTAGACGTGGTCGAAGATCAGGGTCGGGTCCGGATCCGGCATCGAGCGGACGCCCTCACGGACGCGCAGGCCCAGCTTCTCGCTCTCGGCCTCGACCTCGGCGAAGAACGCCTCGTCGGCGAGGCCCTCCTTCTCCAGGTGGGCCTTCAGCCGCAGGATCGGGTCCTTGGCCTTCCAGGACTCGGTCTCCTCGGTCTGCCGGTAGCGGGTCGGGTCGTCGGAGGTGGTGTGCGCGCCCATCCGGTAGGTGAACGCCTCGACCAGCACCGGGCCCTGGCCGGTACGGGCGTGGTCCAGCGCCCAGCGGGTGACCGCGAGGCAGGCCAGCACGTCGTTGCCGTCGACCCGGACGCCGGGGAAGCCGAAGCCGGAGGCGCGGCGGTACAGCGGGATGCGGGTCTGCACGGTGGTGGGCTCGGAGATCGCCCACTGGTTGTTCTGGCAGAAGAACACCACCGGCGAGTTGTAGACCGAGGCGAAGGTGAAGGCCTCGTTGACGTCGCCCTGGCTGGAGGCGCCGTCGCCGAAGTAGGCGATCACCGCGTCGTCCGCGCCGTCCTTGGTGATGCCCATCGCGTAGCCGGTGGCGTGCAGGGTCTGCGCGCCGATCACGATGGTGTAGAGGTGGAAGTTCTTCTCGTTCGGGTCCCAGCCGCCGTTGTTCACGCCGCGGAACATGCCGAGCAGGTTCAGCGGGTCGACGTCGCGGCACCAGGCCACGCCGTGCTCACGGTAGGTGGGGAAGGCGTAGTCGCCGGGGCGCATCGCCCGGCCGGAGCCGACCTGGGCGGCTTCCTGGCCCAGCAGCGAGGCCCACAGGCCGAGTTCGCCCTGCCGCTGGAGTGAGGTGGCCTCGGCGTCGAAACGCCGCACCAGTACCAGGTCCCGGTAGAGCGCCCGCAGCTCCTCGGGTGTCACGGTGAGCGGGAAGTCCGGGTGCTCGACCCGGTCGCCCTCCGGGGTGAGCAGCTGGACGAGCTCCGGTGCTGCGGAGCCGGCACTGGCTTTGTCAGGGACGCCGGGGGCGGCCTTCTTGCGCGCCCTCGCCGTGCTTTTGACGGTCACGTTCACTCCCTCGGTCTGTCCGGCCGCCCGGGGTCGCCAGGTGGCCGGTCCGGTCGCCCTCCCGGCTCGCGCGCGTGGGTGTGCGCGCGGTACGGGCAGGCGGTGTTCCCTTTCCGACGGCGTCCCTCACGAGAACGTTACCCAGCGGCACCCCTTGGCGCTCTTGCGCTAGGACGTCCTAGTTGTTCTCCGGTGGGGAAACCGCCGCTGTGACGCGGCTAACCTCCCGGTCAGGACACCAGCGCACGGTATCCGGGCGCGGCCCGCTGCGAAAGGGGGTAACGCCCATCGATTTGTGCGAGGCTTTGCAAATGACTGATAACGGACATATCAGGGTGTTTCTCCTCGATGATCACGAAGTGGTCCGTCGAGGCGTGCACGAGCTCCTCTCGATCGAGGGCGACATCGAGGTGGTCGGCGAGGCCGGCACGGCCGCCGAGGCGCTCAACCGGATTCCGGTGGTCCACCCCGATGTGGCGGTGCTGGATGTCCGACTTCCCGACGGAAACGGGGTCGAGGTGTGCCGGGAGATCCGCTCCCGGTACCCGTCGGTGAAATGCCTGATGCTCACCTCCTTCTCCGACGACGAGGCGCTGTTCGACTCGATCATGGCGGGGGCCTCCGGATATGTCCTGAAAGCGATCCGCGGCACCGACCTGCTCTCCGCGGTCCGCGACGTCGCGGCCGGCAAATCCCTGCTCGACCCGGTCGCCACCAGCCGGGTGCTGGCGCGGCTGCGCGACGGTGGCGAGAAGGAGGACGAACGAATCGCGCAGTTGACGAAACAGGAGCGCCGCATCCTCGATCTGATCGGCGAGGGGATGACGAATCGGCAGATCGGCAATGAGCTGCACCTGGCCGAGAAAACCGTAAAAAACTACGTCAGCAGCCTGCTGGCGAAGATGGGCATGGAGCGCCGGACCCAGGTCGCCGCGTACGTCGCGCGCCGCCGGACGGACCCGCAGCACTGAGATCACGCCGAACACGGTGTGTCAAGTCGCTATCACGCCGAGTAATACGCTCTGCTCCGTGACGTACGGTCAGACCATCTCCCTCGCGCCGGCCCGCCCGGACGCCACCGCCCCTCCCATCGGCACTCTCAGCCCCCCGGTGGCGCACGCCGCCGTGGCCGGGGTCCTGCGCTCCTACCGCACCGCGCCGCCCGGCGCGGTGGTGCCGGTGGCGGAAGGACTGCTCAACCGCGGCTACCGGATCGCTGCCGCCGACGGCGCCGAATACTTCCTGAAGTGCTACGTCGACCGGGCCACCGCCCACAAGCCCGCGATCCTCCGCCAGCACCGCGCCACCGCCGGCCTGGCCGCGCTCGGCCTCCCGGTACCGCCGCCGCTCACCAACCGGGACGGCCGGACCGTCACCGCGTACGGCGGCCGGCTGTTCGCGCTCTACCCGTGGGTGCCCGGCAACCACCGGCACGGCACCGAACTCGAACCCGCCCGGTGCGGCGAACTCGGCACCCTGCTGGGAGCACTGCACGGCGCACTCCGCGAGGTCTGCGCCCCCCTGCGGCAGCCGGACCGGGTGCTCAGCGCCGAGGTCCAGGAGACCGAGCGGATCGTCCTCGAGCTGCGCGACCAGGCCCGCGCCCACCGCCCCTACGGGCCGTTCGACCGGCTCGCCGAGCAGCGCCTGACCGAGCGGCTGGACCTGCTCGCCACGCACCGGCACCGCCGCCCCGGCCCGACCGCCGCACCGCCCACCGGCTGGACCCACGGCGACTTCCACGGCCTGAACCTGCTCCACCGGGGCGACGCCGTCAGCGCCGTCCTGGACTGGGACAAGCTCGCCCCGCACCCGGTCGCCGAGGAGGCGGTACGGGCCGCCACGCTGCTGTTCAACGACCGCACCACCGGCGTCCTCGACCTGGTCCGGGTCCGGCACTGGGCCCGCGCCTACCGGGCCACCGGCGCCGCGGACGCCGAACAGGTCGCCGCCGCGGTCCACCGGGTCTGGTGGGAGCGGCTGAACGACCTGTGGATGCTGCAGTGGCACTACCAGCGCCGCGACCACCGGGCCGACCCGCTCTTCCCGGCCTCCGCCGGGCAGCTCACCTGGTGGTGCCAGGACTACGAGCAGGTCATGGACGCGTTCGCCAACTGACCTGCCGCGCCCCGTCCTCCGCTCAGCCCGTCAGCTGCGCCCCGGCGCCCGGGCTGGTGCTCGGCTTGGGCACCGACGGGGCGCTGGAGCTCGGGCTGGCCGGCGGCGAGCTCTTGTCGCCGGACGCACTCGCCGAGGGCGACGGCTTCGTCGAGTGCGAGGGGCTGGCCGAGGCGGACGCGGACGCGCTGGCGGAGGCGGAGGCGCTGGCCGACGGCGACCAGCTCGGCTGCTCGGTCTGGCGGCCGGTGCCCTGGCTGCGGGTCGGCGGGGCGCTGGTGGGGTGCTCCGACTGCTCGCCGGGGGACGGGGTGCTGGTGGAGTGCACCGGCGTCTTCGAGTCCTGGTCCGTGGAATTGTGGTTGCCCCCGTTCGCGGTCAGCGCCAGCGCCACCCCGATGGTGGCGGCCAGCACCAGGGCGACCGCGCCCAGTACCAGGCCCCACGGGTTGCGGCGGCGCCGCTCCTCCACGTCCTCGCCGCCGTGGTCCCCGCCGCCGACGGCCGGGTACGCGCGGGCGGGCGTCTGGTAGCCCGAGGCCATCGGGTACGGCAGCGCCTCGGTCCGGGCGGCAGGGTCGCCGAGGGCGCCGAGCACCGTGGTCGGCGCGGACGAGCCGCCCGGTGGGGTGCTGTCCCAGCCGTCGGCCCCGAGGACCGCCGTCTCGGCCGGGTAGCCCCCGGCCGCCGCGCCGTGCAGCTGCCGCAGCGCGTGCTGCACGTGGGCGCGGAACTCGTCGGCGCTCTGGAACCGGTCGTCCGGGTTCTTCTCCAGCGCCCGCAGCACCAGCGCGTCCAGCTGCGGCGGCACCCGGTCGTTCACCCGGGACGGCGGCACCGGCGCGTCCTGGACGTGCTGGTACACCACCGACAGCGGGGTCTCGCCGACGAACGGCGGCCGCAGGGTGAGCAGTTCGTACAGCATGCAGCCGGCCGCGTACAGGTCGGAGCGGTGGTCGACGGCCTTGCCGAGGGCCTGCTCCGGCGACAGGTACTGCGGAGTGCCCATCACCATGCCGGTCTGCGTCATGGTGGTGGCCGCGCCGGTCAGCGCGCGGGCGATGCCGAAGTCCATCACCTTGACGGCGCCGCCGTTGGTGATGATGACGTTGGCGGGCTTGATGTCCCGGTGCACGATCCCGTGCTGGTGGCTGTACGCCAGCGCCTCCAGCACTCCGGCGGTGATGATCAGCGCCTGGTCGACCGGCGGCGCCTCCTCGTCCACCAGCAGCTCGCGCACCGTGCGGCCCTCGACCAGCTCCATCACGATGTACGGGGTGGACTCCCCGCCGTGGTGCTCCTCGCCGGTGTCGTAGACCGCCACGATCGAGTGGTGGTTGAGCGCGGCCACCGAGTGTGCCTCACGGGTGAAGCGCAGCCGGGCGGTGTCGTCCTCGGCGAGTTCGGAGCGCAGCAGCTTGACCGCCACGGTGCGGCCCAGCCGGAGGTCCTGGGCGGCGAGCACCTCGGCCATGCCGCCGCGGCCCAGCCGGCCGGTCAGCCGGTAGCGGCCGTCACCGACGGTGGAGAGGGGAAGCGCGCCGCCCCGCCCGGAGGTGGCCGACCCGACCGGCAGTGCCTCGGTCGGTCCGGTGATCTCGGCGGCCCGGCCGTCGTCCTCGTCCCGCGCGTACTGCGCCGGAACGTCCCGCTGGTCCGCCCGGCCGTCGTCCGGTCGTTCGCTCTGACCCATCGCTCCTCGCCCCGGGCATTCGCTCGGCGCGCGTTCGCCCTGTCGGTTCCGTCCTCAGAACGCTACCGTCTCGCGCGCGCCGACGTGGCACGGGAGGGCCGGTGCGGGGCTCACAGCGAACTCTGCGAGCCTGCTTCGAAGGGGAGTTCGAGCACGGAGCAGGGCCCGGGATCAGTAGGTCGAGGTGCTCGCCCCGGCCGCCGCGATCGACACGATGATGATCGCAAGGATGATCACACCGACAATCACACCGACCACGATCAGCGCGGTCGAACAGCCGTTGCTGTTGTTCGCCGGCGGCGGGTACGCCATCGGCATCGGGCCTGTCATCGGGCCCGGCATCGGCTGCCCGGGCATCGGCGGCCCGGGCATCGGCTGCGGGAACGGCGGCGGCGTGGTCTGCGGGAAACCCTGCTGGAAGTGCGGTTGCGGGAACGGCTGCGGCGTCTGCGGCGCCTGCGGGAACGGCGGCGGGGTCTGCGGGAACGGCTGCGGCGTCTGCCCGTACGGCGGCGGCGTCTGCGGCCCGGGCACCGGCTGGTACGGCTGCGGCGGCGGAGTGCCACCGTTCACCGGCGGGAAGTTGGTCAGCGACGGCGCGGCATGCACCGACCGCGGCCCCTCGCCGATCACCAGCGGAGTCGACGCCTGCAACGGCGTACCGCCCTGCTCCCCCGCCGCGACCCGCTCGACCTCCTCGCGCATCGCCTCCGCCGACGGGAACCGGTGCGCCGGGTCCTTGCGCAGCGCCTGCGCCACCAGCCCGTCCACCGCGGGCGTGACCGCCCCGTTCAGCGTGGACGGCGCCGGCGGGGTCTCCTGCACGTGCTTGTACGCGATCGAGAACGCCGAATCGCCGTCGAACGGCAGCTGCCCGCTGAGCAGCTCGAACAGCATGCAGCCCACCGAGTACAGGTCGGACCGGGCGTCCACGCTCTTGCCGAGCGCCTGCTCCGGCGACAGGTACTGCGGGGTACCGACCACCATGCCGGTCTGCGTCATCGACGTCACCCCGGACTGCAGGGCGCGCGCGATGCCGAAGTCCATCACCTTGACGACGCCCTTGGTGGACACCATCACGTTCGCCGGCTTGATGTCGCGGTGCACCAGCCCCTGGTCGTGCGAGGCCTCCAGCGCCGACAGCACCGCCGCGGTGATCTTCAGCGCCTGCTCGGTCGGCATCGCGCCGCGGGTGGTCACCTGCTCGTCCAGCACGTCCTTCAGCGAACGGCCCTCGACGAACTCCATGACGATGTACGGCGTCGCCGTCCCGTCCGGACCGACGTCCTCACCGGAGTCGAACACCGAGACGATGTTGGTGTGCTGAAGCCGGGCCACCGCCTGCGCCTCGCGCCGGAACCGCTCCTTGAACGAGGCCTCCCGGCCCAGCTCGGTGTGCAGCGTCTTCACCGCGACCTGACGGTCCAGCACCGTGTCGTACGCCAGATGAACGGCCGCCATGCCGCCCTGCCCGAGCAACCGCTGCAGCACATACCGGCCGTGGCCGAGCGAGTGGCCCTCGGTGGTGCCCTCAGTCATGGTCCCAGCTCCCCCTCGGCGCGCCGTACTTCCGGACAGGGGCCAGGGTAGCGGTTCGGGGCCGCGCCGCAGCGCGGCCCCCGAGACCGCTACAGGTAGGGGCCGGAACGCATACCGCGGCCGGGGACCGGCTCGTCCAAGTCCCCCTCCGCACCGTGCAGTCCCGGCGGAAGCGCCCGCCGCATCTGCTCCAGCTGCGCCCGCGCCGCCATCTGCTGGGCGAACAACGCGGTCTGGATGCCGTGGAACAGGCCCTCCAACCAGCCCACCAACTGCGCCTGGGCAATGCGCAGTTCGGCCTCGGTCGGGATGACGTCGTCGGCGAACGGCAGCGACAGCCGCTCCAGCTCCTCGACCAACTCCGGCGCCAGGCCCAGCTCCAGCTCCTTGATCGAGCTGGCGTGAATGTCCTTCAGCCGGGCCCGGCTCGCCTCGTCCAGAGGCGCCGCCCGCACCTCCTCCAGCAGCTGCTTGATCATGCTGCCGATCCGCATCACCTTCGCCGGCTGCTCGACCATCTCGGTCACCGGCAGCTCACGCGGCTCGTCGTCGTCGTCGCTCCGGCCGAGCCCGCCGACCGGCGCGGTGCCCACCGCCATGCCGTCCGGTCCGACGATCAGCACCTTCGGACTGTCCTCCGACTTCCCGCTCGACGCCTGGTGAGGCTCCTGTTGCGACCGCTCGTTCATCGGGTTGGTCATAGCTCCTTCATATGCTTCGTCCACCGCGGAGGTCAACGCACCTGGTATCCGGATCGTCCCACCCGGCGGCTACCCGCGTCGCACGGCATCACCGCCGGCGCAGCTTCATTCCGACCAGGCCGAGGCCCAGTCCGATCATGCCCAGTCCGACGCCCAGCGGCAGCTGATTCGCGGACTGATCCCCCGACCCGAGCGGCCCCACCGGCACCACCGGGCCCACCGGCGGCGCCCCGCCCGCGACCACCGAACCGTCCGCGCCCGCCCCGGCGCCCGGCTCCGCCGGGGGCTCGAGCACGTCCTCATCGCGCCCCCCGGCCCCGTCCGCCCCGCCCTGCGCACCCGCCCCGGGGGCGGCCTGCTGCCCGCCGTCCCCGCCCGGCGGGTCCGTCGACGGGTCCGGCTGCTTCACGGCAGGGGTCGGGGCCTGGACCGGGGCCTGGACCGGGGCTTGGGTCGCGGCCTTGGGCGGTGCCGAAGCCGGGGCGTGGGCCGGGGCCGGGGCCGGGGGCATCACCGGCCGGTGGTGGTCCGCCCACCCGGGCCGGCCCGGCTCCGGACTGCTCGTCGGGGCGCCGGGAGGCTCCTCGCGCGACGGCGACGGGGGCTCGGCCGAAGGTTCCGCAGACGGCGACGGCTCTGCGGCGGCGGACGGCGCCGCGGCGGGCATCGGTGTGCGGGACGGCGCGGCCGGTCCAACGGGCATGGGGGCGCGGCTCGGGGTGGGGCTCGGCGAGGCGGCGATCCGGGTCGCGCTCGGGACGGCGGGCACCGGGACCGGAACCGGCACGGGGACGGCCGGGGCGGTCGCGGATATCGCGCCGTCGGTCGGCGCCGCCGGCCGCACGGACTGCCCGGCCGCGACGGCCCGGGCGATCCGCTCCGCCGCCTGCCCGCGCGCGGCGTCGAACTCCGCCCGCGCCTGCTCCCTCGCGGCGTCCAGCCGCGCCTGGGTCTGCTCACGGGCATCACGGGCATCGGCCGCCGGATCGACGGCGAAGACGGGGGCGGCCAGCAGCAGCGGCAGCGCCAGGCCGGTCAGCGCCGCTCTGCGGAGCAGCACGCCGGGGCGGGCGGTGGGGGTGCGGCGCGGGGCCGGGGGCACGAGGCGGCGGCGAGCGAGCATCGAAAGCAGGTCCTCCCGACGGCCGTCCGCACCGAGGTGCGGACGGAGGCGGAACAGCTTCCCACCAGACTCACACACCCGGACATTACGGGCATTTCCGCCGCCTCGGGCCCCGGGATCACACCTCCAGGACGACCTTTCCGACCTGGGTACCGGCCTCGACCACGCGGTGCGCCTCGGCGGCGTCGGTGATCGGCAGAACCCGGTCCACCACGGGCCGGACCACGCCCGCCTCGACCAGCGGCCAGACGTGCTCGCGCACCGCCGCGACGATCGCCGCCTTCTCCGCGAGCGGCCGCCCGCGCAGGTTGGTGGCGACCACGGCGGCGCGCTTGGACAGCAGGGTGGCCAGGTTGAGCTCGGCCTTGATGCCGCCCTGCATGCCGATCACCACCAGCCGGCCGTTGACCGCGAGGGCGTCCACGTTCCGCTGCAGGTACTTCGCGCCCATGATGTCGAGGATGACGTCGGCCCCGCCGAGCGCGGCGATCTCGGCGACGAAGTCCTGCTTGTTGTAGTCGATCAGCACATCCGCGCCGAGCTCGGCGCACCTGGCGAGCTTCTCGGGGCTGCCGGCGGTGACCGCGACCCGGGCACCGACCGCCTTGGCCAGCTGGATCGCCATGGTGCCGATGCCGCTCGCCCCGCCGTGCAGCAGCACCGTCTCGGCGGGGCGCAGGTGCGCGACCTGGAAGACGTTCGACCACACCGTGCAGGCCACCTCGGGCAGCGCGGCGGCCTCCACCAGCGTCAACCCCTTCGGAACCGGCAGCAGTTGACCGACCGGCACGGCAACCTGCCGGGCGTAACCGCCGCCGGCCAGCAGCGCGCACACCTCGTCGCCGACCGACCAGCCGGCCACGCCGGGGCCGAGCGCGGCGATCCGGCCCGCGCACTCCAGCCCCGGGTAGGGCGAACTGCCGGGCGGCGGATCGTAGAAGCCCTGACGCTGCAGCAGATCGGCCCGGTTGACCGCGGTGGCGGCAACCTCGACCAGCACTTCGCCGGCCGCCGGAACGGGATCGGGCACCTCGGCCCACACCAGCTGTTCGGGACCACCGGGCTCGGGAATCGTGATGGCTCGCATGGCCGCCACGCTACGCCTCCGCCTTTGGGGCACCCCTTCCCCCCGCCGTCAACCGGCAGTCCGTCAAGGGCCGGCACCGGCACTGGACAGGGTGGCGACACTCCGCCCCCGGGGTCGGTCGGTGACGTCCGCACCCCTCATTCTTGTGCCTGTGTCGAACTCCAACCCGCCCACCGACCCGGGTGCCCGGCCGTCCCGTCTGACGCTCAGTCGTTTCCGGGACCAGGGCGCCGAAGACACCGACCCCGCCCGCCGGATCGCCCTGCCCGCCCGCCGGACCCGCCCGCCGACGCGGCAGGTCGGCCTCCGCCTGCTGCTGGCCCTGGGCGTGCTGGTGGCGACCACGCTGATCGTCTACGCCGACCGCGGCGGCTACAACGACAACGCGAACAGCTCGGTCAGCTTCCTCGACGCGGCGTACTACGCCACCGTCACCCTCTCCACCACCGGCTACGGCGACATCACCCCGGTGAGCGACAGCGCCCGGCTGGTGAACATCTTCGTGATCACGCCGCTCCGCGTGGTCTTCCTGATCATCCTGGTCGGCACGACTCTCGAAGTGCTCACCGAACGCACCCGCCTGCAGTGGCGGATCGAACGCTGGAGGCACACCGTGCGGGACCACACCGTCGTCATCGGCTACGGCACCAAGGGCCGCAGCGCCGTGGACACCCTGCTCGGGCAGGGCGTCCCGAAGGACTCGATCGTGGTGGTCGACCCGCAGGCCCGGGCGATCGACCAGGCCACCCACGACGGCCTGGTCGGCGTGCTCGGCGACGCCACCCGCACTGCGACCCTGATGCGCGCCGAACTGCCCCGCGCCGCCCAGGTGGTGGTCGCCCCCGAACGCGACGACACCGCCGCGCTCATCACCCTGACCGCCCGCCAGCTCAACCGCGGCGCCACCGTGGTCGCCGCCGTCCGCGAGGACGAGAACGCCCCCCTCCTCCGCCAGAGCGGTGCCGACGTCGTGGTCACCTCCTCCAGCTCGGCCGGCCGCCTGCTCGGCATGTCGATGCTCAGCCCCAACGCGGGCGCCGTCATGGAGGACCTGCTCACCTACGGCAACGGCCTGGACGTCGCCGAACGCCCCGTCACCAAGGCCGAAGCCGGCCTGAGCCCCCGCGAACTCCCCGACCTGGTGGTGGCCGTGGTCCGCGGCCGCCGGGTCCTCAACTACACCGAACCGGAGGCGGCCGTCCTCCAGCTCACCGACCGCCTGATCGTCATCAAGCCGGGCGCCCCCGTCCCGTCCTGACCCACCCGGTTCCACGGTTCCACGTGAAACATCCGCCCGGCCGGTCAGGGCAGCGGCAGCACCTCGGCGCGCTCCCCCGCCGCCAGGCCGCCGGGCGGGACCACGGCCAGGGCTTCCGCCCGGGCCAGGCCGCGCAGCATCGCCGGGCCGTCGTGCGGCAGTGGGGCGAGGCCGGACGGGGTGTGCCGGACGGGGTGCAGGCGGGTGTCCGTCGGGTGTCCGGGGAGCGCGGCGGCCAGCGGGCCGGTCGAGACGGCGGCAGTTCGTCCGGACAGGGCGTGCAGCAGCGGCAGCGCGAGCGTGACGGTGCCCGCGACGGCCGCCAGCGGATTGCCCGGCAGGCCCACCAGGTGTCGACCGCCCGGCAGCGCCGCCAGCAGCATGGGATGCCCGGGCCGCACCGCCACCCCGTCCACCAGCAGGTGGCCGCCGGCGGCCTCGAGCGCGGCGTGCAGGAAGTCCACCGGCCCGGCGGCCGTCCCGCCGGTGGTGAGCACCAGGTCGGCCGGCGAGTGCCGGACCGCGTCCCGCAGCAGCCCGAAGTCGTCGCGGACGTGGCGGCTTCCCAGCAGTTCGGCCCCGGCGGCGGCCAGCCAGGGCGGCAGCAGCGGACCCAGCGCATCCCGCACCCGGCCCGGCACGGGCAGCCCGGCCGTCAGCAACTCGTCGCCCAGCACCAGCAGTTCGACGGTCGGACGGCGGCGCACTGCCAGCAGGTCGTGCCCGGACGCGGCCGCCAGGCCGAGCACCGCCGGCGTCACCGGCAGCCCGGCGGGCAGCAGTTCCTCGCCCCGCCGGCACTCCTGCCCGCGCGGCCGGACGTCCTGGCCCGGGCCGACCTCGCCGCGCAACTGGGCCGTGCCGTCCGGGAGTTCGGCCACCCGCCCGCGCTCGCGGCGGAGCACCCCGGTGGCGCCGGACGGCAGCTGGGCGCCGGTGGCGATCACCACCGCCGCGCCGTCCGCCAGTGGGGCGCAGTCCTGGCCCGCCAGCACCCGGCCGGACAGCCGCCACGGCCCCGGCCCGGCCACCGCCCAGCCGTCCATCGCCGACGTGTCGAACGCGGGCAGGTCGGTGAGCGCGGCCAGCGGCTCGGCGAGGGTCCGCCCGGCCGCGACCGCCAGCGGCACCCGCTCCACCGGCAGCGGACGCGCCGCCGCCCACGCGGTACGCCGGGCCACCGGCCACGGGCACCCGCGCAAGGTGGCCGCACCCGGCGACAGCACCGGTTCGCCGACCGGATCCACCGTCCCGCTGCCCGCCCCGCCGGTCACCGCTCCGCCGGACCGTCCGTCTCGGCGGCCCAGCGCTCCGCCAGGGCCGTCGCCTTCGCCGACGCCTCGGCCACCGCCGCCGCCCCACCACCGTTCAGCGCCGCCGCGTACCCCACCAGGAACGCCGTCAACGGCGCCGCCGGGCGCTCCACCCCGTGCGCCACCACCCGGGTCATGTCCAACAGGCCCCGGACGTCCACCGAAAGGTCCAGCCCCAGCTCGGCCGCGGCCGCGGCCATCCACTCGTCCAATGTGCGCTCCATGACGCCCATGCTGCCCGATCCCGGCTGCCGCAGGCCGCTTCCCCCGGCAGCGCCACGCAGCGCACCTCCCGCCGCACCGACGACACCCGGTGCGCTGCGGCGGGCACCCGCACCTCGCCCGGGACATGCCCCGGGTGCGCCGAGCGCCCGCCGGCCTCAGCGTTCCCCCGCCGCCCGCTGCCGGGCCGCCGCCAGCTCCTGCGGGGTGTCGCAGTCGAAGGACGCGCCCGCCGGGTCGGGCACCCGCACCAGGCGAAGGCCGCCGGTCAGGGCGCGCAGGGGGCGGCCGGCCGGGTCGGGCAGTGCGGCGAGCGTGCGCCGCAGCGCGGCGGTGCGGTAGGCGGCGGCCAGCGGCTGGTCGCGGCCCTCGGCGTCCACCAGCAGGGCCCCGTCGGCGTCACCGACGGCGGCCAGCAGCCGCTCCACCGTCGTGGTGTCCAGGAACGGCAGGTCGGCGGCCAGCAGCAGCACCAGTGGAGACGTCACCTCGGGCAGCGCGGTGGCCACCGCCGCCAGCGGGCCGCCGCCGGGCGGGTCCTCGCGCAGCCAGACCACGCCGGGGTGCTCGGTGGGCCGCGACGGGCCGACCACCAGAACGTGCCGGGCCCCCGCGCAGGCCGTCAGCACCCGGTCCAGCAACGGGCGGCCGCCGACCGTGAGGGCCGGCTTGTCCACGCCGCCGAGCCGCCGGCCCGCACCGCCTGCCGCCACCACCGCGTCGTACACCGCGTCGTCCTGCGTCACCCGGGCAGTATCGCCGCTGTCACCGCTCGTCGTCGCCCTCGGAGCCCGCGGCGCCCGCATCGTCCTCGTCGCTCTCCTCGACGATCTCCGCGTCGATGATGCCGTTCTCCTCCTGCCCGACCTCCGGCACCGCCGCGTCGACGCGGCCGACGTTCGCCGCCGCGCCGAGTTCCAGGATGGCCGGCAGGGTCAGGCCGCCGTAGCGCTCGTTCACCGCGTTGGCCAGTGCCTCCGCGTCCCGGGGGTGGTCGGCCAGGGCCTCGTCGAAGTCGCGCAGGTAGGTGGCGGTGAAGCCGAGTACCCGGTGTGCCGCGTCGTCCATGCCGGGGGCGCGGTGTCCGGCGATCACCCGGTCCACGGCCAGATCGGCGATCCGGTTGAGGTTGTGCGACCACTGGCCGCGTGCCGCCGGGTCGGTGTCGGCCGTCCACACGTGGGTGCCGTTGTAGACGAAGTCGCCCGCGATGACGGTGTGGATGCTCGGCAGGTAGACCGCCGTGGAGCCGGCGCAGTCGGCCTGACCGAGCGGCAGCACCCGGATCAGCTGACCGTCGATCATCAGCGGCTGCGGCAGCAACGGGGCGGGCAGCAGCGGCTGGTCGGGGATGTCGTCGCCGTAGACCGGCTTCCACTGCGCGACCTTCGCCGCGGCGGTCCGCGCGATGCCGTCCACCACCGAGGGCGCGGCCAGCAGCTGCGCGGCGGGGAACAGCCGGAGCACCTCGTCCGCGCCGAAGTAGTGGTCGGGGTGCTGGTGGGTGACGACGATCGCCAGCAGCTGCCGGCCCTTGCCGGCGATCCACTCCGCGAGTTGCCGGCCCGCGCTGCGGGTCAGCTGGGCGTCCACCAGGATCGCCGTGTGCTCGCCCATGATCAGGCTGGAGGTGGCGAAGAACGCGCTCTCCGGGCCGGTGAACACCTCGACCTCCAGCGGGCGGAAGGACGGCGCGGCACCCGCCCCACGGCCCTCGGCGTTCTCGTCGGGCGGTGACGCGGTCACGGTTGCTCCCCTGGTCGGTGTTCGGTGGCGGGCCCGATCGGCCCCGGTTACCGTCCACCCTCTCCCGGAACCCCCCTCCGACGCCGGGTAGGCACGCCCAGCAGAGTGATCACCTGGCACCATCGGACGCCCAACTGCGTCAGCTATTGTCGGTGGTCCTCGCGCACCGGCCACCGCAGCGCACGCATGTCCGCACGCATCTTGGAGTACTTGATGGACCGGCTCGACAACACCGTCCGCGACTACGCCTGGGGTTCGGCCACCGCCATCCCCGAACTGCTCGGCCGACCCGCCACCGGTGAGCCGCAGGCCGAACTGTGGATGGGCGCCCACCCCGGCGCACCCTCGGTGATCGACCGCGGCAACGGCCCGGTGCCGCTCGACCGGGTGATCGCCGCCGACCCGGCGGCCGAGCTGGGCGCCGCCGCCGTCGAGCAGTTCGGGCCGACGCTGCCGTTCCTGCTGAAGGTGCTGGCCGCCGCCACCCCGCTGTCCATCCAGGCCCACCCCACCCGCGCCGAGGCCCGGGCCGGCCACGCCGACGAGGAGCAGCGCGGCGTCCCCGCGAACGCGCCGCACCGCAACTACAAGGACGACAACCACAAGCCCGAACTGATCTGCGCGCTCAGCGAGTTCGAGGGCCTGTGCGGTTTCCGGGCGCCCGCCGACGCGGCCGACCTGATGGCCTCGCTGGAGGTGCCCGGGCTGGAGCCGCTGATCGACCTGCTGCGCACCAAGCCGGAGGCCGAGGCGCTGTCCGGCGCGCTCGCCGAGGCGCTCGCGCTGACGGACGAGCAGGGCCGGGCCACCGTGGACGCCGTGGCCCGCGCCGTCACCGCCGCCGCCCCGTCCGACCCGACGGGCGCGATGGCCGGCTACGCCTTCGCCGCCGCCGAGTACCCCGGCGACCGCGGCCTGGTCGCCGCCCTGCTGCTCAACTACGTCCGCCTGCAGCCCGGCGAGGCGCTCTACCTCGGCGCCGGCCTGCCGCACGCGTACCTGCGCGGTACCGGCGTGGAGATCATGGCCAACTCCGACAACGTGCTGCGCTGCGGGTTCACCCCGAAGCACGTGGACGTTCCCGAGCTGATGAAGGTGGTGGGCTTCGAGAGCGGCAGCCCCGAGATCCTCCGCCCCGAGCCCGGCGCGGACGGCGAGCGGCTCTACCCGGTGCCGATCGACGAGTTCCGGCTCTCCCGCTACGACCTCGCCGAGCAGCCCGCCGTGCTGCCCGGCGACGCCCCGCAGATCCTGCTCTGCACCGCCGGCACCGTCGAACTCGCCTCCGGCGCACAGACGTTGACGCTCCACCAGGGCGAGTCGGCGTTCCTGCCGGCGAACGGCGCCGAGACCACGCTGACCGGCCCGGGCGCGAGCGTCTTCCGCAGCACCGTCACGCTGGCCTAGGACGTCGGGAAGAGCGCCTGGTGGGCCAGGCGCTCTTCCGCACCGTCGCCGATCGCGGTGAGCAGTTCGTCCAGTGCGAGGAACTGCTCCCACCGCTCGCCACCGCCGGCCCGGACCAGGGCGGCGACCAGCAGGTCCTCCAGGTCCGGGACGCGCCTGTTCTTCCACACCTTGTCGGCCAGGGACACCAGCAGGTCCTCAACTCCGGTGTCCGGGCCCCACGTTGCGTGGCCGGCCGCGAAGCGGGCCAGCTCCGGGGCGACACCCGCCGCCAGCAGCAGCTCCCGTCCGGCCGGCTCGTGCGCCGATCCCGGGCCGGACAGCTCCGCGCGGTGCACGGCCTTCCCGATGTCGTGGGTGGCCGCGCCGAACAGCACCGCCGCCCGGTCGAACTCCAGCCCCGGGCAGTGCTCCGCCGCCCAGTCCACCAGCCGCACCGCCACGTCGTGCACCAGCCGCAGGTGCGCCACCAGCCGCGGCGGCGCGGCCAACTCGGCCAGCAGCAGCGACACTTCGTCCGGCAGCGGGCACAGTCGCAGGTCGTCGTCGTCACTCACGGCGGGCGAGGCTACCAGTCGCAAATTCGCTTGACCCAACGGCAGGCCGCCGCTTGCACTTGGGCGGGCATCTGGCCGACAAGTGCGGGGAGGCAGCGCAGCCATGGAGATTCGTTCCACCACCGAAAAGGACCTCGACGTCTTCGTCGACACCGTTTTCGCCGCGTTCGGGAAGCACCCGACCACACCGGCCGAGGACGGCACCGGCGTCTGGTGGTCGGCACTCGAACCCGAGCGCGGGCTGCTCGCCGTCACCGAGGAGGGGCGGCCGGTCGGCACCTCGTGTGCGTACTCCTTCGAGCTGACGCTGCCCGGCGGGGCGACCGTGCCGGTGGCCGGCATCAGCTGCGTCGGCGTGCTGCCCACGCACCGGAGGCAGGGCGTGCTCACCGCGATGAAGCGCCGTCAGCTCGCCGACCTGCGCGAACGCGGCGAGATCATGTCGGTGCTGCTGGCCTCCGAGGCGGTGATCTACCGGCGGTTCGGCTACGGCCCCGCGACCTACACCCGGCGGCTGACCGTGCCCCGGCACCGCGCCGAGCTCACCCCGCCGCGGGCCGGTCAGGAGCCCACCGGCACCGTCGAACTGCTCCGGCTCAGCGACTGCCGCGAGCTGGTGGAACAGATCTACGACCGCTACCGCCGCACCCAACCCGGCGCGATCTCCCGCCCGCCCCGCTGGTGGGCCCGGAAGGCGGGCCACGCCCCGACCGGCCCGGACCAGCGCTATATCGCCCTGCACCGGGACGCCGACGGCACCCCGGACGGGTACGCCAGCTACTCCCTCGACGACTCGCTCGCCATGCTGGTCGACGAGACCATCGCACTCGACGACGCCGCGTTCACCGCGCTGGCCCGCTGCCTGCTCGGCCACGACCTGGTCACCGACGTCGCCTTCCGGCACTTCCCGCCCGGCCACCCGCTGCGCTGGCAGCTGACCGACTTCAACGCCGGCACGATCAGCGGGGACACCGACTGGCTCTGGGTCCGGCTGCTCGACATCCCACGCGCCCTCACCGCCCGCGCATGGTCCGCCGACGGCGAACTCGTCCTCGACGTCGACGACCCGTTCCTCGGCGAACACACCCGCCACCTGCTGACCGTCCGCGACGGCCGCGCCGAATGCACCCCCACCGACCGCGAGCCCGACCTGTCGATGGACATCAGCGACCTCGGCTCGATCTACCTCGGCGGCACCACCCCGACCACCCTCGCCCGAGCCGGCCACATCCGCGCCCACCACCCGACCGCCGCCACCCGGGCCGACGCCATGTTCCGCGCCGAACGCGAACCGCACTGCCTGCACTGGTTCTGACGGCGCGCCGCCCTGGGCAGGCCCCGACCGCCCGTCAGGTCACGTCGCGGGTCATGTCCACGAAGCGCGAGTAGTGGCCCTGGAAGGCGACGGTGATGGTGGCGGTCGGGCCGTTACGGTGCTTGGCGACGATCAGGTCCGCCTCGCCGGCCCGCGGGGACTCCTTCTCGTAGGCGTCCTCGCGGTGCAGCAGGATGACCATGTCGGCGTCCTGCTCGATCGAGCCGGACTCACGCAGGTCGGAGACCATCGGCTTCTTGTCGGTGCGCTGCTCGGGGCCACGGTTCAGCTGGGACAGCGCGATCACCGGGATCTCCAGCTCCTTCGCCAGCAGCTTCAGGTTTCGGGACATGTCCGAGACCTCCTGCTGGCGGCTCTCGGCCCGCCGCGAGCCGCCGGCCTGCATCAGCTGGAGGTAGTCGATGACCACCAGCCGCAGGTCGTTGCGCTGCTTCAACCGGCGGCACTTGGCCCGGATCTCCATCATCGACAGGTTCGGCGAGTCGTCGATGTACAGCGGCGCCGCGCTGACCTCGGGCATCCGCCGCGCCACCCGCGTCCAGTCGTCGTCGGTCATGTTGCCGGAGCGCATGTGGTGCAGCGCGACCCGGGCCTCCGCCGACAGCAGACGCATGGCGATCTCGTTGCGGCCCATTTCGAGCGAGAAGATCACGCTCGGCAGGTTGTTGTGGATCGAGCAGGCGCGGGCGAAGTCCAGCGCGAGGGTGGACTTACCCATGGCGGGGCGGGCCGCGATGACGATCATCTGGCCGGGGTGGAGGCCGTTGGTGAGCTGGTCGAAGTCGGCGAAGCCGGTGGGGACGCCGGACATCTGGCCGGACCGGGAGCCGATCGCCTCGATCTCGTCGAGGGCGCCCTCCATGATGTCGGCGAGCGGGGCGTAGTCCTCGTTGGTGCGCTGCTCGGTGACGGCGTAGATCTCGGCCTGGGCCTGGTTGACGATGTCGTCGACGTCGCCCTCGGCGGCGTAGCCCATGCCGGCGATCCGGGTGCCGGCCTCGACCAGGCGACGCAGCACGGCGCGCTCGTGGACGATCTCGGCGTAGTACTCGGCGTTGGCCGCGGTCGGGACGGAGTTGACCAGGGTGTGCAGGTAGGACGCGCCACCGACGCGGACCAGCTCGCCGCGCTTGGTGAGCTCGCCGGCCACGGTGATCGGGTCGGCGGGCTCGCCGCGGGCGTAGAGGTCGAGGATCGCGCCGTGGATCAGCTCGTGGGCGGGCCGGTAGTAGTCGGCGGGCTTGAGCACCTCGACGACGTCGGCGATGGCGTCCTTGGAGAGCAGCATGCCGCCGAGCACGGACTGCTCCGCCGCCAGGTCCTGCGGGGGGACGCGCTCGAAGCCCTCGGCGCCGCCGAGGCCGGCCTCGCCGTCGCGGTCGCGCCGCTCGCCCTTCCCGGGGAAGCGGTCGCCCTTGCCGCCGCCGTCCCGGCGCTGGAACCCCCCGCCGCCGCCCTGCCCGCCGGAGCCGCCGCCGGCGTTGTTCGAACGGCGGGTGGCGGGCAGGCGGTCGCCCGGCATGTCGGGGAAGGCGTCGAGCGGGAAGGCGTCGTCGGACGGCTGCCAGTCGTCCTCCGGGGGCGGAGGGGCGTCGTGGTCGTCGTACTGGGGGCCGGTCACGCGTGTTCCCCGATCAGCGGTTGGTGCGAGTTGGTGCGGGCCTGTCCGGTGCTGGCGCCCTGTCCTTCATACGCCACCGAGCGTCTTTCATACGCCACCGAGCCGACAGTTCCGGCTGTGTGCGGGGCGGCGTCGCGCGGCCACCGGGGTCTGGTCCGGAGCCACGGTACGGGGGGCCGGGCGGTTCCTCCAAGACGGTTATCCACAGGGCATGTGGACAACTCTCCGCAGCCTGTGGAGAACCCCCGGAAAGCTGTGCACAACCCTGTGGACACCGCTGTGGATAACCACACGATCGCCCCGGTGTCAACTCGCTGACCTGCGATTACCTCGTCCACTGCCTGTGCATGAGAAATTCTTCACACAGCCGGGGACAAGACCGCCCAGCTGTTCGATCTGCCGTTCGATCCGCCGTCCGTCCACAGGTCTGGTAAGAGACAAAACCCACTAGCGATCATTACCTGTGGATGAGTAGGGTGGACACCATGCCAGCGACGCCCACCCGTCCCGCTCCTGCGGCCGAACCCCGCCGCCACGACCGCGAGATACTCGCCCTCGCCGTCCCGGCGTTCGGCGCGCTGGTCGCCGAACCGCTCTTCCTGATGGCCGACTCGGCGATCGTCGGCCACCTCGGCACCGCCCAGCTGGCCGGCCTCGGCATCGCCTCCGCCGCGCTCACCACCGCCGCCGGAATCTTCGTCTTCCTGGCCTACGCCACCACCGCCGCGGTCGCCCGCCGGATCGGCGCCGGCGACCGCCGGGCCGCCGTCCAGCAGGGCATCGACGGGATCTGGCTGGCCCTGATCCTCTCCGCCGGCATGGTCGTGCTCACGCTGGCCCTCGCCCCGCAGGCCGCCCAACTGCTCGGGGCCTCCCCCACCGCCCTCCCGTACGCCGTCACCTACCTGCGGATCAGCGCCCTCGGCGTGCCCGCGATGCTGCTGGTGCTGGCCGCCACCGGCGTGCTGCGCGGCTTCCAGGACACCCGCACCCCGCTGCTGGTGGCGATCGGCGGGTTCGGCGCCAACCTGCTGCTCAACCTGGTCCTGGTGTACGGCGCCGGCCTCGGGGTGGCCGGCTCCGCCTGGGGCACCGTGATCGCGCAGAACGCGATGGCCGCCGTGTACGTGGCCGTGGTGGTCCGCGGTGCCCGCCGGGAGGGTGCCGGGCTGCGGCCCGACCTGGCCGGCATCAAGGCCTCCGCCCGGGCCGGCGGCCCGCTGATGGTGCGCACCCTGAGCCTGCGCGCCGCCCTGCTGCTGGCCACCGCGGTGGCCGCGCGCCTGGGCGACGGCGAGATCGCGGCCCACCAGATCACCATGACCATCTGGTCGTTCATGGCATTCGCGCTGGACGCCGTGGCGATCGCCGGGCAGGCCATCATCGGCCGCTACCTGGGCGCCGGCGACCTGCCGGGCACCCGGGCGGCGACCCGCCGGATGATCGAGTGGGGCGTCGGCGCGGGCCTGGTGCTGGGCCTGCTGATGGTGCTGGCCCGGCCGCTGTACATCCCGCTGTTCACCGACGACCCGACGGTCCGGGCGCAGCTGTCCACCGTGCTGCTGCTGGCGGCGCTGACCCAGCCGATCGGCGGCGTGGTGTTCGTGCTCGACGGCGTGCTGATGGGCGCCGGCGACGGCCGCTTCCTGGCCTGGGGGATGCTGGCCGCCCTGCTGCTGTTCGCCCCCGCCGCCCTCGCGGTACCGGCGCTGGGCCTGGGCCTGGCCGGGCTGTGGTGGGCGATGAACCTGTTCATGCTGGCCCGGGCCGCCGTCCTGACCGGCCGGCTCCGCACCGGCCGCTGGATGGTGACCGGCGCCGTCCGGGCGTGAACCCACGCAGGCACGGCGAAGGCGCAGGCCTTCACGCGCACGGCGAAGGGGCAGGCCTTCACGCGCACGGCGAAGGGGCAGGCCTTCACGCGCACGGCGAAGGGGCCGGACTCCGAGTGGAGTCCGGCCCCTTCGTCAGCTGTGCAGCCGAGATCAGGCAGCGACGACGGCGACGTCGAGGTTGGCCTGAACGTCCGAGTGCAGCTTGACCGAGACCTTGTGGGTGCCCACGGTCTTGATCGGCGAGCCGATCGCGACGGCGCGCTTGTCCACGGCCGGGCCGTTGGCGGCCTTGATGGCCTCCACGACGTCAGCCTGGGTCACCGAGCCGAACAGGCGGCCGGCCTCGCCGGAGCGAACGGCCAGCTTGACCTGCAGGCCCTCGAGCTTGGCCTTGACCTCGTTGGCGGCCTCGAGGGTCTGGATGGCGTGGATCTTCCGGGCGCGACGGATGGCGTCGACGTCCTTCTGACCGCCCTTGGTCCAGCGGATGGCAAAGCCACGCGGGACCAGGAAGTTGCGGGCGTAGCCGTCCTTGACCTCGACGACCTCGCCGGCGCTGCCGAGGCCGGGGACCTCGTGAGTGAGGATGATCTTCATTGTTCGGTCACCCTCTCTTAGCGCGTGGTGGAGGTGTAGGGCAGCAGGGCCATCTCACGGCTGTTCTTCACGGCCGTGGCGACGTCACGCTGGTGCTGGGTGCAGTTGCCGGTGACCCGGCGGGCACGGATCTTGCCGCGGTCGGAAATGAACTTCCGCAGCAGGTTCGTGTCCTTGTAGTCCACGTAAGTGGCCTTGTCCTTGCAGAAGACGCAAACCTTCTTCTTCGGCTTGCGAGCAGGCGGCTTCGCCATTGTGTGCTCCGTTAAGTACGAGATCTGTCAGCGTTTGCGGACCCGCGAGGGGTCCGGCCCGCACCGCTTAGAACGGGGGCTCTTCCGAGTAGCCGCCGCCGGAGTTTCCACCCCAGCTGCCGCCACCCTGGTTGGGCGAGGAGGGCGCGCTGGACGCCCACGGGTCGTCGGACGGACCCTGGTTGCCGCCGCCGGGGTTTCCACCCCAGCTGCCGCCACCCTGGTTGCCGCCGCCGTACCCGCCGCCGCCCTGCTGGCCGCCGCCACCACCGAAGCCACCGCCGCCGCCGGGACCGCCGGAGCGGTTGGCGCGGGTGACCTTGGCGGTCGCCGAGCGCAGGCTCGGGCCGACCTCATCGACCTCGACCTCGAAGACCGTCCGCTTCTCGCCTTCCTTGGTCTCGTAAGACCGCTGGCGCAGTCGGCCCTGCACGATCACGCGCATGCCGCGCTGCAGCGACTCGGCCACGTTCTCCGCCGGCTGACGCCAGACGTTGCACGTGAGGAAGAGGCTTTCGCCGTCCTTCCACTCGTTCGTCTGACGGTCGAAGGTCCGCGGAGTCGACGCGATGCGGAACTTGGCCACCGCGGCGCCCGAAGGAGTGAAACGCAGCTCGGGGTCGTCGACGAGGTTGCCGACGAGGGTGATGACGGTCTCGCCTGCCATGTGGTGATGACCTCTCGGAAAGAAGTTCTGCGGTGCTCGTCAGCGGTGTTCCACGTGGAACACCGGACGCGAGCCCTCCGGCGCGAACGCCGAAAGTGGGCTCAGTGGGTGTCCGGGCGCAGGACCTTGGTCCGCAGAACCGACTCGCTCAGGCTGAGCTGGCGGTCGAGCTCCTTGACGACCTCGGGCGTGGCCGAGAGGTCGATGACCGAGTAGATGCCCTCGGACTGCTTGTTGATCTCGTACGCCAGGCGACGACGGCCCCAGGTGTCGATCTTCTCAACCTTGCCGCCGCCGGTGCGGACGACGTTGAGGAAGTTCTCGATCAGGGGGGAGACAGCGCGCTCCTCGACCGACGGGTCGAGGATGACCATCACCTCGTAGTGACGCATGTGTAACCCACCTCCTTTGGACTCAACGGCCACGGTCTCTCCGTGGCAGGAGGGTTGTGCGCGTCGGCACTGCCGCTGGGCATGCAGGCACGCCCTACACCAGTGCAGAGGGGCAAGCCTACCGGGTGAGCCGACCGACGGACAAAACGCCTGGTGTCCGCAGTTGTCATTTCGCCCATATCGGTATCAATCTGGACAGAACGAACGTTCCCTCCACCACAGGAGGTGGGTCCTATGGCGCAGAACGTCCACCGGCCGCAGTTCACCCTGAACACCGACGGGAACCCGCATCCGCGGGAGAACGCCCTGGTAGGGGTGACGCTGCTGCTCGGCGCGGTCGCCTTCGTCACCTCGTTCTTCCACAACCTGCACCTGCTCAGCTCGTGGGCCGGACTGGTCGGCGTCATCACCGGAATGATCGGCCTGTTCGTCTCCGTCACCACCGCCGAGCGCTTCGTGGTGGTGATCGGCACCGGCGCCGCCGCGTTCGGCCTGTTCCTGGGCGTCGCGCACGGCGGACTCTTCGGGGGCGTGTGGTGACGCCCGCGCGCGGCAGAGCAGGGTGAACCTGGCAAAAAGCGCGCAACCCCCAAGGCCCTCCCGGAGTAGTACCTGTGCCAGCAGGTGCGAACGGGGGGGCACCCCCATGTCGGACCGCGTCCCACCCGAATCGGACCATTCGGGCGATAGGGTCACCTTCGGAAAGCCTGACGAGGAGGAGCACGGAGCATGAGCCTGCGTCTGCGGACGATCACGCGTGAGGAACACCTGGCTTTTGTGCAGAGCCGGTCCTCTGCCAGCCACATGCAGGTGCCCTCCTGGGCGGACGTCAAGGCGGAGTGGCGCGCCGAGAGCCTCGGCTGGTTCGACACCTCCGGCGAGCTGGTCGGCGCCGGCCTGGTGCTCTACCGCCAGCTGCCCAAGGTGAAGCGCTACCTGGCCTACCTGCCCGAGGGCCCGATCATCGATTGGTTCGACCCGGACCTGGACCGCTGGCTGAAGCCGATGCTGGCGCACCTGAAGGCCCAGGGCGCGTTCACGGTGAAGATGGGCCCGCCGGTGGTGGTCCGCCGCTGGGAGGCCGCCACCATCAAGGAGGCGATCGCCTCCAAGGAGGCCAAGCGGCTGCGCGACGTCGAACCGGACTGGTCCGAGCCACGCGCCCTGGAGGCCGCCGAACGCCTGCGCCGCTCCGGCTGGCTGCAGGGCGAGGACGGCGGCGCCGGCTTCGGCGACGTCCAGCCCCGCTACGTGTTCCAGGTGCCGCTCGGCGGCCGCTCGCTGGACGACGTCCAGCGCGGCTTCAACCAGCTGTGGCGGCGCAACATCAAGAAGGCCGAGAAGACCGGCGTCGAGGTGGTCCAGGGCGGCTACGAGGACCTCGCGGTCTTCCACAAGCTGTACGTGATCACCGCCGAACGCGACCACTTCACCCCCCGCCCGCTGTCCTACTTCCAGCGGATGTGGAAGGCGCTCACCGCCGAGGACCCCAACCGGATGCGGCTCTACATCGCCTACCACGAGGGCGAGGCGCTGGCCGCCACCACCATGCTCACCGTCGGCGAGCACGTCTGGTACTCCTACGGCGCCTCGGCGAACCACAAGCGCGAGGTGAAGCCGTCCAACGCCATCCAGTGGCGGATGATCCGCGACTCGTACGCGCTCGGCGCGAGCGTCTACGACCTGCGCGGCATCAGCGACACCCTGGACGAGGACGACCACCTGTTCGGGCTGATCCAGTTCAAGGTCGGCACCGGCGGACAGGCCGCGGAGTACCTCGGGGAATGGGACTACCCGCTCAACAAGCTGCTGCACAAGGCGCTCGACCTCTACATGTCGCGCCGCTGAGCACAACGTCGGACCTTTACGAGGGAAACGCGATGACCTTGACGATGTACGTGGACGGCGGCCGCTGGCGGGCGCACCAGCGCGGGCTGCTGGCCGAGTTCCCCGGGCTGGTCCCGGTCGCCAAGGGCAACGGCTACGGCTTCGGCAACCGACGGCTCGCCGAGGAGGCCGCCCGGCTGGGCAGCCCCCTGCTGGCCGTCGGCACCGCGGACGAGGCGGCGGCGATGGCCGACGCCTTCCCCGGTGACCTGCTGGTGCTCACCCCGTACCGGGTCGGCGAGCCCGAAGTGGACCTGCCCGCCGAGCGGGTGGTGCGGACGGTCGCGCACGCCGAGGCGCTGGCCGCACTGCCCGCCTGCACCCGCGTGGTGGTCGAGTGCATGACCGGCATGCGGCGGCACGGCATCTCGCTCCGCGACCTGGCCGAACTGCCGGTCGACCACCTGGAGCTGGAGGGCTTCGCGCTGCACCTGCCGCTGGACCGGCCGGACGGCTCCGACCCGGTGGACGAGGTCGCCGGCTGGGTCAGGGCGATCGGTGCGGCCGGGCTCCCCGACCGCACCGTCTACCTGAGCCACCTGGCCGCCAAGGACGTGCTGCGGCTGGCCGAGCGCCACCCCGACACCGAGTTCCGCTCCCGGATCGGCACCCGGCTGTGGCTCGGCGACGTACAGGCGATGTCCTCCCGGGCCACCGTCCTGGACGTCACCCCGATCGGCCGCGGCGAGCGCTACGGCTACCGGCAGCACAAGGCCCCGTCCGACGGCCACCTGCTGGTGGCCAGCGGCGGCACCGCGCACGGCGTCGGCCTGGAGGCGCCCAAGTACGTGAACGGGATCCTGCCCCGTGCCAAGGGCCTGGCCCGGGCCGGCCTGGCCACCATGAACCGGACGCTCTCCCCGTACAGCTGGCAGGGCAAGCAGCTGTGGTTCGCCGAACCGCCGCACATGCAGGTGTCGATCCTGTTCCTGCCCGGCGAGCTCAAGCCGCCGGCGATCGGCGACGAACTGTCGCTGGCGGTCCGGCACACCACCACCCACTTCGACCGGGTGGTCGAACGCTGAGGCTCCGCCGGAACGCCGGAAGCCCGCCCGCCTTCACGGCGGACGGGCTTCCTGCGTTCACGGGCTACTTGGGGCCCGGCTCGGCCTCGACCAGCCAGTCGACCTCGTGCTGCGGCGCGTAGTCGGAGTAGCTCTCCTCCTCGCGCAGGCCGCGGGCACTGCCGAGCACGAACCGGTCCGGGGCGCCGTCCAGCACACCGCCCGACGGGTCGTCGCTCCCGTCCCAGCGCACCGGGTCGCGGTCCGGGTAGAGGATGTCGCGGACCACCAGGTAGCAGATGTACAGGGTGCCGATCAGGTGCAGGGCGATCGCGAAGTGGTACCACTGCAGGTCGATGCCGTGGTGCTTGTTGTCGCCGTTGTAGGCCAGGTACGACCAGATGCCGAGGAAGTACAGCACCTCGCAGGCCTGCCAGATCAGGAAGTCCCGCCAGCGCGGCCGGGCCAGCACCGCCAGCGGAATCAGCCAGAGCACGTACTGCGGCGAGTACACCTTGTTGGTCAGCACGAACGCGGCGACCACCAGGAAGGCCAGCTGGGCGAAGCGCGGGCGGCGCGGCGCGCTGATCGCCAGCCAGCCGACCGCCAGGCAGCAGAGCACCAGCAGGACGGCGATCCAGGTGTTCAGGGTCTCCAGGTGCTGCCCGTTCCGGACGGCCTGCATCAGGATCAGCCAGAACGAGCCGTAGTCCTCGGTGCGGACCTGGCTGAAGCTGTAGAAGGTCAGCCAGCCCTTCCAGTTGGCCAGCATGATCGGCACGTTGACGACCAGCCAGGCGCCGGCCGTACCGCCGAACACCAACCCGAAGTCCCGCCACTTTCCGGTCCGCAGACACAGCACCAGCAGCGGACCGAGCAGCAGCAGCGGATAGAGCTTGGCGGCCGTCGCCAGACCGATGAACACACCGGCCAGCACCGGCCGGGCCCCCGCCCAGTACGCCATCGCCACCGCGGCCAGCGCCACCGCGAGCAGGTCCCAGTTGATGGTGGAGTCAAGCGCCAGGCAGGGCGCGAGGGCGAACAGCAGCGCGTCCCACGGGCGACGGCGGTGGGTGCGGGAGACCGCGACCACGGCGATCACCGCGCAGATCATCAGCATTCCGGCGTTGACCAGCCAGAACCACTGCTCGCGGCTCATCACGTCGCCGTTGTGGGTGGTCAGCCAGGCCGCGATCTGCATGAACAGACCGGTCAGCACCGGGTACTCCAGGTACTGCATGTCCGCCGAGGGCTGCGGGATCGGGTCCAGGTACGGACGGGACCCCTCGGCGAAACCGCGGGCCGAGAACAGGTGCGGGATGTCGCTGTAACAGGCGTGCGTGTACTGGCTGGTGGCGCCGAAGAACCAGCCGTCCTGGAAGCAGGACGCCTTCTGGAACAGACCCAGCACGAAGACCACGATCACGGTCACCGCCAGGAACCTCGCCGGCGTCCACCAGGACACCCCGAGCAGCGCCCGACGTCCGGGCGGACCGCCCAGCACCTCGCTGCCGGCCTCCGCCACCGGGTCCTCGTCCGCGGGCACCACCACGGTGTTCGGCAGCGGCCCCTCGGCCGGAGCCGGTCCGGGCGCTGAGGTCTCGTCACGCAGGCTGGACGTCATGGCGCGCATTCTGCCGCACCCTCGCCCGCAACCGAAGAGGGGCACGGGATCGCCGTTCGCGATCCGGTGCCCCTCTGTCCGGGTATCGGGTGGTGCGCCCTACTGGCCCATCATTCCCAGCAGGTTGCCCGCTCCTCCTCCACCGCCACCGCCGCCGGGCGGCGCGCTCGGGCTGCCGCTGGCGCTCTCGCTCGGGCTCTTGCTCGGCTTCGGCGAGCGGGAAGGACCGCAGTTGTTGCCGTTGCCCTGGCAGGTCGAGCTGTTGCTCGGCGACGGCGAGAGCGGCCCCTCCGGGGACTTCGACGTGCTCGGCTCGGTCGGCCCGGTCGACTGCTCCGCCGGAGCGGAGGCCGAGGTCGAGGCCGGGGCGGACGGGCTGATCGGGGCACCCGAGGAGTCGACCTCCTGGCCCCACGGCGCCGGGTTCGGGAAGTCCAGCACCGGCTTGCCCTTCATGATGATCTTCATGTAGCGGGCGAAGATCTCGGTCGGGAAGTCACCACCGTGCACGGAGTCGTGGCCGGCGGTGCCGTTCAGCGACAGCAGCTTGGGGTTGCCGGCCTCCTCGCGCCACATGCCGACCGCGGTGGACAGGTCCGGGGTGTACCCCGCCCACCAGGCCGAGGTACCGGCGTCGGTGGTACCGGTCTTGCCGGCCACCGGCCGTCCGATCGATTCGGTCCCCTTCTTACCGGTGCCGTTCTTGGCCACGTTCTCCAGCACGTCGGTGATGTTGTCGGCGACCGCCTGCTCCAGCACCTTCTTCGGCTGGGGCTTGCCGAAGTTCGGCAGCTCCTCGGTGCCGTGCATCACCTTCGACACCGAGTACGGGTCGGTCTGCTGACCGCGGGCCGCGAACACCGAGTAGGCCGAGGCCATCCGGATCGAGCTCGGGTGCGAGGTGCCCAGCGGGAAGGTGAGGGTCGAGGACGGCTCCAGGCTGCCGGGCAGGATCCCCAGCTCGGTGACCATCTTCTCCACGGTCTTGCCGCCCACGTCCTGGCCGAGCTGCACGAACGGGACGTTGTACGAGTACTGCATGGCCTTCTTCAGCGAGACGTAGCCGGGGGTGACCGGGCTGTCGTTGCGCTGCTTGTAGGGCTTGCCGTCGTCGCCGATCAGCGGCTTGCCGTCCCGGTAGATCGGCGAGAGGTTGTCCGCCAGGTACAGCGAGTCCGGGTTGAGCTGGGTCGTACCGCTCTTGGTCTGCACGCCGTACTGCATCGCGGCGGCCAGCACGAACGGCTTGAAGGTCGAGCCGACCGGGACCCTGGAGTCCGCGTTGTTGCTGTAGTGGCCCTTCTCGATGCCGTCGCCGCCGTAGATCGCCACGATCGCACCGTCGTTGGGCCGCACCGAGGCGGCGCCGACCTGGACGAACTTGTCCGCCTCACGCTTGCTCTCGTCCAGGACCTCGCCCTTGACCTGGTCCACGGCCGTCTTCAGGGCGTCCACCTTGTCCTTCTCGAAGGTGGTGTAGATCTGGTAGCCGCCGCGGGCCAGCTTGGCCTCGGTGATGGTCTTGTCCTTGGCCATGATGAACTGGTTGGCGGTGTCCACCAGGTAGGAGACCTCGCCGTTCAAACTGGCCGGGGCCTTCACCGCGATCGGCTCGGGGAACTTCTGCCCGCACTTGGCGCGGTCCTCGGCCGTGATGGCCTTGGTCGCCTGCATCCGGTCCAGGACGTAGTTCCAGCGCTCCTGCATGCGGTCGTGGTTGGCCTGGTTCAGGGTCGGGTCGTACAGCGCCGCACCCTTCAGCAGGCCGGCCAGCATCGCGCCCTGACAGATGTCCACCTTGTTGGCGTCCACGCCGTAGTAGGCCTGCGAAGCGGCCTGGATACCGGTCGCACCGCGGCCGTACCAGCTGGTGTTCAGGTAGCCGGTGAGGATGCCGTCCTTGTCGTCCGCGATCTTCAGCGTGATGATGAATTCTTTGGCCTTGCGGCTGAGCGTCTGCTCCTGGGACAGGTAGACGTTCTTCACGTACTGCTGAGTGATGGTCGAACCGCCCTGGGTCTCGCCGCCGGTCGCCATCTTGTAGACGGCGCGGGCGATGCCCTTGGGGTCGATGCCGCTGTCGGTGCGGAAGGTCTCGTTCTCGGCCGCGATCACCGCGTCCTGGGCCGGGCGGCTGATCTCCGAGAGTTCCACCCACTGCTTGTTGGTGTCGCCCTTGCGGGCCATCTCGGTGTTGTCGGCCCAGTAGTAGATGTTGTTCTGGAGCTTGATGGAGTCCTTGGCGCTCGGCACCGGGATCACGGCGTACGCCACGCCTATCGCGGCCACGCCACCACCGAAGAAGATCAGGAACAGGCTCAGCACCTGCTTCCAGGACGGCATCCACCGCTTGAAGCCGGACTTGCCGAAGCGCGGGTAGTCGATCAGCCGCTTCTTGCCCGGCTTGCCGTTGCGGCCGGCGTTCCGACCGTTCGGCGGGCCTTCCGATCCGCCGTCACCGCCGCCCTTGCGGCCCTGCTTGCGCATCTCCGCCCGGGTCATCCGGGGCTGCTGGGCAGTCTCCCTCGCCGGGCGGCGGCCACCGGGGCCGGCCCCAGGACCGGGGCGTCCGCCGGACGCCGGCCCGCCCTGCTCGCCCGCGTAGTCGGGTGCGCCCTCGACGGGGCTGCCGTAGGCATACGGACGCCCGGCGGACGCCCGCCTGGAGGGCGGCTCCTCGCCCCCGGGGTTGGCCGACCTGCGCCGGTGTTCGCTCATTCTCTCCGCAGCCTCTCGGTCAGGGTGCACCAGGCGACAGAGTACGGGTCCCTGACAGGTCGCCAATCGGGCATTGGCAGCCAACCAGGACGAACCGGCCTCGATTCATTACATGCCCGTTGCCCAAAGGCCTTGTGATCGCGGTTACGCGTGCCCCTCTTGCTCCTTCCGTGACCCAGGGTTACTGTTGCCGATATATCGAGCCGATACATCGGCGCGACACATCGGTTCGGCATACCTTGCGGGCCGGACCGGCATCCGAAGAGCAGGACCCCGTTACGGAAGGAGGAAGGCGGTATGAGCCGACGCTCCGGCGTCCTCGAATTCGCCGTCCTCGGCCTGCTCCACGACGCCCCGATGCACGGCTACGAACTGCGCAAGCGGCTCAACGTCCTGCTGGGCTCGTTCCGGGCCTTCTCCTACGGAACGCTCTACCCCTGCCTGAAGAGCCTGGTCGCCCAGGGCTTCCTGGTCGAGGACAACCCGGACGTCGAGTACGTCCCGGCCACCGCGCTCAACGGCAAGCGGTCGAAGATCGTCTACCGACTCTCCGCCGAGGGCAAGCAGCGCTTCGAGGAGCTGCTCGCCGAATCCGGACCGGACGCCTGGGAGGACGAGCACTTCGGCGTGCGCTTCGCCTTCTTCGGCCAGACCGACCGGGCCGTCCGAATGCGCGTGCTGGAAGGCCGCCGCAGCCGGCTCGAGGAACGGCTGGAGCGGATGCGCAGCTCGATCGCCCGCACCCGCGAGCGGTTCGACGACTACACCCTCGAACTCCAGCGCCACGGCCTGGAGTCCGTGGAGCGCGAGGTCCGCTGGCTCAACGAGCTGATCGAGACCGAGCGCGCCACCAGAAACGGACGCAACTCCGCGTCCCCGCAATCTTCGGACGGCCATGGTCCGGCCGCCGGGTCCTCGGACCCGCCCGGGCCACCGTACGACCGCCCGGGGCGCTCCTGACCGGAGCGCTGAGCAGCACCGCGCCGGCCTTGCCGCCGCTCGCGGCGAGGCGTGGGCGCCCCGCGCGCCCGTCAGACAGTCAGAACAGATGTGGAACGAGGTGCCGCCACACCACGGCGACCCTCATGAGATTCAGGGAGCAACCGGAATGGGTTCGGTTCGCGTAGCCATCGTCGGCGTGGGCAACTGCGCCGCCTCGCTGGTGCAGGGTGTCGAGTACTACAAGGACGCCGACCCGGCCGGTAAGGTCCCCGGCCTGATGCACGTCCAGTTCGGCGACTACCACGTGAAGGACGTCGACTTCGTCGCCGCCTTCGACGTGGACGCCAAGAAGGTCGGCTTCGACCTGGCCGACGCCATCGGCAACAGCGAGAACAACACCATCAAGATCTGCGACGTGCCGCCGACCGGCGTCACCGTCCAGCGCGGCCACACCCTCGACGGCCTGGGCAAGTACTACCGGGAGACCATCGAGGAGTCCGACGAGGCCCCGGTCGACGTCGTCCAGATCCTCAAGGACCGCCAGGTCGACGTCCTCGTCTGCTACCTGCCGGTGGGCTCCGAGAACGCCGCCAAGTTCTACGCCCAGTGCGCCATCGACGCCAAGGTCGCCTTCGTGAACGCCCTCCCGGTGTTCATCGCCGGCACCAAGGAGTGGGCCGACAAGTTCACCGAGGCCGGTGTCCCGATCGTCGGCGACGACATCAAGTCCCAGGTCGGCGCGACCATCACGCACCGCGTGATGGCGAAGCTGTTCGAGGACCGCGGTGTCATCCTCGAGCGCACCATGCAGCTGAACGTCGGCGGCAACATGGACTTCAAGAACATGCTCGAGCGCGAGCGCCTGGAGTCCAAGAAGATCTCCAAGACCCAGGCCGTCACCTCGCAGATCCGCGACCGTGAGCTGGGTGCCAAGAACGTCCACATCGGCCCGTCCGACTACGTCGCGTGGCTCGACGACCGCAAGTGGGCGTACGTCCGCCTCGAGGGCCGCGCGTTCGGCGACGTCCCGCTGAACCTCGAGTACAAGCTCGAGGTCTGGGACTCCCCGAACTCGGCCGGTGTCATCATCGACGCCGTCCGCGCCGCGAAGATCGCCAAGGACCGCGGCATCGGCGGCCCGATCCTCTCCGCGTCCTCCTACTTCATGAAGTCCCCGCCGGTTCAGTACTTCGACGACGAGGCCAAGGAGAACGTCGAGAAGTTCATCCGCGGCGAGGTCGAGCGCTGAGCGCTGAGCGCTGAGCTTTGAGCTCCTTGCATTGACGTTTCGTCAGGCTTGACCGGAGGGCCGTCCCGCATCTCGCGGGGCGGCCCTCCGGCGTGTTCAGTTCCAGGCCTCGTGCCAGGTGACCGGCCCGACGATGCCGTCCACCGTCAGTCCGTGGCGCTGCTGGAAGGCCCGGCAGATCTGGGCCGAGGCGGGCCCGTACCAGCCGTCCGCCGTGATCGCCCAGGTCCGCCAGGCCAGCCGCCGCTGCCACGTCAGCACGTCGTCCCCGTGCATCATCGGCGACTGGAGCTTCAGGTACCGCCCCGGCCACGGCGGCGCCCCACCCGCCTGCCCGGACGTCCGCGCCGCCGGCGTCCCCCCGAGCGCCGGATCCGCCGACACCGTGCCCTCCGGATAGGCCGGCACCCCGTACCCGTACGGCGACCCGGGCCCGCGCCGCGCCCGGGACTTCCGGTAGACCCCGTCGCCCTCGGTGGACCCGGAGTCGTTCGTATTCCCCTCCACCGTGTAAATGGTGTCGGCGTCGTAGGCGTAGACGACTCCGGTGTGGTCGCCGCCGTCGGGGCCGAGGTAGAAGGGGCCGCCGAGGACGGGGTAGGGGGTCCAGCGGTTGTGGTCGCGCCACCAGGCGACGGCGGTCAAGCAGGAGGCCGTCATGGGCCAGAGGTTGTCCATGCCGGTGCGGTGGGCGGCCCAGGCTTCGAAGGTCGCGCACCAGGGCTGACCGTCGGACCATTCGAGGCCGGGGGTTTCCTCGCTGTAGCGCTGGCGGTTGTTCCAGGTCCCGTCGGGGTCGCGGCCTTCGTGGTGGCCGACCTGGCTGAGCAACAGGGTTGTGAACTCGTCTCGCATGGGAGCCTCCCGTCGTTCCGAGAGAGTTCTTCCCCGGTAAGTGCCCTACGACATCCGGGCGATGGCGCCAGCGGTGGTGCGGAGGTGTGCGGGGGGCGCGCGCCGCTCGAAGTTGGTGGAGGTTTCACGTGAAACACCGTCGGCCTCGTGGCACCCTTGGCGGGTGATCGTCGAACAGATCCCGCGAGAGGCCACCCTGCGCGGCCTGCTGCACGGCACCGGTTTTCGGCGCCTGCTGACGGTGCGCCTGCTCTCGCAGCTGTCGGACGGCGTCTTCCAGGTCTCGCTGGCCGCGTACGTGATCTTCTCCCCCGAGCACCAGTCCTCCCCCGCCGACATCGCCGCGGTGCTGGCGGTGATGCTGCTGCCGTTCTCGGTGATCGGCCCGTTCGCGGGGGTCCTGCTGGACCGCTGGCGGCGCCGGCAGGTACTACTGATGGGCAATCTGGCCCGCTTCGGCCTGGGGCTGGTGACGGCGGCGCTGCTGCTCGGGCGGGCCCCGGACTGGATGTTCTTCGCGGCGGCGCTGCTGGTGACGGCGCTCAACCGGTTCATCCTGGCGGGCCTGTCCGCCTCGCTGCCCCGGGTGGTGGCCACGTCCGAGCTGGTCACGGCGAACGCCCTCTCGCCCACCCTGGGCACGGTGGCGGCGGCCTCCGGCGGCGTCGTCGGCTTCCTGGTGCACCAGGTGATGCCGCCCGGCCGGCACGCGGACGCCGTTCTGGTGACGCTGGCGGCGCTGCTCTACCTGTCGGCCGCGCTGGCCGCCCGGCGGATCGCCCCGGACGCGCTGGGCCCCGAGGTGAGCGACGAACTCCCGTCCCTGCGCCAGGCGTTGTCCACCTCCTGGCACGACCTGCTGGCGGGCCTGCGGCACCTGGTGCGGGACTGCCGGCCGGCCGTGCAGGCGCTGGGCGCGGTCACCCTGGCGCGGTTCTGCTACGGCGTGCTGATCGTGGTCGTGCTGATGCTCTCCCGGTACACCTTCAACAGCGCGGCGGACACCGAGGGCGGCCTGGCCAGCCTGGGCCGGGCGGTGATCCTCTCCGCGGTGGGCTTCTTCGTGGCCGCGCTGATCAGCCCGTGGTGCACCCGGCGACTCGGCCTGGTCGGGTGGATGACGACCTGCCTGGCGAGCGCGGCGGTGTTCGTCCCGGCGCTCGGACTGACCTTCGACGAAGTCCCGGCGATGGCCGCGGCGCTGCTGCTGGGCGTGGTCACCCAGGGCACCAAGATCTGCGCGGACACCCTGGTACAGGAGTCGGTGGAGGACGAGTACCGCGGCCGGGTGTTCGCGATCTACGACGTGCTGGTCAACGTCTCGTTCGTCGCGGCGGCCGGGGTGACCGCCCTGGTCCTGCCGCTGGACGGCCGCTCGGTGCCGGTGGTGCTGGGCCTCGCGGTGCTGTACGCGCTCGGCGCGCTGCTGTACTTCCGCGCCGCACGCCGGTCCTGACGGGGTCTCTGCCGCTAGGGTCGTGGGCGCACGGCACGCTCTCGTCGCCAGGGGGAAGAACAGATGAGCACTCCACCGCCACCCGGCCCGTACGGCCAGCCCGGACCGTACGGTCAGCCCGGACCGTACGGTCAGCAGCCCGGCCAGCAACCGCCCGGGTACGGCCAGCCTCCCGCATACGGACAGCCCCCCACGTACGGTCAGCCGCCGTCCTACGGCCAGCCCTCGGGCTACGCCCAGCCGCCGGCGTACGGCCAGCCGCCCGAGCCCGGTCCGCAGCCCGCGTACGGCCAGCCCTCCGGCTACGCCCAGCCGCCCGCGTACGGCCAGCAGCCCGAGCCCGGTCCGCAGCCCGCGTACGGCCAGCCGCCAGCCGGCGACGGGCAGATGCCGGCCTGGGGGCAGGCGCCGCCGCCCGCCAAGCCGCCGTCCCGGAAGGCCCGGATCCGCGGCGCGAGCATCGGCGTGGGCCTGATCGCCCTGGTCGTCGGCGGCCTGTGGTGGTTCGGCTCGCTGTTCGGTGCGGGCAGCAAGGGCGCGAGCGTCGGGGACTGCCTGACCGCCAAGCACGACGAGGTGGCCTGCACCGCGTCGGACGCCAACTGGAAGGTCGTGGGGCGCCACACCGGCACGATCAGCACCTACAACTGCGCCCAGGAGTACCCGGGATCGACGGCCTACGACAGCCAGTACCGGTCGAAGAAGAAGACGACCAAGTACCGGCTGTGCCTCAGCCCGCTGAATGCCGCGCCGCCCAAGCCCGCCGCCAGCAAGCACTGACGGGGCGTCAGTCCTTCGGCTGCGCCGCCCACCACTCGTGCAGCGCGGCGACCGCCGCCTCGTGCTCCATCGGGCCGTGCTCCAGGCGCAGTTCGAGCAGGTGCTTGTAGGCGCGGCCGACCGCGGGGCCGGGGCGCAGGCCGAGCAGCTGCATGATCTCGTTGCCGTCCAGCGCGGGCCGGATCGCGTCCAGCTCCTCCTGCTCCTTGAGGGCGGTGATCCGCTCCTCCAGCGAGTCGTAGGTGCGGGCCAGCGCGGCGGCCTTGCGCTTGTTGCGGGTGGTGCAGTCGGAGCGGGTCAGCTTGTGCAGTCGCTCCAGCAGCGGGCCGGCGTCGGTGACGTAGCGGCGCACCGCGGAGTCGGTCCACTCGCCGCCGCCGTAGCCGTGGAAGCGCAGGTGCAGCTCGACCAGCCGGGACACCTCGGCGATCAGCTCGTTCGAGTACTTGAGCTCGCGCATCCGCTTGCGGGTCATCTTCGCGCCGACCACCTCGTGGTGGTGAAAGGAGACCCCGCCGTCGGACTCGAAGCGGCGGGTGCGCGGCTTGCCGATGTCGTGCAGCAGCGCGGCGAGGCGCAGCACCAGGTCGGGGCCGTCGGTCTCCAGTGCGATGGCCTGCTCGAGGACGGTCAGCGAGTGTTCGTAGACGTCCTTGTGGCGGTGGTGCTCGTCGCTCTCCAGGCGCAGCGCCGGGAGCTCGGGCAGCACGAACTCGGCGAGGCCGGTGTCGACCAGCAGGCGCAGGCCCTTGACCGGGTGTTCGGCGAGCAGCAGCTTGTTGAGCTCGGCCTGGACGCGTTCGGCGGAGACGATGGTGATCCGCTCGGCCATCGCGGTCATCGCGGCGACCACCTCGGGCGCCGGTTCGAAGTCGAGCTGGGCGGCGAAGCGGGCGGCCCGCATCATCCGCAGCGGGTCGTCGGAGAAGGACTCCTCGGGGGTGGCGGGGGTGCGGAGCACCCGGGCCTCCAGGTCGTCCAGTCCGTGGTGCGGGTCGACGAAGCCGCGGCCGGGCAGGTCGACGGCCATCGCGTTGACGGTGAAGTCGCGGCGGACCAGGTCCTGCTCGATCGAGTCGCCGTAGCTGACCTCGGGCTTGCGGGAGCTGCGGTCGTAGGCCTCGCTGCGGTAGGTGGTGATCTCGATCAGGAACGAGCCGTCCGTGGTGTCCTTGCGCGCGCCGACGGTGCCGAACGCGATGCCGACGTCCCAGACCGCGTCGGCCCAGCCCTTGACCAGCTTGAGGATCTGCTGCGGGCGGGCGTCGGTGGTGAAGTCGAGGTCGTTGCCGAGCCGGCCGAGCAGGGCGTCCCGGACCGAGCCGCCGACCAGCGAGAGCCGGTGGCCGGCCTCCTCGAAGCGGCGGGCGATCTCGTCGGCGACCGGGGAGACCCGAAGCAGTTCCTGCAGGCCGAGGGTCTGCGCCTCGGTCAGGCCCGGCAGGGCGATCCGGTCGGCGGAGCTGGAATGATTGGTGCTGGACGCATTGGCAGTGGACACGGCTCACAAGGGTACGTGCCCGCCCTGCCCCGCCGCCCTCCTGTTTCCTCCGCCCCGCCGCTCCGGCCAGCTTCCGGCCCGCAACACTGCGTGCCGCAAAGCGTCGTTACCATGCCGGGTGAACGCTCCTTGTCGGAGACCGCCGGGGTCGGGCGGGGCCGCGTCGGTGCGTGGGTCGATCGAGACGATCAGGAACGGCGAGGACGCGCGTGGACGAGCGGACCGGGCGGGGCGCGGCAGGGGCCGGGCGCCGCGGACGGTGGACGGGCCGGCTGGCCAGGAGCACCGCCGCCCTGCTGGCAGGCGGGCTGGTCGGGGCCCTCGCGGCCGCCCCGGCGGCGGCCGGGCCGGGCACCCTGGTGACGGCGTCGGGCGAGTACCCGGCGGCGGTGCAGATCGACACGGTGCAGGTCGGCACCGGGGCGCCGCAGATCGTGCACGAGAACGACACCGTGACGATCACCGGCAAGGTCACCAACTCCGGTTCGGAGAAGCTGAAGTCGTCGAAGGTCATGGTCCGGGTGCCGAACCCGGGCAAGCCGATGCTGGCGACCCGCAGCGACATCGACATGATGGGCTCCTGGGGCTCGCCGAGCGCCAAGGACGGCACCCCGCTGGAGAACCCGGCGCAGGACGTCGGCGACCTGGACCCGGGGCAGAGCAAGGACTTCTCCCTGCCGGTGCCGGTGTCCGCGCTGGGCGCCAAGGAGACCGGCAGCTACGAGCTGGCGGTGGACCTCTGGGGCCGGACCGGCGACGACAAGGCGCACTCGCTGGGCATCGCCCGCACCTACCTGCCGGTCCAGGGCCGGACCACCGCCAAGCCCTCGCCGGTCGCGGTGGTGTGGCCGCTGACCCACGCCCCGGTGCTGGTCGCGCAGACCATGCCGGACCAGGACCAGACGCCGGTGCTCCGGGACGACAGCCTGGTGGGCGAGCTGACCGGTGACGGGCGGCTGAACCAGCTGGTCGAGATCGGCGCGAACATGCCGAACCTGACCTGGGCGATCGACCCGGACCTGCTGGACACCGTGCTCGCGATGACCAAGACGTACCGGGTGCAGAAGCCCGGCACCTCCGGCGAGTCCGCGCGCGACGACAACACCGTGCCGGGCACCGGGCGCGACGCGGCGACGGCCTGGCTGGCGAAGCTGAAAACGGCGGTGTCGAAGCAGGGCTCCGAGGTGGTGTCGCTGCCGTACGCCGACCCGGACCTGGCGTCGATCGCGCACAACGGCGCCAAGCTGAACGGCATGGACAACGCGCTGCGCAAGGCCATGACGGCCGGGCAGGTCACCACCGAGGGCCGCCTCCAGGTGAACGCCCAGTCGGACGTGGCCTGGCCGTACCGGGGTCTGCTGGACCAGCGCACGGCGGCGGTGGCGAACGCGGCGGGCGGCCGGCTGGTGCTGGTCAACGGCGCGTCGATGCCGGAGTCCGACAAGCTGACGTACACGCCGGGCGCGGCGCGTCCGATCGGCAACGGGCAGACCGCGGTGGTCTCCGACGCCGTGCTGGCCTCGCTGTTCCAGGGCGACCTGGGCACCGTGCACGACCGCACCGCGGCCCAGCAGCGGTTCCTGGCCGAGACCCTGGCGATCGCCCACCAGGAGCCGGAGCACCCGCGCGGCGTCCTGGTGCTGCCGTCCCGCTCGCTGACCGTCGGCACCGCGCTGGCGCTGCGCGACTCGATGCAGGCGGCGTCCGGCAGCGGCGGCTGGGTGACCCCGGCCACCCTGCAGAAGGTCTCCGAGCTGCCCGCGGACCCGGGCGTCAACACCGACGTCCCGAACGACTACCCGGGCGACGCGACCGGCGCCGAGCTGTCCTCCGCCGAGCTGACCGCCACCATGGGCATCCAGGACGGTGTGGACCAGCTGATGATGATCCTCACCCAGCCGGAGCGGGTCCGCGGCCCGTTCAGCGCGGCCATGGTGCGGTCGATGTCCACCAGCTGGCGCGACCAGCAGAAGGCCGGCGTCGACTACCGGGCCGGCGTGCAGCGCTACCTGGACAACCTGAAGTCCGCGGTCCGGGTGCCGAAGAAGAGCACCGTGACGCTGCCGGGCGACAACGCGACGCTGCTGATCAGCGTGAAGAACGACCTCACCCAGGCGGTCGGCAACCTGGAGCTGCGGCTCTACTCGAGCCAGCAGAACCGCCTTCTCGTGGGCGACAACCAGCCCGTGGTGCTGGACGCCACCACCAGCCGCACCTTCCGCTTCCCCGCCGAGGCGCAGGTCAACGGCCAGGTCAAGGTGAACGCCGAGCTGTGGACCACCGGCCCCAACCCGCGGCGCTACGGCGAACCGGTGGAGTTCGTCGTCGACGTCACCTCGGTGGCCAGTGGTGTGACGTACGTGATCGCCAGCGGCACCGCGCTGATGATCCTCGCCGGGCTGCGGTTCTACCTGCAGCGCAAGAAGCGCAAGGCGGCCGGCGAGATCGACGAGGACCCGGAGCGGCTGCTGTCGGACGCCGAGGGCGGTGACGACGGCGACGCGCAGGCCGACGCCGACGGGAAGCCGACCGACGCGCGGGCCGACGCCGGTAGGAAGCCGACCGACGCGGAGCCCTCGTCCGACCGGGATGACAGCGATCGGGTCTCCGGTGATGAGAAGGTGGATCACTAGGCGCTTCACCCCCGGGCGCCAGTCCCCCCTCTCTGACGTGGATTGGTGGCATGAACGAGCGGAGCGAGCGAGCAACCCAGGACCAGGGCGGAGGTGGGCCCGAGGACCGCGCGGGCGGTCCACGGTCCGCCGCCGCCCCCGCCGACCCCACCGCCGACTGGTACGTCGCCGACACCTACGCCCGTGACCCGTACGCCGCCGAGGCGTACGGGGGCACGGACCCGTACGGCGAGGTCGACCTGCCGGACGCCGCGGGCGCCCAGGACGCCCCGGAGGCCACGGCGGCGGTGCCCGGCCAGCCGAGCCGCGAGTCCGAGGCCACCCTGCAGCTGACCGCGCCGGCGCCGCGCTGGGCGTCGATCGCCGCCGAGGTGGCCGCGGAGGCCGCCGAACCGGCCAGGTCGCGCCGGGACACCGGGACCGCCGAGTACGTCGGCGTGGAGACCCTGCTGTCCGCGCCCGAAGAGGCACCGGCGCCGGCACCGGAACCCGCGCAGGCCGTGACAATGGCCACGGACGTCGACACGCCGGACGACCCCGAGCCCGCCCCGGCGGCCCCCGAGCCGGGCCCCGCGGGGGGCGAGCGCCACCCGTACGTGCCGCCGATCGAGTTCGACCCGCCGCTGTCCGAGGAGGAGGCGGTGATGCGGGCCGATGCGGCCGTGCTGGAGGCCAACGCCGCCGCTGCCGCGCCGCCCGAGCCCACCGCCCCGCCGGCCCCGACCGCCCCGACCGAGCCGCTCGTCGACGGTGCCGGCAGCAAGGTCGCCGGGCTGCTGAACTCCAGCGCCATCATGGCGGCCGGCACCCTGGTCTCCCGCGGCACCGGCTTCCTGCGCACCATGGTGATCGCCGCCGCGATCGGCGTGGCCTCGATGGGCGACTCGTACAACGCCGCCAACACCCTGCCCACCCTGCTGTACATCCTGATCGGCGGCGGCGCGCTGAACGCGGTGTTCGTCCCGCAGCTGGTGCGCAGCATGAAGAACGACGAGGACGGCGGCACCGCCTACGCGAACCGGCTGCTCACCCTGGTGGTGACCGGCCTGGCGGGCGTGGTGTTCGTGGCAGTGCTGGCCGCGCCGGTGCTGGTGCAGCTGATCTCGCACGCGCTGATGCGCGACCAGCAGAGCGCCGACACCACGGTCGCGCTGGCCCGGTACTGCCTGCCGACCATCTTCTTCATGGGCGTGCACGTGGTGATGGGCCAGATCCTCAACGCCCGCGGCCGGTTCGGCGCGATGATGTGGACGCCGGTCCTGAACAACCTCGTGGTGATCTTCACCTTCGCGATGTACATCGGCGTGTACGGCACCTTCCAGCACACCGGGGTCACCCCGCAGGCCATCTCTCCCGAGGGCGTCCGGCTGCTCGGCATCGGCACCATGCTCGGCCTGGCCGTGCAGGCGCTGTCGATGATCCCGTACCTGCGCTCGGCGGGCTTCTCGTTCCGGCCGCGCTTCGACTGGCGCGGGCACGGCCTGGGCAAGGCGGCCCGGCTGGCCAAGTGGACCTTCCTGTTCGTGCTGGCCAACCAGGCGGGCTTCCTGGTGGTGACGCAGCTGGCCACCGCGTCCGGCAAGGCCGCCGAGCACGACGGCCACCTCGGCGTCGGCCTGGCCGCGTACTCCAACGCGCTGCTGATCTGGCAGCTGCCGATGGCCGTGATCACCGTGTCGGTGATGAGCGCGGTGCTCCCCCGGCTGTCCCGGGCGGCCGCCGACCAGGACGCCGGGGCGGTCCGCGACGACCTCTCCTACGGCCTGCGCACCTCGGCGGTGGCGATCGTCCCGGCGGCGTTCCTGTTCCTGTCGCTGGGCCCGGTGATCGGCTCCTCGATCTACGGCCTGGGCAACGGCGGCGCGGCCGCGCAGGGCACCACCGCGGTCGGCTACATGCTCTCCGCGTTCGCCCTCGGCCTGATCCCGTACTCGGTGCAGTACGTGCTGTTGCGCGGCTTCTACGCGTACGAGGACACCCGCACCCCGTTCTCCAACACCGTCTGGGTGGCGCTCACCCAGGCCGGCACCGCGGTGCTGTGCTGGCTGGTGCTGCCCGCGCAGTGGGCGGTGACCGGCATGGCGCTGGGCTACGGCCTGTCCTACGCGGTGGGCGTGTTCGTCGCGGTGCCGAAGCTGAAGGCGCGGATCGGCGGCCTGGACACCGCCCGGATCACCAAGACCTACGTCCGGCTGGCGATCGCCTCGCTGCCCGCCGCCGTGGTCGGCCTGGCGATCGAGCTGTTCGCGCTGCGGGTGCTGGACGGCTGGCTCGGCAACGTGCTGACGCTGCTGGCGGCGGCCGTCGTCCAGGTCGCGGTGTTCCTGCTGCTGGCCCGCCGGATGCGCATCGAGGAGCTCAACGCGCTCACCGGAATGGTCCGCCGGCGGCTCGGCCGCTGACCCGGAACACCGGTCACAGGTTGACGGCACGTCACCCGGAGTGCTGACGATCCGTCGACGACCCAGTCCGCCTACGGTGGGCCGGAGTCGGGGCACGCCCCCGATTCCGGCCCATTCGTCTGCCGTTCGCACGGAAGTGGGCGAGTGGGCAACCTCCAGGCACTCTCAGCGGTCGTACAGGGGGGCCGGGAGTGGGCACAATTGACCTTGCAGCACGGACGTCCACTCCGGCAGCGGCTCGTCGACCGTCCCGGCTTGGCCCGGGACGACACAAGGGGAGGCAGGACCACGGTGGCTGACGGCACCAAGGCGATCGTCGACACGTCCGAGACGGACGGGGCGGCGACCGAGGCCGCGCCCGGAACCTCGCAGCGCGACACCGGATCCGACCGCGGCCCCACCGCGAAAGGCTCCGCCGCCCGCGCGGTGAAGAGCACCGCGAACGGCTCCCCGAAGGACGCCGCGAAGAGCACCCCCCAGGACGCGTCGAAGGACGGGGCGAACGGCTCGGCGAAGTCCCGGGTGAAGGACACCGCGGCCACCCCCCTGCGGCCCGCCCCCACCGCAGCCGCCGCCGAGGCCGGAAGCGACGAACCGCAGCAGCCGCTCGCCGAGGCCACCGCCCCGCTCTCCGCGCAGGAGATCGACGCCGAGCTGGCCGCCCAGGGCGCCGCCCGCACCGAACGCCCCTCCCGCAGCCGCGGCGTGCGCCGCCCGCTGCCCCCGGTCGAGCCGTCCGAGCCCGCCCCGGCCACCAGCACCGAGACCCTGGACGCCGACACCGCCACCCTGCCCACCGTGCTGCCCGCCCCGCAGCGACACAGCGGCGACAAGATCGGCGGCCGCTACCGGCTGGAGGAGTGCATCTCCGAGTCGGACACCTTCACCAGCTGGCGCGCCGTCGACGAGAAGCTCCGCCGCGCCGTCGGCGTCCACCTGCTCTCGGCCGGCCACCGCCGCGCCAAGTCGGTGCTCACCGCCGCCCGCAGCGCCGCCCTGCTCGGCGACCCGCGCTTCGTCCAGGTGCTGGACGCGGTGCAGGAGGGCGAGCTGGTGTACGTGGTCCGCGAGTGGCTGCCCGGCGCCCGCGACCTGGCCGAACTGCTGGCCGACGGCCCCCTCGAGCCCTACGACGCCTACCAGATGGTCCGCCAGGTCACCGACGCCATCGCCGCCGCCCACCAGCGCGGCCAGGCGCACCTGCGGCTCACCCCCAAGTGCGTGCTGCGCACCGACGGCGGCCAGTACCGGATCAACGGCATCGCGGTGGACGCCGCCCTGCGAGGCCTGCCCACCGAGGACGCCGAACTGACCGACGTCCGTGCGATCGGCGCACTGCTGTACGCCGCGCTCACCCACCGCTGGCCCTACCCGGAGGACCGCTACGACCTCCAGGGGCTCCCCAAGGACCTCGGCTGCGTGCCCCCGGACCAGGTCCGGGCCGGCGTCCACAAGGGCCTGGCGGAGCTCGCCGCCCGGATCCTGTGCGAGCAGCCGCCGCAGCACAAGACGCCGATCACCACCCCCGCCGAACTGGCCGCGGCCATCGCCGAGCTGCCCAAGATCCGCCCGCCGGAGCAGCCCGCCCCGCCCGCGCTGCGCGCCCTGCCCACCTCCCGGCCGCGCTACTCCCCCGCCGCGCCCACCCAGGCGATCCCCACCACCGCACCCGCCCCCGCACCGGCCCCCGCTCCGGCCCCGGTCGCCCCCCGGCCCGCTCCGCGCCGCCGTCGCGGCCTGCGCCGGGTACTCAAGTGGACCGCCTCGCTGCTGGCCCTGTCCGCCGTCACGGTCGGCTCCTGGCAGGCCGTGGAGTACGTCAACAAGAAGGACAACGACACCACCAGCCACAGTTCGCCCGCGCCCACCCCGAGCGGCAGCGCCCCCGCCGCCACTGGCGCGAAGCTCGCCATCAGCTCGATCGTCCCGTTCAACGCGTACGGCGACAACAAGGACGAGCACACCAGCGAGGTCCCGAACGCCACCGACGGCAACCCGTCGACCGCCTGGACCACCCAGCGCTACAACGACCAGCTCGGCGACTGGCGGCCCGGCACCGGCCTGCTGATCGACCTCGGCTCGCCCCACCCCGTCAGCTCGGTGGACGTCCAGTTCATCGGCTCCACCAAGGTCGAACTGCGGGCCGCCCCGACCGGCGCCACCACCGCGCCGACCGCCGACGACAACGGCTTCAAGACCCTCAGCCAGATCGCCACCGGCTCCGGCAGCAAGGTCAGCCTGAAGCCCACCGCCCCGGTCAACACCCGGTACCTGCTGGTCTGGCTCACCAACCTGCCCACCGGCGACGACGGCGGCTACCGCGGCAAGATCGCCGAGATCCAGGTCAACGGATAGCCCCGACCGGCAGCCGGAACCCCGGCACCTCTTGATCCGCCCCGCCGGATCCCCAACGATGGTGACCCACGGCCGCCGGAGCGGACGGCCGGACCGCGAGGAGGGGGCGGATGGCCGAGGAGCCCACCGACGCCGAACTGCTCGCCCGGCACACGGCGGGCGATCCGGACGCCTTCGGGGTACTGGTACACCGCCACCGCGACCGGCTGTGGGCCGTCGCGGTGCGCACCCTCGGCGACCGCGAGGAGGCCGCGGACGCACTCCAGGACGCCCTGGTCTCCGCGTTCCGCGCCGCGGCCGGCTTCCAGGGCCGCTCGGCGGTCACCACCTGGCTGCACCGGATCGTGGTCAACGCCTGCCTGGACCGCGCCCGCCGCGGCGCCGTCCGCCGGGCCGAGTCGCTCGACCAGCACCCCGGCGGCCCGCCGGAGGCCGCGCTCGGCACCAGCGAGGGCGCCGAGAGCCACGCGGTGCGCTCCGAGACCCGGCGCGAGGTGGCCGACGCGCTGGCCGCGCTGCCCGCCGACCAGCGGGCCGCCCTGGTGCTGGTCGACATGCAGGGCTACCCGGTCGCCGAGGCCGCCGAGGTGCTCGGCGTCCCGGTCGGCACCGTCAAGAGCCGCTGCGCCCGCGGCCGGGCCCGGCTGCTGCCGCTGCTGCGCCACCTCGGCCCGGGTGGTGTTCCACGTGAAACCGATGCTGCCCAGGTTCCACGTGGAACCGCCGCCGCCCGCGTTCCGCAGGAGACCGATCCGGCCCGTGTTCCACGTGGAACAGGCCTCGCCCCAGGCCCCCGGGAGGCCCCCGGTGTTCCACGTGGAACACCGCCCGCGCCCCGAGCCGGGAACCCGAACCGGCCCGCCCCCGTCCCACCAACGGATCCCGCCACCGCGCTGGAAGGAGATGCGACCCCGCGATGACGCCGCACCCGCCTTCCGAGCACCCCGATCTGGACGTGCTGGCCGACCTGGCCGAGGAGCTGCTCCCGCCCGAGCAGGCCGAGCCGCTCCACCACCACCTGGCCGGCTGCCCGTCCTGCGCCGAGGACTACGCCGCGCTCCGCGGTCTCCCGGAGCTGCTGGCGGACACCCCCGCCCCGCCGATGCCGCAGGACGTCGCCGACCGGCTGACCGCGGCGCTGGCCGCCGAGTCCGCCGCGCGCACCGAGACCCACCCCGAGGACCGGACCGAGACCCGCACCGACGACCGTCCGGAGCGCCCCGCCGCAGGCCCGTCCGGCCCGCCCCGCACCGGGGGGCCCGCTGGGTCCCCGCGCGCCGCGAGCGGCCCCGGCCGCCGCGAGCGCCGCCGCCGTCGCACCCTGAGCCTGCTGCTCGCCACCGCCGCCGTGGCCGTGGTGGCCACCGTGGGCGGCGTGCTGCTCAGCCGGAACGCACCGAGCAGCACGGTGGCCACGGCCACCGACGGCAAGGCCGTGCCCCAGCCGACGACCGCCGATGCCTCGCACCCCAAGCCGAACGTCGCCGGCAGCGACGGCCCGAACCTCACCGCAGGCAGCGGCGGCCCGGACTTCACCGCCGACCAGCTCCCGGCCCAGATCCACGCACTGCTGGCCACCAAACCCGCCGCGGGCCTCTCCCCGGCCGACGCCGGCAACGGCCCCGCGGCCTGCGCCCTGAGCGCCGCCGGGCACCCGGGCGAACCGCCGCTGACCGCCGGAACGGGCAGCTACCAGGGCCGGCCGGTGCTGGCCCTGGTATTCCGCCCGCCGGGCGGCAGCGGGCCGCTGGACGTCTACCTGGCCACCCCGGACTGCCCCGGTTCGACGATCCTGCTGCACAGCACCGTCCCGGCCCCCTGATTCCTCACCGTTCCACGCCGCCCACTCCCGGACCGTGGGTGGTTGGTGCGGTCGGGCCTGGGAATGCGGGAGACTGGTAAGTCGTTGTCCGGGGCGGCGGAGCGACCGCCCTCCCCCGCGCAAGCGGGACGCCCATGCGAACCAGGAGATGCAGTGAGCGACGTCCGTAACGTGATCATCATCGGTTCCGGCCCGTCCGGATACACCGCTGCGCTGTACACCGCGCGTGCCTCCCTCCAGCCGCTGGTGTTCGAGGGCGCGGTCACGGCCGGCGGCGCGCTGATGAA